>NZ_RBWZ01000007.1:0-517955 GCF_003634765.1 Microbacterium sp. AG790
CCTCAGCCCCGTGGAGTTCGAACGACTTCACATCCCCGCCGCAACCGCGGCATGATCAACACAAACAACCCGTCCGGAAAAGCGGGTCAGGCTCCTCGGCGCGATTCATGATCCTTCATCAGGGGAACTCACGCTCAGCGCATTATTTGGCGCGGTGGCTGTGTGGTATTTGCTTGAGGCGACCAGCGCTTCGCGTCGTTCGCTCTTCGGCGCAGGAGCATTTCAGTCGGTCTTTGCACACGCGGACCGGGGAATGCTCAAGCGGCTCGAGCGACGTCGCGCACGGCTCGAGGAGCACATTCTCGAGCGGATGCCCACTTCGCCCAGAGACGTTCTCCGAGCACGCCACGGCTGGTGGCGGCGCAGTCCCCTGCCGCTGCGGGCTCAGCACGCCTCGCGTCGCGCGTGAGCCCTACGGCCGCCCCATCCCGTAATACGTCCATCCCTCCTCACGCCACGCCGCCGCGTCGAGCCCGTTGCGACCATCAATGACCACGCGTCCACGCGCGAGCGAGGATGCATGCTCCGGCGGCAGCTGGCGGCGGTACTCGTCCCACTCGGTGACCAGCACGAGCGCGTCCGCATCGCGGATGGCGTCGTCGCGGTCTTCGATATAGGTGAGCTGCGGGTGGATGCGGCGGGCGTTCTCGATCGCGGCCGGGTCGGTCACGGTGACGTTCGCGCCGAGTCCGTGCAGGCGCACGGCGACGTCGAGGGCGGGGGAATCGCGGATGTCGTCGGAGTGCGGCTTGAAGGCCGCGCCGAGCACGGTCACGTTCTTCTCGAACACCGAGCCGCCGAGACCCTCGACGACGAGCTGCACGGCGCGTTCGCGACGGCGCAGGTTGATCTCGTCCACCTGACGCAGGAACGCGACGGACTCACCGCGCCCGAGCTCTTCCGCGCGAGCGGAGAACGCACGGATGTCCTTCGGTAGGCACCCACCGCCGAAGCCGATGCCGGCGCCGAGGAAGCGACGACCGATGCGCGCGTCGTGGCCGATGGCGTCGGCGAGCTGGGTGACGTCGGCGCCGGTGACCTCGGCGATCTCGGCCATCGCGTTGATGAAGCTGATCTTGGTCGCGAGGAAGGCGTTCGCCGACACCTTGACGAGTTCGGCGGTCGCATAGTCGGTGACGATGAACGGCGTGCCCTTGGCGACGGAGGGGTGATAGACCTCACGCAGCACGGATGCCGCGAGCTCACCCTCTTCTCCTGCCGGCACGCCCGCGACGAGGCGGTCGGGGTCAACGGTGTCTTGCACCGCGTAACCCTCGCGAAGGAACTCCGGGTTCCAGACGAGTGTCGCGCCGGTCTCCGAAACCCGCGGCGCAAGACTCGCCGCGGTGCCGACAGGGACGGTCGACTTTCCGGCGACGATGTCGCCGGGCGCGAGGTACGGCAGCAGTCCGTCGAACGCGCCGTTGACGTACGTGAGGTCGGCGGCGTAGCTGTCCTTCTGCTGCGGGGTTCCCACACCGACGAAGTGGACCTTCGCGCCCGCGACTTCGGCCATGTCAGTGGTGAAGCGGAGGTTTCCTGCCGCGATGCCGGCCGTGAGGATCTCCTGCAGGCCGGGTTCGAAGAACGGCGCCTGTCCCTTGGAGAGCGCGTCGATCTTGCGCTGGTCGACGTCGATGCCGACGACCTCATGACCGATCGACGCCATGGCCGCAGCATGCACCGCGCCGAGGTAACCACAACCGATGACTGACAGCTTCATAACTACTCTCCCGGGATTGTTGGCTGGACGAGAATGCGCCACTCTCAATGTTCGGCAAAGCGCGCTTAACGGATCAATATTTCAGCATGAGGTAAAGGGCGCACGAATGAGCACAGGGATCGACGACAGCCTGTCAAGCAGGAACTCGCCATCTTTCGCCTCTGAGAACTATGATTTTTCAAGCGCGCTACCCCCATGGCGAACCCAAGTACGCAAGAGCGCCGCG
Source organism: Microbacterium sp. AG790 (assembly GCF_003634765.1). Taxonomy (NCBI): domain Bacteria; kingdom Bacillati; phylum Actinomycetota; class Actinomycetes; order Micrococcales; family Microbacteriaceae; genus Microbacterium; species Microbacterium sp. AG790. The sequence continues at coordinate 1,950 of NZ_RBWZ01000007.1, forward strand.
CACGAAAGCGTCCAATCAACGATCAATGCGCCTACAGCCAGCGCCACCGGCGTATCGGAGAACATCGCACCGACCGCAAGACCGACAGGCAGCGCACCGAGGCCCGCAAGACTTACGATCAGCATCCCGCGATAGTCCTTCGCCGTGATCAGCACCGCGCCAAGACATACGGATGTTACGCCGGCAGCAGGCAGCGACCACGCCTGAATTTGTAGGGCCTGCACGGCTCCGGTGAATTCAGAACCGAGCAAGAACGGCACACCCCACGGCGCCAGCACCGTAAGCGTGGCTGCCCCTGCTGCACCGAGGGCCATAGCAAGGAGCACCGATCGCCGTACACGGGAGGCGAAGGCATCGCCCGAGCGCCCGGCAGCACGGCCCAACCTTGGAATCAGAGCGATACTCAAAGCATCCATTGAGGACTGCGCCGCGCGCACAAGTTTGTCGGAAGCAGCGAAAAGCCCGAACACTTGTGGACCGATGAACGCAGAAAAGCCGAGGGTAGGACCCTGATTGCTCGCGACACCGAGTGCGCGGCTGGCGACTACCGGCACCGCTATCCGCAGGAGCACGCCCGCCTCCTCCAAAGTAGGAGGCCAAAAGGGAACGAGACGCCAAGTTACGGTCCAGGTGAGAGCGGCCCCTACCAGATTAGCGACTGCAAGTATCCAGACAGCAATCCAAACGGAGGGGTGCGCGGGCAGCACAAATACAAGCCCCCCCAGCGACGCCAATCTAACAGCCAACTGACTGATGGCGAGAAACATGTACCTCGAAGAACCGATTAAGAGCCAGTCCTCTCCGACGGAAGACATACCACCCATGACTGTACCGGCCAGAACTAAGCTGGTGTAGGAGAGATTCAACAACAGCGCCGCGACGAGCAAAGCCACAAGAATAAGCAATACTGCGAAGCGCAAAGCTATGTAGGTTGTGCGAGACCGCCCGCGAACTTCGCCTCTGGCATAGTCACTAGCGAGCACGCTTGATAGGCCCAGATCGACCGCTAACGAACCGAAGAAGCCGCCCGCGGTCGCCACCGCATACTGACCGAAGCCCTCGACCCCAAGTGAACGAGCGACGATTGGTATCGAGATGAGCGCGACAATATATTGGCCGTAGCGGCCGACTAGCACGAGGCCCGAGTCCCTAAGTAATGACCAGAGGGAACTGAACCTCACGCTGGCAATCCTCTCGTCAAGATGGCTTGCTGACGTGCCGACCGACGGGCCAGCTCGGAAACCACGAGCCCGATCAGCCAGATGATAAGTGCAGCCTGCAGAGACTTGCCCAGAACACTGAAACTCCCCAGCATGCCGCGCTCGAACAAGATCGGGTAGGTGAGCAAGCACCCCCCTAGGCCCACCAGCGCTGGCGTCCCACGCGCAACGGCCCATGCCGCAAAAAAGAGCAGAGCTGCTAGCACAACAGATTCCAAAACGATCCCCCAGACGCCAGCGAGAGCCCACCCCTCGGCGATAAAGCCGTCTGCGAGCGAAACGCCGCCGCCAAGTGAACCGGTAGAGAACGAACGCACCTCATCCGCCCACGCTTGACCAGCGAATGTCTTCTGACCGGGCAATAGCGGGGTGGGAACGAAAGCAGCAAGCGCTCTGCCCCAAAAGTCTTCGACGGAGATCCAGTTCCCCGGACCAAGATACATGGCGTCAGTTGCGGCACTAAGAAGATCGAAGCGTCGCACGAGACTCAAGAATGGCCGCACCAGAATCGGGTAAGCAGCATCCACCGCGGATAGTTCACCCCCTACCCGTGCGTCGATCTTGAGGGCCTGAATGAGCGGGAACATCAAAAGCGTCACGCCCAGAATCGCCGCGACTTTGACCCCTCTACGCCCGTCACCAATGACGAATATGCGGAGCAGGAGCGCCAGGGCCGTAGACATTAGCGGCGTCTTGGACGCTGAAGCGACTGCCCACAAGACCTCCGAAGAAGCAACCACTACGAGGATAATCCGGGATGCACGCGTTGTAGCCGGAAGTCGTAGCAGCAATCCGAATGCGCCCGCGACAGCGAAGTATCCAAGAAGATCGAGGAAAGCGTTGCTTCCTCCGGCCACAACCCCAATCCGTCCCACCCAACCAATAATCCAGCTGATTCCTAGGGTTGCAAAAAGCCCCGGCACGGATCGAGCTCCGCCGACGGAAACTGAATTAATCCTGTGCCTAAAAATTGCTCGGATTAATATCAGAGTCCCGAGGTAGATACCGAGCCCAATATCGACAATCGTCAGCACCTCCGATAGAGCGGCAGTGTACGCATCCAGAGCCAGGCGCGGATCGGCCACAGAGTCTCCCAGCCGCGGCGCGGGTACGACGTATAGGAGGATCGCGGGGCGGATCACGTATGAAACAGCCCAATACCCAACCTGCACCCAGATCAGCAACCTAGGGATTCCTGAATAGAGCAGGCCAACGAGAGTAAGACTTGCTAGGAGGATTGTAGTGACTGCTAATTGGGTCATGCGCGCATCCCGCCGCCATAGTCGAGGTGCCGAAGAATCTCTTCTGCCCTTGCGCGGTAGTCATTCTTTGCGCTTGCTATATGCTTGTAACCGCGCCAAGCAATCTTCGCCGATTTCTCCGGCTCAGAAGAAACTCGATCGATTATATCGTGGAGCTCATCAGCATTGTCGAACAGATAACCTGTCTCGCCATCGTCAATCAATTGCTGATGCTCAGATGTCCGTTGACCAACGAATAGTCCGCCTGCGGCCGGAACCTCGAATGATCGACAAGTATGCGTGTCCCGATTATCCGAATTGAGTAAGATCAGATGCGCTCGTGACCTTGCCACCTCACGCGAAAAATCCTCACCGTACACGCCGCGACCAACGAACGCCGGACTTCGCCGCAGCTGCGGAATCGAATTCCACCCGGGCCCTAGAAGTCGCAGACCTTTGCCATACTTATCCGCGAGATCCACCATAAAATCGCGCCGATCCGGCCTCATGTTCCCTATAAAGGAAACTAAAGCAAGGCTCTCGGAGTTCTGGGCGAACGGGTGATGCCAGGCGCGATCATAGGCGCTCCACACGAATAGGGGTTCGCGACCGGTTCTCTCGCGAACTTCGTCAACGTTGTGCCGCTTGGTCGTGACGATGAGATCCCACTCATGCTCGCGTTTCATGTATTCGGGAGTCGTGTTTATCGGATTCGAAACGTCGTCTGCAGAATAGTGAACCTTCGTCCTGATCGGCAGGCCCAGAAGTCTATCTTGATCGAGATGAATGGTTTTAAAGCAGAAAAGGACGTCAGGGCGTTCCACGGCTGCTAGTCGCTCGATCTGCTCATGCACTGCGGCCAGGGTTCCGGGCGACCTTCGGCCGCCCGTCTTCAGATAGATCCAAGACGGACTCAGCCGCTTCGGACGGGAGATCGGCGTCGTATCGATCTGAATGGTCGTCGCGCCCGCTTCTCGAAAGCCATTTGCTAGTGATCGGGCGTTGCTGCCAAGCCACGCATCACCGACGAACAGGATCTTCGGATGCTCACCTCGCATGCTGAGCCCCCTCTACGACGACCTCGACACTCTTGGCCATCTCAATCAGCGATCTGGTTTCGGCGTATGTACGCACCGAAGCCGCGAGCGTCGCTCCCTGGCGGATGGCGCTCGAGCATAGTGACGCCATCAGATGCGCATCCGTAGGCTCATCGACTACGTAGTCAACCCTGAATGGTCCCATCGCTTCCGGCAAGCCCCCAACGCGCGTGGCAACCACAGGAGTCCCGCTCGCCATCGACTCGAGAACGATCAGGCCGAAGCCTTCCAGCGCTAGAGTCGGCACAAGTGTGACGTCTCCGGCGCGAAACACATCCGGCAGCTGCTCATCGGAGACTCGCCCGAGCAGATGCACTCTCGCCTCCAGCCCGAGAGCCTTCACCCTCTCCCTCAGGTCGCGCTCCAAAGAACCTGTGCCGGCGATCAGAAGCTGAACGTCGGGCAGAAGCGCCGCTACTTCTATCGCATTGAAGAGCCCCATGCGCGGCTCAAGGCGGCGCACGCAGGAAATGGTGGGCGCGTCGACGTCTACCCCGAGCCGCAGTCGAGCCTCCCGGCGGCTCCCCGGGGAGAATCGAGAGGTATCTACGCCTGGATAAACGGTGGTGATGCGGGCCGGGTCCATTCCGTACTCTTCAGCCAGCACTCGGCCGAACGCATCTGACGCCACGATGAAGGCACCATATCGTCGATATTCTCGACGCTCGAGCAGAGCCTTTGCTACTTGCTTCATGCGGCCGTCGCCCTGCACCCTACCCTCGGCGGCCCATGGCCCGTGGAAATGAAAGATCCGCTGGGCACGTGTGTGAGACAGCGCGGGACGAATTAGTCTCGCCGACTGAGCAAAGTGGAGGTGAACGCTATCATCCTCGCGTAGGTCCGAAAAGTCCGGCACGGGTTCTTCGCCTGTGACTCGATATGCACCTCTCGCACCGATCTCGTGCGCAATCAGCGCACGCCTGCCGAGCGCCGCCTGACCCGCAGCCAGAGAGATGACGTAGTTGTGCAAGCCTCCGGATCGTGTGATGGGCTCGCGACTCGCAACGTGAAACCGTATCTGCATTGAACTAAAGCCTCTCAAGGTCGCATGCACTCGACATACATGTCCTGGTGCATCGCTGCCACCGACTCGAGGGTCGGCAACGGCGTCTGACTGGCGCCTCGCGCCAAAGCTTCGCGCTGCTCTCTTGGCTCGAGCTCCTTCAGCACTCGCGCGAGATCCTCGACGTCCCCGCTGCGAAACGTGCGCCCATTGTGACCATCTCGGATCCACTCCACAGGTCCCCCTCGATCGGCCACGACCGTCGGACGCGCCCGCGCGAGGTACTGAAGCACGTTTTGACCTAAGGGTTCGGGACGGATCGACGCCTGGACGCAGATATCCAAATCGTCGATCAGCGCCTCTACTGCACCACTCGGCACCTGGCCGAGAAAGTCCACACGGGACGAAACGCCAAGGTTATCCGCCAAAGATCGCAACGTCCGAAGATAATCGGACCCGCCCAATTCGGTTCCTCCGACGAATGAGAGGCGGACTGATCCAGCTTGAAAGGCGCGCGCAAACGCCTCGAGCACCAGTCTCTGTCCCTTCCACTCTGCGACCCGAGCCACCATACCGATCGTCAGAACCTCGGGGCGCTCATGAGTCGGCGCCGCCCGCCTCGGCAGTCCGACCGCGCTCGGAATCACACGAGCAACCACGCCAGCCGCGACATGTTCGCGGGCTGTTCCCAAGGTGTACTGCGAGTTAGCCACCACACCGCGGGCTGCCGGAAGCACAAGCTTCGTCATGGCGCGGTACCCGATCCGGCCCAAAGAATCGGAGGAGACCGCGTCTCGCAAATGCACGACCAGCGGTTTCCTGGAGAGCTTCGCCGCGAACACAGAGTAGAGCGCCGCACGAGTGGAGTTGGCATGAACGATATCGACCGAACGAAAGCGGCGACTCAAAGTGAGCGCCAGGGCATGGCGCGCCAATGCGCCAGAAAAACGAAACGCACCCCTCAACCCGGCGCTTGCAAGACCGGGCTTCTGTTGAGGCCCAGTTTCAACTACGTCCATGAAATTCGCGCGTGCAAGCATCTCGGCTCTATCCGAGCCTCGAGGAACGAAGAGATATGGCTCCCAGCCTGGTTCAGAATTTATGAGACGCGCGAGGGCAATCTCTGCGCCTCCGGACACGACAGTATGGTCCACATGAGCGACGCGAATTTTCCGGGGCTGATGCATACCGCCCTCAAATTCCATTCGCGATCCAGTCGCCGATCCGAGCTCGGAAAGCTTCATTTGAAAACATTCCCGCTCTTGCGGGCAAGCCCCGGCGATCAACATGCTCGAGATCGATCACTGCCTCGCGCAGAGACTCCGAACTATAGTCACGCAAAACCACTCCCCCCTGCGCAGCATTCACGCTCTCTTTAGCGCCGCCAACGGGGCCGACGATTACGGGCGTCCCTGCCGCCATTGCCTCCACAGGCATGATTCCAAAATCCTCGACTGCCGGGAAAACAAACCCGAAAGCGCGCTGGTACAAAGCAAAGAGGAGCCGGTCGCGAGGACTTTCGACAACTACGACGGGGACCGAAGCTTCCTTGCCTCGGCGTACGATATCTCCCTTGAGTCCGCCAGCTCCCGCAATTACAACAGGCCTTCCCGAGGCCTCACCGGCGGCGATCACCAGGTCGAGTCTCTTATAACTAACGAACCGTGACGCTCCGAGAAGATACCCGGGCTGGATACTTTCCAGGAGAAGTCGCTCCTGCTCATCTAGGGCCTCTGCCCATACCGACGTGGACGTGATCCGCGCCACATCCACAGGCGGATAGATGACTACCGAGTCGCGGTGCCATGTTCTTTTGGCACGCGCACGTGTGAACTCGCTATTCGTGGCGATAGCCCGAGCCTCCTGCGCACGGATGCGATCAAGCGGCTTTATAGCTGTGGATATCACCCTAGCAGCTGCCGATCTGCCCCTCTCGTCCAAGTCCGGTTCCCAGATGTATCTCGCTGGGGTATGGGCGTACACGAATTTCGGGATATCCCGCTGTCGCGGCACGCGGGCGTGGTGCGCGAAGAGATGCGAACTCGACAAGATCCACTCGTAACTCCTCCTCTCAGGAATCCGTCGCCAAGTAGGAATCTCAAAGGGGAGAGCCGTCACCTTTGATCGCCTCAAGGGCGTCCGAGAGATCCAGCTCTCTCTTAGGTTCTGACCAAATCTTCCAGGATCGTTGCTCCACAGAACGAAGACATCTGCATCGGGGAACTGGTGCACGAATTGATCGACGACTTTCTCCGAGCCGCCCGTCTTCTCGACCCACTCATGAACAATCAAGCCAGCCACTCGTTCGCTACCTCTCCGTCCGGTAGATGAGTAGATAACGAATTTGCAAAGTCACGAGACACCAACGTGCGCCAGGGCACTGGAGAGTCGGTCAGGCGACAAGGTTCCCGCTTCATCCGCACGCACCCAGCGCCCTTCTTCTGGAACGTTGTGCCACCACGGGTATCGTGCGATCACGACCCCGCGAGAGGCTAGTGCCGCTGTGAAGCTGAATGAACTCGGGGAGGTCGCCAGCACGGCGGCGCCTGCCAGGAAGACAAGATCGCTGTCACGATCACCGTCAACGCGAAACTCAAGGTTGTCGATCGACGCGAGCTCGCTGAAATCACCGAGGTCATCGACTGAAACGACAAAAATCGGAAGCGAAGCAAGTTGAGGAGTATCTCTGATCTGTGAGACGAGCGAGAGGTAATAGTCCTCCTCGACCCACCGATGAACAGACTGGTTGTCATCAGCGCCACCCGTGGTCGTCTTGTCGATGTCGCCGCCACGTCGGACATGCAGCGCGATGTATGGTTCTCCCGCCTCAAATTCTCGAAGGCTTTCCCCCATATAACCAGCCAGGAGAGCCCGCCTGATTGCTGGCGCGGCAGGAATCTGATCCCACCACTGGGGATCACGTCGAAGTCGGAGAACTACTCCCCGGCTTGTCCGCCCTAGGATCCTTGCGAGTTGGTCGGATAGCACTGGGACACCTTTACCATCGCGCTCGTCGTGAACGGGGAGAGCCCTCACATGGCGCTCATCCTTCATCCGCGTGTGGTCTTCGTCCTCAGAGAAGTCGAAAAGGCCCCGGCGATCAGCCGGCACAACGCCTCCTCGATACGCAACGCCTAGTTCTCGCGACCACATATACCCAGCGATCCATGAGGAGACCTGATGTCCGAGGAGCGGATACGGGCTGATATCTACTGCGACGCGCGCTCGACTCTTCTGCTCTGCGGTCGCCGCATGCGAGCGGGACACGGCTCGTGCGGACCGCCGATCAAGCAAGAATCTGATCTGAAGCTTCTTGATTCGGATCTGAAGGTTGATCCAGTGCCGGGGGATCGCGTTTCTTAAGGTGCGAATCTTGAGGTCGTTGTTCATTGGTGTCCTTTGGTCGCAGCCAAGCTCAGTGCGCCGACTCCCCCGGCGCGATGACAGCCTTTGCCGTCTTCATCAAGATCGCCAGGTCGCCGACCAATGACCAGTTCTCGACGTAGTAGAGGTCGAGGCGCACGGCATCCTCCCAATCGAGGCTCGAACGGCCGCTCACCTGCCAGAGGCCGGTGAGGCCGGGACGGGTCAGCAGGCGCCGGCGCGCGGCATCCGTGTACAGAGCCACCTCCGCTGCGATCTGCGGACGAGGGCCAACCAGGCTCATCGAGCCGCCGAGCACGTTGAACAGCTGCGGCAGCTCGTCGAGCGAGTACTTGCGGATGAACTTGCCCACCGGCGTGATGCGCGGGTCGTCCTTGATCTTGAACAGCGGCTTCTCGCTCGTGCCCTGCGCTTCGAGCAGCGCCTTCAGTTCCTTGTCGGCGCCCACGCGCATCGACCGGAACTTGAGCATCTTGAACGGCTGGCCGTTACGGCCGATGCGCTCCTGCTTATAAAGAAGAGGACCCACGCTGGTCCACGACACCGCGATCGTCACGATCAGCAGCACCGGTGACAGCAGAACGATGAGGACCGACGCCGTAATGACATCGAAGGTCCGCTTGACGAAGAGCTGACCGCGCGTGAACCGCGGCGTCTCCACGTGGATGAGCGGCAGACCGGCGACGGGGCGCGTGTGCAGACGCGGGCCGGCGATGTCGATGATGCTCGGCGCGAGCACCAGGTGCTGACGCCCCGCCTCCAGACCCCAGGAGATCTCCTTGACCTTGTCGGGCGGAAGCTCATCGGTGCTCGTGATCGCGACGGTGTCGGCGTTGACGGCGTGCATCGCCGACGGCACCGCGTTGACGCTGCCCATCACCGGCACGTTCGTGCCCTCGATCACATCGGCGATCTTGCCGTGGGGAACACACGCGCCCACGACGACGTACCCCGACCGCGGCGAGCGCTGCAGTTCGCGAGCGATCTGCCCCACCGAAGACTCCGACCCGACGAGGAGGAGCCGTGCCGACCACTGCCCGTGGCGGCGCTTCGACAGCAGCCACTGCCGCCAGAGCCACCGCGTCCACAGGAGCACGGCGACACCGACCGGCAGGCTGAGGAGAAGGAAGCCGCGGGCGACGTCGATGCGCGTCAGGAACGCGACGATCGCGATCACGCCGAACAGACGGAAGCTCGACACCGCGATACGCACGTACTCACTCGTGCCGATGCCGATGACGCGGTAGCTGCGGGAATCACTCCACGACAGCGCGCCCATCCACAGGACGATGAGGAGAACGGAGAACCCCCAGTAGGAGAAGTCGGTGATGCGGGAGTCGGCGCGCATCGCGACCTGCGCATTTCCGAACCCGAACCATGCGATCTGAGCGCCGAAGACGGCCCAGGTCAGCACGAGGAAGTCGCTGACGATCAGCCGTCGCTGAAAGCGGCGACGCCAATCATTGAAGGGTGGGGCAGCGGGACGCATGGTGCTGGTGGCCTGAGTCGACGCACCGGCCGGAGCAGTGATGGAGCCGCTGTCCGCGCGGGATGCTGTCGAGTCGTGAGGCGACTCCGTCGTCGCATCGACCTGAATATCGGTCGACACTTCGGCTTCCTCCTAGATCTCGGTTTCGGCCCCCCGGTTGTCGGGAGGGTACCAGCCGCATGTGTCAAATGTGTGACGTATGACGGGCTGATAGCTCCCGGTGAGACCCGAGCCTACGAGCAGGATGAGAGGCCTCTCATCATCCCTTTGGTGAAAACTTGGTGTCTCAGGCGTACTGGCCGATGGTCTTGCCGGTGCGGAGCCGTTCAAGAGTGCGGCGGAGAGCAGCGACGACATCGGGGGAACCTTGATGGGGAAACGGCACCGCCTCAAGCGCCGCCTCGAATCGGCCGAAGACGTCATCCACCGTCGCCGAAATCGCTCGCGGGTTGAGCCCTCCCCATGCTGCGGCCTCGCGTTCCAGGTGATCCTTGGTGAGGTCGCGATGATCGAACACCCGGTTGACCGAGAGCGCGAGTGTGAAGTCGACGCGCCCCGGCTGAAAGAGATTGGGAACCGCATCGTACAAATCGGCGAGCCTGTCTTCACCGGGTAGGTGCATGATCGAGACGTTCTTCGCATGTCCGTCGTTGTCGCCGATCAACACGCGAAAAGTCAGCTGACGCAGCCAGCCCTGCAGCGGGTCGCTGTCCAGGGCGACGAGCGCTTCAGCGATAGCGCCGGCCGAGGCGTGCGAGCGGTCGTTCGGTCGATCCTGGTTCTGGAACTTCACGGCATCCGACGTCCAGTCCAACCCGAGCGCCTGCGCGGCGTCCTCTTGGTGGATCACCTCAACCACGCCGTCGCGCTGACGCCGGTCGTATCGTTCGATCGCGAGGTAGGGCTCGCCCGCGACCTTGCGGATCTCGCTCTGGAACGACGCCAACCCCATGTGACGGGCCAGCTCGTGAGCATAAAACTCGTCATAGAGGCGAGCCGCCGCGTCTTCTCGGGGCGGCTTGAGGATGTGCGTAGAGTGCGCGCCTCCATGGGGTTGGTACCACCGGCCGTCGTCCAGCTTGGTGACCAGCACCTTCGGCTGGAAGCCGGGAATCATCGAGCGACTGTCGTCACGCAGGCCCTGGTTCCATCGGGCAGAGGCCTCACGGAAGGCACGTGCGAGCTTCTTCGGCGTCAGCAACTCGTAATTTGGCTGGTCGTCAGCCTTGCGAAAGGCGAGCGCCCCCGCAAGTGATCCCCCGTATTCGCGCAAGAAGCCAAAGAGATCATCCGCAGCGATGCCGCGATGCTTCGCCATGGCGGCGCGCTGCTGCCCTTCGGGCAGGTACCCGCCGAGAAATCGCGAGAGCCGCTGCCTGTCGGGGCTCAGCCCCACGATCTGCGCGAAGCTCTCCGACAACCGGATGTCGCCGACATCTGCCTCTTGCGACCACGTGAGCTCCACGACCCGTCGGTTCGACGTCGACGTCAGAGTGGCAATGTGGTGGCCGGCGAGGTAGACGTCCAGTTCACCACTCACGTGCCCGTCCGCTCGAAGGAGACCGTCAGACGGATACCCAGCCTTCTCATCACCTGAAAAAGGCGTCGCAACTGAATGACCGGAGTCCCCGTTTCCAAGGCTGCGAGGTACGAGCGGGCGAAGCCGAGTTCGTCGGCGAGGTCCTCTTGACGGATGCCGCGCTCCTCTCGCACACGCGCAAGCACAGGTCCGAGGTCGTTCGCCCTGCGCACCTCGACGTCGATTCGCCTCCCGGCCATGAGCACCCCCTGGATGTCTGAATATCCCGACAATCTACCATGTCTGGATATTCAGACTCGAGAAGATGTCCGGATATTCCGACACGAAGCGATGTCCGAATATTCAGACATGCTTCAGCCGAGCGACGGCGCCGTCGGCGCGACGGCACCCAGCGTTCCGACGACGACCAGCACCAGATACGACACGTTGTACGTCAAGTGCGTCAGCACCGCGCCCCAGATGCGCCCCGTGAGCAGGACCACCAGCGCGCACGTGCCGCCGACCGCGAAGAGTTGGATGCCGTCGACCAGCGTCAACGTCCCCGCCGTCGCGTGCAGCAGCACGAACCCTCCCGCCGACACGAGCGCCGCCGTCACCCCGGCCGCAACCCCGCCCACACTCCGCCGCAGCAGCTGATACACCGCGATCAGCACGACCGTGCGGAAGAAGAACTCCTCCACCAGCGGCGCGACCAGCCCCGCCGGAACCGCCTCCGTGAGCCACCACCCCGAGGGCAGCCCGCCGTCGAGCGCCATCGCGGAGGGGAAGGCCTCGGCATCCGCACCACTCACCCAGCCCTGCAGCAGACGCAGACCGAGCCCCAGCCCGACCCCCCACAGCACATCGATGGGCCGAAACCGCAGCAGCCCGGCCGGCCGCGACCTCACGAACGCGAACGCCACCGCGGCGCCGAGACCGAGCCACAGCACCACAGTCGACGCGATCGGGGCCCACGGTGCAGCGACGCGGCTCACCGCGCCCCCGCCGACCACCCCGAGCCCGACCCCGATGAGAGCCGCCGACAGCACGGAGAGGTCCCACTTGCGCACCGCCGTGCCTCCGAGACGCCAGTCGGTGCGCATGCGGCGACGGCGCCCGGGCGCTGCCGTCTCGCTGGCCGCCGAGCCTTCCGGCTCGTTGCGCTCGCTCGACGACCGGCGCGGGGGCGTCGACGCCTCGAGGGCTGACGAACCGGGGTCGCTAAGCTGATCGGGCACGTGGCCAAACTACCGGTCACGCGGCGAGCCACACACTCCCTCCCCGCTCTATCGACACCGGAAGTCAGCGTGCTCGAGATCCTCACCGTGTGCACCGGCAACATCTGCCGCTCCCCTTTGGCCGCCCAGCTGCTGGCCACTCGCCTCGCCGACCTTCCGGTGCGCGTCTCCAGCGCCGGCGCTCGCGCGCGCGACGGGATGCCGATGACACCCGAAGCCGCAGACCTCGCCGTCGCCCGCGGCGTCGACCCGGCGCTCGTCGGCGCCCACGGCGCCCGCTTCCTCACCCCAGTGCACGTGCGCACGGCCGATCTCGTGCTCGCCATGGCGCGCGACCACCGCCGCGAGGTCGTCGAGCTCGACCCCTCGCGCATGCGACAGGCTTTCACCGCCCGCGAGTTCGCCCGCCTCGCCGCCGATCTGAGCGACGACGACCTGCGGACGGCTGCCGCGACGGCCGGGGAGGGCGCACCACCGCGGGAGCGCTTCGCCGCCGCTCTGGGCGCGATCGCCGGGCGGCGCGGGATCACGCTGCCGCCGGCATCCGCCGAGGACGACGACGTCATCGACCCCTACGGTCGCTCCGCCGCGACGTACGAACGCTCCGCCGCCGAGCTCGAGCCGGGCCTGGCCGCCGTCGAGCGCGTCGTGCGGATCGCCTTCGGCTGAGAGACGGGGTCGGCGTTTCGCGCTCGCACCCCGGTCGTTGAGCGAGCGCAGCGAGTCAAAACGCACCTACCCGAGCCTGTGGACAACTCGAATGAATGTCGTACGTATGTTCTAATGTCGAAGTCATGGAGAACCGGCTCGATGGCATCGCCGCAGCGCTCGAGGCGCTCGCGGCGGCGGGTGGCGCGCAGGCGCCGGCCGCGCTGTCGCCGAGTGCACTCGTCGAGGTGAACCGCGCCTTCGGCGTGCTCATGCGCCAGGTCGACGCCGCTTTCGCCCCCGTCGCAGCCGAGATCTCCCGTCAGTCGCGGCCTCAGCTCGGCGGCGACTCCCTCGCGAAGAAGCAGGGATTCCGCTCCCCTGTCGCGCTGATCCAAGCCACCACCGGCGCGAGCGTGGGCGAGGCGATCAAACTCGTGCAGGTGGGCGAGAGCACCGCGCCGCGCACCACGATCAGCGGGGAGCCCCGCCCCGCCGCGCATCCGCACGTGGCGGCAGCCGTTTCGGCGGGCGCCCTGTCGATGATGGCGGCGTCGGCGATCATCACCCTGCTCGACAAGCTGTCGCTGCGCGTCGATCCCTCCCGCCGGGATGCCGCGGAGCGCGACCTCTGCCAGCGGGCACCCGGACTGCGCGCCGACGAGCTCACCCGGCTGCTGGCGCGCGCCGAAGCCGAGCTCGACCCCGACGGGATCACCGCCGCGCACGAGGAACATCGATCGGCCCGAGCACTGCGGATGCAGGAGCGAGACGGCATGCTGCACCTCACCGGCGTCTTCGACCTGGCCACCGCCGCTCCCATCAAGACCGCTCTCGACGCGATGGTCACCCGCGTGCTGCAGACCAACGAGCACGCCCCACGGCGCGAGCACGTGCACGGGCACGGCGACGCGCGTGGTGGTGACCGCGTCGAAGGTGCCGCGCGCGATGACATTCGCGATGAGCGCACGCTGCCGCAGATGCGGGCCGACGCGCTGCACGAGCTGTGTGCGCACGCTCTGGGGTGCGAACAGGTGCCCACCGCTGCGACGACGACGGTCGTCGTGCGCATGACGCTCGACCAGCTCGAGTCGGGATGCGGCGTCGCGAGCATCGATGGTTTCGACGCATCGCTGCCCGCGCGGGAGGTGCGTCGACTCGCCGCCGACCTGCAGGTCATTCCGTGCGTCCTCGGCGGCGACAGCGACATTCTCGACTGGGGCCGCGCGCGCCGCCTGTTCTCTCCCGCCCAGAAGCTCGCCCTCGCCGAACGAGACGGCGGCTGCGCGTTCTGCGGCGCACCGCCGGCGTGGACCCACGGCCACCACATCGCCTGGTGGAACAGGGATGCCGGGCCCACCGACCTCGACAACGGCGTGCTGCTGTGCACCGGCTGCCACCATCGCATTCACGCCGACGGGTGGGAGATCCGCGTCGACGGCGTCGGAGTGACGGCGCGGGTGTGGTTCATCCCGCCACCGTGGATCGACGCCGACCGCACGCCCCGCATCGGAGGGAGCGCCCGCTGTGCGCTGCGGTGCTGACGGATGCGCTGCGCAGGGTCCTCACGCAGGTGTTGCCGCGCGGACACCGACCCGAAACATCCGCTATGGCAGACTGAGTCCGATCGTCCCGGCCTTGCACCCCTCCCCCTGGCTGGCAGCGCGTCCTCGAGAGGCACCATGGAGCTCAGCGACTACATCCGCATCCTCCGCAAGAACTGGCTCGTGATCGTCGTGCTGACCCTGCTGGGACTCGGCGCGGCGGCGGGCTACTCCCTCACGAGGACCCCGATCTACGAGTCCGCGAGCACGGTGTTCGTCTCGACGCAGTCGGGCAACACCGCCCAAGAGCTGCAGCAGGGATCCTCGTTCGCGCAGGCGCGCATCAACACCTACGTGGGGCTCACGACGACACCCGTCGTTCTGAACCCGGTGATCGCCGACCTCGGCCTCGCCCGCACCGCCGAAGACCTGGCGAAGGACGTCAAGGCGTCGGCGGCCCTCAACTCCACGCTCATCACCATCACGGTCTCCGACCCCGACGCCGTCCAGGCGGCCAAGATCGCCAATGCGGTCGCGGCGAGCCTCGCCTCCGCGGTGCCGCAGCTCGAACCCGAGAGCAACAGCGGCGCCAGCGCCATCCGCCTCAGCCGGGTCAGCGACGCGCAGCCCGCCCTCAAGCCGTCGAGCCCCAACGTGCCGCTGAACCTCGCCCTCGGCGTGCTCGTCGGCCTCGCGCTCGGCATCGGTGTCGCTGTTCTGCGCACCACCCTCGACAACCGCGTGCGCACGCCGCGCGACGCGGAGCAGATCACCGGCGCCCCGAGCATCGGCGCGATCGCGTACGACGCCAAGGCGCGAGAGCGCCCGCTCATCGTGCACGCCGATCCGCTCAGTCCTCGCGCCGAGTCGTTCCGAGCCCTGCGCACCAACCTGCAGTTCCTCGACATGGGCGGCCGATCGAGCTTCGTCGTCACCAGCTCCATCCCGAGCGAAGGCAAGTCGACCACCACGATCAACCTCGCCATCGCCCTCGCCGACGCCGGCAAGCGCGTCGCCCTGCTCGACACCGACCTGCGCAAGCCCAAGGTCGCCGAATACCTCGGCATGGAAGGCGGCGCCGGTCTCACCGACGTCCTCATCGGCCGCGCGAAGGTCAGCGAGGTCATGCTCCCCTGGGGCGGCCGCAGCCTCTACGTGCTGCCCGCCGGCAAGATCCCGCCGAACCCGAGCGAGCTGCTCGGCTCCCGCCAGATGAACACCCTGCTCGAGATGCTCGAGAAGGACTTCGATGTCGTGCTCTGCGACGCGCCGCCGCTGCTGCCCGTCACCGACGCGGCGATCCTCGCCCGCGCCACCAGCGGTGCGCTGCTGATCATCTCGGCCGGTCGCACGACCAAGCACCAGCTGCAGGGCGCGACCGAGGCGCTCAACACGGTCGGCGCCAAGCTCGCCGGCTTCGTGATGTCGATGGTGCCCACGCGCGGGCCCGACTCCTATTACTCCGCCTACGGGTACGGCTACGGATACGGATACGGCTACCGCGAGACTCCGGCCAAGGTATCCAAGGCCGAGCGCAAGGCGGCCAAGCGCCGCGGACGCACCACTCCGCTCGCCAGCGTCCCCACCTCACCCACGCTCGACGAGCTCGGGTTCGACTCCCGCCGTGACGCGCGCGAGGCCGACAGGGAGAGCTGAGCAATGCCCCGCCAGCGCCGCTCCGCAACGAGCCGCGGCGGCGCGACGGTCATCGCGATCGGACTGATCGCGCTCACCGTCGCGGCCGTCGGGCTCAGCGTCGCCGCGCTCCGGCAGGGTCGCGGCCCCGGCGACCTCGACGCCACCGTCGGCCCGGCCCCCACCTTCACCTACGCCGTCCGCACCCCGACGGCGACACCCACCGCGTCCGCCTCGCCCACCCCGGCATCCGCAGCCGCCCCCGGAGCGGCGGAACGGTTCTTGTCCGTCGGCGCCGATGCGATGTGGCGCGCCACCGCGGGAACGTGCGGCGGCGCCGCCCCCGTCGTCGAACGCTCCGGCGACAGCGGCGCGACCTGGCAGGCCGTCACCCCGACGACCAAGGGCGCCGCCCAGATCCTCAGCCTCACCTCGTTCGGCGGACGCAACGCCACCGCGGTCACGGCACTCGGCACGAGCTGCACCCTGAACACTCTGCGCACCTACACCGACGGCCAGTTCTGGGAGCCCTACCCCGACATCTTCGCCGCCGATACCTACGTGCTGCCCGGCGAGCGTGCCGTGATCGTCGACGGCACGCGCATCGCGGCCCCCTGCGCGAGCCCGTGGGGCCTGCGCTCCGCAGGCAGCACCACCGCACTCGTCTGCGACGGCACCGCCTACCGCTTGGAAGGCCAGAACTGGACCCGTCTGGCCGCGGGAGCACGCGCCGTCGCCGTCGCCGCACGCACCGTCTACATCGCCGAGACGGATGCCGCGTGCACCGGCATCCGCATCACCGCCCGCTCGAGCGATGCGACCGATGCGACCGACCTCGGGTGCACGGCGCTCGATGCCGCCGACGCAGCAGGGCCTCTCGCGCTGGATGCGAGCAGCAGCTCGTCGGGAACCGTGCTCACCCTGTGGGCAGGTTCACGCCTGATCGACGTCGCCGGCTGAGCCGGCCGCCCTCACGAGGCGAGCATCTCGGCAACGCGGCGACGCAGCTCGCGCGGCGCGAAGGGCTTCACGACATAGTCATCGGCACCGGCACCGCGCGCCGCGTCGATATCGGACGGCGCCGACTTGGCCGTCAGCATGATGATGCGGGTGGCATCGAGCGAGGGGTCGCGCCGAAGCACACGACAGACCTCGATTCCCGTCATCCCCGGCATCATCCAGTCGAGCACGATGACATCGGGGTGCGCGGCGGATGCCGCCGCAATCGCTCGCTCCCCGTCTCCGGCGACGGTGACCTCATGACCGGCGATGCTCAGCACCGTTCGCACCAGTTCAGCGACATCGGCGTCGTCATCGACAATGAGCACGTTCGCCATGGGTGCGTCCTCCACCGACTCAGCCCCTCGAATAACTAGCCTGTCTAGATTTCCCCCGATTGCCATTAGCGTACTCGTATGACAGCCCTCGGGGTGGATCACCCCGTCGATCGCCGCACCTCGCCCTGGCAGGCGGCGGTGTTTTGGCTGGGCGGAGCACTGCTGATCTTCGTCCTCTCCATCGTCGCCGTCAGCTTCTCCGTTCCCGGTGTACCGGTCGCACTGTGGTGGCCCGCAGCCGGCGTCTCGGTGGTGCTCATCCTGCGCGCGCCGCGGCACCGCCGTGCGGTATCGGTGCTCGTCGTGCTCGTCGCCACGATTGCCGGCAACCTCGTGGCCGGGCGATCTCTTGAGATCAGCGGGCTGTACGGCCTGGCGAACGCGATCGAAGCGACACTGCTGAGCGTGCTGCTGCTGCGCGGCGGCCGAGATGCACGCCTTCGCACGACCACCGATGCCGTGCAGTTCGTCGCCCTGTCGGCGCTCTCCGCACTGGTCTTCGCCCTGCTCATCGCGCTGATCAACATCACTCTCGTCGACGGTGAGCCCCTCGCCTCGGCCCTCGTCACCTGCGCCTCGCACCTGTCGGCGGTGCTGCTGATCGTTCCTCTCGCGCTCTTCGACGCGCAACCGCAGCCGCCGTCGCGGCCGGGCGAGCTGGCGGCGCAGATCCTCGCGATGCTCGCCGTCATCGCGGCGTGCATCGGACCGCTCAGCCCCCTGCCGCTCGCGTTCCTCGTCTTCGTGCCGCTGGCCTGGGCCAGCCTGCGCTTTCCCCCCTTGCTCGCTCAGATCCAAGCGTTGTTCGTCGCACTGACGACGATGCTGTTCAGCCCGCTGAGCATCGGGGTGTTCGACCCGGCACGCATCGGTCCGGTCGAGCGCGCCATCACCGTCGCCGCCTTCGTCGCCGCACTCGCGATCTTCACGGTTCTGACGACCACCGAACGCAACGAGTCGCTGCGCAACGCCCGCACGGCGGTGGATGCCGCGGACGAGAGCGCCGAGGCCGCGCGCGCGACCGCCGCGACCATCCAGGTGCGCTACGACCTCGAACGCCAGCGGCAGGACTTCCTCTCCACGACGAGCCACGAACTGCGCACCCCCATCACGATCATCGCCGGCTACAGCGAGCTGCTCTCCGAGGCCGATCTGCCCGCCGAGGCCGCAGCGTGGGTCGACGCGATCCACCGCAACACCGGGCGGCTGTCCGGCATGCTCGATGACCTTCTCGCCTTCAGCCGCACACGGGCCGAACGGCCGCGACCACGCGAGATCGCGGCATCCGACCTGGTGAACGAGGTCGTGGCCGACCACACCGGCGGCGCCACCACGCGCTCCGTCGAGGTCGATATGGCCAGCGCCGAAGGGTTCGCCGTTTTCGCCGATCGCGACGACGCCGCGCGCGCACTGGGCAACCTGCTCTCCAACGCCCTGAAGTTCACGCCCCCCGGCGGCGACGTCCGCGTCGAGATCGCGGGCGTCGCCGCCGACGTGATGCTCACGGTCAGCGACACCGGACCGGGCATCGGCACCGACGCCCTCGCGCAGGTGTTCGACCCGTTCTACCGTGGAGAACAGGCCGAGGTCCGGGCCACGCCGGGCACCGGCCTCGGACTGCCCATTGCCCGCATGCTCGCCCGCCGCAACGGCGGCGAGGTCATGATCGTGTCCCTGCCCGGGCACGGCACGAAGGCAACCCTTCTGCTGCCCCGCCCGGCTGCACCAGCCGTCCCGAGCGGCACCCCGGCCCTGGACGGATCCGCAGAGAGCGATCAATAGACTGCCCAAAGAGGAACCGATGACGACCCCCCACACGGAAAGCCGATGGGCCGACAGCCAGCTGATCGGCACCGTCGTGAGGTCTGTGTGGCAGTGGCAGCTCATCGTCGGCTTCAGCACGATCGCGGTCGCGTTGGGCGTGGTTCTGCTCAGCCCGCGCATGTTCGAGAACGTCTCGCTGCTGGTCGGCCTCGCTCTCATCAGCGCGATCACATCGTGGGCGATCGTCATGCCATGGGCCCGCCATCGCGAGCTCGTGCTTCTCTTACCCCTCGCGGACACCGTCGCGATCGGGTTCCTGGCCATGACGGACGAAACCCTGGGATACCTCTGGGTCGTGCCGATGGCGTGGGTCGCGGCGTACTACTCGATGGCTGCCGTGGTGTTCACCCTCATCCTCGCCTTCGCGCTGCAGATCGCGCGCTGGTGGATCCCCGGGACACCGCTGACATCGCCGCTGGAGGTGATGATCGTGCTGCTGGGCCTCGGCTTCCTCGGCATCGCGATGAACCACGGCGCCCGCCGCACCCGCGCGTTCCGTCTGCTGATCCGGCGCCAGTCCCGCCAGCTCGACCGCGCCGTGGCCCGGATGAGCGCGCACGAAGACCGCGCGAACGGCCTCTTCGACACCATCAGCACGGCCATCGCGCGCGTCGACGACCGCGGCCACATCGACCTCGCCAACTCCGCGTACCGGCACCTGTACGCCTACGACAACGACGACTACCGGCATCCGCCCCGCGCCGTCGAGTACGACGGCTACCGCGGCACGGCGCTGCCCCGCGACGCGACCTCCATCGCGCGCGCCGTCCGCGGCGAGCGCGTCGACAACGACCTGATCTGGCTCTACGACGCGAGCGGCGAGTGGCGCGCGCTGTCGATGTCGATCCGCGGCGGGTCGGTGCGCACCGAGATCGGAGAAGACACCGAGGTCTCGATCATCCAGCTCGACGACGTCACCGCCATCGAGCGCGAACGCCGCGAGCAGCGCGCGGCCACGAGCGCCGTCTCACACGAACTGCGCAACCCGCTCACGGTCATCATCGGCCACGCCGACCTCATGCTGGACGGCGACGATCTCTCCCCCGGGCAGCGCGAGCACGCGAGCGTCATCGAGAGCGCGGCCGAGCGGATGCTGGCCCTCACGAGGTCGCTGCTCGACTCCCATCGCGCCTCCGACGCCGCAGACCGCTTCGACCTGTCGGCGATCGCCGAAGCCACCGCCGACGCTTTTGCGCCCGCTGCCACGGCATCCGACATCGACCTGCGCACCCACACCGCGACGCCGCTGGCGATCTCGGGCGACGGCTTCCGCGTGCGCCAAGTGGTCGACAACCTCATCAGCAATGCCATCAAGTACACGCCTCGCGGCGGCAGGGTCGACGTCACGACCGAGGCCGATGGCGATGACGCCGTGCTGCGCGTCATCGACACCGGCATCGGCATCGGCTCCGACGATCTCGAGCGTGTGTTCGTGCCGTACTTCCGTGCCCGCAGCGCCACCGCCAGCGGCATCGCCGGCACGGGCCTGGGCATGTCGATCGCCCGGCAGATCATCGAGGAGAGCGGCGGCACCATCACCCTGGAGAGCACCCTCGGCACGGGCACGGTCGCGACCGTGCGTCTTCCGCTCACCCGACCCCATCGCGACACCACTGCGGGAGCATCCACATGAGCATCTCCACGATCATGGTCACCCTGACGACACTGTGCACGGCCGTGATGATCGGGCTGGGCTTCCTGCAACGTCCCTCGCGCGAAGCCGCCATCTGGTCGTGCGGTTTCATCGCCGCGATGGCGGCCACCTACGCACAGACCAGCACCGCGCTTCTCGACACCGCGTGGCTGGATGCCCTCGGCGACGGACTCATGCTCTTCTCTCTGGGCCTGGTGTGGGTCGGCATCCGCGTTCGACGCGGCCGGCGCCTCGTCCTGCTGCCGGCGATGATCGGGGGGAGCGTCGTGGTGACCGTCACCGTGGCACTGACCACCGGCACCGCGGTGGAAGACCTCGTCGGCAACGTCGAGCTGGTCGTCTTCACCGCGGTCTCGGCTGCGATCACGATCGAGCTCGTCGGCATCCGCCACGCGCCGCGCGGGGTCATCGTCCCGCTCGCGCTCTCCTCGGGCATCGTCGCGGTCTTCTCCGTGGTCTGGCTGTGCGTGGATCTGGTGGGCGAGCGTCTGGTAACAGACGACCAGCTGCCGGTGACCGAACAGTTCACACCGGTGGTGATGGCCATCACCCTCGTCACCGCCCTCACGACCCTGCTGCTGCTGACGCGCGCCGAGAACCCCGCGGCGGTCACCGTCACCGTGCCGGGCTTTCGCACCATCGCTCGCGACCGCCTGACCCGCGCCGAGCGGTATGACGATGCATGGTGGTCGCTGCTGGACGTGCGCCTCGACGACCCGATCGCCCTTCGCGAAGCTTCGAGCGCGCAGGCCTACAGTCGTGTGCTCGACCGCTTCTTCTCCGACGTCTCCGCCGTCTTCCCCGCCGAAGCGGATCTCCACGCCATCGAGCCGTCGCGCGTGCTCGTGCTCCTGCCGCGCCACGAGGCCGCGGTGCGCCCGCTTCTGCGCGCCCTCCTGGAGAGGGTCGCCACCGTCTCGACCGACCAGTCGATCACCGTCCGTCTGTCCGCCAGCATCGGCTGGGCGAGTGTGTCGCGTGTCGGCTACGACCTCGACGATTTGATCGCCGCGGCCGCTGCCGCCGCCGACGAGGCGCAACTGGCCGGCGGCGACCGCTGGGAACGCGCGAGCATGATCGTCTGAACGCCTGCCCGTAGGATCGGTGGCGTGAGCGCACTCCCCCGCCCGGCGCGCACCGCGGGCCGCATCTTCGCGTGGACCGTGGCCGGTCTGCTGCTGCTGGCCGCGGTCATCGCCGTGTGGGTGGGCGTGCGCGGCGCGCTCGCGTATCAGCATCTGCAGCGGATCCAGACCGGGGCGGCGGAGAGTACCGCGGCCCTGGCCGCCGACCCGGCGGCCGCCGCGCCGACGTTGGCACGACTGGCCGCCGATGCCTCCGAGGCGCACCAGCTCACCTCCGACCCCGTCTGGGCGCTCGCCCGCCACGCACCCTGGATCGGCCCGCAGCTGGCGGCGTTCGGCACGGTCGCCGCGGCATCCGACGAACTCCTCCGGGAGAGTCTGCTGCCCTTGGCCACCGCCGCTCAGAACGTGTCGATCGACGGCCTGCGCCCCGTCGACGGCCGCATCGACACGAGCGTCCTCGCGGCGCTCGTGGGCCCCGCTCAGGATGCCGCGACGCGCGCGGCCGGCGCCGCCGGCGCCGTGCAGGACATCGACCGCACCCCGCTGATCGGCGTCGTGGGTACGGCCGTCGACCGCGCCGACGACCTGTTCTCGACGGTGTCGACCGCCGTGGACACCCTGTCGCGCACCTCTCGACTGCTGCCCGACATGCTCGGTCAGAACGGGCCGCGGACCTACCTGGTGCTCGTCCAGAACAACGCCGAGTGGCGTTCGCTGGGCGGCATCGCCGGCGCCGCCGTGGTGCTGCGCGCCGACGGCGGGCGCCTGTCGCTGGTCGGCGCGCTCTCCTCCGGCGATCTCCCCCGCGGCTTCACGAGCCCCGTCGTCGCCCTGCCTGATGAGATCACGAAGATCTACGACACCAAGCCGGCCCGCTACTTCCAGAACCTCACGCAGATCCCCGACTTCTCCGTCGACGGTCCGATCGCGCGCGAGATGTACCGACTGAAGACGGGCACCGACATCGACGGTGTCCTCTCCGTCGACCCGGTCGTGCTCTCGTACCTGCTGCAGACCACCGGCCCTGTCACCCTCCCCAGCGGCGACAGCCTCACCGCCGACAACGCCATCCCGCTGCTGCTCAACGAGGTCTACCTGCGTTACGCGAAGCCCGCCGATCAGGACGCGTTCTTCGCCGGTGCCGCCGGCGCGGTCTTCCAGGCCCTCGCCGATGGGCGAGGCTCGGCATCCGGCCTCATCTCAGCCCTCACCCGCGCCGGCGAGGAGCATCGCCTCCTCGCCTGGAGCGCCCACGCCGACGAGCAGGCGATCATCGACGGCACCGTTGTGGCCGGTCAGCTTCCCGTCACCGATGAGCACACGGCGAGGTTCGGCGTCTACCTCAACGACGGCACCGGATCGAAGATGAGCTACTACATCGACCCGGATGTATCCCTCACGTGGGGATCGTGCCGACCGGCGGGCCAGACGTCCTCTCGCCAGCTCACCCTGCAGCTCACGCTGACCAGTCGCGCTCCCGCCGACGCCGGGACGGCGCTGCCGGAGTACATCACGGGCGGCGGCGTCTACGGCACTGCACCCGGCGCCGCCGAGGTCGTCGGCAACATCTACCTGCCCGAAGGGTTCGACCTGGTGTCTGCGACCGCCACGAACGGGGCCGGCTTCGCGGGCGGCATGAACGAGGGACGGCGGGTGCTCACCTTCGGCATCGACCTGAACCCCGGGGCGTCGACGGGCGTGACGGTCACCGTCCGGGCGGACACCGCCGCCGGCGATGCCCAGGCCTTCGTCACACCCACCGCGGATGCCGCGCGCGCTCCGATCGTCGTCGCGACCTGCGGCGCGGGGTAGACTCCCTGCATCGCGCGCTCGCCCGAGTTCTTGCCGGTCGGGCGCACATCGCAGGGAGAAGCTCCATGACCCGCTCGCACCGTCGCACCGCTCGGCCGCTGGCCCGCGCCGCGGGGGCGGCCCTGGCCGGGGCGCTTCTCACCCTCGTCCCTAACGCCGCCCACGCGTCCACGATCTACCCGCCGGTCGACTCGTGCACGACCTCGCCGGCCGGCGTCACCGCCGGCGGCACCCTGTCGTTCTCCTGCGCGGAGCGCACGTTCGGCGCCAATGAACCGGTTACGATCACCGTCACCGGACAAGACGGCGCGAACGCGTCCTTCGCCATGGTGCACCTCGGCATCAGCACCGGGAGCATCACCCGCACCTCCGACGCGAACGGCGCCCTCGGCGAGGTCCGCATCGTCCTGCCCTCGACCGCGAGCGGCGTCTACAACATCGCTGCGATCTCGCGCAGCTCGGCCGGCGGCGCGGCGAGCGCGTCGATCACCGGCGCCGACGGTCTCCCGCGCACGGGCGGCGACAGCGGTCAGCTCATCGGCGTCTGGGTGGGCGGCGGAGCACTCGTCCTCGCGGGCGCCGTCGTGCTCATCGCCCTCACCGTGCGCCGTCGCCGCGACCGCGACGACCTCTGAGCGGCCGCCGTTACGGCCCCGCACCGGTACAGTTCAGAGGTGTCCCCCTCCCCCCGCCGGCGCATCCTGTCACCTCGGCGCGCGCCGAAACGTGGGATCGTCATCACCGCCATCGCCCTCGCTGCCGTGATCGTGGTGGGCGCGATCGCCGCCGTGGGGATCTTCGTCACTCAGGGAGTGCATGCCATGCTCGCCCAGCCGCCCGCGGTAGGAACGACCGTGATCGCGCCGCAGCAGTCGAAGGCGCGGGTCGCGCTGGAGAACCTGCAGATGGATGCCGATGCGACCGCCGGCACGACCTACCTCGCCGCGCAGCCGACGGCCTACTGGCTGACCCCCGAACAGGCGCCCATCGGAACCGTCGGGGGAACGGTGCTCAGCCTCATCGCCCAGGGCCGCGATCAGAAGCGTGCCACGGCGATGGTCGTCTACGGTCTGCCCGACCGCGATTGCGGCAGCCACTCCGCCGGCGGCCTCTCCCCCGCCGACTACCCCCGATGGGTCGCCGAGATCGGACAAGCGCTGAAGACGGCACCCGACCAGCAGAAGATCATCATCCTCGAGCCCGACAGCATCGCCCTGACCAGCGATTGCGGTGATATCGCGACGCGTGCGACCTTCCTCTCGGGCGCCGTCGATGCCCTCTCCTCGACCGCGACGTGGATCTACATCGACGGCGGGCACAGCTCCTGGCACAGCCCCGACGAGATGGCCCAGCTCATCCGACAGATGGGCATCATCGACCGGGTGCGCGGTGTGGCCACCAACGTCTCGAACTACCAGTCGACCTACGACGAGTTCGCCTACGCGCATGCCCTTTCGGACCGGCTGGGGGGAACCCATGCGATCATCGACACCTCCCGCAACGGTGTCGCGACCGCCGGAGCGACCTGGTGCAACCCCTCCGGGCAGCGCGTCGGCGACCCCGCGGGAACGTTCGGTGACGACGTCGTCGACACCAACCTCTGGATCAAGCCTCCCGGCGAGAGCGACGGCGTCTGCAACGGCGGTCCCGCGGCCGGGCTGTGGTGGCCGGCGGCAGCCGCCGAACTGACCAGCGGCGTGCGCTGACGCCGCTCGGATCCCGCCGCCGCGAGGCGTGGCTAGACTGTGGCTCAGCACCGTGCTCCACACCCCCCTACTGGAGAGTCCCGGGACCATGACCGATCCTTCGTTACCGATGAAAACCGCCGTGATCATCGAGGATGATCCCGACATCCGTCACCTCATCGTGGAGGTGCTCGAAGCTGCGGGATTCTCGACCGTGTCGGTCGGCAACGGCATCGACGGCGTTCGTGCGGTGCTCTCCTACCAGCCTCTCGTGACCACCCTCGATGTGAACATGCCCGGTATCGATGGGTTCGAGGCGGCGCGGCGCATCCGCGCGCAGAGTGACACCTTCATCATCATGATCACCGGCCTGGAAGAAGAGGCCGACGTCGTCGTCGGGCTCGGCTCCGGTGCCGACGACTACATCGTGAAGCCGTTCCGTCCGCGCGAGCTGCGCGCCCGCATCGACTCGCTCCTGCGACGCCCGCGCGCCACGGCGGGCAACACGCCGCAGGCGTCCGCGCCCCGCCAGGAAGTCGGCGGACCGTCCTTCCCGGGAGCGCGCCCGGGCGCGCAGCGCATGCCCGACTACGGGATGCCGCAGGCTCCCGCCGCAGGCTACGGGTACCCGCAGCAGGCCGTCGGCTGGGCTCCCGCTGCGCCGGCCGACCCGCCCTACAGCTTCGACGGCGCGCAACCGAGCGCCGTGCCCTCGCCGGCGGAGCAGGCGGCCCCGGCATCCGCCGCACCCGCACCGTCCGCTGCGGCACCGGGGGCGCCGATCGTCGTGCCCTCGAGCGTCGGGCCGCAGTCGCCCGGGAGCGCGCTGGCCACAGCCGGCGCCGCCGGCGATCTGGTGGGTCCCTTCGCCGGGCCCGGCTGGGTCGCACACCGCGATCTGGCCGTGAACCCGGAGCAGCGCGTCGCCGCGATCGCCGGCGAAGAGCTGGTGCTCACCCGCACCGAGTTCGACCTGCTGGCGACCCTCATGGAGTCCAAACGACGCGTGCGCAGCAAGGCCGATCTGACCCTCGTACTGCGCGGAGAGTCGTATGTGACGAGCTACTTCGTCGGCGAGGCCGACAAGCGCGCGATCGAGGCCCACATGACGAACCTGCGCCGCAAACTCGGCGACAACCCCGCCAACCCGCGTTACATCGAGACGGTGCGCGGCGTGGGCTATCGCCTCACGGCAGAGCACGCCGCCTGAGGAGCGCGCCGAGCGACCGGCGCGTCAGACCTTGAAGCCCTGGTGACGCTGGAACAGTTTGAAGGCCATGAACACGGTCTGGATGACCGTGACGACGCCGACGATCGGCCAGCCGACCCACAGGATCGTGGACTGCGCGACCGAGTCCAGCATGTTCCAGATCACCGCGACCGCGATCGCCACGATCGCCAGCATGATGAACGGCACCCAGTGACCGATGCTGCCGCCGCCGCGCTCCGCTTTTGCCTGCATGGCCCAGTTGTCGACCTTCTTGCGCGACAGGAAGCGCGTCCATGAGCGCAGGAAGTGGCTGATCCGCACCCACATGAAGATCTCCGCGGGGAACATGAGCCCGGCGAACAAGAGGTCACGACTGTTGCATGCCTCCATCGCGCGCGCGACCCGCACGTTCAGGAGCATTGCGACCACCGGCGGAATGAGCCACCACGCGGAGAAGACGAACGCGTTGATCGACAGCGAGGCGATCAACAGGGTGAGGAAGGCGACACGCACGAAGAGGTTGGTGAGCATCGAGAAGTTCTCGAACCATCGCAGGCGCAGGTTCGGGTGGAAGGGCTGGCCCTTGGTGTCGCCGCGCTGGCCCGGCCACATGAGCTCGATCGCACCGTAGGTCCACTTCACCTGCTGGGCGTCGTAGCCCTTGAGCGTGGTCATGCCGCCCACGTCGGCGCGGGCGAACGGGCTGATCTTGGTGAGGTAGCCGGCGCTCTTGATCTGCAACGACAGCAGGGAGTCTTCCACCTCACTGTCCTTCACCCACGGCGAATTCTGGTGATTCGCCTTCATGACGTCGCGCAGCGCCGTCGTCGAGAAGATCGAGAACTGCCCGCCCAGCACCGCCATGTTGCGACCGCGCAGGAGGTTCTGCAGGTTGAAGGCCGCGAACTGGGTGCGCTGGCCGGCGATGAGGAACTTCGCGACGCCGCCCTTGATCGGGCGGTCGTCGATCGAGTAGATCGCCGAGATCCCGCCGATGCGGGAGTCGCCGACGGCTTCGCCCTCGAGGAACTCGACAGCCCGGCGATCGGCGATCGTGTCGCCGTCCACCCCCAGCAGGTAGTCATATCCCTCGACGAGGGCGTAACCGTAGTTGAGAGCGCCGACCTTCTTGTCGGGGTTCTTGCCGATGTCGTGGACGAACACCTCGGTGAACTGCTCGCCCAGCTCGGTCGTGATCTCATGCGGTCCGCTGAACTCCGAGGCGATCTTGACGGTCGCGTCGGACGTGTTGTTGACGACGACGTGGATGACGTCGGGCACCCGGCTCTGACCGAGCAGCGAGCGCAGCACATCGGCGATCGACTCCTCCTCGTTGTACGCCGGCACGACGCACCCGATGGTCGAGCGGTGCACGCTGGTGTGCTCGAGCACCGAGGAGAAATCGTCGAACTCGGGGATCGTGAGATCCGCGGCGTGGAAGGATTCCTGCGGCACGGGGAACGCGTAGGGCTGCGCCGGCGGCGCCGGCGGCGCCCCGAAGGCAGCCGCACGGAACTGCGGTCCGGAGGCGGTCTGCCGGCCAGTGTCGAAGGGCGTGCTCACGGTGTACCTCGTGTCGGTGTGGACAACAGACTATTGAGTGGGGTTGGTCGGGGAGAAGATGGCGATCGGAAGAACCTGGTAGACGGTCTGCTGTTGGAAGCTGGTGTCGGTGTTGGCGGTTCCCTCCACCCACACCTGCAGGGCGAACTGGAGGGTGATTCCGTAGGTGTCGGCCGGCAGCTGATGGATCGTCGTCGCCGGCACGAGCAGCCCACCCTGGAAGGTGTTGAGCAAGAGACCGCGGTCGGAGCGCATCGTGTCTGACGGCACCAGGGTGCGCGGGTCAGCCGAGAACTGGAATGGCGACATCATCTGCTGCTGGCCGATCGTGGACTGCGACACCTGCGAGGTGATGCTGACCATCGACAGGTACACGCGTCGCTTCTGCGTGAGCACCGCCTTCTCATCGACGCGGTGATCGACGACGTTGACGGCGAAGCCGAAGGTCTTGTCGTTGTCGGGTGCCCACTCCTGGGTGCGCTTCGGATCGGCGGCCCAGACGTCCAGGCGCACCTCGAGCCCGTCTGCGACGTCGGTGGACAGCGATACCGACCCGTCGTAGGTGAACTTCGAGTCGTAAGGCATGCTGACGGCCTGAGTGACGGCCGGGCGCGGGGCGGGCGTGGCCACCACGTTCTGCTGCAGACCGTTGAAGACGCTGGCGATCTGGGTGCAGCCGGTCAGGGATGTCAGCACCACGAGGCCCGCGGCGGCCGCGCCGAGGGCGCGCAAGCGGGGAGAGCGGGAGGGGGCGGGAAGCATGATCCACACGCTATCTGCGCACCGTCCAGGAGACGTTCGAATCAGGGAAACCTCGACACGGTCTTTACCCGATCTTGAGGAAGGCGCGTTCAGCCGCCGTTTTGCGCGGCGATCGCGATCGTGAGGGTGTCGCTCGCGGTCTGCTTGGCGAACTCGGTCGAGGTGGGGGTCGTCTGCACGAGGAAGTCGTAGTCGAACTGCACGGTGACGTAGGTGGCTTCGGCCGGAACCGCGCCGACGTTGAAGGTGTTGGAGTAGCTGTACGGCGACAGCACCAGGTATCCGGGAGAGACCGTCGCCTGATCCACCTGGGCCTCCAGCGGCGCGAACGTCTGAGACGCGTTCGCGGGGATCGCCGTCATCGTGGCGCGCTGAAGATAGACCTTCTGCCCGTCATTGGGGGTGATCGTGGTCACCATCGACAGACTGATCGGCTTGATCGCCGCCGGTGTCCAGCGGTCCATCCGCAACGTCGACCAGTAGTTCACGGCGGCCGAGACCGCGCCCGCTGTGAGCGTGCGCTGGGTCGATCCGCCCGACAGATCATTGGAGACCGGCGTGGGAACGGGGACGGCCGTCGTCAGCGTGGGCGCGGGTGTCGTCGCCGACGTCGCCCACGGCGCGGGGCCGCAACCGACCAGGGGGACCACCACGACCAGCGCAGCGAGCGCGGCGATCGGGCCGCGCCGACGACGCGCGGTGAGCGCGGTGCTCGCGGTGCGCCTCCCGGGGCGTTCCATCCGGCAGGTCTCCTTCACGTCGCGGAACATTTACATATCGGAAACCGCAAGAGTTTGCAATCCGGTAGACCCCTAGGGAATACTCGGGAGAGCATCAGCACCACCATACCGCTTCAATGTTCATCCCCCCATCTGCATCAAGACCGGATACACGGAACGAGCGGATCATCAGGTACCCCCAGACCGGATTCGAAAGCAGGCACTCATGAAGCACCGTTTCTCCAAGATCGCGGCCTCCATTGCGATCGCCGCAGGGCTGGTTATCGCCGCCCCGGCAATGGCACAGGCATACACTCCGACCGGCCCCGACACCGTCACGATCACCGTGACGGCCCCGGGCCCCGTTCCCGTGGCCGGGTTCCAGCCCGGCGCGACCGTCACGTTCACGCTCGTCGGTGAGGGCGTCACCGGCGCCAACATCGCGGCCGTCAAGTTCGCCGTCACCTCGGCGAGCACCACGAAGACCGCCGACTCCTCGGGTGTCGCCACGGCGACGGTCGTCGGCACGCCGCCGGCCGGCGCGTCGTGGACGCTCGCCGCGACCGGTGCGCGCTCCTCCTCCGAGGCGGGTGGCAGCACGCTGCCCTCCACGGGTGGCAACAGCGAGTCGCTTCTCGGCATCTGGGTCGGCGGTGGCGCTCTCGTCCTCGCCGGTGCGACCGTCGCCGTGGCCGCCACGGTTCGTCGCAACCGCAAGGAGAGCAACGCCTGACGCACGACAGCACGACAACGAGAGAGCCTTCCCGGTCACGGCCGGGAAGGCTCTCTCGTTGTGCGCGGAGTGCGCGTCGTCAGCGGACCACCGCGGTCACGGCGGGCAGGCGAGACAGTACTTCCTGGCTGATCGAGCCGAGCAGGAAGCGGGCGACGGCGCCCCGACCGTGCGTGCCGACGACGACGAGGCGAGCGGTGAGACCGCGCGAGGCGATCACGCGCGACGGGTAACCGCGCTCCACGACGCGCTCGACCACCAGGTCCGGGAAGTCCACGGCCAGCCCGGCGAGGGCCACCGCCTGCATCTCCTCCGTCGCGGCCTGCATGTTCGACAGGTACATCTCCGGATAGACGGCCAGTCCGTTGCGAGGCGCCTCGATGGGCGTCCAGACACTGACCGCGGTGAGCGGCTCGCCCAGCCGGTCGGCCTCGCGCGCCGCGAACCGCAGCGCATGCTCCGACACCGGCGACCCGTCGATGCCGACGACGACCCCGTGCCGACCGACCAGTGCCGCGTCGGGCACCACCACGACCGGGCAGGCGGCTCCGGCGACGATGCGGATGCCGTGGGCGCCGCGCGCCGGCCCGTCACCCGGCCCGCGGTAGTCGCTGCCGAGCACCAGCAGCGAGGCGTTGACGCTGGCGTCGATGAGGCGGGCGACGGGGTTGCCGGTCTCCACGCGCGTCATGACGGTGATCCCGGCATCCCTCACCGGCTCCGCCAGGCGCTCGAGCACCGCCTCGGTGTCGGCGACGGCCTGTGCGATCAGTTCCGCCTCGCCGACCGCGCCGAGCGCTCCCCCGACGATCGACACCAGCTCGATGCCTTGCGAACCGGGCGGAGCGGCCTGTGCCCGCTGCAGCGCCCACCGCACCGCACGTTCGGAGACGGCTGCCCCCGTCACCGCCACGACGATCTTCTCGACCATGATTCGTCCCTCCGTTGGGATCGGTGCCTCCACGTTACGCCGCGGCACCCACGGCCGCAGGGTCGCGGGCCGTGACAAAGGGAGGGGTCAGGGCTCCCGCGGGGCCAGGGCGCGCGGCTCGGCGGTGATCAGAATCGGGAGGTGATCGCTGCGCCCCTGCGGCAGCGTCGTGATCGTCGCGATGTCGAAGCCTACGCTCGTCGCGAAGTCGTAGTGGCCGCGGAAGAACTTGTAGCGCGTGTAGGTGCGGGCATCGCTCAGCGTGAGCTCGTACCCCGACTCGCGCACGTGCTGGCCGAGGTTCTCTTTGAACACCGGATAGTTGTAGTCGCCGACCATGAGGATCGGCAGGTCGGGACCGAGGCTGGAGAGCTCCTCCAGCGCCGCCTGGATCTGCTTGCGCCGCAGGGAGTTCAGTGCCGTCAGAGGGGCGGCGTGAAAGCTCGCGACGATGATCTCGCGACCCAGGTCGATGTCGTGCAGGCGCACGGCCAGCATGCGCTCCTCCGCGGGCTTGAGCACGCGGTCGTGCAGCGACTTCTTCAGCGCGAGCGAGCGCACCTCTCGCGCGTCGAAGATGTTCCGCCGGTAGTAGAGCGCAAGTCCCAGGCGGTTGCGCGCCGTCGCCTCGGCGAGGTGGAGGTCGCCGATCTCCGACGGCAGGTCGCTCGAGACCGCTTCTTGAAGGCAGAGGATGTCCGCCCCCGTGCTCTCGACGAGGTCACTGAGCTCGCCGATCGCCTTGTGCTTGTTGAGGTTGTACGAGATGACCTTCATCCCCCGCCTTCCGTCGCTCTCAGCCTAAGCGGCGGTCCTAGGAATCTGCTCCGTCTTGACACCGGGGCGCCGCTCGCCTCAGTCGGCGTCCAGACTGCGGCGTGCGCGAGTCTGCGCGGCGCGTGAGCCGAGCAGATCGTCGGCGGGGTAGCCCACCGCGGTGAGGGTGAGGCCGCGGGCCGCGAGCACCTTGACGTCGCTCGTGCGCACACCGCCGTCGCGGATCGCGGCGACGTCGGCGATCTGCAGACGCCCTTCGCCGACCGCCGCGCACGCGCCGACGAGGGCGCGCACCATGCTGTGGCAGAACGCGTCGGCTTTGACACGCGCGACCAGGATGCCGCGATCATCTCGATGCCAGCCGAACTCCAGCAGGGTGCGGATGGTCGTCGCCCCCTCCCGCCACTTGCAGTACGCCGCGAAATCGTGCAGACCGATGAGGGAACGCGCGGCGGCATCCATCGCCTCCACGTCCAGCGCGGCCTTCACGCTGGTCGTGCGCACCCGCTCGAGGGGATCGTAGCCGGCAGTGCGATCGGCGATGCGGTATTCGTAGCGGCGCCAGACGGCCGAGAACCTCGCATCGAATCCGTCCGGTGCTACGGCGGTGCGGTGCACCACGACGTCGGGATACGCGCCGAGCACGCCGTTGATGCGGGCGGCGAGCGCCTCGGCGGTGCCGCCGCGGCTCGCGGCCAGGCGCTCCTGCTGCCGATCGGTGAGATCGAGGTGAGCGACCTGCCCGGCCGCATGCACACCGGCATCGGTTCGGCCGGCCACGACCAGCTGCGGGTCGCCGCCGAGCACACGGGCCAGCGCCGTTTCGAGCGTGCCCTGGACGGTGCGCAGGCCCGGCTGACGCGCCCACCCGCGGAAGTCGGTGCCGTCGTAGGCGAGATCGAGGCGCAGCCGCACGCCTCCCGGCGGATCGGTGACCACGCCGTCTGCCGTCACAGAGCGCCTTGGGACTGCGTGCCGGCCGGCACCGGGGTCATCGTCACGACCTCGGCGGGCCCGGTCACCAGGCCGGCGACGGCGGCCTGCAAAGCCTTCACGGCGTCGCCCTGTGCGTGCGCGGCGAGGGCGGCGGGCTCGGCCCATTTCTCGATCATGACGACCGTCCCGTCCGAGGCGGCGTGGATGGCGTACAGGAGGCATCCGTTCTCGGCATGGACAGCGGGCATGGCGGCGCTGAGCGCCTCGATGAGCGCGGGGCGCTGGCCCTCGACGGGGTGGAAGACGGCGGTGACGACGACGGTCATGGGAGGGGACCTCTCTTCTGGGTGTGGACGTACGTGGCCGGGCTCAGCCGAGGCGCTCGTCCACCTCGGCACGGGTGGGCGGGTTTGCACCGGCGCGCGAGACGGTGATGCCGGCGGTGACGGCGGCACGGCGAAGGGCCGCGGCGAACGAGGCGGCGTCTTCGAAGATCGCGGGATCGTCCAGCACGCTCGAGATGAGGCTCGCCATGTACGCGTCGCCGGCGCCGATCGTGTCGGCGACCGTGACAGGCAGCGCATCGACGGCGCTCACGCCGCCGGGCCCGAGCCCGATCGCTCCCTCGCCACCGCGCGTCATGACCGTCAGGCGCGGCCCGAAGGCTGCGATCTGATGCAGCACGGCCTCGGCATCCAGACCCGGATACAGCCACGCAGCATCTTCGTCGCTGAGCTTCACCAGATCGGCGGATGCCGCCGCCTGCGCGAAGCGCGCCCGCGCGACCTCGTGTGCGCCGACCAGCGCGGGCCGGATGTTCGGGTCGAGGCTGACGAGCGCGGCACCCGTGTCGGCGGCGCGACGCAGCACCTCCATCACGGCGCTGCCGCCGGGCTCGAGGAAGAGCGCAATCGAACCGGTGTGGACGATGCGCGTCCCCTCCAGGGATGCCGTCGGCACGGCCCAGTCGATCGCGAACTCGTACTCCGCGGAACCGTCGGAACGCAGTCGTGCGCGGGCCGTGGACGTCGGGGCATCCGTCCATGACGCCTCGTCGACGAGGGCACCCGAGTCGGTGATCTGGGCGGCAATACGTTCGCCGCGCGCATCGCGCCCCAGCCGCGTCAGAAGACGCACGGCGTGGCCCTGACGCGCAAGACCGACGGCCACGTTGGCGGGGCTGCCGCCCACGAGCTCACGGTCACCCTCGGCGCTCCCGACGATATCGATGAGCGCTTCACCGATGACCAGCACATCCGTATCCATGTGACCAGTCTGGCGCACCGCACGCGGCGTGCGCGCCCGTCATCGGCGCGCGATGCGGCGGACCCCTCGCGTTCAGGGAGGGTACGTACACTGGAAGATCCGCTCGCGCCGACCCGACGTGGCCGGCGTGGCGCCCGCACGGAACCCTACGGAACCACCACGGAATCTCAGCGCCCGCCATGACATCCCCCCCTCCGGTACCGCGTTACGCCGGCCTCGACGGCCTGCGCGCGCTCGCCGTCGTGCTCGTCGTCGTGTATCACCTGTTCCCCGGCTGGGCGCTGCACAGCGGCTTCGTCGGCGTCGACGTCTTCTTCGTCATCTCGGGCTTCCTCATCACGTCGCTGCTGCTGCGCGAACACGATCGCACCGGGCGCATCGCCCTCCTCGCCTTCTGGACGCGCCGTGCCCGACGGCTCCTGCCGGCGCTCGCCGTGGTGGTCACCGTGAGCGCCAGCGCCGCCTGGCTCGTCGGTGGCGATGTTCTGCTGGGACTCGGGCGACAGGTGCTCGGCGCGATCACGTTCTCCTCCAACTGGGCGTCCCTGTCCGCCGGGGCGTCCTACTTCGCGGGAACCCAGCCCGAGCTCTTGCGAAACCTGTGGTCGCTCGCCGTGGAGGAGCAGTTCTACGTCCTCTGGCCGCTGCTGCTGCCCGTCTTCCTCCTGCTTCCGCGCCGCGCCCTGCGCGCCGCGGTCGCCGTGGTCCTGGCCGCGGCGTCCCTGGCATGGGCCGCGCAGCTCGCGGGCGCGGGGTCGGCAGCGGTCGACCTGACGCGCGCGTACTACGGCACCGACACACACGCCTTCGGCCTGCTGATCGGCGTGGCGCTGGCCTTCGCCCTGGCCGGACGCACCGCCTGGAGTGCGTCGGCGCGCGAATCGATCGGCGGCGTCGTTCCCGCCTGGACCGCCGTCATCGGCGCCACGAGCGTGATCGGCATCGTCGTCGTCGGCGCCGTCCCGGGGGGCGCGGAGCAGTACCCGCTCGTCCCGGCGGTCGCGAGCGTGCTGACCGCGGTCGCGATCGCGGCGGCGACGCACGCCGGCTCATGGTTCGGGCGCGCTCTCGACGTCGCACCGCTGCGCTGGATCGGCGAACGCTCCTACGGCATCTACCTGTGGCACTGGCCCGTCGTCGTGCTGCTCGCCCTGGCGACGACCGGTGCCTTCGTCGAGCAGACCGTCCCGCTCGCCGTCGGGCTCGCCGCCGCCGCCCTCACACTGGCCGTCTCCGCAGCCTCGTACCGCCTGCTCGAACGGCCCGTACGCCGCCTCGGCTTCCGGGGAGCCGGGCGGGCACTGTGGGCGCGCCTGCACTCGACGCCGTCACGGCGCTTCGGGGCGATTGCGACCGTGGGCGTCGGGGCGCTCGTGCTCGGCGGCACGACCGCCGCTGTCGCCGCGTCACCGCAGGTCAGCTCGAGCCAGGCGGTGGTCGAGGCGGGCCAGCGCGCGCTCGACGCGGCATCCGCCGCCCCCACCCCGCCGTCGGAGAGCACCGATGCCCCCGTGCCGACGCCGACCCCCACAGCGACCGAGGGCCCCGACGGCGAACCGCTGCCCCCGGCGCCCGTCACCGTGAGCGGCGACCGGGTGACCGCCGTCGGCGACTCGGTGATGCTCGCCTCGGCCGGCGGGCTTCTCGACGAGCTGCCGGGCGTGCAGATCGACGCCGAGGTGTCGCGCTCGATGTGGGCTGGCAGCAAGATCATCGACCGGCTCTCCGATCAGGGCGCCCTGCGCGACTACGTCGTCGTGGGCCTCGGCACCAACGGTCCCGTCGACACGCAGGCTCTCCAGGACATCTACGACCGCGTCGGCCGCGAACGCACGCTCGTACTGGTCACCGCGTTCGCTCCTCGTGACTGGATCCCCGGCGTCAACGCCGAGCTGACCGCGTTCGCGGCAAGCCACCCCGGCGTCGTCATCGCCGACTGGTCCGGCGCGATCGCGCCGCACACCGATGTGCTGGCCGGCGACGGCATCCACCCGGGTGAGACCGGTGGGCGCATCTACGCCGACACCGTCACCCACGCCGTGGATGCCGTGGCGAACCAGCGCGCACAGACGCGGTATCAGGTGCAGCTGATCCGCTGGGCCACGACCCGGGCGCTCGCCCCCGTGCCGCCCTCCTGAGCCGCTTCACGCCGCCGGCGGGAGCGCTGCCCGCGTCAGATGTGCGCCACCAGGGCGACGGACCGTTCGTCCGCCACGAAGCCCAGCCCTTCGTACAGGGCGTCGGCGCCCGTCGGGCTCGCCGTGTCGACGTCCAGCACCGCCTTCTCCAACCCCGCGTCCGCCATCGCCCCCAGCGTCGCCGCGACGACGGCGGGAGCCAGCCCCCGTCGGCGGTGCGCACGAACGACACCGATGAGGTCGATGTACGAGTTCGAGGCACCCAGACTCGCCCAGTCGTCTTCGTTCACCGACGCGAGGCAGAACGCCGCGATGGCACCGTCGGGCCCGACGACCAGCCGAGACAGATCGGCACGGAAGAACTCCCCGCCCACGAACTTCGCCCACGACTCGGGCGGGCTCGGCAGGCTCCCCCAGTGGTCACGGAAGGCATCGTTGCGCGCGAGGCGGGCGGCCTCGTCGCGATCGTGCGTGTACGCGACGAGGCGCATCCCGCTCTCGCGGGCGGCCTCCGGCAGCGTCACCTCGGGCGCGCCGGCCGACAGGTCGCGCAGCATCGTCGCGAACCAGCGTTCCGCGGCCAGACCCGCCGACTCGGCGAGTCGCTGGTTGCCGACGTTGGACTCCTCCGCGTACACCCGCAGCTGAGCGGTCCCTTCGACATCCTGCGCATCAGGCAGGGCGCGGGCGGCCTCCGCGAGCTGCTCGAGGCCGCGCGCGTACTGCCAGCCGAACACGGCACGTCCGATGCCGCGGCGCCAGAGCGAAGGCAGCACGGCACCCGACAGGTGCACGTTCAGGGCGCCCTCACGCGACGGGTGCAAGAACGAGCTTCCGAAGGCGATCACCTCGCCCGCGGCATCCAGCGCCAGCACCGTGTCGCGGGAGTGGTCGATGTGCGCAAGATCGAACGTGTCCGCGACGTCCTCGCGCGGCGTGGTCCACGTCGGGTGGTCGACGCGATCGGCCGCCACCATCACGGCGTGGATCGCATCGATGTCCTCCACCGTCGCGGTACGCCACGACGCGACCTCCGGGTGCCGCGGCAGCACAGGGCCACGGTCGGAGCCCGCGCGACGTCGGAACTCGTCGATGCGCTCACTCAGAGACAGTTCACTCACCCACGCCACTGTAGCTGCGACGTGCCGGCTGCGCGCGGGGAGAGCCGGACCGGACACACAGCGAGAAGGCCCGCACCCCTGTCGGGTACGGGCCTTCTCGAAAGACAGCCTGCCTACTTCGCGGCGTCCTCGGCCGCAGCCTCAGCGACCGCGCCCTCCTCGGGCGACTCGGCGCCCGCGGAGGCGGCGTCGTTCGTGGCGACCTCGTCAGCGGCGTCCTGAGCCTCATCGGCCTCAGCGACGGCGTCCGTGGCGACCTCGTCAGCGGCGTCCTCGTCCTTGGCCGGGGCAGCGACCGGAGCGGCCGCAGCCGCCTTCTTGGTCGACTTCGGCTTCGGGTTGACCGGCTCGAGGACGAGCTCGATCACGGCCATGGGCGCGTTGTCGCCCTTGCGGTTGCCGATCTTCGTGATGCGGGTGTAACCGCCCTCACGCTCGGCGACCAGCGGCGCGATCTCGGCGAACAGCTCGTGGACGGCGTCCTTGTTGCCGAGCACGGACAGCACGCGGCGGCGAGCGTGCAGGTCGCCGCGCTTGGCGAAGGTGACCATGCGCTCGGCGAGCGGACGCAGGCGCTTGGCCTTGGTCTCGGTCGTCGTGATCGACTTGTGGGTGAACAGCGCCGAGGCCAGGTTGGCCAGCAGCAGACG
This sequence comes from Microbacterium sp. AG790, assembly GCF_003634765.1. NCBI lineage: Bacteria > Bacillati > Actinomycetota > Actinomycetes > Micrococcales > Microbacteriaceae > Microbacterium > Microbacterium sp. AG790. The sequence continues at coordinate 40,174 of NZ_RBWZ01000007.1, forward strand.
CTCGTGGGCGGGGCCGCCTCCGAGGCGGGGACCCTTGGTGGGCTTGGGCATGTCAGTTACTCCAGAGGGAAAAGGTCAGCGAACCGGTCGGGGCCGGTGCGCGCAGAAGGTCTTGCCGTTCCGAGCGCCGAGGCTCAGAGGGCCTCGTCGTCGTAGCCGCCGTAGAAGTGCGCACCGTCGAACCCGGGGACCGAGTCCTTCAGCGACAGGCCGAGGGAGACGAGCTTGTCGCGCACCTCGTCGACCGACTTCTGACCGAAGTTGCGGATGTTCATCAGCTGCGTCTCGGAGAGGGCGACCAGCTCGGACACCGTGTTGATGCCCTCACGCTTGAGGCAGTTGTACGAACGCACCGACAGATCGAGGTCCTCGATCGGCATCGACAGCTCGTTGGTGAGAACCTCGGCGACCGGCGCGGGGCCGATCTCGATGCCCTCGGCCTCGACGTTCAGCTCGCGGGCGAGACCGAACAGCTCGGTGAGCGTGCGACCGGCCGACGCGACGGCATCCCGCGGGGAGATCGACGCCTTGGCCTCGACGTCCAGGACGAGCTTGTCGAAGTCGGTGCGCTCACCGGCACGGGTCGCGTCGACGCGGTATGAGACCTTCAGGACGGGCGAGTAGATCGAGTCGATCGGGATCTGACCCGCCTCGGCGTACTCGTTGCGGTTCTGCGTGGCCGACACGTAGCCGCGGCCGCGCTCGATCGTGAGCTCCAGCTCGAACTTCGCCGAGTCGTTGAGCGTCGCGATGACCAGCTCGGGGTTGTGCACCTCGACACCCGCCGGAGCGGAGATGTCGGCAGCGGTGACCTCACCGGCGCCGGTCTTGCGCAGGTACGCGGTGATCGGCTCGTCGCGCTCCGAGGAGACGACCAGCTGCTTGATGTTGAGGATGATCTCGGTGACATCCTCCTTCACGCCCGGGATGGTGCTGAACTCGTGCAGCACGCCGTCGATGCGGATGCTGGTGACAGCCGCGCCGGGGATCGAGGACAGCAGGCTGCGGCGCAGCGCGTTGCCGATCGTGTAGCCGAAGCCGGGCTCCAGCGGCTCGATGACGAAGCGGCTGCGGAACTCGCCGATCTTCTCCTCGGTCAGAGTGGGACGCTGTGCAATGAGCACTATGTGTTCCTTTCCGTCACGTGCCCGCTATATGACACGTGCGATTGCAAGAGGTGTTGAGTTTTCAAAGACGACGGATGCCGGGTGCCGCCCGTCACACGGGGGCACCCGGCCCGGAAGTCAGACGCGGCGACGCTTCGGCGGGCGGCAGCCGTTGTGCGCCTGCGGGGTGACGTCGGAGATCGACCCCACCTCGAGGCCGGCGGCCTGCAGCGAGCGGATCGCGGTCTCGCGGCCCGAACCCGGGCCCTTCACGAAGACGTCGACCTTCTTGACACCGTGCTCGGCGGCCTGGCGGGCAGCCGACTCGGCGGCCATGCCGGCGGCGTACGGGGTCGACTTGCGCGAGCCCTTGAAGCCCACTCCACCCGAGGACGCCCAGCTGATGACGGCGCCCGAGGGGTCGGTGATCGAAACGATCGTGTTGTTGAACGTCGACTTGATGTGGGCCTGGCCCAGCGCGATGTTCTTCTTTTCCTTGCGACGCGGCTTGCGCGCAGCAGTCTTGGCCTGTGCCATGTGTCTGTTCTCCTAAACCTGTACCGGGGGGGCCGCGCTTACTTGCGGCCGGCCTTCTTCTTGCCGGCGACGGTGCGCTTCGGGCCCTTGCGGGTACGCGCGTTGGTCTTGGTGCGCTGACCGCGCACCGGAAGGCCGCGGCGGTGACGCAGACCCTCGTACGAGCCGATCTCGACCTTGCGGCGGATGTCGGCGGCGACCTCGCGGCGAAGGTCACCCTCCACCTTGTAGTTGCCTTCGATGTGGTCGCGCAGTGCGACCAGCTGGTCGTCGGTGAGGTCCTTGACGCGGATCGACTCGTCGATCTCGGTGGCCGTGAGGATCTCGACCGAACGGGTACGGCCGATGCCGTAGATGTACGTGAGGGCGATCACCACGCGCTTGTCACGCGGGATGTCAACGCCGGCAAGACGTGCCATGCGGTTCTCCTAGGAGTAGTGGAGGTGTGGAGCAGGATCGGTGCCCGGGCCTCCGCCCCGAGGTGTCCCCTCCGAAGAGGTTCTGATCCTGCCTGTGTGCGTATTGAGTTGTGTCTTCGTCGTGAGGTGTCGGCTCGGCCCTGCGGGCCTCACGCGTCCTCGAGCCGCGAGCGACTCAGCCCTGGCGCTGCTTGTGACGCGGGTTCGACTTGCAGATCACCATGACGCGACCGTGGCGACGGATGACCTTGCAGTGGTCGCAGATGGGCTTGACGGAGGGGTTGACCTTCATGATTTTCCTGTTCGCTGTCTTCGAGTCGGACGGGATGCCGCGGCATCCGCCCGCTCGTTACTTCTCGACCGGTCTAGCGGTAGCGGTAGACGATGCGACCGCGCGTGAGGTCGTAGGGCGAGAGCTCCACGACGACGCGGTCTTCGGGGATGATGCGGATGTAGTTCTGCCGCATCTTGCCGGAGATCGTGGCGAGTACCTTGTGTCCGTTGGTGAGCTCAACGCGGAACATCGCGTTGGGCAGCGCTTCTGACACGACGCCCTCGATTTCGATGACACCGTCTTTCTTAGCCATAGCCTCGCTGACGCTTGTGCAGACCGGTCGGTCTGCGGTGAGTGGGATGTGGTGCGGCGACACGCCAATAAAGGCGCAAGGCACCAAAGATCCAGTGTACGTGATAGAGGGCCGCACGGCAAACTGCCGCGCGGCCCTCTCGCTCGTCTCAGACGCGCATCACGTCGTCAGCCCTTGAGGTTGGCGACGATGTCCGTCTGCGGGTTGAAGGTGACGTTCACGAAAGTACCGTTCACCACCAGCGTCGGTGTCCCCTTGGCGCCGTCGGGCAGACCGTGCGCCTGGACGAACTTGATGTACTTGCCCGAGGTGATCGCCTTCTCGAGATCACTCGTGACGTTGACGCCCGCGCCCTTGGCGATCGAGACGATCTGGTCGTCCGAGAGACCGGGCGAGCTCTCCTGCGGCTGGTTCTGGAACATCGCCTCCATGAACGCGTAGGCGTTGGCGGGGTCCGCCTCGGCGACGGCGAACATCGCACTGGCCGAGCGGCTGGAGAACTTCGTTCCCTGCGACGCCCGGTCGAGGATGGACACGGGGTGGATGTTGAGGGTGATCTTGTTGTCGGAGACGAGCTGCTTGATCGTCTCGCCCTCGGTCTTCTCGAACTGGTTGCAGATCGGGCACATGAAGTCGACGTAGGTGTCGACGACGTCGGGGCCGCTGCCGAAGGAGATCGCACCGGTATCGGTGTTGATGTTGCTCGACGAAGGCTGCGCGCCGGGTCCGGAGCTGATGTTGTTCATCCACACGACAAGGCCGATGACCAGCGCGACCACGACGACGGCCGCCACGCTCACCCAGATCGCGAACCAGTTCCTCTTACCCGCTGCTGCCTGCGCCATAACCTCGATGCCTCTCCGATGTGCGGCTGTCGCCGCCGTTCTACCATTGTGGCTCACACGGTCTTATGCGTTGCCCGTGAAAGCCGTGACTTCGCCCCCCTCCTCCGCGCCGAACCGCTATCTCTTCCGCGAGCCGCCATGTCCTCGCGCGCCCTTTCGCGTCGGTTCGGCACGTTCGTAGCGGCTCGGCGTGACTCGTCAGCGTCGCGCATGGATGCCGAACGCGCGCAGGCGCGCGCCGAGGTGGGCTGCCGTCGCGACGTCGGCCGTGCCCCAGCGCACGACTCGGCGTGGGGTGGCCTGGGGAGGAGCCTTCACGCACCCCGCGAGCCGCTACTGCGGCACCGAACCGACATGCTGCGGCGCGGAGGATGATGTCGGCTCGCGCGAAGGATGGCGGTTCGCGGGGAGGACAGCTCAGGCGATGGGGGTGGGTGTGACGCCGAACGGGGCGAGGCCCGCCGCGCCGCCGTCGGCAGCGGTCAGCACCCAGATGCCGTTCTCGTGCACGGCGACGCTGTGCTCCCAGTGACTGCCGTCGCTGCCGTCGACGGTGGTGACCGTCCAATCGTCGTCCTCGACGAAGGTCTCCTCGGAGCCGGCGGTGATCATCGGCTCGATCGCGACGCACAGACCGGGACGCACCGCGGGGCCGAGGTCGGACACCCGGTAGTTGAAGATCGTCGGGCCCTCGTGCATGCGGCGGCCGATGCCGTGGCCGACGTAGTCGCGAAGGATGCCGTAGCTCTCCCCCGACCGCTCGATGTAGCCCTGCACCGCGTCACCGATCTCGCCGACGCGCGACGCCGACGCCAGTGCGGCCACGCCCGCCCAGAGCGACCCTTCGGTCACCTGCGAGAGCCGCTCGCGCGATGCCCGTACGGCCGGATCCCCGCCGGGAACGACGACGGTGATGGCGGAGTCGCCATTCCACCCCTTGAACTGCGCACCCGCATCGATCGAGACGATGTCGCCCGGCTCGAGCGCCCGCTCCCCCGGGATGCCGTGGACGACCTGGTCGTTGACCGAGATACAGGTCGTGTGGCGGTATCCGCGCACGAGCTGGAAGTTCGACTCGGCACCGCGGGCGAGGATGACCTCGGATGCCGCGGCATCCAGCTCAGCCGTGGTCACGCCCGGGGCGATCAGTGCACGCACGGCATCCAGCGCGGCCGCCGTGATCAGGCCCGGCTCGACCATCGAGCGTAGCTGCGCCGGGGTCTTGTACAAGGAGCGACGAAGTCCCATCAGGAGGCTGCGATGCCGCGAGCTGCCAAGGCGGCCTGAATCCGCGCGTAGACCTCGTCCAGCGACCCGACGCCGTCGATCTGATCGACGATGCCCCGCTCGCGGTAGACATCGAGGATCGGCGCCGTCTCGGACTCGTAGATGGCCAGACGCTTCGCGATCGATTCGGCGTTGTCGTCGGCACGGCCCTGCTCGGTCGCCCGCAGCGACAGGCGCTGGATGGACTCGTCGCGCGGCACGACCAACTCGATCACCGCCGTGAGCGGCTCGCCCCGCTCATCGAGGAAGCCGTCGAGGTCGCCGACCTGGCCGAGGTTGCGCGGGTAGCCGTCCAGCAGGAAGCCGTTGGCGGCATCCGCCTGGGCGAGCCGATCGCGCACGATCTCCCCCGTCAGGGTGTCCGGCACGAGGTCGCCGGCGTCGATGATCGCCTTGACCTTCAGGCCGAGCTCGGTGCCTTCCTTGACGTTGGCGCGGAAGACGTCCCCCGTCGAGACGGCAGGGATGCCGAGAGCGTCGGCGACGCGCACGCCCTGCGTGCCCTTGCCGGAGCCCTGGGGTCCGATGATGAGCAGACGCGCGGCGGTCATCGCAGGAGCCCTTCATAGTGACGCTGCTGCAGCTGGGCGTCGATCTGCTTCACGGTTTCCAGACCCACACCGACGATGATGAGGATCGAGGCGCCGCCGAACGGGAAGTTCTGGTTGGCGCTGACCGTCGCGAGCGCCACCAGCGGCAGCAGGGCGATGAGACCGAGGTAGATCGAGCCGGGCAACGTGATGCGCGTCAACACGTAGTCGAGGTATTCGGCCGTGGGACGACCGGCACGGATGCCGGGGATGAACCCGCCGTACTTCTTCATGTTGTCGGCGACCTCGACGGGGTTGAAGGTGATCGCGACGTAGAAGTAGGTGAACCCGACGATGAGCAGGAAGTACAGCAGCATGTAGAGCGGGTGATCGCCCTTGGTGAGGTACTGCTGGATCCAGGTCACCCAGCCCGGAATGTTGCCGTTGGCGTCCGGCGTCTGGTTGAACTGGGCGATGAGAGCCGGGATGTACAGCAACGACGAGGCGAAGATGACCGGAACGACACCCGCCATGTTCACCTTGATCGGGATGTACGTGTTGGTGCCGCCCAGCGTGCGGCGACCGACCATACGCTTCGCGTACTGCACCGGAATGCGTCGCTGCGACTGCTCGACGAACACGACGAGAGCGACGACGACGATGCCGACGGCCAGCACGAGGAGGAAGACCTCGAAACCGCGCGACGTGGCGATGGCCCACATGGCCGCCGGGAACTGCGCCGCGATCGAGGTGAAGATGAGGATGGACATGCCGTTGCCCACACCACGCTCGGTGACGAGCTCGGCGAACCACATGATGAGCCCGGTGCCGGCGGTCAGCGTGATGATCATCAGCAGCTGGGCCCACCACACATCGTTGGTCAGCAGAGCGTTGCACTCGGCGATGCCGGTCGTGCCGAACAGCTGGCCCGAGCGCGCCACGGTGACAAGTGTCGTGGACTGCAGCAGCGCGAGGGCGATCGTGAGGTAGCGCGTGTACTGCGTCAGCCGCGCCTGGCCGGACTGGCCCTCCTTGTACAGCGCCTCGAAGTGCGGGATGACCACGCGCAGCAGCTGCACGATGATCGTCGCCGTGATGTAGGGCATGACGCCCAGGGCGAAGATCGACAGCTGGAGCAGCGCACCGCCGGAGAACAAGTTGACCAGCGAGAGCAGACCCTCACTCGCGGAACCGGTCTGCTGCAGGCAGGACTGCACGTTCGGGAAGCTCACGAAGGGCGCCGGAACGTGCGCGCCAAGGCGATAGATGGCGATGATCGCGAGGGTGAAGAAGATCTTCCGCCGGAGATCCGGGGTGCGGAAGACCCGCGCGATGGCGCTGACGGCGCTGAACAAGGGGATTTCCTCCAGAGAGCTGACCGGTGTCTCGATGCGGGTCCGAGGACACCGCTTCCAGAGTACGGCAACAGGGGCCGGAGGCTCGCCTCCGGCCCCTGCCGTGGAATTACTTGACCGAACCGCCTGCGGCGACGATCTTCTGCTCGGCCGAACCCGAGACCTTGTCGACGGCGACGGTGAGCTTGACCGAGATGTCGCCGGTGCCGAGCACCTTGACCTTCTCGTTCTTGCGCACGGCGCCCTTGGCGACGAGGTCGCTGACGGTGACATCGCCACCGGCCGGGTACAGCTCAGCCAGCTTGTCGAGGTTGACCACCTGGTACTCGACGCGGAACGGGTTCTTGAACCCGCGCAGCTTCGGCGTACGCATGTGCAGCGGCATCTGGCCGCCCTCGAAGCCGACCTTCACCTGGTAGCGGGCCTTCGTACCCTTGGTGCCACGACCGGCGGTCTTGCCCTTCGAGCCCTCACCGCGACCGACACGGGTCTTCGCGGTGTTGGAGCCCGGGACCGGACGCAGGTGGTGGACCTTGAGCACACCGGGGCGCGACACCTCGGCAGCCGCCTTCTTGGCGGGAGCCTTCTTCGCGGCCGGCTTCTCGGCGGTCTTCTTGGCAGCCGGCTTGGCGGCGGCCTTCTTCTCGGTGTTCTTCACAGCGACCTCTTCGGTCGCCTTCTCAGCCTTCTCGGCCATCAGTCGATCTCCTCAACCTTGACGAGGTGGGCGACAGCCTTGACGTAGCCGCGCGTCTGCGCGTCGTCGGGACGGACGACCGAGTCGCCGATCCGCTTCAGGCCGAGCGAACGCAGCGTGTCACGCTGGTTCTGCTTCTCGCTCACCTTGGACTTGACCTGGGTCACCTTGAGACGCGCGGCCATCAGGCACCTACCTTCGCAGCGGCCGCGGCGTCAGCCTCGGCACGGATCAGACGGGCCGGAGCCACCTGGTCGAAGTCGAGACCGCGACGAGCGGCGACCGCACGAGGCTCCTCGAGCTGCTTCAGCGCCTGGACGGTCGCGTGCACGATGTTGATCGTGTTCGACGAACCGAGCGACTTGGAGAGCACGTCGTGGATACCGGCGCACTCGAGCACGGCGCGCACCGGGCCACCGGCGATGACACCGGTACCGGCGGCGGCCGGACGCAGGAGCACGACACCGGCAGCGGCCTCACCCTGCACCGGGTGCGGGATGGAGGAGCCGGTGCGGGGCACGCGGAAGAAGTTGCGCTTGGCCTCTTCGACACCCTTGGAGATGGCGAGGGGGACCTCACGCGCCTTGCCGTAGCCGACGCCGACGAGACCGTTGCCGTCACCCACGACGACGAGCGCCGTGAAGCTGAAGCGGCGACCGCCCTTGACGACCTTCGACACGCGGTTGATCGTCACGACGCGCTCGAGGAACTGGCTCTTCTCGGCGTCGCGCGAACCACGGTCGCGGTTGGGGTTGCGCTCGCGACCGCCGCGACGGGGCTCGCGGGCCTCGCGCTCGACGGGAGCGGTGGCCGCAGCCTGCTCGGTCACTTCGTTCTCCACATTCTGAGTAGTTGCATCGCTCACAGGTTCAGACCTCCCTCGCGGGCGCCCTCGGCGATCGCTGCGACACGGCCCGCGTAGCGGTTGCCACCGCGGTCGAACACGACGTCCGAGAAGCCGGCCGCCTTGGCCCGCTCGGCGACGAGCTCGCCGACCTTGCGGGCCTTCGCCGTCTTGTCACCGTCGAACGTGCGCAGGTCGGACTCGAGGGTCGACGCCGACGCGACGGTCACGCCCTTGCTGTCGTCCACGAGCTGGACGAAGACGTGGCGGGCCGAACGGGTGACGACAAGGCGCGGACGCGCCTCGGTGCCCACGACCTTCTTGCGAAGGCGCAGGTGACGACGCGAACGCGCGTCGCTCTTCGACTTGACAGCCATGATTACTTACCACTCTTTCCGGCCTTGCGGCGAACGACCTCGCCGGCGTACCGCACACCCTTGCCCTTGTACGGCTCGGGCTTGCGGATCTTGCGGATGTTCGCAGCGGCCTCACCGACGGCCTGCTTCGAGATGCCGCTGACGGTGAGCTTGTTGTTGCCCTCCACGGTCAGCGTGATGCCGGCCGGTGCCTCGACGAGAACCGGGTGCGAGAAGCCGAGAGCGAACTCGACCGCCGTTCCCTTCTGCGCGACACGGTAACCGGTGCCGACGACCTCGAGGCCCTTGGTGTAGCCCTGGGTGACGCCGATGATGTTGTTGTTGATGAGGGTACGGGTCAGTCCGTGCAGCGAACGCGACTCGCGCTCGTCGTCGGGACGCGAGACCAGAACCTGGTTCTCCTCGACCTTGACCTCGATGGGCTTGGCGACGGAGAGCGCGAGCTCGCCCTTCGGGCCCGTGACCGTGACATCCTGGCCGTCGACCGAAACGGTCACGCCGGCGGGGATGTCGATGGGAAGACGTCCAATACGCGACATGTCAGATCACCACACGTAGGCGAGGACTTCCCCACCCACGCCCTTCTGCTCTGCCTGACGGTCGGTGAGAAGACCGGAGGAGGTGGACAGGATCGCGACGCCCAGGCCGCCGAGAACCTTGGGGATCTCGGTCGAGCGTGCGTACACGCGCAGACCCGGCTTCGACACGCGCTTGATGCCGGCGATCGACCGCTCGCGGTTCGGGCCGTACTTCAGCGTGAGGGTGAGGGTCTGGCCGACGCGGGCGTCGGAGACCTCCCAGCCGGAGATGTAGCCCTCCTGCTGGAGGATCTCGGCGATGTGGGTCTTGAGCTTCGAGCTCGGCAGCGACACGGAGTCGTGGTGCGCCGAGTTCGCGTTGCGCAGACGGGTCAGCATGTCAGCGACCGGGTCTGTCATCGTCATTTCTTGGTTTCCTTTGTTCAGCGGTTTCGGATGCCGTTACACGACAGCCGACCTTCTTGATGGACCGACCGGAGAGGTCGGGGGGTGTCAGGCCTGGTTCTCGTCCGTCTTGAACGGGAAGCCCAGCTGGCGCAGCAGCGACCGGCCCTCGTCATCCGTCTTCGCCGTGGTGACGATCGTGATGTCGAAGCCGCGGACGCGGTCGATCTTGTCCTGGTTGATCTCGTGGAAGACCGACTGCTCCTGCAGACCGAACGTGTAGTTGCCGTGACCGTCGAACTGCTTGGGCGACAGGCCGCGGAAGTCGCGGATACGCGGCAGGGCGAGGTTGACGAGACGGTCCAGGAACTCCCAGGCACGGTCACCGCGGAGGGTGACGTGCGCACCGATGGCCTGGCCCTCGCGCAGCTTGAACTGCGCGATGGACTTGCGGGCCTTCGTGACGACCGGCTTCTGGCCGGTGATCTTGGTGAGGTCGTCGACCGCACCGTCGATCACCTTGGAGTCGCGAGCTGCCTCGCCGACACCGGTGTTCACGACGACCTTGACGATCCCGGGGATCTGCATGACGTTGGCGTAGCCGAACTCGTCCTGCAGGGCCTTCTTGATCTCGCCCTGGTACTTCTGCTTCAGGCGGGGCTGGATCTTGCCAGCCGCCGCGGCAGTGGTGCTGCTCATGTTCAGAGGTCCTTGCCGCTCTTCTTCGCGTAGCGCACGCGGACGGTGCGCTTCACGCCATCCTTCGTCTGCTCCTCGACACGGTGACCGACCTTGGTCGGCTTCTTGGTCGAGGGGTCGACGAGGGCGACGTTGGAGATGTGGATCGGGGCTTCCATCGTCTCGATGCCGCCCGTCTTGGTGCCGCGCTGGGACTGGCCCACGCGGTTGTGCTTCGTGACGTAGTTGACGCCCTCGACGATGACGCGGTTCTGCTCGACGAGAACGTCGAGAACCTTGCCCTGCTTGCCGCGGTCGCCGCCCTTGTCCTGCTTCTTGCCAGTGATGACCTGAACCAGGTCACCCTTCTTGATCTTGGCCATGAGGGTCAGATCACCTCCGGTGCGAGCGACACGATCTTCATGAACTTCTTGTCACGAAGCTCACGACCGACCGGTCCGAAGATACGGGTGCCGCGGGGCTCCCCGTCGTTCTTCAGGATGACGGCGGCGTTCTCGTCGAACTTGATGTAGGAGCCGTCGGGACGACGGACCTCCTTCTTGGTGCGGACGATGACGGCCTTGACCACATCGCCCTTCTTGACGTTGCCGCCGGGGATCGCGTCCTTGACGGTCGCGACGATGATGTCGCCGAGACCGGCGTAACGGCGGTTGGAGCCGCCGAGCACACGGATCGTGAGCAGCTCCTTGGCGCCGGTGTTGTCGGCGACCTTGAGGCGGGACTCAGTCTGGATCATTTCTTACTTCGCCTTCTCGAGGATCTCGACCAGACGCCACCGCTTGGTGGCGCTGAGCGGCCGGGTCTCGTTGATCAGCACGAGGTCGCCGATGCCGGCGCTGTTCTGCTCGTCGTGGGCCTTGACCTTCGACGTGCGACGGATGACCTTGCCGTAGAGCGGGTGCTTCACGCGGTCCTCGACCTCGACGACGATCGTCTTGTCCATCTTGTCGCTGACGACGTAGCCGCGACGCGACTTGCGGTAGCCACGGGCGTCCGCGTCGCGCACGTCGTGAGCGGCCGACTCGTGACCGGCAGCGGGCGCCTGAACGACGGCCTCGGCGGCCGGCGCCTTCTTGGCGGCCTTCTTCTCGGTGGTCTCAGCCATCACTCGGCCTCTTCCTTCGTGGCCTCGGCAGCGTCATCCGCCTTCTTGGCCTTCGTCTTCTTCGCCTTGGACGCGACCTCGACGGGCGCGGGCGTGGCACGGATGCCCAGCTCGCGCTCGCGGATCACGGTGTAGAGCCGCGCGATGTCGCGCTTGACCGCGCGGATGCGGCCGTGGCTCTCGAGCTGGCCGGTGGCCGACTGGAAGCGCAGGTTGAACAGCTCTTCCTTGGCCTTGCGCAGCTCTTCGACGAGGCGCTGGTCCTCGAACGTGTCCAGCTCGCTCGGAGCGAGCGTCTTGGTTCCGACGGCCATTACGCGTCGCCCTCCTCGCGCTTGATGATGCGTGCCTTCAGGGGCAGCTTGTGGATTGCACGGGTGAGCGCCTCGCGAGCGAGCTGCTCGTTGACGCCCGCGACCTCGAACAGGACGCGACCCGGCTTGACGTTGGCGACCCACCACTCCGGCGAACCCTTACCGGAACCCATGCGGGTTTCGGCCGGCTTCTTGGTGAGCGGACGGTCGGGGTAGATGTTGATCCACACCTTGCCGCCACGCTTGATGTGACGGGTCATCGCGATACGAGCGGACTCGATCTGACGGTTGGTCACATACGCGGGGGTGATGGCCTGGATGCCGAACTCGCCGAAGGAGACCTTCGTGCCGCCGGTGGCCTGGCCCGAGCGCCCCGGGTGGTGCTGCTTGCGGTACTTGACCTTACGGGGAATAAGCATTATGCCGATGCTCCTTCTGCGACGGGCGCCTCGTTGCGGGGCGCGCGACGACGGTCGCCACCACGGTCGTCACGACCGCGAGGCGCCTTCGGCGCGTTGGCCTGCTCGCGAGCGAGCTCCTTGTTGGTGAGGTCGCCCTTGTAGATCCAGACCTTCACACCGATGCGGCCGAAGGTGGTCTTGGCCTCGTAGAAGCCGTAGTCGATGTTCGCGCGCAGCGTGTGCAGCGGGACACGACCCTCGCGGTAGAACTCCGAGCGGCTCATCTCGGCGCCGCCGAGGCGGCCCGAGACCTGGATGCGGATGCCCTTGGCGCCGGCGCGCTGGGCGCCCTGCAGACCCTTGCGCATCGCGCGGCGGAAGGCCACGCGGGCGGAGAGCTGCTCGGCGATGCCCTGGGCGACCAGCTGAGCGTCGGCCTCGGGGTTCTTGACCTCGAGGATGTTCAGCTGGATCTGCTTGCCCGTGAGCTTCTCGAGGTCGGCGCGGATGCGCTCGGCCTCGGCGCCGCGGCGTCCGATGACGATGCCGGGGCGGGCGGTGTGGATGTCGACGCGGACACGGTCACGCGTGCGCTCGATCTCGATCCCGCTCACGCCGGCGCGGTCCAGCTGCGTCTGGAGGAGCTTGCGGATCTTGATGTCCTCGGCCACGTAGTCGGCGTAACGCTGGCCCGGCTTCGTGGAGTCGGAGAACCAACGCGACACGTGGTCCGTGGTGATGCCGAGGCGGAAGCCGTAGGGGTTGACCTTCTGTCCCATTACTTGCTCGCCTTCTTGCTGGTCTCGGCAACCTCGGGGGTCGCGAGCTGGATGGTGATGTGGCTCGTGCGCTTCTTGATCTGGAAGGCGCGACCCTGGGCGCGGGGACGGAAACGCTTGAGCGTCGACCCCTCGTCCACGTACGCGTTGGCCACGTACAGGTCCTGCTCGTCCAGGAACTCGCTGTCCTTGTCGGCCTTCACCCGGGCGTTGGCGATCGCCGACTCCACGAGCTTGTAAATCGGCTCACTGGCAGCCTGCGGGGCGAACTTCAGGATGGCCAGGGCCTCCTGAGCCTGCTTTCCCTTGATCAGCGCGACGACACGACGAGCCTTCTGAGGGGTCACGCGGATGTGCTTCACGCGTGCGATGGATTCCACCATTTCTCTCCTCCTCTAGTCCTCTCTGGAACGCCACCGCGTCAGCGGCGGCGACCCTTCTTGTCGTCCTTCTCGTGGCCGCGGAAGGTGCGGGTGGGCGCGAACTCGCCCAGCTTGTGACCGACCATGGTCTCGGACACGAACACGGGGATGTGCTTGCGTCCGTCGTGCACCGCGATGGTGTGTCCCAGCATGGCGGGGATGATCATCGAACGGCGCGACCAGGTCTTGATGACGTTCTTGGTGCCGGCATCGTTCTGCGAGACGACCTTGCGAAGCAGGTGCTCGTCGACGAAGGGGCCCTTCTTCAGGCTGCGAGGCATCTTCCTCTACTCCTACTTGCGCTTCTTGCCGGCGTTGCGACGACGGACGATGTACTTGTCGCTTTCCTTGTTGGCGTGGCGGGTGCGACCCTCAGCCTGGCCCCAAGGAGAAACGGGGTGACGTCCACCGGACGTCTTGCCCTCACCACCACCGTGCGGGTGGTCGACCGGGTTCATCGCGACACCGCGGACGGTCGGGCGGATGCCCTTCCAGCGGTTGCGGCCGGCCTTGCCCCAGTTGATGTTCGACTGCTCGGCGTTGCCGACCTCGCCGATGGTCGCACGGCAACGCGCGTCGACGTTGCGGATCTCGCCCGACGGCAGACGAAGCTGCGCGTAGGGGCCGTCCTTGGCGACGAGACGCACCGACGCACCGGCCGAACGCGCCATCTTCGCGCCGCCGCCGGGGCGGAGCTCGATCGCGTGGATCACGGTACCGGTGGGGATGTTCTTCAGCGGCAGGTTGTTGCCCGGCTTGATGTCAGCGCCCGCACCGGACTCGACGATGTCGCCCTGCTGCAGCTTGTTCGGCGCGAGGATGTAACGCTTCTCGCCGTCCACGTAGTGCAGCAGCGCGATGCGCGCGGTGCGGTTGGGGTCGTACTCGATGTGCGCGACCTTGGCGTTGACGCCGTCCTTGTCATTGCGACGGAAGTCGATGACGCGGTACTGACGCTTGTGACCGCCACCGATGTGACGCGTGGTGATGCGCCCCTGGTTGTTGCGACCACCGGTCTTCGACAGCGGACGGAGCAGCGACTTCTCGGGCGTCGATCGCGTGATCTCGGCGAAGTCGGCCACCGACGAACCGCGGCGACCCGGGGTCGTGGGCTTGTACTTGCGAATAGCCATGTTGGTTGTCCTCTATCCCAGCTGTCAGCCGACGGCCGTGAAGATGTCGATGGTGCCCGACTTGAGCGTGACGATGGCGCGCTTGGTGTCCTTGCGCTTGCCGGTGCCGAAGCGGGTGCGGCGGGACTTGCCCGCGCGGTTGAGCGTGTTGACCGCAGCGACCTTGACGCCGAAGATCTTCTCGATCGCGAGCTTGATCTCGGTCTTCGAGGAGCGCGGGTCCACCAGGAAGGTGTACTTGCCCTCGTCGATGAGCCCGTAGCTCTTCTCCGAGACGACCGGCTTCAGGATGATGTCGCGCGGGTCCTTGTTGACGGAGACGTTCATGCCGAGACCTCCTCGGTGGTGGCGCTCTTGGACGCGACGAACGCGTCGTAGGCGGCCTTGGTGAAGACGATGTCGTCGGAGACGAGCACGTCGTAGGCGTTCAGCTGGTCGAAGCTGAGGACGTGGACGTACGCGAGGTTGCGCACGCTCTTGACCGCCAGCTCGTCACCGCGCTCGATGACGACCAGGACGTTCTTGGTCGGAGCGAGCTCGGCGAGGACGGCCGCAGCGGCCTTGGTCGACGGGGCGCCCTCGATGCCGAAGGAGTCCACCACGTGCAGACGACCACCGCGAGCACGGTCGCTCAGCGCGCCCAGGAGGGCGGCGGCGATCATCTTCTTGGGGGTGCGCTGCGAGTAGTCGCGCGGCTTCGGACCGTGGACGATGCCACCACCGGTCATGTGCGGCGCGCGGATGGAGCCCTGACGGGCGTTACCCGTGCCCTTCTGCTTGAAGGGCTTGCGGCCGGCACCGGAGACCTCGCCACGACGCTTGGTCGAGTGCGTGCCCTGGCGAGCCGCCGCGAGCTGCGCGACGACGACCTGGTGGATCAGCGGGATGTTCGTCTTGACGTCGAACAGCGCAGCGGGAAGGGCGACCGAGCCGGCCTTCTTGCCACTGGGGCTGTGGACGTCGAGCGCGAGAGTCGAGTCAGCCATGATCAGGCACCCTTCACTGCGTTGCGGACGTAGACGATGCGGCCACGCGCACCGGGGACGGCGCCCTTGACGAGCAGCAGACCCTTCTCGGCGTCGACGGCGTGCACCGTGAGGTTGAGGACGGTCACGCGCTCGCCACCCATACGGCCGGCCATGCGCATGCCCTTGAAGACGCGGCTCGGCGTCGACGAGGCGCCGATGGAGCCGGGCTTGCGGTGGTTGCGGTGCGCACCGTGCGAGGCGGAGACACCCTTGAAGTTGTGACGCTTCATGACACCCGCGGTGCCCTTGCCCTTGCTGGTGCCGACGACGTCGACCAGCTGGCCGGCCTCGAAGGTGGCGTCCACGGTGAGCTCCTGACCGAGTGAGTAGTCAGCGGCATCCGCGGTGCGCACCTCGGTGAGGTGGCGGCGGGGGGTCACGCCCGCGGCCTCGAAATGGGCCGTCTGGGGCTTGTTGACCTTGCGGGGGTCGATCTGGCCGTAGGCGATCTGAACGGCGTTGTAGCCGTCACGCTCGGGCGTGCGCACCTGGGTGACCACGTTGGGGGCCACCTCGATGACGGTGACGGGAACAAGCTTGCCGTTCTCGTCCCAGACCTGGGTCATGCCGAGCTTCGTGCCGAGCAGGCCCTTGGAAACCTTTTCGTTGATGTGTGCCATGACCGGGACCTCAGAGCTTGATCTCGATGTTGACGTCGGCCGGGAGGTCGAGACGCATCAGCGAGTCGACGGCCTTGGGCGTCGGGTCGATGATGTCGATCAGGCGCTTGTGGGTGCGCATCTCGAAGTGCTCGCGGCTGTCCTTGTACTTGTGGGGCGACCGGATGACGCACACGACGTTCTTCTCGGTCGGAAGGGGCACGGGGCCCACAACGGTGGCGCCTGCGCGGGTCACCGTGTCGACGATCTTGCGCGCCGACGTGTCGATGACCTCGTGGTCATACGACTTCAGGCGAATGCGGATCTTCTGTCCCGCCATTGTCTGCTCACTCTCTTTCTCGCGTCGTACCTGCCCTGATCGCTCAGGGGGCATTGGACGCACATGGCACAGGGTTGTGCCGGGCACTTGCGCACCACTGTTCTGATGTCAGTCCCGATCGTTCGCGCGCACGCGGGCGAATCCTGTTTCCAGGAGAGATCGGATTGTGTTGTTCTGCTGCCCGCGGCCTAGGTCATTGCGCGTTTCCGAAGAGGATGCGCCGCCTATGCACTGCCCTGGCAGTGATCCCGCACGTCGCTGACGCGCACGCAGGAATGTGGAACTGGTCTAGTCTACGTGTCCGCCGGGCGTGTCGCAAACCCGGGCGTGTCGCGCCGGGATGCCACGCGTTCCCCTGGTCCCTCGCCGTGCGCGGCAGACACAAAAAGGGGAGGGGTGGGCCCTTGGGGAAAGCCCACCCCTCCCGGTCTCCGCGGGACGCGCGACCCCCCGACCGCGCGCCCCGGGTCTCAGCGCGCCGCGTCCCCCCGACGCGATGGCGCAGCGTTCAGAACGACGCGCAGGCGCGGACGACCGCGATGAGGACGCCCCCCGGCATCCACATCGACGGCGAATCGTCCATCGCCGGCAGGAGCCAGAGGCACGCGGTCGGATAGCCCGTACCGCGACGAGTGTGCTCGGGTCCCCCGAACAACATCCCCCATATATCCACGAGCAGCGCTCATGCCCCCACAACCTGTCACCGTGCACACGCGCAGACTCTGCGCGATGCGGCGGAACGAACCCCCACAGTTCATTCAGTCGGTTTTCAGCCCCCCGGCGTCGTACTGACCACTTTTGACGCTAGAGGGTGCACACCCCAGCGTCAAGTCGGATTTGATCTCGTTTTCGACACGGTGCGACGAAGGGGTGGATGCCCCGGCATCCACCCCTTCATCCGGCCCGTCGGACCCGCTCGCAGCTCACGTGCCGATCGCGCCGTCGACCTGGTCGCGGACCTCGTCGACCTTCGCGTCGAACTGGTCGGGCGCGAGCTTCTTCACGACGTCGGCGGACGCGTCGAGGACGTTGTCGCTGACCTCCTCGGCCTTGTCCGAGTGGATCACCTCGTCGATCTTGTCCTTGTTCTGCTCCAGAAACTGCGTGCCCTGTTTCACGATGTCATCCAGCCCCATGGCCGTCCCCCTCCTGTTCGATCGATGTCGTGCGGAGCGCACTGAGGACATTCTGGCGACGCCGGCGCCGGCTGCCTAGAGGCGTGCCCCCCGCGGAGACGACGATGCCCCCGGGAGCACGTGGCTCCCGGGGGCATCGATGGTGTGAAGTGCTTACTTCAGGATCTTCGTGACGGTACCGGCACCGACGGTGCGGCCACCCTCACGGATCGCGAAGCCGAGTCCCTCTTCCATGGCGATCGGCTGGATGAGCTCGACCGTCATCTCCGTGGTGTCACCGGGCATGACCATCTCGGTGCCCTCGGGCAGCGTGATGACGCCGGTGACGTCGGTGGTACGGAAGTAGAACTGCGGGCGGTAGTTCGTGAAGAACGGGTTGTGACGGCCACCCTCCTCCTTGGAGAGGATGTACGCGGTGCCCTCGAAGTCGGTGTGCGGCGTGACCGAACCCGGCTTGACGACGACCTGACCACGCTCGACGTCGTCACGCTTGGTGCCGCGAAGCAGCAGACCACAGTTCTCGCCGGCCCAGGCCTCGTCGAGCTGCTTGTGGAACATCTCGATACCGGTGACGATCGTCTTCTGCGTCGGGCGGATGCCGACGATCTCGACCTCGGAGTTGATGGCCAGCGTGCCACGCTCGGCGCGGCCCGTGACGACCGTTCCACGACCGGTGATCGTGAAGACGTCCTCGATGGGCATGAGGAACGGCTTGTCCTTGTCGCGCACCGGGTCCGGGATGGACTCGTCGACGGCGTTCATCAGCTCGACGATCGACTCGACCCACTTCTCGTCGCCCTCGAGAGCCTTCAGGCCCGAGACGCGAACGACGGGGGCGTTGTCGCCGTCGAAGTCCTGCGAGCTGAGCAGCTCACGGACCTCGAGCTCGACGAGCTCCAGGATCTCCTCGTCGTCGACCATGTCGCTCTTGTTGAGCGCGACCAGCAGGTAGGGCACGCCGACCTGCTTGGCCAGCAGCACGTGCTCACGCGTCTGAGCCATCGGGCCGTCGGTGGCGGCGACCACGAGGATCGCGCCGTCCATCTGAGCGGCACCGGTGATCATGTTCTTGATGTAGTCGGCGTGGCCGGGCGCGTCGACGTGCGCGTAGTGGCGCTTCGGGGTCTCGTACTCGACGTGCGAGATGTTGATCGTGATACCACGCTGACGCTCTTCGGGAGCCGAGTCGATCGACGCGAAGTCACGCTGCACGTTGGTCGCCGACGGGTACTTGTCGGCGAGCACCTTCGAGATCGCAGCGGTGAGCGTGGTCTTGCCGTGGTCGACGTGACCGATCGTTCCGATGTTGACGTGCGGCTTGGTCCGCTCGAACTTGGCCTTGGCCACTGGGTCCTCCTCAGGACGTTCATGTAGAGGTTCCGGTCGCTGGATTGCGACCGGTGCTCTACGGGGATGGGTGTCAGTCTAGACGACTGGGTCTGTATTCAGTTTGTGCGGATGCTGTGCGCAAAGCGGTCTACGCAGAAGGCTCGGCGCACAGCATCCCAGAGGGTTACTCGCCCTTGTTCTTCTGGACGATCTCGTCGGCGACGGCCTTGGGGACCTCCGCGTACGAGTCGAACTCCATCGAGTACACGGCCCGACCCGAGGTCTTCGAGCGCAGGTCGCCGATGTAGCCGAACATCTCCGACAGCGGGACGAGGGCGCGCACGATCTTGATGCCCGACCCGTCCTCCATCGACTGGATCTGGCCACGACGCGAGTTCAGGTCGCCGATGACGTCGCCCATGTACTCCTCGGGCGTGCGCACCTCGACCGCCATGAGCGGCTCGAGGATGGCGGGGTTCGCCTTGCGGATGGCCTCCTTGAAGCCCATGGAACCGGCGATCTTGAACGCCATCTCGGACGAGTCGACGTCGTGCGAGGCACCGTCGAGCAGGATCGCCTTGACACCGACGACGGGGTAGCCGGCGAGGACACCCACGTTCATCGCGTCCTGGAAGCCCTGGTTGGTCGGCTCGATGTACTCGCGCGGGATGCGGCCACCGGTGACCTTGTTCTCGAACTCGTACGTCTTGTCGGCCGTGACCTCGAGCGGCTCGATCGCGAACTGGATCTTCGCGAACTGACCCGAACCACCGGTCTGCTTCTTGTGGGTGTAGTCGTGACGCTCGACGGCCTTCTTGATCGTCTCGCGGTAGGCCACCTGGGGCTTTCCGACGTTGGCCTCGACCTTGAACTCGCGCTTCATGCGGTCGACGAGGATGTCGAGGTGCAGCTCGCCCATGCCCTTGATGACCGTCTGGCCGGTCTCGGGGTTGAGCTCGGTGCGGAAGGTCGGGTCCTCTTCGGCCAGCTTCTGGATCGCGGTGCCCAGCTTCTCCTGGTCGGCCTTGGTCTTCGGCTCGATGGCGACCTCGATGACGGGCTCGGGGAAGGTCATCGACTCGAGGACGACGGGCTCGTTCGGGTCGGCGAGGGTGTCACCGGTGGTGGTGTCCTTCAGGCCGATCACGGCGTAGATGTTGCCCGCGGTGACCGCGTCGACGGGGTTCTCCTTGTTGGCGTGCATCTGGAAGATCTTTCCGATGCGCTCCTTCTTGCCCTTGGTCGAGTTGATGACCTGCGCGCCCGAGTCGAGGTGACCCGAGTAGACACGGATGTAGGTCAGGCGACCGAAGAACGGGTGCACCGCGACCTTGAACGCCAGCGCGGCGAACGGGTCGTTGGCGTCGGGGTGACGCTCGATGACCTTCTCTTCGTCCTTGGGGTCGTGCGCCTCGATGGCGGGCACGTCCAGGGGCGAGGGCAGGTAGTCCACGACCGCGTCGAGCATCGGCTGCACGCCGCGGTTCTTGAAGGCCGAGCCACAGAGCACCGGGTACAGGTCACCGGCGACGGTGAGCTTGCGGATGGCGCCCTTGATCTCGGCGAGCGTGAGCTCCTCGCCACCGAAGTACTTCTCCAGCAGCGCCTCGTCGGACTCGGCGACCGTCTCGAGCAGCTTCTCGCGGTACTCGGCAGCACGGTCGGCGAGGTCGGCCGGGATCTCCTGAACCTCGTACTTGGCGCCCATGGTGACATCACCCTTGGCGTCGCCGGGCCACACCAGTGCGCGCATCTCGACGAGGTCGATGACGCCCAGGAAGTCGTTCTCGGCGCCGATCGGAAGCTGCAGCACGAGGGGCTTGGCGCCCAGGCGGTTCACGATCGTGTCGACGGTGAAGTAGAAGTCGGCGCCCAGCTTGTCCATCTTGTTGACGAAGCAGATGCGGGGCACGTCGTACTTGTCGGCCTGGCGCCACACCGTCTCGGACTGGGGCTCGACGCCCTCCTTGCCGTCGAACACGGCCACGGCGCCGTCGAGGACGCGCAGCGAGCGCTCGACCTCGACCGTGAAGTCCACGTGTCCGGGGGTGTCGATGATGTTGATCTGGTGCTTGTTCCAGAAGCAGGTCACGGCGGCGGACGTGATCGTGATGCCGCGCTCCTTCTCCTGCTCCATCCAGTCGGTGGTCGAGGCGCCGTCGTGGGTCTCGCCCAGCTTGTGGTTGACACCCGTGTAGAACAGGATGCGCTCGGTCGTCGTCGTCTTGCCGGCATCGATGTGCGCCATGATGCCGATGTTGCGGACCTTGTTGAGGTCGGTGAGCACTTCTTGTGCCACGGGGTGTCCTTACGTGTGTGTTCGGGTTGCGGACGTGTCGACTCGCTGCGCTCGCTCAACGACCGGTCTGGTCGTTGAGCGAGCAGCGAAGCCGCGAGTCGAGACGCGTTACCAGCGGTAGTGCGCGAAGGCGCGGTTCGACTCGGCCATCTTGTGGGTGTCTTCGCGGCGCTTGACCGCGGCACCCAGGCCGTTCGAGGCGTCGAGGATCTCGTTCTGCAGACGCTCGGTCATCGTCTTCTCACGACGACCCTTCGCGTAGCTGACGAGCCAGCGCAGCGCGAGGGTGTTCGCGCGGTGCGGCTTGACCTCGACCGGCACCTGGTAGGTCGAGCCACCGACGCGGCGGCTCTTGACCTCGAGGGTGGGGCGGACGTTGTCGAGCGCCTTCTTGAGCGTTGCGACGGCATCCTGGCCGTTCTTCGCCTCGACGCCCTTGAGGGCGTTGTAGACGATCGACTCGGCCAGCGACTTCTTGCCGTCGACGAGGATCTTGTTCACCAGCTGGGTGACGATCGGAGCACCGTAGACCGGGTCGTTGACGACGACGCGGCGGGGTGCGGGTCCCTTGCGAGGCATCGGACTCAGCCCTTCTTGGCGCCGTAGCGGCTACGGGCCTGCTTGCGGTTCTTGACGGCCTGGGTGTCCAGGGCGCCGCGAACGATCTTGTAGCGGACACCGGGGAGGTCCTTGACACGGCCTCCACGGACGAGCACGAGCGAGTGCTCCTGCAGGTTGTGGCCCTCACCCGGGATGTAGGCCGTGACCTCGGTGCCGTTGCGAAGCTTGACACGGGCGACCTTGCGCATGGCCGAGTTCGGCTTCTTGGGCGTGGTCGTGTACACGCGGGTGCAGACACCCGCCTGCTGCGGGTTCGCCTTCAGGGCGGGCGCCTTGGTCTTGGTGACCTTGGGCGTACGTCCCTTGCGAACCAACTGCTGAATGGTTGGCACGTTCTCTCCTTGTAAAGCTGTGCCGGCTCTCGCCTGCACAGGTGCTGCACGGTGACAGCGATGGTGGTTTCACCACAGATCCACCGGCACGGCGGATGCCGAGCATTGGGTGGTGGATATGCCGTGGGGGCGGCCTGTTCGCAGACCGGTCCCGATCGTGTGCCGAACCCCGTCCGGATGCCGTGGCACGGCGGACGGCGCGCGTATACGCACACCCGGTCAATACTACGCCGTATGACGAACTCGGGCAAACGCGCCCGGTGAGTCGCGCTCTGCTCTCGCGACGCTCGTCTCAGCGTTCGATGCGCGCGAGGTGGAACTCCTCGTCGCCGAGGAAGAACCGCTCCCCCGCGTCGATCTTCGAGCCCGGCTCCACCTCGACCTCCTCGCCCATGAAGGTGCGAACGAGCACCCCGTTCGTCGAGGCCAGATCGGTGATCGTCCAGACCTCGTCGTGCCGTTCGAGACGGGCGTGGGTCTTGGACACGGTGAGGGCCTCGCCCGCAACGGCGATGAGCTGGGCCTTCGGGAAGGCCGCGTCGGCGGCCGGGCGGCGCCCGAGGATGACGACGTCTGCCGTTATCGCGACCGGTGCACCGGATGCCGGGACGAGCTGCCACACCGCCGCGCGGACCCGCCGCGTGATGACCGTCTGGTCGATGTCGTCGTCGGCGCTCTCGCCGCGGAGGTGCTGGGCGGCCACCGCGCCCGCGGCCGAACGCGGCGATCCTGCAGCCGGAGAGCCGATGACCGCCGACACCTCGCCCGACAGCTCCGGGAAGCCGTCGGGCTCGTTCGGAGCGACCGCGAACGCCGGCCACGGTCGCGCGCGGCGCAGCGGCGGCTCCGCCGCGTCGGGCGTGACCTCGGGCGCGGGGGCGGGGTCCGCTGCGGGGGCGGGCGCGGACCCGGGTGCCGCGGAGACAGGGATGTCCGAGGCCGTGTCGGCCGAGGGGTGTTGCGAGGCGCGCGCCGCCGCTGCGGCGGCGGACACCCGCGGCGCGGGCGCCTCGGCTCCCGTCGTCTCGGCGGCGTCGTGCGGCGACGGCAGCGCGGTGCTGCGCCGGCCCGGCACGAAGTCGATGGGCGCATCGTCGGTGACCGGCGGCATGGCGTGGCGCCAGCCGGCACCCGAGCTGGGTGGGAACGGGGACGGCGCGATCGCCGAGACGTCGTCGATCTCCGACGGCCAGGCCGCGTCGTCGTCGACGGCTTCTCCGGCGCGGACGGCGGCGGATGCCGACACGGGCGCCGGCGGGCGGACCACGGCGGCTGGCGACGGCGAGGCGGCAGGATCGTCGAGCGCATCGGCGTCGGCGGCTCCCGCGGCGCGCGCGGTGGGGACCGCGTCTGCGGAGGGCGGCGCGGCTGCGGGCGGCGCGGCTGCGGGCGATGCGGGCGAGGGCGGCACCGTCGTCTCCGGCGGTGTCCACGCCACAGCGGCGGCGGCCTCGGGAGGCGCAAAGAGCCGTGCCAGGTCATCGTCGTCCTCGCGCGCCCCCTCGGAGCGCCCGGCCGGCACGGCCGCGTCGGGCGCTGCCGCCAGGGGCGCCGGCCCCGGAGGCAGCTCAGACACGACCGCGGCCTCCTGCGGGGTCGGCGCCAGGTCGGCGAACACTCCCCCGAGGCTCGCGCGGGGCTGCTCGCGCGAGGCCGCCGCCGCGCCGCTCGCGCGCGCGCCGAGCCACCGCGAGGGCCCGAAACCGAGGATGCTCGCCCAGACGACGAACAGCACCGCCGCGAGGACGGTCATGCCACCGCCGTATCCGAAGCCCGGATTGATCCGGTGAGCCGAGATGATCACCAGCACCCACAGCGCGATCGGCCCGAGCACCGGAAACAGCCCGATCAGGATGAGCCACGGACTGAACCCTCCCCACCCGAGCACGGTGGCGACGTTGAGGACGGGCACCCACCCCTTGTAGGGGGCCTCGCCCATCTTGCGGAACATCGCGGCCAGGGCCAGTGCGGTCCAGACATACAGGGCGAGGCCCACCGCGAGGGCGACGAGGCCCAGCAGAGCGCCGACGGAGTCGCCGATGGGTGCGTTCATGCGGTGCGCCGCGGGCGCGAGGCCGCGCGGCTCCCCCTCTCGAAGTGTGACCGGAACGATCGCGGGACGAACGATCTCAACGATACGGCTGCACGCAGCCGGCGCCACCTGCTCGTCGCGAGCGCAGCACGCTCGTCCTCGACGATCCGCCAGAACTCATCGGCCTCGTCGGGGGCCATCGGGCGGGCGGAGAACACCGCTTCGTCGGCGGTGCGCGCCAGCGCGCCCGCCGCCGGACGCGCGAGCGCCTGTGCGATCTCGGAACGCGTGGCGGCCGGTGGCGGGCGGCGACCGGCGTCGATCGCGACATCGAGGTACTCGTCCCAACCCCCGGCGATCGCGTCGGCGGGACGGTCCTGGCGCCGCCGCCGGCGCCGCCGCAGCGCCTTGGCGATCACGATCGCCGCGAACGGACCGGCGAGCACGAGCAGAACCGCAAGGACACCTCCCGTGATGCCCAGCGTCGTCCACAGCCAGCGCAGGTCGAGAGGGTCGGAGCGGTCGGTCGGTGCGGCACTGTCCTCCTGCGCGGGACGCTGGGGCTGCACCTCGTCGACCCCGTCGGGGCGCACCGAGGTGGCGATCTGGGGGTCGGGCTGCTCGGTGCGCTCGGTGCGCGGCGGGCGCACGTGCTGGGGGGTGACGTCGACCGGGATCCAGTCCCCCGACGCGGCGCGCACCTCCACCCACGCCGAGACGTCGCCGGCGCGACACACCCCGCCGGCGCAGGTCGCGGCATCCGGGTCGCTCGACGTGAGGCGCGTGCCGACGACCACCCGCGCCGGAAAGCCCAGCTCACGGGCGATGAGCGCGACGGCGGCCGAGAACTGCTCGTCGTCGCCGACGGCGGCCACGAGGTCGTCCGCGGCGACGGCGGCGGGGTCGGCCTCGCGGGCCAGCAGCGCCGTGAACATGGCGTCGATGCGCGCCAGCGAGTGTCCCGACGCGCTCGGTGCGAAGGTGTAGCCCGCCCCGAGCTGCTGCATCCAAGCGGCGCCGACAGCGGGCGGGCGCAGCGCGTGGCTCAGGTAGCCGCGCGAACGCAGCAGCGTGACCAGGCCGTCCAGAGCCGCCCCGCCCGTGCCGACGGCATGCTGCTGCACCCAGGTGCGCAGGCTCGCCGGTGCCACCAGTTCGCTGCCATCGGCGGCGGTCACCGACACTCCCGCCTGCCCCCCGGGAGCAGTGGCCGAAGACAGGGCGCTCACCGCCGGCGCGGCAGCGCGGAGACGGTAGGTGTCACCGGCGCTCCAGGGGGCCGTCTCGACCGCCGCCTCCCGTGCGCCGCTCACGTAGAAGCCGTCGGCCAGTGCGGCGGCGCGCGGCCCGGCGAAGTCGACGGATGCCACGGCTCCGGCCGTCGGCATCCAGATGCCGTCCAGCGCGCCGATCGTCACCTCGGCGTCGATGGGAGCCCCCTCACCGAGAACGCGTGCCGCCGCAAGCCGCACGAACGGCTCGCCGGCCGGATCGGTGCGCCAGACCGCGCCGTCGTAATCGTCCAGGACAGCCAGTCGCACCCGGTCGGGAAGAGCGTCGCCGGTGACCCGGAACAGTTCCTCGTCGACGCGCGCGTCGGCGAACAGCGTCCGATACGAGCTCAACGGGCTGATCGCACGGGAGATCTCCTGACGGGGTCCCGTCGCCTCGCGCAGCACGTCGCGCTGCGCCGGCACCGCCACCGCCGGCACCGAGACGGCGACGGCCGCGGCGACGGCGACCATGCCGACGCCGAGCCCGAGCCGGCGCAGTCGCGAGCCCGCACCCCGCGCGGCGTCGCCGGCCACCCGCACGCGGGCTGCACCCGACGCCCGACGAAGAGCCTGCACACGCGCGGCGCGGCTGCGCCACGACAACCACAGCACGCCGGTCAGCAGCACTCCCGCTCCCACGGCCGTCTCGACCGGGGCAGGGAGGAGGAAGGGGCCGATGACCAGCGGTGCGCTGACCTCGGTGCTGCCGAACAGCAGCCCGAAGCCGGCCATCGCGATCGCGACGGGCACGGCGAGCACGGCGAGCACGTCCCTGCGCCAACTCAGCAGCAGCACGCTGGCCGTACCGACCAGGAACACCACGAGCGCCGGCACCAGCAGGTTGCGATACGACCCGACCGGCAGGTCGACGGTGAGCAGGTCTTTCCATCCCCACAGAAGCCCCGCGGCGAGCTCTCCCAGTCCCTGGAGGAACGGTGCCGGCGCCCCCGCACGGGAGGGGACGGCCAGGGGTACTCCCGCCACGAGGACGGCGCCGGCGAGCAGTCCGGCCGCGGCCCACCCGTTCCACCGCCGCCAGGCGACGAGAGCCGCGATGGCGGCGGCGAGCACGGATGCCGCGATCACCAGCAGCAGAAACGATCCGGACCGGTAGACGGGCCACGCCGCGACCGCGGCCAGCCCCACGGCGGCGAGCGCGTAGAGCGCGCCGGCCACGACCCTCACGACCGGGCTCCGCGCAGGAGCAGTCCGGCAAGATCCTCGAGTGCGCCGATGGTCACGACGGTGAGTGGACCGACCGTCTGTGCGCGCGGGTGGGCGCGCTCGTCGCAGCGGACGGCGATGACCGCGGCATCCACCGGAAAGGCCAGCGTCGCCAGGCGCAGCGCCGCGAGAGGCACGCCCGAGCCGGCGACGAGGACAGCGACCGAGAGCCGTTCGTTGGCCTCGGCGGTCAGCCGGCACACCTCCGGGAACGGCATCGTCTCGACGAGGCGATCGACGCCGCTGAAGCCGTCGAGCACGGCGCGCGGGGCGCCCGCGGCGATGTGGCGGATGGCGCGCAGGCGTCCCCGGACGACGCGCGGGATCTCGGCACCGACGACGATGTCGAGGTCGCGCGCGTCGTGCACGGCGCGCAGGGCCAGGGAGGATGCCGCACTGACGGCGAGTTCGAACTCGTCGTCGGACGCATACTCCGCGCTCGACAGTCCCAGCACGACCGCCATCCGCGAGCGGCGCGACTCCTCGTACTGCCGGACCATGAGCCGGCCCGTCTTCGCCGTCGACTTCCAATGGATCTGTCGGCGGGCATCACCGGGCGCGTACTCGCGGATCGCGTGGAAGGACATGTCCGCATCGACGAGGCGCCGTGTCGCACTGCCGTCGAGGTCGCGGATGAGTCCGGCGCTGGTGGACGGCACGGCGACGGTGCGCGGGTGGACGAACAGCTCCTGCACGTCGTCGAAAGCGTGCTCGCGGCACAGCAGCCCGAGCGGGTCGGAGCGGATCGTGGTCGCCGGACCGATGCGCACGATGCCGCGACGCTGCGGCGGCAGTTCCACCGCGTGCCGGGAGACCCCGTCGGCGGCGAGGATCGGAACGCCGAACTCGACCAGTCCGGGCCCGATCGGGATGTCGATGCGGCCGGGCAGCGCTGTGGCGCGCCCGATGTTGCGCACGGCGACGGTCGCCCGCGCCGCCGCTCCCGCGACGACGCGCTCCCGGTCGAGCACGAGGCGCACCTCGTACGCGCGGGCCCCGAGGAGGAAGGGCAGGGCCATGACGAGCAGCACCGCCGCGGCCGCGCCGGCGACGAGGGCCTCGACCCATCCGAACGCGAGCCCTGCCGCGAGGCCCGCGGTCGCCGTCAGCACCACCAGAGCCCCGGCGGGCCTGATCGTCGCGCGGCACCACGCGGTGGCGGCGCGGACGGCCGCGCGCCCGCTCGCCCAGGCCCGCGAGGCGCGGACGGCCGCACCCACCAGGCGACGGCCGCGCCGCGCCGTGACCTCGGTCCGCTCGCCGGTGAGGCTGGTGGCCGAGGTCCGGGTGAGCCGTGTGTCGGTCACGGACGACCGACTCTCGCCGCTGCTCACGCGCTGTCCCGGCGGGTGGGCGGCGCCACGTCGAGAAGGACCTGACCGATGACGGCCTCGGGGGCGACGCCGTCGAACTCGGCCTCCGCGTGCAGGATCAGCCGGTGAGCGAGCACCGGGACCGCGAGCCGCTTGACGTCGTCGGGCGTGACGTAGGTGCGTCCGTGGGCGGCGGCGCTCGTGCGCGCGGCCCGCGTCAGGGCGAGGGCCCCGCGGATGCTGACGCCCAGGCGAACCTCGTCGGCGGCCCGGGTCGCGTCGACGAGGCGCGCGATGTAGTCGAGCACGAGCGCGTCCACGTAGACGTCCGCGGCCAGTTCGCTCATCCCGACCAGCGCGCCCGGGGTGAGCACGGGCGACAGGTCGGCGATCGCGACCGCGGCGCGGTCGAGGATGCGGACCGTCGCCGCGTGATCGGGATAGCCGAGCGCCGTGCGCAGCAGGAAGCGGTCGAGCTGGGCCTCCGGCAGCCGGTAGGTGCCGGCCTGCTCGACCGGGTTCTGCGTGGCCAGCACGAGGAAGGGGGCGCCGACGGCACGCGTGACGCCGTCGATGGTCACGCTCCCCTCCTCCATCACCTCCAGCAGCGCCGCCTGCGTCTTGGGGCTTGCGCGGTTGATCTCGTCGGCGAGGACGATGTTGGCGAAGATGGGGCCGGCGTGGAACTCGAACGCGCCGGTCTTCTGGTCGTAGACGGTGATTCCGGTGATGTCACCCGGGAGCAGGTCGGGGGTGAACTGGATGCGGGTCGTCGTCCCCTGCACCGATTGGGCCACGGCGCGGGCGAGGGAGGTCTTGCCCGTGCCCGGCACGTCCTCGATGAGCACATGGCCTTCGCTGAGCATGGCGGTCAGGATGAGCTCGACGACGTGACGCTTGCCGAGCACGGCGCGCTCGACGTTGTCGGCCAGTTGCGCGAAGGTCTGGGCGAACCAGCTCGCCTGCTCGGTGGTGATCGTCATGAGGACTCCGTCGGGTCAGCCGGCCGGGTTCGGCGCGGCGGCGGGCGTACAGCGTGTGGCGAGCTCCGCGCTCGCGGGGGCGAGGCTCCAGCCCTGCCCGGACCAGTCGACGACAACGCGGATGCCGGCCACGCGCGCGGCGTTCGCGGGCACCGTCCACGGATCCGTGCCGGGAGCCAGCAGCGTGTCGTTCTTGTCGTAATAGCGGATGGCAGCGGGATCGAAGGTGACCGCGGCATCCGAGCCACTCGAACTGGCGGTGCGGGAGAGCGTCGTGCCGCCGGTGCACGTGCCGAGCGACCACGAGGCCTGCACCTGATACGGCGCGCTGCCGGCAGCGGGGGTCACGTCGCCCCACGCCGACTGCCACCATCCGTCCTTGTGCTCGTAGCGCACCTGGATCTGGGGGTCGTTGTCGAACACGCTGCTCGGCAGTCCCCGGAAGACCACGTTGTTGTCGTTCGGCGGAGTCTCGGGCGACGTCGGCGTCTGATCGATCGTCCACGTGGCGCGACCCGAGGGGGTGCCGTCGCCGGCGACGTGCGCGGTGGAACCGACCACGAAGGTGTAGCCGGTGGGCGCAGCACCGCTCTGCGTCGCGCGCACCGTGTTGGTCACGGTGGCCCGACCGAAGGAGCGTGAACCGAACCACGACTCCGCGCAGAGGGCGAAGGTGTACAGGCGCCCGTCCGGCAGGCCCCGGAAGACCCGCTGTCCGCCGTCGTCGCTCGTGCGGCAGCTGTCGGCCGACACGGGCGCGCCGTCCTGACCGACGGGACCGTCCAGGCGCACGATGCCGTAACGCACCCGGGCGTCGTCGCCGCCCGGCGCCGCCGTGCCCACCGCCGTGATGTCGACCCGGCCTCCGCCGACGTTGACGGCCGTGAGGGTCAGCGCGCCCTGCGTCGGCGCACCGATGCCGTGCGCCGACACCGTCGTGGAGCCGATGGCGGGACCGGGAAGACCCGGCGGAGCCGTGTACCGCGACAGCGGCGTGATCGTCACCTCGGTCGCCGTGTTGGCGCCCACCCGGAACGCGGGCACCGTGATGTCGGTCTGCGTGGCGCCGACGGCGATCGTCTGCGTCTCACCGACCGGGCTGGTGATCTGCAACGACCCGGTGTTCGCGGCATCCACCCCGGAGATCGCCAGCGACGCGACGCCGCCGTCGGCCCCGGCGACGACGGGAGCCGCGGTCGCGCCCGTGGGAGCGGACGGCGGATCGTACGCCCAGGCGGTCGTGCGCACGGCGGTGAGCGAAGTGCCCACCGCGTTCACCGCGACAGCCTCGTACGAGCGCTGCTCTCCGTTCGGGGCGCTGATCGGCGGGCAGATGCCCTGCGGCGTGCACACGGCCACGCGCTGGCCGGCCTGGCGGACCTCGAACCCGGTGAGCGCGGGGTAGGCGGCCTGCGCGGGCCCCGGATCGACCCGGAGGGTGAGCGAGCCGTCCGCGTAGGCGGACTGCGCCACGCTCGCCGGGGCCTTCGGGTAGCCCTGCAGGTCGAGCAGGATCCGTCCGTCTCGGGCGCTCGCGCTCTGGCGTCCCTGGGCGTCGCGGACGGTGAAACTCGCCGCACATGTCGCACCGGGCGCATCCGAGGTCCACGTTGCGGAGACACGGCTGGGCGAGACCACCGCGAAGCTCACGCCGGTGCAGACGCCCGCCGGGGCGACGGAGACCACCTGCAGCGGTGTGCTCGGCAACGGGTTGACCTCGCCGGCTGCGCCGACGACATCGATCGTGCACGAGGTGCCCGACGCCTGGCTGCACTGCTGCTGCACGGAACCCCCCTGCGGCAGCGTGGACGGGGCGGCACCGACCCGCAGGGAGATCCGCGCCGGTGCGACACCCGGGTGGGAGGTCACCTGGACCACGACGCTCTCGATCGTTCCGGGCGCGGCCGCATCACGGCCCCGGACGCTCAGCTGCGCACCCTGCAGGCTCAGCTCGAAGGATGCCGGGGTCCCCTCGACCCGGTAGACGATCGCCTCGGGTCGCCCCTGCCACGTGGTCATCGCGCCGAGGTCGAAGACCTGGGTGTCGCCCGGCGCGACCTCCAGCGCGGCCGGAGACAGCCGTGGCTGCGGGGCGATCGGGGTCACGACGACCGGGATCGACAGGACGGTCCACGACGGCTGCCCGGTGAGGCGCACGAGGACGCGGCAGGTGTCCGTCCACGGCGCGTCCGCTCCGGCCGTGTAGCGCAGGGTGGTGGCCCCGACGGCCGTGCAGGATGCACCGGGCCGCGCGCCCGAGGCGCGGGTCTCGCCCGACAGCTCCAGGGCGCGACCGCGCGGCACGGTGACCAGAGAGGCGAGATCGACGTCGGCCTGCGCGTTCTCGCCGACCGTCAGCGGCGGCGCGCCGGCGCGCAGCGCCAACGGCGTATCGGCAGCAGCCGGGATCCTCAGGAACGCGTAGGTCGTCACCGGTCCGGCGGACGTCTGTCCGGTCACCGAGAAGGGGATCAGGTGGGCACGATCATCGACGGTGCCCACGAGGCGCGTCCCCTCGACGGTGATGCCGTCCGCCGTGCCCCACAGCCCCACCGACAGCTCGCCCGCGTCACCGCCCGACCACAGCACCTTGCCGGCCAGCACGTCGATACCCCGTGCGAGGTCGGCGCGCCCGTCGGCGTCGAGCACGGTGTCGGAGACGACCGGGAAGTCGGCGACGCGCTGGGCGACCACCCGCACGACGATGAGGCCCCGGGCGGTGTTGCCGGCGGAGGAGACCACGTCGTAGAGGAACGACATCGTCCCGGGCGTCGGCCCCGCTGCGATCGTGACCGTGTCGTCGCTCTGCGCGACGAGGCGCTGCTGCAGACGGGTGTACTCCGCCGTCGGCGACCCGTCCAGCGCGAACTGGGGAACGTCCGGGCGCACCCGTTGCAGTGTCAGCGTGCCCTGCAGGGGATCGATGTCGTTGGCGAGGGGATGCACACGCAGGACGTTGCCGTCACCGGCTTGCACCTGCACGTAGTCGGTGTAGGTGATCGGAGCGGGGCTGGCATCGCCGCTCAGCACCCCGACGCGGACGGTTCCGACACCGGAGGCGCCGGAGGGGTCCACGACCCGATAGGTGAACGTGTCCTGTCCTGAGCTGCCGGCGTCGCTCGAGTAGACGATGGAGGCACCGTCGGCGGAGATCACGGCCGAGCCGTGCGCGGGCTGATCGACGATACGGTCCAGGCGCACGACGTCGCCGTCCGGATCCATCCCGAACCCGTCGAACGCGATGACCGTGGACAGTCCGCTGAGCACCCGGCCCGAGAGCGCCCGGGGCTGGGGGTCGCGGTTCGCTCCGTCGCCGACCACGCTCAGGTGGACCGTCGCGGTGTCGCCGAGCGCCGGCGCGCCGGTCGTGAACGCCCGATAGGAGATCGTGAGGTCACCGGGCGACGCGGGGGCCAGCACCCGCAGCACATCGCCGGCGGCGAAGGCGAGCACGTCGGGACGCGACGCGACGATCGACTCGGGGTCCAGACGGGGGCGCGTGCCGACCGCGGCGACGTCGTTGTCCAGCACCGGGATGTCGATCTGTGCACCGGCGCGCACGATGGCACGATCGTCGACGGCGATCGGCGCCTGCTCGGAGGCGGGCGGCAGCAGGTACACCGTCGCCTCGCCCGTGACGGCCGACCCCTCGTCGGTCGTCCCGTCGCCGACCCGGTACGAGACGGTCCCCAGCAGACCCGACTCTCCGGATGCCGTCGAGCCCGATACACGCAACTGGCTCTGGGCCACGACATCCGCCGACAGGGACGCGCCGGTGACCGGTCGGATGACGAGATCGCTGAGCAGGAGCACCCGTCGGGTGGGGTTGGTGACCGCGGCGAGGACGTCGACGGTGGCATCGGCCTGCGGACGCACGAAGGCGACGACCGGCGAGGTCGACAGATCGGCGGGACCCGCCGGGTCGAGCAGGGTGAGCCGGACCGTGCCGGTGGCCTCGTGCCCTCCGGAAGACACCGTGACGGCCACACGGTAGGCGCCGGGGGATGCCGCGACGACATCGAACGTGGTGGAGCCGCCGACGACCGTCGCCGTGGCGGCCGCGTCGTCGAGCACGCGCGCCGCGGTGAGCGTGAGGTCGCCGGCGGTGCCCGTGACGTGCGGAGCGACATCGACCGACACCCGCGAACCGGCGACATCGACGACGGCGAACGACTGCAGGGCTGGCTGCGCGTCACCCCGGATGCGCACGACGAGCTGCCGGGTCGCCGTCGCGCCGCGGACGTCGGCGACCGTCACGGTGATCGACTCGGTCTGCTCGCCGTCCACTCCGGCGTCGCGGTGCTGGAACACGACGTCGCCCTCCGGGGTGGTCGCGACCTCGCCGAGACCGGAGTCGTCGCTCGCCGACAGCAGCAGGACGGGGTCGCCTTGAGGATCCACCCAGTCCCCGAGCACCGGAACGGTCACCGTGCCACCCGGAGCCACCTCGGGGCTCGGCCAGTCCTGGCGGCATCCCTCGACGCCGCACCACACCGGCGCGGAGTTCTCGTCCTCGGCGGCCACGCGCAGTGTCACCGTCGCCGGCGGCGACACGAGCCCGTTCGCCGTGGTGCCGTCGGTCACCGCGTAGGTGAAGGTGGCGGACCCGCTCGCTCCGGGGGCGACGCGCACCGCGAGGCGCTGGCGGTCGTCGGTGGTGGTCACGGTGCCGAACGCGGGGTCGAGACCGGCGACCGAGGCCGGGTCGACGGCGAGAACGTCATCGTTGGGGTCGTGGTCGTTCAGAAGCACCGGAAGACTCACGAGGGCACCCGGACGCACGCCGAACTCATCGTTCTCGGCGACCGGCGGGCGCGGGTCGATGATGGGCGGCGGCTTCTGATCCGAGGTCTTCGGCGCGGTCTGCACCTCGTCCTCGATGTCCCAGTTCTGGCTGGAGGGCAGCAGCCGCCCATCCGGAACCGACCAGACCCACCCCGAGCGCGCGTCGTTGAGGATCACGCTGTCGCCGGCATCCACGAAGACGGGACGCCGCTGGGAGCCCAGTCCCTGCCCGCCGTAGTCCAGGGGCACATCCCCGCCCGTGGAGGTCCACAGGGTGCCGCCGCGCGTGCCCTCGGCGAGCCATGCGG
This sequence comes from Microbacterium sp. AG790, assembly GCF_003634765.1. Taxonomy (NCBI): domain Bacteria; kingdom Bacillati; phylum Actinomycetota; class Actinomycetes; order Micrococcales; family Microbacteriaceae; genus Microbacterium; species Microbacterium sp. AG790. Next base: position 74,137 of record NZ_RBWZ01000007.1, read on the forward strand.
CGCTGACGACGCCGCCGCGGCTGACCGGGCGGGCGGGGGTGCCGCGCGAGGTCGTGCTGTCGCCGAAGATGCGCTCGGCCGCGACGCCGGAGACCGGGATGCGGACCAGCCCGGTGTCATCGGCGACGTACACGGCATCGCCGTCGACCGCGGCGCGACTGACCGCGACGGCGCCCGTCAGCGACACGGAGCCCTGCCCGCGGCTCGTCCAGAACCGTCCCGCGCCGCTGCCGGCGGTGTCCAGGAGCACCCAGTCGTCACCGGCCGCGGTGAGCACGGGGCGCTCCACCGTGGCCGCGACGGTGTCGGTGGCCACCACTCTTCCCGAGGCGAGGTCGATCCGCGAGACGGTGCCGGCCGCTGCCGAGTAGCTGAAGACCACTCCCGACGAGGAGGAGGCGACGGCGGCGGATGCCGGGACCTCGATCGGCGCGGCGGGTCCGGCCGACAGCCGTCCCGCGAACACCGCCCCCGCGTCGGTGCGGTATGCCACGACGTCGCCGGAGGCGTCGATGTCGGCCGTCCCGGCCGGCGCGGGCGTCGCCGAGCGCAGCCCCTCGGCGTCGAGATCGACCGGTGCGGCGTCGTCGATGCGCTCGACCTTGGCATCGTTGTCGGTGAACATGTACGCACCGTCGTCGGAGGTCACGATGCGGCTCGGGTTGCTGACCGCACGCACCGTGTCGATCTCGCCGATGGCGGTGTTCACACGGGCATAGCGCAGGGTGTCGGCCTGCAGCACCCACGCCGTGCTCTGCTGCGGCGGGGTGCGCTGGGCATCAAGTCCCGGCCAGACCACGCTGACCCCGGCGATGAGCGCCAAGGCCGCTCCCGCAGCGGCGAGACCGACGACGCTACCCCGCTTCATCAGCGGATCACCGTCCACAGCGCCGCTCCCGCGGCAAGCAGTCCGCCGCCCACGACGAGCGCGCCGACGACCGAGAGGGCGATCACCCGCGGTGACCACAGTGCGCGCGGGGAGGAGGCGCTCAGACCGGTCGCGTCCTCGTCCGCGCTGGGCGTTCGACGCGCCGTGGCGTCCGGCGTCGTGCGCCGGCGCCCCTCCGCCACGCGACTGCGCGCGGGCCCGCGCGCCGACACGTCGGTGAAATCGATCGCGTCGGATGCCGGCATCCACTCCTCCGTCGGCACCTCCAGCGGGGTGGGCGCGATCCCGGCCGCGCGCTGCACCTCGCGGACGGCCTCGCCGAACTCCCGCGCCGAGGCGTAGCGACGGTCGGGGTCTCGGGTCATCGCCGTCGCGAGGACCTGCTGCAGCGCGTCGGGCACATCCGGGCGGGCGATCGGCACGAATGTCGCCCGCGCGATGCGGCGGCGCATCAGCTCGCGGGTGTTCTGATCCTTCTCGCGCCTCTCGAACGGGCTGTGCCCGGCCAGCAGCGAGTACACGGTCGCGCCCAGGCTCCACACCTCGCTCGCGATCGTGCCACCGCTGTGCTCGGCGACGACTTCCGGGGCGCTCCACGGGATCGACATCGCGAGGACGTCGGATGCCGCGCTGCGCTGCAACGACGCGGAGATGCCGAAGTCGGCCAGCACCGCCGACCCGAAACTGGTCACCAGGATGTTGCTCGGCTTGATGTCGCGGTGGATCAGCCCCGCCCGGTGCGCGGACTCGAGTGCCCCGGCCAGACGCACCGCGACGGCCATCACCTCGTCCACCGGCATCCGCTCGATGCGATAGCGCTGCGCGAGCGAGCCGGGGCAGTACTCCATCACGATGTACGGGCGTCCGTCGGCGGAGATTCCCGCTTGGTAGACCGTGACGATCGCCGGGTGCGCCGACAGATGCGCCAGAACGTCGGCTTCGGCGTTGAACATCCGCAGCAGATCGGGGTCACGCTCGCCCGCCGGCAGCACCTTCACCGCGACCGCACGCCGCGGCATGTCCTGCTGATAGAGGAAGACGTCGGCGAAGCCGCCGGATCCCAGCGGCCGCACGTAATCGAGCCCCGGCAGCTGCGGCGGCGCAGACGGGAGCCTGCGCGTCATGGCACCCCTCAGTCATCTCGCGACCCCATTCCCGACGACCTCGGGAACCCGGCCATGCTAACAAAGCCACCTCGACACACCGCGGCGCCCGCTCCGCACCGCGTCGAGCCGGCACCGATCAGAGCTCGGGAAGGCCGGGGTCGGCGTTCGGCTCGAACGGCGCATCCAGCGAGCGCGTGAGCTCCTCGAGCATGGCGGCGATCTGCGGCTCGACGTACTGCGCGATAGCGGCCTGGATACGCAGGCGATGGTGCAGCAGCACGGCGCAGACCTCGCGACCCACCATGTTCGCGTAATCGTCGGCCAGTCCGACCTCTTGGCGAAGGGCCGCCTTCGCATCATCGCTGAGCGGCGGCAAGGCCGGGATGTCGGCGTCCTCCTGTTCCGCGAGCCCGCCGATCGTGAAGAGGAACGGCGCTCCCGGGACCGGATCCGGATCGAGGGGAAGTCCCTCGAACTCGGGGTCGAGCCCTTCCGAGGGGCGGTAGCTGCGCGCCCGGTTGCGGGCGGCCTGCTGGTCGAGTTCGGCCTGCAGCATCGGGAGGTTCCGCGACGTGTACTCCGCGACGGCATGATCGACGATCGTCTTGATGCGGGTCGAGAGCCCATGCTGCACGCCGTGCGGAACATCCGCCCCCAGGCCCGCGGCCGACAGCACCGGCGAGCCGAAGCAGCGGCGGCACGGCGCGACGCGCCCGCGGTGGGTGGCGGGCTCCCAGCGCGGCAGCCAGCGCAGCCAGGCGTCCACCGCCTGGCTGACCTGGGTCTCGATCGACCGCTCCACGGCTCCATTGTTGCGGCATCCGCGCCGATCGCGGGGGATTTCCGGCCACGACTCAGTCTTCGTCGCGCTCCCACGGCCACCGAGGCCGTTCGGCAGCGGTGCGCACGAGCGCGATCGCTCCCCATCCGCCCACCAGCGCGGCGGCGGCCAGCACGACGGCGAACCACGAGGTCGCGAATGCGCCCACAGCGGCCACGATGCGCGCGCCGTCCACTCCCGAGAGCACACCGCCGGCCAGCACGCCGACCAGGTAGGCGAGCACCGTCGCCACCGTCACGATCGCCGCGCTGCCGTATCGCGTCCGCTCGGGGCGGACGGCGAACCAGGTCGACAGGGCGAAGGCACCGACGGCGAACGCGCCCCCGACGATGCCGGGCAGCTGCCCCAGCCCGGAGACCGGCAGCACCTCCGCGCCCGTGAACAGGCTGAGCATCCCGAACCCGCCGATCAGCAGGGCGAAGAACCCCACGACGGCGAACGCGGTGGCCACCGGCGGGGTGAGCCCGCCTGCGCCACCGCGTTCGCGCGGATCGGTCATCAGCTCTGGTGCAGCCGCGGGCCCGCCTCGAGCGTGCGCTCGTACTCGCGCTGTGCCTCGTCGTTGAGCTCGGTGACACGCTTGCCCCGAGCCGCGACCCACGCGCCGAACCAGATCGTCAGCTCACGTCCGAGCACGAAGGCCACGATCGCGAGCGGGGCGAGCAGCTGCCCCTGAACGAGGTCGGCTCCCTGCCGCGCGGTGAGCGACCAGAACGGCGCCTGGAACAGCTGGCCGAGGAGGTGCCCCGCGTAGGCGACGACGCCGACGAGAAGGCCGAAGACGACCCAGTGGCCCCAGCGTCCACGATTGATGACGGCGCCGAGCAGCCAGAAGCCGATGAAGAAGACGACCGCCGGCACCCACAGCCACCACGACTGCACCGCAGCGAGCGCGGCGGTGCCCACATTGGCTCCCGTCACCTCGCCCCGGATGGCCTGCAGACCCAGGGCGGCGCCGAGGTACAGGATGCCGAAGGCCACCGCCGCCAGCAGGCCGATCGCGCCGGCAGCGCCACGGTTGCCGCGCTGACGCGGCGGCTCGGGGGCCTGGACGAAGATCGGCTGCGGGGCGGGGGCCGCGGCCGGGACGACCGGCACGACCGGCTCCGCGACGACGACGGTCTCCGCAGAAGACGAATAGGCGCCCGGAACGTACGTCTCGTCGACCGGATCGTCGGCGAAGGAGGATCCGTAGACCGGTTCCGTGTGCGTGGCGGGCGTCGACTCCGCGCGGGCCGGCTCGGCTACCACGGGCTGCGGCGCCTGTTCGGACGCGGCCGGCGCGGACGTGTGGACAGCGTCGGCGGCCTCGGCATCCGCCGTCGAGGGCGCATCGACGGCGGCCTCGCGAGAGGCGGCTTCGGCGTCGGCGAGCCCCGCATGGGCACTCGCGACGGCCTCGTCGACCGACGTGGTCTCGACCGGAGGGTGCTCCTCGATCGGTTCGCCGTACTTGGGGTCGCTCATGGCGTGTGCTCCTCACGCGGGACGTGTGCCGCCGCACAGCGAGCGTAACGCCGGGCCGGCGCGCCGACGGGGAGCCATGCCGACGTGTCTCGACGCCCGTGCCGCGCGCGCCGCTTATCGTGAGGCCATGACCTCACGCCGACTCGCCGCCCTCGGCATCAGCCTGCTCGCGGTTCTCGCGCTGAGCGCCTGCGCCGGCACTCCCGACGGTGGCACGACGAGCGCGACGTCGGGGGCGTCGTCTGCGGCGCCGACACCGGTGATGACGCTCGCGCCGTTCCCGATGGGCCCGGCCACCTCGACGACGCCGCTGCCCTCGAACCTGCCGCAGGGGTGCCGCGACATCCTTACCGCGAGCGTCCTGCAGGAGCTCGACGGTGTGCCGCTGAACGCCGAGGGGATGGGCGGCGGCATCCGCAGCGACAGCACGCGCGTGTGCGTCTGGGGCGAGCCGGGCGCGGTCGGCACCCGACTGGTGACCCTCATCGGTTACGCACCCGACCAGCCGGCACGCGATGCGCTCTACGCCCTCGGCAACGACGGCTTCACGTGCTATGAGCCGCACGGCGGCATCCGCTGCGAGAAGACCTGGCAGTCCGCGACCCTTCCCGTGCAGGAGGGGCGCACCCTCTTCTACCGCGACGGCGTGATCGTCGACACGCAGTATTCGAACCTCGCCCCGGCCGGGTACACCGACGCCATCATCGACGCGCTCTGGCCGCCCGCCGGGTCGGTGCCGAGAACGCCGGCGCCGACACCCAGCCCGTCCGCGACGCGATAGCGGCGGACGGGCCGGGTCTGGGGCCTTTCCGAGACGTCAGAACGAGGTCACGACGACGCGGTTGATCTTCGGGTCACGAAGAGACTCGTAGCCCTGCTGCACCTCGTCGATCGAGATCTCCCTCGACACGAGCTCGTCGAGCTTGTACCGGCCCTGCAGATAGAGTTCGGCGATCATCGGGATGTCACGCTTCGGGTTTGTCGAGCCCATGTAGACGCCCTCGACCCGGTTACGTGCGCCGAGCAGCTGGAGCGCGGACACGTCGATATGGTTGGCCGGGTCGAGAATTCCGATGAGGTAGAGCCCGCCACCGGGCGCCAGCATCGAGAGCCCCGACTGCGTCACTGCGGGAATCCCCACGAAGTCGAAGACGTAGTCCGCCCCGAGACCGCCGGTGAGCTCCTTGACCGCGGCGACGGCGTCGACCTCGCGGGAGTTGATGACGTCGGTCGCGCCGAAATGCCGCGCATTGTCGAGCTTGTCGTCGGCGACATCGATGGCGATGATACGACCTGCTCCGGCGATCACTGCGCCGCTGATGGCGTTGGTGCCGACCCCGCCGGTGCCGATGATCGCGACGGTCTCACCGGGTTGGACGTCGGCGGTGTTCATCACCGCGCCGGCCCCCGTCACAACCCCGCAGCCGAGCAGCGCCGCCTGCGGAAACGGAACGGCATCCGGAATCTTGGCGAGCTGGTTCTCGTGGATGAGTGCGAACTCCGCAAAGCCCCCGAGTCCCATGCCTTGCGCGAGCTCGTTGCCGTCCGCATCGGCCAGACGCCCGGCGCGCACCGTGAACTCCGGGTGCTCGCAGAGATGAACGCGTCCGATGAGGCATTTCGCGCACGATCCGCAGTACTGGACCAGGCAGGCGACGACGTGGTCACCCACCGCGAGGTCGACGACGTCGGGGCCCACCGCTGTGACGACGCCGGATACCTCGTGCCCGAGGACCATCGGCACTTCGTAGCCGAGCGGGGTGTTGGCCGCGAGTTCATCGCTATGGCACAGCCCCGAGGCCTTGACCTGGACCAGTACCTCGCGACCTCGTGGCTCGGCGATCGCCACCTCTTCTGTGTGGAATCCTCCGCCGAACTCGCGCACGACCGATGCCTTCATCTCTGTTCTCCTTCTTCTGCCGCAGCCCCGCGGCCCGTCACCCGTGACATCAGCGTCGCGGTAGGTCGTCCGCGTCAGTGCGGACTCCGTCAGACTACTCGCGATTCTGAACATCTGTCTCGAAACTCATCTGTCATGATGGGGCGGTGGCTGCGCTCGAATCGCACACCCCCCGCTCGACGCCGAAGGCTTCCAGGGATCCGCGCCCAGCGCGCACGCGCGGCCGCATCGTGCAGGCGCTCGGAGAGTTGCTTCGCAGCGGTGAGAGCGTGTCGGTCGCCGCGATCTGCACGCGGGGCGGCGTCGGCCGCTCGACGTTCTATGCGCACTTCGGATCGGTCGACGACGTCGCCGAGCTCGTGGTCGACGAGGTCTTCGCGGAGCTGGGCCCCCGTGACGCCCGTCGCCGCCACGAACACGAGCTTCCCGGCGACGTCATCGCAGAGCTGGCGACGCGTGACCTGTTGGCCGCGCTCCGCGAGAAACGCGAGTTCTTCCTCTACGTCCTGGCCGGCCCCTCGACACTCCGGCTGCGCGAACATGTGTTCGCCGCGCTCGCGACGTCGGTGCGCGACGCGGTGCGCGCGGAACGCCCCGCCGACGACGACGCGACGATACGCACGGCCAGCAGTTTCATCGCCGGCGGCCTCGTCGCGCTCCTCGTCGACATCGTGGTTCACGGCGACGTCGACGACGAGCGCATCGTGCGACTCATGGTGGACCTGCTGCCGACCTGGCTCGCGAGGCCGCAGACCTCGCGATAGTCGCGCTCAGCCCCAGACGCGCTTGGCGATGCGGGTGACGTAGTCCGTCGGGTGCCAGCCCGTCTCGCTCGTCGACAGCCACCGGCCCCCACCGGCCTCGATCGTCTCCGTGAGTTCGCCGTCGGTGCGGGTACACCGCGTGCGCTCGGCCTGCGAGGAGCACGTGAATCCGGCCGCCGGCAGCGCCGCCGCGGCGATGGGCCCGGCATCCGCGGGGACGTTCGCGAGCGTCGTGGTGACGGTGCCGGCGTCGGCGCGCCATGCACAGGTGAACACGACCTGCGGTCGCAGGGCGTCGACCAGCTGCGTCGCGGTGGTCATGGGAGCGTCGGCGGAGGCGGTCAGCCCGGCCGCCCCGGGGGCGAAGGTCAGCGTCGCGTCGAGAGCCTCGTCGTAGAGGTCGGCGCACCGGGTCGGCGCCGCGCCCCCGACAGGCCCCGCCTCCCCCGTCGCGTCCGCAGCCGGTGTCGAGGTCGACGGGCGTCCGACCGCGTCGCCGAGCCACGACACGGATGCCGGGATCATCGGAATCGCGAGGAACGCCAGCACGCCGACGGTCGCCGCACACGCGACGCCGACGACCCACGCGAACGCCGCGTTTCTTCCTCCGACCCGAGCCACGCGCTCAGGCTAACGCCACGCCCCCGCGCACCCCCCGCACCCTTCCGCGAGCCGCCAAGATCTGCCCGAGCCGCCATGTTCCGGCGCGCCAGATCATGGCGGCTCGCGCGGAACGTGGCGGCTCGCGGGAATGGGAAAGGGCCCCGGGGACGTGTGTCCCCGGGGCCCTTTGGCCTCGATCAGTTGTAGGTGCCGGGCGTGAAGTCGTCCGTCGAGAAGCTGTCGAAGTCGACGTAGCTCAGGTCGGCGTCGCTGTACGCGCCGTCCGAGGCGAAGATGCGGTTGGGGTACCGCTCGCTCTTGGCCTCCTCCGTCGCCTCGACCACGACGTTGCGGTACTTCGCAAGGCCGGTGCCGGCGGGGATGAGCTTTCCGATGATGACGTTCTCCTTGAGGCCGACGAGCGGGTCGCTCTTGCCCTCCATGGCCGCCTGCGTCAGGACGCGGGTAGTCTCCTGGAACGATGCCGCCGACAGCCACGACTCCGTCGCGAGCGACGCCTTCGTGATACCCATCAGCTCCGGACGGCCCGATGCCGGGCGCTTGCCCTCGGCGACGGCCTCGCGGTTGATCTGCTGGTAGCGCTTGAAGTCGACCAGCTCACCGGGCAGCAGCGTCGTGTCAGCGTGGTCGACCACGGTGACCTTCCGCAGCATCTGGCGCACGATGACCTCGATGTGCTTGTCGTGGATCGGCACACCCTGCGAGCGGTAGACGCCCTGCACGCCGTTGACGAGGTACTTTTGCACCTCGCGGGCGCCCATGACGCGCATGACCTCCTTGGGGTCGAGCGTGCCCACCAGGATCGGCTGGCCGACCGTGACGCGCTGGCCGTCCTCGACCAGCAGCGTCGCGCGCTTCAGGACCGGGTAGACGTGCGGCTCGTCGCCGTTGTCGGGCGTCAGGATGACCTTCTTGGCCTTGTCGGTCTCGTCGATCTTGATGACACCGTCGGCCTCGGCGATCGGGGACGCACCCTTGGGGGTACGCGCCTCGAACAGCTCCTGCACGCGGGGCAGACCCTGCGTGATGTCGTCGGCCGACGCCGAACCACCGGTGTGGAAGGTACGCATCGTCAGCTGCGTGCCGGGCTCACCGATCGACTGGGCCGCGATGATGCCCACGGCCTCTCCGATGTCGACGAGCTTGCCGGTCGCGAGCGAACGGCCGTAGCACTTCGCGCAGACACCGACGGCCGAGTCACAGGTGAGCACGGAGCGCACCTTGATGGTCTCGACACCCGCGGCCACGAGCTTGTCGATGAGCACGTCGCCCACGTCGTCTCCGGCCTCGGCGACGATCTCGCCGGACGGCGCGACCACCTCGGCCGCGAGCGTACGGGCGAACACCGAGTTCTCGACGTTCGCGTCGCGCACCAGGGTGCCGTCGGCACCCGCAGCGGCGATCGTGAACTCGAGGCCCTTGGAGGTGCCGCAGTCGTCCTCACGGATGATGACGTCCTGCGAGACGTCGACGAGGCGTCGCGTCAGGTAACCCGAGTCAGCGGTACGCAGGGCCGTGTCGGCCAGACCCTTACGGGCACCGTGCGTCGCGGTGAAGTACTCCGCGACCGACAGCCCCTCGCGGTACGAGGAGATGATCGGGCGGGGCATGATCTCACCCTTGGTGTTGTTGACCAGGCCTCGGATACCGGCGATGTTTCGGATCTGCAGCCAGTTACCACGGGCACCCGAGCTCACCATGCGGTTGATGGTGTTGTCGGCCGGGAAGTTGGCCTTCATCGCCGCCTGAACCTCGTCGGTCGCCTCGGTCCAGATCTTGATCTGCTCCTGACGACGCTCGGCGTCGGTGACGAGACCCTTCTCGAACTGGCCCTGGACCTTCTGCGCCTGCTTCTCGTACTTGGCGATGATCTCGCCCTTGTTCGGCGGGGTCAGGATGTCGCTGAGCGCGACCGTGACACCCGAGCGCGTGGCCCAGTAGAAGCCGGCGTCCTTGATGCGGTCCAGCGACGCCGCGACCTCGACCTTGGGGTACTCCTCGGCCAGCTTGTTGACGATCTGCGACAGCTTGCCCTTGTCGGCCTGCTCGCGAACGAACGGGTAGCCCTTGGGGAGCGTGTCGTTGAAGATCGCCTGGCCGAGCGAGGCGTCCACGAGGCCGTGGCGCTCGTAGCCCTCGGGGGCTTCGCCCTCGAGGAAGGTGAGACCCGGGATGCGGATGCGCACCTTGGCCTGCAGGTCGAGGGTGCCCTCGTCCTTGGCCAGGATGGCCTCGCCGACCGAACCGAACACGCGACCCTCGCCCTTGGCACCCTCGATGACGGTGGTCAGGTGGTGCAGGCCGATGATCATGTCCTGCGAAGGCAGGGTGACCGGGCGACCGTCGGAGGGCTTGAGGATGTTGTTCGACGCGAGCATGAGCACGCGGGCCTCGGCCTGAGCCTCGACCGACAGCGGCAGGTGCACGGCCATCTGGTCACCGTCGAAGTCCGCGTTGAACGCGGCACACACGAGCGGGTGCAGCTGGATGGCCTTGCCTTCCACGAGCTGAGGCTCGAAGGCCTGGATGCCGAGGCGGTGCAGCGTGGGCGCACGGTTGAGCAGCACCGGACGCTCGCGGATGATCTCCTCGAGCACGTCCCAGACCTCGGGACGGGTGCGCTCGACGGCGCGCTTGGCGGCCTTGATGTTCTGCGAGTGACCGAGGTCGATCAGGCGCTTGATCACGAACGGCTTGAACAGCTCGAGGGCCATCTGCTTGGGCAGACCGCACTGGTGGAGCTTGAGCTGCGGGCCGACGATGATGACCGAACGGCCCGAGTAGTCCACGCGCTTGCCGAGCAGGTTCTGACGGAAACGGCCCTGCTTGCCCTTGAGCATGTCGGACAGCGACTTCAGGGCACGGTTGCCGGTACCGGTGACGGGCCGGCCGCGGCGGCCGTTGTCGAACAGTGCGTCGACGGCCTCCTGCAGCATCCGCTTCTCGTTGTTGACGATGATCTCGGGGGCGCCGAGGTCGATCAGACGACGAAGACGGTTGTTGCGGTTGATCACGCGGCGGTACAGGTCGTTCAGGTCGCTGGTGGCGAAGCGGCCACCGTCGAGCTGGACCATCGGGCGCAGCTCCGGCGGGATCACCGGGACGACGTCCAGAACCATGGATGCCGGGCTCATGCCGGTCTGCAGGAACGAGTTGACGACCTTGAGGCGCTTGATCGCACGGATCTTGCGCTGGCCCTTGCCCTCGGAGATCTGCAGGTGCAGCGACTCCGACTCGGCGGCCAGGTCGAACGCCTGCAGGCGGCGCTGGATGGACTCCGCACCCATGTAGGCCTCGAAGTACTGGCCGAAGCGGTCCTGCAGCTCGTGGAAGACGTCGTCCTCCTGCTTGAGCTGGCCGACCTCGAGGCCGCGGAACTCGTCCCACATGCGCTCGAGCTTGGCGACCTGGTCGTCCGCGTTCTTGCGGATGGAGGCCATCTCCTTCTCGGCGGCGTCCTTGACCTTCTTCTTCTGGTCGGCCTTGGCACCCTCGGCCTCGAGAGCCGCGAGCTCCTCCTCCAGCTTGGCCAGACGCGCCGCCACGCGGGCGTCGCGACGGTCGCCGAGGTTCTTGATCTCCAGGCGCAGGTTCGCCTCGTGGGTCGGCATGTCGCGGTGACGGGCATCCTCGTCGACCGAGATCACCATGTACGCGGCGAAGTAGATGACCTTCTCGAGGTCCTTCGGCGCCATGTCGAGCAGGTATCCGAGGCGCGAGGGAACGCCCTTGAAGTACCAGATGTGGGTGACGGGGGCGGCGAGCTCGATGTGGCCCATGCGCTCACGGCGGACCGAGCTCTTGGTGACCTCGACGCCGCAGCGCTCGCAGACGATGCCCTTGAAGCGCACACGCTTGTACTTGCCGCAGGCGCACTCCCAGTCGCGCGAGGGGCCGAAGATCTGCTCACCGAACAGACCGTCCTTCTCGGGCTTGAGGGTGCGGTAGTTGATGGTCTCGGGCTTCTTGACCTCGCCGAACGACCAACGACGGATGTCGTCAGCAGTGGCCAGGCCGATACGAAGCTGATCGAAAGTGGTGGACTCGAGCACTGGTTCTCCTGTGTCTCAGAAAAGTTTCGAAATCAGGCCGCGGGTCAGATCTCGTCGATCGACGAGGACTCGAAGCGGCTGGAGATGTTGATGCCGAGCTCCTCCGCGGCGCGGAAGGCCTCGTCATCCGTGTCTCGGAGGTTGACGGGCGTGCCATCGGCCGAGAGGACCTCGACGTTCAGGCAGAGCGACTGCATCTCCTTCATGAGCACCTTGAACGACTCGGGGATGCCGGGCTCCTGGATGTTCTCGCCCTTGACGATGGCCTCGTAGACCTTCACGCGGCCGACGATGTCGTCGGACTTGATCGTCAGGAGCTCCTGGAGCGCGTACGCGGCGCCGTAGGCCTCGAGGGCCCACACCTCCATCTCACCGAAACGCTGACCGCCGAACTGCGCCTTACCACCGAGCGGCTGCTGGGTGATCATCGAGTACGGGCCCGTCGAGCGCGCGTGGATCTTGTCGTCCACGAGGTGGTGCAGCTTCAGGATGTACATGTAGCCGACCGAGATGGGCGCCGGGAACGGCTCGCCGGAGCGACCGTCGAACAGCGTCGTCTTGCCCGAGCTGTCGATGAGACGCTCGCCGTCGCGGTTGGGCAGCGTCGAGTCGAGCAGACCCGCGATCTCCGCCTCGTGCGCACCGTCGAACACCGGAGTCGCGACCTTCGTGCCGGGAGCGGCCTCGCGGGCCTCCTTCGGCAGGTGCACGGCCCACTCCGGGGTGCCCTCGACCTTCCAGCCCTGCTTGGCGATCCACCCGAGGTGGGTCTCCAGCACCTGGCCGAAGTTCATTCGACCCGGGATGCCGAGCGGGTTGAGCACGACGTCGACCGGCGTGCCGTCCGCGAGGAACGGCATGTCCTCGACGGGGAGGATCTTCGCGATGACGCCCTTGTTGCCGTGGCGGCCGGCGAGCTTGTCACCCTCGGTGATCTTGCGCTTCTGGGCGATGTAGACCACGACGCGGCGGTTGACGCCCGAGCCGAGCTCGTCGTCGCCGTCCTCGGCGTTGAACTCCTTGACGGCGATGATCGTGCCCTGCTCGCCGTGGGGCACCTTCAGCGAGGTGTCACGGACTTCGCGGCTCTTCTCGTTGAAGATCGCGCGCAGCAGGCGCTCCTCGGCGCTGAGCTCGGTCTCACCCTTCGGCGTGACCTTGCCGACGAGGATGTCGCCGGGACGCACCTCGGCGCCGATGCGGACGATGCCGCGCTCGTCGAGGTCCTTCAGCAGGTCGGGGCTGACGTTGGGGAGGTCACGGGTGATCTCCTCCTTGCCGAGCTTGGTGTCACGAGCATCCACCTCGTACTCCTCGATGTGGATCGAGGAGAGGGTGTCGTTCTTGACGAGGTCCTGGCTGAGGATGATGGCGTCCTCGAAGTTGTGACCCTCCCACGTCATGAACGCGACGAGCAGGTTCTTTCCGATCGCCAGCTCGCCGTTCTCGGTGGCGGGGCCGTCGGCGATGACCTCGCCGACCTCGACCCGGTCGCCCGCCGAGACGATGACGCGCTGGTTGTAGGAGTTGCCCTGGTTGGAGCGGTCGAACTTGCGGAGGAAGTAGTCCTTCGTGCCGCCCTCGTCCAGCTGCACGGTGACGACGTCGGCGGAGACCTCCATGACGACACCGGCCTTGTCGGCGGTGATGACGTCACCGGCGTCGATGGCGGCGTAGCCCTCCATACCGGTTCCGACGAACGGCGAGTCGCTGCGCAGCAGCGGCACGGCCTGACGCTGCATGTTCGCACCCATGAGGGCGCGGTTGGCGTCGTCGTGCTCGAGGAACGGGATGAGGGAGGTACCGACCGACACCATCTGGCGCGGCGAGACGTCCATGTAGCCGATCTCGTCGGCGTGGAACAGGTCGACCTCGCCGCCCTTGCCGCGACGGGCGAGAACGCGATCGGTGGCGAACGAGCCGTCGGCGGTGAGCTCGGCGCCCGCCTGCGCGACGATGTAGTCGTTCTCCTCGGATGCCGTGAGGTAGTCGATCTGGTCGGTGACCTTGCCCTCGACCACGCGGCGGTAGGGCGTCTCGATGAAGCCGAACGCGTTGATGCGGGCGAACGAGGCGAGCGAGCCGATCAGACCGATGTTCGGGCCTTCCGGCGTCTCGATCGGGCACATGCGGCCGTAGTGCGACGGGTGGACGTCGCGGACCTCGACGCCGGCGCGCTCACGCGACAGACCGCCCGGGCCCAGGGCCGAGAGGCGACGCTTGTGCGTCAGACCCGCGAGCGGGTTGTTCTGGTCCATGAACTGCGACAGCTGCGACGTGCCGAAGAACTCCTTGATCGCCGCCACGACGGGACGGACGTTGATCAGGGTCTGCGGCGTGATCGCCTCGATGTCCTGGGTGGTCATGCGCTCGCGGACGACGCGCTCCATGCGCGACAGGCCGGTGCGGACCTGGTTCTGGATGAGCTCGCCGACGGCGCGGATGCGACGGTTGCCGAAGTTGTCGATGTCGTCGACGTCCAGGCGGATCTCAGCGACCTGGCCGTTACGCACGCCCGGGATGCTCGCGTCGCCGTTGTGCAGGGCGACGAGGTACTTGATCGTGGCGACGATGTCGTCGACGGTGAGCACCGAGTCGCTCAGCGGCTTGTCGAGGCCGAGCTTCTGGTTGATCTTGTACCGGCCGACCTTGGCGAGGTCGTAGCGCTTCGGGTTGAAGTAGAAGTTGTCCAGCAGCGCGCGGGCGGCCTCGGCGGCGACCTGCTCGCCCGGACGGAGCTTGCGGTAGATGTCGCGGAGCGCGTCCTCCTTGGTGAGGATCGTGTCCTTGCTCAGGGTGTCGGCGATCGACTCGTAGCCGGCGAACTCGGCGAGGATGTCTTCGCTGGACAGGCCGAGGGCCTTGAGGAAGACGGTCACCGACTGCTTGCGCTTGCGGTCGATGCGCACGCCGACCTGGTCGCGCTTGTCGATCTCGAACTCGAGCCAGGCGCCACGGCTGGGGATGACGCGGGCCGAGACGATGTCCTTGTCACTGGTCTTGTCGGGGGTCTTGTCGAAGTAGACACCCGGGCTGCGCACCAGCTGCGAGACGACGACACGCTCGGTGCCGTTGATGATGAAGGTTCCCTTGCCGGTCTGCAGCGGGAAGTCGCCCATGAAGACGGTCTGCGTCTTGATCTCACCCGTGAGGTGGTTCATGAACTCGGCCTCGACGTACAGCGGGGCGGCGTAGGTCTTGCCGCGCTCCTTGCACTCCTCGATCGAGTACTTCTCCGGCTCGAGGTAGGGGTTCGTGAAGCTCAGCTGCATCGTTTCGCCGAGGTCCTCGATGGGCGAGATCTCCTCGAAGATCTCCTCGAGGCCGCTGGTCTCCGGCACGTCGGTGCGACCGACGGACTTCGCCTCTGCGACACGGGCCTTCCAGGCGTCGTTGCCGACGAGCCAGTCGAAGGACTCCGTCTGCAGCGCGAGAAGGTCGGGGACCGTCAGCGTGTCGGAGATCTTGGCGAACGACAGGCGCGAAGCGCCGCGGCCGTTCTTGGGGGTGGTGGTGGAATTGGTTGCGTTGCGCGCAGCAGCCAAGGGGATTACCTCCATGAGCCCGGGCAGGGGCTGGTTTCCTTGTCGTCAGGTGGAGTGCTCCGTTCCACTCCTGCGCGACGCCTCCGATGATCCGGGGGCACGTTCACTCAACGCAGGCACAAGCCGACCACCATATGAGGGCATGGGGGAAGGGAGCGCAACTACCCACTATAGTCCGCACGACGCGCCATGTCCAGTCGATTCTTGACGCGCCTCCCCGGCTGCGGTATAACCGCGCGGACGCGCTCTCAGAAGCGGCCCGACGAGGCCCCGCCGGCGTGGCGGAAGCGCAGCCGCGTGCCCGGCCGCGCCTGGCCCAGCAGATCGCGATCGGCATCCGTCACCACCGCGACGACCGGGTAGCCGCCGGTGACCGGACCGTCCGGGCCGAGGATGACGGGATGCCCGTCCGGGGGCACCTGGATCGCGCCGGGCAGCATGCCCTCGCTCGCCAGCTCCGAAGCATCGGTGCGCTCGAGCGGTGGTCCGTCCAGGCGGATGCCCACCCGGTCGGCCTGGGTGGACACCGTCCAGACCTCCGCGAACAAGGGCGTCAGCGCGGCGAACCGCTCGGCGCGCGGACCGGGCGCCACCGCGATCTCGAGCTGGGCGGCGGGCGGGGTCCACGGTCGCAGATCGACGGCGGGCACGGCCCCGACGACGTCGCCGCCCACGGCGAGCACATCGCCCGCCGCGAGCGGGGCCGGGCCGAGGCCCGCGAGAGTGTCGGTCGCCCTCGAGCCGAGCAGTGACCGCGCGGCGACGCCGCCGCGGACGGCGAGGTAGGCGCGCGCGCCGTGTGTGAACCCCTCGATCTCCAGCTCCGCGCCCGCCGGCCACCGGTAGGCGACATAGGGGTCGAGCGGGCGGCCGTCAAGGCGCATCGGGCCCCAGGCACCCGCGAGGGCGAACCAGAGGTCGTCCGCGGATGCCGCGGCATCCCGCACCGCGCGGAACCCGCCCATCGTGATCTCGATGCCGGCCGCGGCCGCCGCGGTGCCGACGAGCCGGTTGGCGACGCGCAGCGCCGCGCGGTCGGCCGCCCCGGACACCGCGACACCGGAGGCGAGCGTGCCGCGCCGCCCCTGATCCTGCACGGTCGCCGCGAGGCCGGGCGCCTGCACCCGGATGCCGCCGCCGGCGCGCGACGCCGGTGACGCACCGCGAGCATCCACCGGGCGTTCCGCGGAGGAGCGGCCGGTCACGCGGACGAAGCGCACGAGGTCGCCGGGCTGCAGCAGGGCGGGGGACGCGGCGTCGGGGTCGAACAGCACGGCGGGCGTCGTGCCGATCAGCTGCCAGCCGCCGGGCGTCGACCGCGGGTACGCACCGGAGAAGCGTCCGGCGAGCGCGACGGCGCCGGCCGGCACGCGCGGCCGTGGGCGCGACCGCCGCGGCACGTCGTAGGGCCAGTCCGCGCTGACGAGGTAGCCGAACCCGGGGGCGAACCCCGTGAACGCGACCGTCCAGTCGGCCGCCGCGTGGCGCGCCGTCAGCTGCGCGACGCTGATGCCCAGCTCGGCGGCGAGCGGGTGGAGGTCCTCACCGTCGTAGACGACCGGGATCTCGACGGTGCGGCCCGGCATCGCGACGTGCGTGACGTGCGTCGGGGCCGAGAGCACCCACGTCCGCGCCGACGCGAGCGGCAGCATCGTCGGGTCGACGACGACGAGCACCGTCTGCGCCGCCGGCACGAGGTCGACGACGCCGGGCGGCCGTGTCGCCGCCAGTCGAGCGTGCAGCGCGAGAACGGCGTCGAGGTCGTCCACCTCCGCGAGCAGAGCGCGCTCACCGAAGGGCCGCACGCGGATGCCGCCGGCAATCACCCCCTCGCCGGCCATCACCCCCTCGCCGGGAATCACCATGGCGCGGCGATGTCGACGCCCGCGGCATCCAGGGCCGCCCGCACGGCGCGGGCCATGGCGAGCGCACCCGGCGAGTCACCGTGCACGCACAGCGACGCCGCCGCGGCCTCGACGAGGCTGCCGTCGATCGCCTCGACGACGCCGCTGCGGGCCAGACGCACGGCGCGCGCGGCCACCGCCTCGGGGTCACGCAGGAGCGCACGGGGATCGCTCCGCGGCACGAGGCCACCGCCGGGCAGGTAGCCGCGGTCGAGGAACGCCTCGCGCACGAACGGAAGGCCGGTGCGCGACGCCTCGTCGGCGATGACGCCGTCCAGACCCAGGATCGGAACGGCGCGGCCGAGCGCGGCCGACACCGAGGCCACGGCATCCACCACCGCGCGGGCGTGCCCGACGTCGCCGCGGACCGCGTGGTAGAGCGCTCCGTGGGGCTTGACGTAGCGAATGTCGGCTCCGGCTCCTGCGAGCGCGCGGAGCTGGGCGTCGACGCTCGCGCGGAGGTCGGCCTGCGTGATCGACAGCGGCGTCCGTCCGAATCCCGCCCGGTCGGGGTAGGAGGGATGCGCCCCGATCGCGACGCCGGTGCGGGCGGCGCGCTCGACCGCGGAGCGCATGGACGTCGTGTCGCCGGCGTGGCCCCCGCACGCGACGGAGGCGCTGGAGATCAGGGCGAACATGGCGTCGTCATCGGCGGTGGGCACCCCGTCGACCGTCTCGCCGAGATCGGCGTTGAGATCGATGACCGCCACGATCCGAGCGTACCGGCGGCGGGGGTGCCCGGCCGCCGGCTCCGTCGGCGGGGTCAGCGACACGCGACGCGTGGTGGCGTCCCGACTAGCGTGGGGGCATGGCTCGCGCGCACGTGGAGGACGACGAACCGCAGGCGCGCCTGTCGGACGGCACGATCGCGCGGGTCGTGCCGAGCCGCTACGCCGGCGGCTACGAGCTGGATGTGGACGGCACACCGCAGTCGCACGTCGACCTCGACGACCCGGGGCACCTCCACTTCGAGTACGTCGCCCGGATGGGCGCGGTCATCGACCGGCTCCGGATGCCGGGGCAGCCGCTCACCGCAATCCACCTCGGCGCGGGAGCGCTCACCCTCCCCCGCTACGTCGAGCACACGCGCCCCGGCTCGCGACAGCAGGTGATCGAGCTCGAGCAGCCCCTCGTCGACCTCGTGCGCGCCCGTCTGCCGCTGCCGCGCGGCGCGCAGGTGCGGGTGCGCATCGGCGATGCGCGCGACGTCGCCGGTCGCCTTCCGGCCGGGCTGCAGGGTGCCGCCGACCTCGTGGTCTCCGACGTGTTCGCCGGTGCGCAGACGCCCGCGCACCTCACCACCGTCGAGTACTTCCGCATCCTCGGCGGGCTGCTCGCGCCCGACGGGGTGCTTCTCGTCAACGTCGCCGACGGCGCGGGACTCGCCTTCGCCCGCCGCGAGGTCGCCACCGTGCGAGAGGTGCTTCCCGAAGTCATCGTGCTCGCGGAGGTGCAGACGCTGAAGGGTCGCCGCTTCGGCAATCTCGTCATCGCGGCCTCCCCCTCTCCCCTGCCCGTCGAGTGGCTGCCGCGACTGATGGCCGCCGGTCCCCACCCGGCGAAGGTCGCGCAGGGCGCAGAGCTCGACGAGTTCGTCCGAGGTGCCCGAGTGGCGACGGATGCCGATGCCACCGCATCGCCCAAGCCCGCGGCATCCGTGTTCGAACGCTGAGAATCGGCGGCCGCGGCGTGTACAGGCGGGCCCCCCGATGGCCTCGGGTCACACTGGAGGGGTGCGCCTCACGCGGGCGCGTTCGCACGACGATCCGCACGACGAAGGGGGCCTGCCCGTGAGCTACATCAAGGGATACGACCCGCAGACGCTGCGCGAGATGGTGGACCCTCGCGAGTGCCAGGAGCGCCTCGACGAGTTGGGCGACCAGCGCAGCCTTCCGGCTCTGCTCGAACGGGTGTGGCTGCTGAAGGTGCTCGGTCGGTGGGACGAGTCCCTCGTCGTGTCGGAGCAGTCGGTGCGTGTGGCACGGATGGGCGGGACCCGCAAGGATCTGCTGCGCGCGCGGATCCTGCACGCGAGCGTGCTGCAGGTGCGGGGAGCGTACGCCGCGGCCCACCAGGAGCTGACCACGTGCGCCGAAGAGGCGGAAGGGCAGGGCTGGGCAGCCCTTGCGGCGTTCGCCTTCCAACATCGCGGCAAGGTGAGCTACGACGCCGAGGACTACGCCGACGCCCGCGCCGACTTCAAGCGCGCGCTGTTCCTGCGTCAGCAGACGGGCGCGCCGGAGGAGCAGCTCGAATCGACGCTGCTGGCCATCGAAGCCGCCGACCGCCGTCGCAGCACGGCCGTCGCGAGCTGAGTGTCGGACACCCGTTCTAGCGTGTCCGCATGACCGATCTGGACGTCGTCCGGCGCGAGGCCGAGGCTCTCATCCGCACGCATCTCGACGCGTCGTGGACGTTCGCCTTCGACAACGCGAAGCGGCGCGCGGGAGCCTGCGACTACACCCGCCAGCGCATCACCGTCTCCCGGTACCTCGCCGCGCGATACGACGACGAGACCAACCGCCAGACGCTGCTGCACGAGGTCGCGCACGCGCTCGCCGGTCCGCGGGCCGGGCACGGCGCGGCGTGGAAGCGCACGGCCCGCATGCTCGGCTACACCGGCGGCACGACCCATCACGGCGAGACGGCCACCGAGCTGGCCCCATGGGTGGGCGTCTGCCCCACCGGTCACATCGCCTATCGGCATCGCCGCGCCACGAGGCCGACGTCGTGCGCGCGCTGCTCGGCATCCTTCGATGACCGCTTCCTCTTCGTCTGGACGCGCCGCGAGATCTCACCGGCCACACGTCGGGCGGCGATGACGCCGCGGGAGGCGGTCGGCGCGCCGTTCTGAGCGCGGCTCAGGCGTACGCCGCGAACGTCCCGTCACGCAGCACGGGCGCCGACGACACGGCATCCACCTGCGCCGCGGCGAGCACGTCATCGCGCAGGCCCCGGTCGATGAGCTCCTGCCCCGATCCGCCGGCGGTCAGAAGGTGCCGCAGCGCAGGACGCAGGCCTCGGAACGCCTCACCGGCGGCCGCCGCCTCGGGCGAGGTGTGGTCGATGCCGAGCGCTCCGAGCGCATCGACGATCGCGCCGGCGCCGAGGAGGTCTTCGACCGCGACGCGAAGGGCGGCGCCGGGTTCACGGGACGAGAGCTCGCCGGCGGCGATGACGAGGATGCTCGTGCGCGCCGCGCGGCGCTGCTGCTCGGCCATGACGGCGGCGGCCACCGCGGCGGCATTGACCAGTGCCCCCAGGAACACCACCGCGTCGCTCTCGGCGGCGCGGGCGGCGACGGCGGCGCCGTTCAGCGACAGGGCGTGGGCTTCGGCATCCAGCGCGACGGTCTCGCCCGCCTCGATGCGCCGCGCGACCGTGCTTGAGAATCGGAGCACGTCGACGACGACCACGACATCGGATGCCGCCACGCGCTCGAGCCCCGAGGTACCCCATTCCATGCGCACCTGATAGCGGGACTGATCGAACGGGGAAGCCATGTCTCCAGGCTACGGGCAGGCGGATGCGAGACTGGGCGCATGCGGATCATGCTGAAGCTCGTCCTGGACTGCGACGCGGATGCCGCGTGGCGCGCCCTGCACTCGCCGCGCGCGGTCGCCGACCTGTACGGCCCGTTCGTCGAGCTGGCACCGATGGCGGCGGAGGGACTGCCGCTGCGTCTCGAGCCGGGCGCCGACGTCCCCGTGCGCATGAGCGTCGCCGGACGGATCGGGCTCGGCCAGCAGCTGATCCATGTGAGCGAGCGGCACGTCGACGATGCGAACGGTCCCGTGCGCATCTTCCGTGACAGCGGCATCCCGCTGACCGGTCCCCTCGCGGCCCTCGATGTCTGGGACCACCAGATGGCCGTCTCCCCCGCGCCGGGCGATCCGTCTCGCACGCTCTGGCGTGACCGGCTCGTCATCGGCGGTGCGGCGGCGGCCCCGCTGTGGCCCGTGCTCTGGGCGACGTGGCAGTGGCGCGGCGCGCGGCTGAAGGCGCTGGCGCCGACCTGGGCGTACGACCCCGAAGCCGCGGAGGACACCTCCGTCGATCCGTCCGAACGCTGACAGCCGCCTTCCCGAAAAAGCCGGCCGCCGCGGTCGAAGCCGTGACCGCGGCAGCCGGCGTCCGGGCGCTCCCGACGCGCCCGGAGTCTCACTCGGCGAGGGCCTCCACGGCACTCACCCGCGTCGCCAGCCGCGTGGGAACGACCGTGGCGACAACGGTCAGCAGCGTCGTCGCCGCGACGACGATGAGCACCGGCATCCACGGCACGGCGGGGGCCACGACCGTCGGCGCCGCGAACGACGGCGGCAGCGCGACCGAGCCGAGCAGCGACTGCGCCGCCACCCAGCCGTAGACGACGCCGAGCACGAGCCCGAACGCCAGCGCCGTGATCGTCACGTGCACGGCCTCCAGCAGCACCACGGTGCGCACCTGCGCGGACGACAGCCCCAGCGCGCGCAACAGGCCGAGCTCACGCCGACGCTGCACGACACCGATCGTCAGAAGGTTGACGAGTCCGACGGCGGCGATCACGGCCGACACCGCGACGAGCCCCATCATGATGGCCGCGAACGTGTCGAGCACGCGGCTCAGCTCGGCGGCCGGAACCCCATCGGCTGCGGCGGTCAGCAGCGCTTTCACCGACGCACTCGCGACCGCGAACATCACCACGAGGGTCACCCCCATCACGACACCGATCGCCATCCGGCTGGCGCGCTCGGGGTAGCGCAGCGCATTCTCGGCGGCCAGACGCGCGGGCGCGGAGCGTCCGAAGGCGCGTCCGCTCAGGCGCAACAGCGGCGGCATGACGAGGACGGCGCCCAGCGCGAGAGCGGTGAAGGACAGCACGCCGCCGAAGAAGGCGACGATGACACCCAGCGGCGATGCCGTCCCGACGACCACGCCGCCGGCGAGCAGCGCCGCACCGGAGGACCCGAGCGCGACCGCGACCGCGGTACGCCCGCGCGATCGGGTCTCGTCGCGCGTGCGCGGCGTCGCTCCACCGAGCGCCTGCAGGGGCGTCACCGCCAGCACCCGGCGCGACCCGCTCCAGGCACCGGCCCAGGTCGTCAGCGCCACGACGGCGGCCGGAACCAGCAGCACCGGCTGCAGCACGGCATAGCCGACGGTGACGTGCAGCAGTGCGTCGGCGGCACGAACGAGCGCGGCGGCGACGGCCGCTCCCACGACGAGGCCCGCCGTGGCTCCGATGACGCCGACTCCGACGCCCTGACTCCCCACCTGGCGGCGCTGAGCCCGCGCGGACGCGCCGATCAGCCGCATCAGGGCGATCTGGCGTGTGCGGCCGGCGACGATGGTCGCGAAGGTGTTGGCCGTCACGATCGCCGCGACGTACACGGCGACGCCGACCAGCAGGACGCTGAGGATGCCGAGGACGATCGCGACCGTCTCGCTGTCTCCCAGGTAGGGGTCGGTGCGCGCCCACGTCGCGATGTAGCCGGTGGCGGTCAGCAGCAGCACGCCGAACGCGGACGAGATCGCGGCGACCAGAATGCTCGCTCCCATGCCGCGCTCGCGCAGCCACGCCCCTCGTGTCCAGGCGCGGCGGGGCGCGGCCGTCGGCGGCGCCGCGCGGTCGGCGACGAGCGCGCTCACACCCTCACCTCCGCGGCCAGCATGAACGCCGAGACCTGTTCGGCGGTCTGCGCCGGCTTGTCGGCCACGACGCGGCCGTCGCCGAGGAACAGCACGCGGTCGGCATGGGCGGCGGCGACCGGGTCGTGCGTCACCATCGCGATGGACTGCCCGCGCTCCCGGCTGGCGGCGGCGAGAAGGGCCAGCACTTCGCGGCTCGATCGGGAGTCGAGATTGCCGGTCGGCTCGTCGGCGAAGACGAGGTCGGGAGACGTCGCGAGGGCGCGGGCGATGGCGACGCGCTGCTGCTGCCCGCCGGAGAGCTCGTGCGGCCGGTGCTGCAGGCGTGCCCGCAGACCCAGGGTGTCGATGAGGTCGTCGATGCGAGCCCGCTCCAGTGCCGTCGGACGGCGCCCGTCGAGATCGAAGGGCAGCATGATGTTGCCGATCGCGTCGAGCGTCGGCACGAGGTTGAACGCCTGGAAGACGAAGCCGATCCGACGACGGCGCAGAATCGTCAGCTCGAGGTCGGACAGCGCCGTGATCTCGGTGTCGCCGATCCATGCCCGACCGCTGGTGGCGCCGTCCAGCCCGGCCATGATGTGCATGAGCGTCGACTTTCCCGATCCCGACGGGCCCATGATGGCGGTGAACTCGCCACGGCGGATGCCGACGGTGACGCCGTCGAGGGCGCGCACCCCGCTCTCGCCGCCGCCGTAGGTCTTGGTGAGGCTCTGCACGCGAGCGGCGAGCCCGAGTTCGGTCGTGGTGATCTGCATGCCCCCGACGCTACGGAGGGCGCCCGCGCCGCCGCGTCGGCCTCGCGTCGCGGCGCCGTACATCGCAAGGATGATCCGGGGCGGGTGCTCTCTCAGGCCAGGCCGTGCTCGAAGGCGAAGACGACCAGCTGCACGCGGTCGCGGAGTCCGAGCTTTCCCAGTACGCGACTGATGTGGGTCTTCACCGTGGCCTCGGAGAGGAACTCACGCTGGGCGATCTCGGCGTTGGAGAGGCCGCGGGCGGCGAGGGCGAAGATCTCCCGCTCCCGCTCGGTGAGCTCGGCGAAGGCCGGGGGCGTCGCGCGCAGGGGGGCGGAGAACTGGGCGAACAGCTCGCGGGTGGCCGCGGCGGCGATGACTGCCGAGCCCGACTGCACCGTGCGGATCGCGGCGAGCAGGAACTCCGGATCGGCGTCTTTCAGGAGGAAGCCGCTCGCCCCCTGACGAATCGCGCGGGCGGCCGCCTCGTCGAGGTCGAACGTCGTGAGCATGACGATGCGCGGCGGCGCGGCCGCCAGGCTCGGATCCGCCAGCAGCTCGGCGGTCGCTGCGAGGCCGTCCATCACCGGCATCCTGATGTCCATGAGCACGACGTCGGGTCGCGTCTGGCGGACGACGCGCACGCCTTCGGCCCCGTCGCCGGCTTCGCCGACGACGGTCAGATCCGGCTGCGAGTCGATGACCATGCGGATGCCGGCACGGAAGAGGGCCTGGTCGTCGACGAGGACGACGCGGATCGGCGCGCTCACAGGGCCTCCCCCGGCACGTGCGAACCCGGAAGGTTCGGCCCGGGGAGGGGTCCCGGAGTGATCGGCTGCCCGGCGATCGGCAGCGAGGCGGTCACGACGAAGACCTGCCCGCGGGGCGCCGCCTCGAGGTGCCCGCCGACGAGCTGTGCGCGCTCGCGCATGCCGATGAGCCCGTGTCCGCGCGTCTCGCCCTCCCCGCGGTCGCCGTGCGCGGCGGCAAGCGGTGACGGCGGATCGATGGGGTTGCTCACGCTCAGCTCCACCCCTTCAGGGTGCCACGCCAGGCCCACGCTCACCTCGGCGCCCGCGCCGTGGCGCAACGCATTGGTGAGCGCCTCCTGCAGGATGCGGAAGACGGCGAGCTGCACCGCCGACGGCACCTCGGCGGTCGGCACGGGGTCGATGTCGACCCGCAGTGCGACGCCCGCCGCGCGCACCTGCGCGTAGAGCTGCTCCAGGTCGGCGAGCGTGGGCTGAGGGCCTTCGGCCTGCGTGTGCCGCAACTGCGTCAGCAGCATCCGCACGTCCGACAGTGCGGCGCGGGCCGTGGCGGAGATCGTGCCGAGCGTCGCTGCGGCGACCGCCGGGTCGGATGCCGCGGCGTAGCGGGCACCGTCGGCCTGAGCGATCACGACCGCGAGCGAGTGTGCGACCACGTCGTGCATGTCGCGGGCGATGCGGGTGCGCTCGGCCTCGGCGAGCGCCGTGGCCTCGGCGAGCTCCTGCGCGCGGCGGTTCTCGCGAGCACGCAGCGTGGTGCGCACCAGCGCACCGGTCGTCCACGACAGCAGCAGGGCGAACGCGGCGGAGGCGAAGGTGGCGATGCTGGCGAACACGTAGGTGCCGATGCCGTTCGGGGTGCCCGATCCGAGCAGGAGCGGCACCACGATGATGTACACGGCGATCGCGACCGCGCCGACCAGCGATGAGGCGAGCCCGAGCCAGAACGTGCGTCGGGCCCCGTACGCGGCGGTGGTGTAGAGCACGCCGAAGATCACCACGTTCGCGGGCAGCGGCGGCAGCCCGCCGGCCATCTGCAGGATCGCGGCCGCCCAGCAGACCGCCAGCGCCAGCTCCGGAGCCAGCCGCCGGATCGCGGCGGCGGCCGAGAAGACCACGGTGAGCACCATCGCGACGGCGAGCGCCACGCGCGGGGGCAGGACGCCCGAGCTGACGGCGTCCCAGGGCGCGACGGTGGCCAGCACCGCGAACATCGCGAAGACGCCGGCGGCGACGATGTCGACCGTCAGCTGCGTACGGGTGAGCCTGCGGAACACGCTTCGACGCTACGCGACGGCGCGAGCGGCGGCATCCATCGCGGGGTGTATTGCGACGCGGCGCTACGACGCGCCGAGCGGAACGATCGGCCGGTGCTCGTAGAACGTCTGCAGCACGACGGTGGTGCGCGTGCGGACCGACGCGGCGAGACGGATGTCGCGCACGAGGTCTTCGAGTGCGCGCGGCGAGGCGACCCGCGCGAAGAGCATGTAGCTGGCGTCGCCCGCGATGGAGTGGCACGCCTCGATGGCGTCGAGGTGCTCGAGCAGTTCGGGCGCATTGTCGGGCTGCGCGGGGTCGAGCGGAGTGATCTCGATGAATGCGGCCAGAGGACGTCCGGCCGCGTCGGCATCGACGAGGGCGCGGTACCCGGTGATGACCTCGCGGGACTCGAGGCGCTTGAGCCGCGCCTGCACCGCCGAGACGGACAGTCCGACCGCGGCGGACAGATCGGCGAGGGTCATCCGCCCGTCACGGGAGACCTCGGCAACGATTCGACGGTCGACATCATCTTCCACACATGGAAGAATATCCGATGCGAGCCGCTCAGGCCGTAAATATTCCTGTCCGAACGATCGGAGGTGCCCACCATGTCCCTTCTCACGCCCGCGAAGTCCGTCATCGGAGAGCCCGAGGTCGTCGAAGACGACCGACCGATCACGCAGCTCGTCGAAGACGACCGACCGATCACGCAGCTCGTCGAAGACGACCGACCGATCACTCAGCTCGTCGAAGACGACCGACCGATCACGCAGCAGCCGGCGTGGCTGGCCCTGAAGGATGCCGTCTCGCAACTGCAGCCGCTGCAAGCACAGGACGGCTCGGTGACGGATCCCGCCCACCGTGATCACGCCGCGGAACTGGTCGCCGTCGTCGCGGAGGCGATCGCGAGCCTCGCCCCGCTGTTCCCGCACGATGCCGCCTACCTGTCGGCGTGTGTCGTCGACCTGCACCGGTGGGCCGACAGCGGCTTCGGCGTGCCCGACTTCCTCGACTCCTTGGTGACCTTCCAGCCGCAGCGCGACCGCGTCGACGGCCTGCGCCATCTCGTCGTCTTTCCGATGTACACGCAGAACGGCTCCCGCGACCGGCACCTGGAGGCGGTGCTCTGCGAGGTGATCTGGCCGGAGTTCATCGCCGAGCTGGAGCACACGTACACCAACGGTCTGTTCGTCTCCCTGCGCCTGCTGGATTTCACGTCCGGCTACGACACGAACTCCGCGGTGCTGTTCCCCGAGACGGTCGCCATGCGTGAGATTCCGGCGTTCACGTGGGGCGCGATCTTCCAGGACCGCGAAGCGGCGCGCTTCCGGCGCGTGGTGGCCGCGGCATCCGAGATCACGAAGCTCGACGTACCGGAGGGCGTCGCGCGCATGCTCACCGACCAGGGCCTGACCGAGCAGACCTTCGTCATGTGGGACCTGATCCACGACCGCAGTCACATGCGCGGCGACCTGCCGTTCGACCCGTTCATGATCAAGCAGCGCATGCCGTACTTCCTGTACTCGCTCGAGGAGCTGCGCTGCGATCTGACCGCGTACCGGGAGTGCGTCGGCATCGCCGCGCGGCTGAGCGCGCGGGCCGATCAGGGCGAAGATCTGACGGATGCCGAGCGGGAGATGCTCGATCACGCGCGACTCGTCCAGTACGCCGTGCTCTTCGACCGGATCTTCCGGTTCGCGATCACCGGGACGCGGGTGCGCAACTACGACGGACTGGGCGGCCAGCTGC
This sequence comes from Microbacterium sp. AG790, assembly GCF_003634765.1. Lineage (NCBI taxonomy): Bacteria > Bacillati > Actinomycetota > Actinomycetes > Micrococcales > Microbacteriaceae > Microbacterium > Microbacterium sp. AG790. The sequence continues at coordinate 101,373 of NZ_RBWZ01000007.1, forward strand.
TGTTCGCCTGGCTGCATCAGCGCGGCGTGCTGCACTGGACCGACACCGCACTGGCGTTCGACTGGGACGACGTGCCGGCGGCGGTCATCGCCCTCAGCGACGCCATCGACCGGCTGTACTGGGAGTCGATCGACCGGCCGAAAGTCGCGCACTGGCTCGCCGCGTATGAGCTCGTCCGCGGCGTCGTGACGCCCCATCCGGCGTCTGTGTGGGCGCGGGGTCTGCCCGACGAGGTGCTGGCCGGAGCTCCGAAGGGCTACACCGACGCCGTGCTGGACGACGAGTTCCCGCTGTCGATGTTCTTCGAGGCGCTCGACAAGAAGATGCACGGCGTCATCTCCTCGACCGCGGGCATCACGGGCCGCGATGGGTGACGGCGTCCGCGGGAGGACGGTCGTCGTCGCCGGCGCCACGAGCGCGAGTGGCCACGCCGCCGCCCGCGCGCTCGTGGCGGCCGGAGCGAGCGTCATCGCGGTGGGGCGCCGCGATGACGCTCTCGCTCCCCTGCGCGACCTGGGCGCGCGCACGGCCGTGTGCGACCTCGCCGACGAGGCGGAGGTCGCGGCGTTCGCGGCGATACTCGCGGCGGACGGCGTGCGTGTCGACGGGCTGCTGCACCTCGTCGGGGGGTGGCGCGGCGGCGGGGGGCTCCGCGGCCAGACCGAGGCCGACTACCGCGCGCTGGAGAGCGGGCTGAGCGCCCTGCGACACGTCACGCGCGCGTGGTGGGACGACTTGAGCGCCTCCCCCGCCGCCCGGACGGCGATCGTGTCGTCCACGGCGGTCGCGCGTCCCCTGGCGGGCGGGGCCAACTACGCCGCTGTCAAGGCCGCGGAGGAGGCGTGGGCTCGCGCGATGGCGCAGGGCTTCGCGAAGGACGCGCGCGATCGCGGGGTCGCGCAGACCGCGGCATCCGTCATCTTCCGCGTCCGGGCTCTCGCGGGCCTGGAGGAGGCGCTCGGATCGGCCTTCGTCGGGCTCTGGGATGCCGACGCGGCCGAGGTCAACGACACGATCGTCAGCCTCGGCGCGCCGAACTAGATTGGATATCCGTGACCACCCTGCATGACACGACCGTCCGCGGCTTCGCCAGCGACAACTACTCGGGCGTCCACCCCGAGATCCTCGAAGCCATCGCCGCCGCCAATCACGGGCATCAGATCGCGTACGGCGAGGACGCCTACACGGCCCGGCTGCAGGAGGTGTTCCGCCACCACTTCGGCGACCACGCCGAGACGTTCCCCGTCTTCAACGGGACGGGCGCGAACGTCGTCGGGCTGCAGTCGATGCTGCCGCGGTGGGGTGCGGTGATCGCGGCATCCACCGCGCACATCAATGTCGATGAGGGCGGCGCTCCCGAGCGGGTTGCGGGGATCAAGATCCTGAACGTCCCCACCGACGACGGCAAGCTGACTCCTGAGCTCGTCGACCGCGAGGCCTGGGGATGGGGCGACGAGCACCGCGCGCAGCCGCTCGTCGTCTCGATCACACAGTCGACCGAGCTCGGCACGCTGTACACGCCCGACGAGATCGCCGCCCTCGCCGACCATGCGCACGCGCGCGGTATGCGCCTGCACCTGGACGGTGCCCGCATCTCCAATGCGGCCGCGGCACTCGACCTGCCGCTGCGCGCCTTCACCACCGACGTGGGCGTGGATGTGCTGAGCTTCGGCGGCACGAAGAACGGCGCCCTGGGCGGCGAAGCCGTCGTCGTCCTCGACCCGGCGGCCGCGGAGGGGCTGCTGTTCCTGCGAAAGCTGAACATGCAGCTGGCGTCGAAGATGCGATTCATCTCCGCGCAGCTGGTCGCCTTGCTCGAGGGGGACCTGTATCTGCGCAACGCGCGCCACGCCAACGCGATGGCCCAGCGCCTGCGGGCCGGTGTCGAAGCCGGGATCGCCGACGGATCGGTCACCGGGGTGTCGTTCAGCCAGCCGACGCAGGCCAACGGCGTCTTCGCGGTACTGCCCGACGGCGTCGCCGATGCCCTGCGCGAGAGCTTCCGCTTCTACGACTGGGACGCCGCGAAGAACGAGGTCCGCTGGATGTGCTCGTTCGACACGTCCGAAGACGACGTCGACGCGTTCGTCGCCGCTCTCGCGCGCCTCACCTGACACGCGCCGGCTCGACACCGACCCGTCACCGGGTCAGGCGCCGGCGAGCCACGCCCGGTACGCGTCGAAGGAGTACGGCCGTCCGAGGAACGCCTCGACGAGCGCGGTCGCGTCACGACTGCCGCCCGGCTCGAGGATCTCGCGGCGGTAGCGGGAGGCCGCCTCGGCATCCATGAGGTCGCCGCCGAAGCCCGAGAGCAGGTCGCGGGCGATGACGAGGCTCCACTGGTACGTGTAGTAGCAGGCACCGTAGCCGGTGAGATGACCGAATCCGGCGTAAGAGTGCCGACCGCGCAGGGGCTGCACCGGGCTCGTCACGGCGTACCAGTGCTCCGTGGCCGCCTGCAGGTCTTCCGGACGGTCGACGTGCAGGTGGTACGACACGTTCGCGTGGCCGAGCTGGCGACGCACCTCCAGGGCCCGCCCGAACCCGTCGGCGACGCGCATCTTGGCGACCAGATCGGCCGGGATCGGCTCGCCCTCGGCGTTCGCGGTGAAAGAGGCGAGGACCTCGGCATCCCACGCCCATTCCTCCAGCAGCTGGCTCGGCGCCTCGACGAAGTCCCACTCCGTCGCCACGCCCGAGAAGCGCACGAAGCGCTGCGCACCGCCGAGGATGTCGTGCACGAGGTGGCCGAACTCGTGGAAGAACGTGACGACTTCGTCGTGGGTCATCAGCCCGCGCGCGAAGTTGCACAGGAGCACCGCCTCGGGCAGCACACGCCCCGCGACGCCGGGGGCGAGGGGGAAGCAGGCGGCGTGGTTGTACTTGCCGTCACGCGGATGCAGGTCGAGGTGGATGCGACCGAGCCGCTGACCCTCGCGGACGACGTCGTACGAGCGCACATCGTCGTGCCAGGTGGGGATCTCGACGGGCACGTACTCGACGTCGAGCAGGCGCGCGGTCGTGTCGAGCACGCCCGGCAGCACCCGGTCGAAGGAGAAGTACGAGCGCACGAGCTGAGCGTCGACGTCGTGACGCTCACGGCGCAGCGCACTGAGAAGGTAGAAGAAGTCGGCGATCGTGACCTCGGTCGCCGCCGGGTCGTCCTGCTGCAGCCGTTCGAGCAGCACCGGGTACTCACGAGCGGCCGCGTCGGCCGATGCGTCGTCGAGACGCGCGAGGAACTCCGCGATCGCCGCACTGCTGCCGTCGACACGATCGGCGCCGATCATGCGGGTCTCGGTCTCGTAGTCGGCCCAGTCGCGGTAGCCGAGCAGCTGCGCACGTTCCGCGCGGACGGCCAGCAGCTCGGCGAGGACAGTGTCGTTCACCGGCCACGCGAGGTCGTTGTAGGCCGCGACGAGCGCCGTGCGCGTCGCTCGGTCGGTCGCGTATTCCCGCACCGGCATAAGGTCGGTGTACTCGGTCGTGAGCACGATCAGCCCGTCGTGGTCGACGGGGTGCGCGTCGATGAAGTCCTGCGGCAGACCCGCCAGTGCCGCGGGGGCGACGCGGATCTCGCGCCGTCCGTCGCGGATGTTGCGTGAGAACTCGAGACTCAGCTCCGTGTCGCGGTCGGTGAGCACGCGCACACGCTCACGATCCGCCGCAGGAAGGGCGACGCCCCCGCGGTGGAAGTCGCGGCGCACCTGCGCGACCAGCCGCGCCTGGTCGGCGTCGAGAGCGTCATCGGTGAGAGCCTCGAATGCGGCGAACAGCTTCGCGTCGAGAAGGCGGGATGCCGAGAGCGCCTCGAGCGCCTGCACCTGCTCCTCCGCGATGCGGCGCACCTCGGCATCCGGGTGCGCCTCACTCAGCAGATAGGCCTCGCACGTGGCCTGCCGCAGCGCCAGATCGGCGTCGTTCCACAGGTCCAGGCGCGTCGCGGCATCCATCTCGTCCGCCGCATCGACGAGACGGGCGTCGAACCCGGCGACGAGAGCGACAGCGGCGGCGGGTCGTCCGGACGCGAACGCCACCCAGCCGTCGGCGTCGGTCGGGAAGACGAGGGGCTCGATCGAGGTCATGATCCGAGCCTACGTCGGGGCTGCGACCTCAACGATCGGCGATCACTCGGGCGTCTGATCGTCGTCGTTCTCGTCGTCGTTCTCGTCGTCGCCAGGCGCGGGCGCGGCCTCGGCGCTGTCGGCCGCCGCAGCCTCGGTGCGCAGCAGCTCCTTGACCTCGGACATGAAGCTCGTCAACTGCTGCTGCTGCCAGCGCAGTGCCCGCGTGCGGTCTTCGGCGTCGCGCAGCACGCTCTGCGAATGCCCGGTGACGGTGTCGATGATCTTCTGGGCCTTGACGCTCGCGCGATCGAGGATCTCGCGCGAGCGCAACCGTGCGTCGGCCTCGTGCTGCTGAGCCTGCGCGCGCATGAGCTTGTCGAAGTCGTCGGCCTTCGCCGTGATGCGCTGCGCGTGCTCCAGCGACGCGGCGACCTGCTCGTTGGCGTCCTGCGTGATGCGCTCGGCGTGCGCGACGGCCTGGTTGTGCAGCATCAAGAACTCCTGCTGGGCGTCGTCCTGCCGGCGGCTCAGTGCCTCCTCGAACTCCAGGGCGCGCAGGCGCTGCTCGCGCACGGCGTCCTCCGCCTCCGCACGGAGCTGCTCCGTCTCACGCGAGACGAGCGAGCGCAGCGCTGCGGCCCCCTTCTCGGCTTCGGTGCGGATGGCAGCGGCCTCCTGCTCGGCCTGCGCGACCTTCTCGGCGGCGTGCGCCGCCTCGCGCTCGAGCTGGGCGGTGTGTGCCGTCAGCTCGGTGTCGATCGTCAGTCTCGCCTGTGCGGCATCCGTCGCCGCCTGGGCACGGAGGGTCTCGATGTCGGCCTGAGCCCCCGCCCGCTGCGCGGCGATCTCCTCGCGCGCAGCCTGCAGAAGACGCTCGGCCTGGACACTCGCGTTCTTGATGATCACGGATGCCTGATCCTCAGCGACCCGCAGCACGTCCTCGAACCGCTCGCGCTCGCGGGAGGACTCCGCGGCAGAGCTCACGAACTCCGCCGACAGGGTCTGCACCTTGTCCTCCGCATTGTCGGCCCGCGCGGACTGCACCGCGAGTTCACCCTCCAGCTGCGCGACGCGCGCCTCCATTCGCGTGAGCTCATCGGCGCGGTCCTGTGCCTCCTGCTGCGCCGTCTCGAGCCGACGAGCGAGCGCGTCGGCGTCGGCGCGACGGGCATCGCCGTCGGCCGTCAGCGCAGCGAGGGCGGCATCCACGGCGGCGCGATCGTAGCCGCGGAAGACGGTCGGGAACGTGGCGGCCTCCCCGTCGGATCGGGACTCCTGCGACCCCGACATGAGGTCATCGAAGGCGGTGTGGTCGGACTCGTAGCGGTCAGTCATGGCAGCACTCCGAAGCGGCGCCTGCCACGGTGGGCACGGCGGCATGTCACCGACTCGGGCGCGCCGGCACGCGAATGATATCGGAGAAACCGATCGTCACCGTGTCGTCGTCAGCGACGCCCGAGCAGCAGATCGGCGAGGTTGGGCCGGAAGTGGCGGGCGACGTAGGTGACGGCTTCGTCGACGCCGAACGCCCGGGTCGAGTTGCCGACCCGCACCCACAGCTCGGTGCCGCCGCCCTGGGCGACGAAGACGGGCTCGGGTGCTCGCGGGCAGCGCACGGCGCAGACCGTGGCGCCGTCGATCTCGGCGAAGCGGATGCGCGGCATGGCGGCCGCGTTCTTTCCGAGGCTCGTCGCCAGCATGTCGCGCAGCCAGAGCTCGAAACGGTCGGCGTCGGGGGTGCGCAGGGTCGCGAAGTCGCGGTCCAGCCCGTGGACGCGACCCGCGTCGTCGACGCCGATGAGCAGTGTTCCGCCGGAGCTGTTGAGAAAGGCGGCGACGGTTTTGGCGACCACCTGCTCCATGCGGGCGTCCTTCTTGTCGTCGCGGACGTTCCAGCGCGCGGTCTCCTTGAACTCGACGCGGTCGCTCTCGCCCCTCTCCAGGAGCGCCGCGACGTCGATGGCGCCGTCACGTCGCAGCAGTGCGGCGATGCCCGCGACGAGGAACGAGAGCCCGAGGCTGCTGCCGACCGCCAGGAGCAGCGCCGTCGGCATCCACAGTCTCAGCCCGACGAAGAACCAGCCCGCCAGGAAGAGCCCGAGGCTCACTCCCAGCAACGACACGATCGTCATGACCGACAGCGGCAGGGACAGCCGAGCGCCGAAGAGGCGACGCAGCACCCACGCGATCATGAAGGACAGCAGCAGCGCGAGCGGCAGCGCGCCGGCGACCTCGACGAGCATCTCACTGCGGGGCACGGTGATCACCTGAAGACGAGGGACAAGGGACGACGGGCGATCAGCGCAGCGCGCCGACGCTGGCCAGAGCCAGGCGGATGAGCGTCGAGCGCCCGCCCTCCATTTCGGCAGCCAACGCCTCCGACGAGGCCTCTTCGGGGGTCATCCACGTGACCTCCAGAGCATCCTGGCGCGGCTCGCACGTGCCGGTGACCGGGATGACGAACGCCAGCGACACCGCATGCTGACGGTCGTCGTGGAAGGCGCTGACCCCGGGCAGCGGGAAGTACTCGGCCACCGTGAACGGCACCGGCTGCGGCGGAAGCTGCGGGAACGCCATGGGCCCCAGGTCGTTCTCGAGGTGACGGAAGAGGGCATCACGGACCGTCTCGCCGTAGCGGACACGCCCCGAGACGATCGACCGGGTGATCTCGCCCAGCGGCGTCGCCCGCAGCAGCACGCCCACCTGGGTCACCGCGCCGACGCCGTCGGTGCGCACCGGCACCGCCTCGACGTACAGGATCGGCAGCCGTCGACGCGCCTCGGCGAGCTCGACGTCGCTCAGCCAGCCGGGGTTGCCGGCGCTTCCCGGCGTCGGCGAGCCGAACGATCCATCGCCGAGGGGGTGGCCGGGCCGTCCCCCGCCGCTGCCGAAGCCGCGCAGCGGGTCACGGGGGTTCCCGTCGTCGTCGCGTTCGTTCGGATCGGGGTCGGGGGTGCGAACGGCCATGCCTCCATGTATACCCGTACCGCCGCCGGTGGCGCGCCCGTGCCGTCGGCCGGGCGGCGACGCGAGTGTCGGCGCCTCCTGCGAGGATGGTGGTCATGAGCGCGATCGCGATCGACGACGAGGCCGTCCTCTGGTCGGAAAGCCCCGAGACGCGGGCGGGCAGACCCCTCCTGCTGCTGCTGCACGGATACGGCTCGGATGAGCGCGATCTTTTCGGGCTCGCTCCCTTCCTCCCCGACGCGTTCGTGCTGGCCGCGGTTCGTGCGCCGCTGGCGCCGCCCTTTCCCGCCCCCGGCTGGTCGTGGTATCCCATCGAGGGTCTCGACGGCCGCTCGAGCGGAGCGGTGACGGCCGCCGCCGACGCCCTGATCGCGTGGATCGATCGGGCGACGGATGCCGAGACGATCGGCATCCTCGGCTTCTCTCAGGGCGCCGCGGTCGCTCTGCAGGCTCTGCGCCTGCAGCCCGAGCGTTTCGCCTTCGTCGTGAACCTCGCCGGCTACGCAGACCCGTCACCCCTTCCGGGCGACGAGGCGCTCGCCGAACGTCGCCCCCCGGTCTTCTGGGGCCGCGGCGCGCGCGACGAGGTGATTCCCCCCGCTGCGGTGGCCCACACGGTGCAGTGGCTGCCCGCGCACGCGGAGCTGAGCGGCCGGGTCTACGCCGGGCTCACCCACAGCGTGTCGCAGGAGGAGCTCGACGACGTCCACGTCTTCCTCGACAAGCAGCTCGCCGCCGCGGGCTGACCCGGCTGTGGCCTTCGGCGTGGGGGTGCGTTAGGCTGTCGGCGTTCTTGTCCCGACCGTGAGGAAGACCGTTGAAGGGTTTCGACGCCGCGCTGTGATCCCGCGCTGAGCCGTCGACCCTCCGTCCCTCCTCGGACACCGGGTTCTCCGACGCGTCGGCGCATCTCTATCCGCGCCGGCCGTCGATCCCTCCCGTCGTCCGGGAACGGTGTCGTGCGCGCCTGCGCTCCGACACTGATCTCGTCAGTGTCATCGACACCGACAGGAGGCATCCATGCCCCACGCTTCTCCCGCGGTCGTGCTCGACCGCGTCACCTTCACCTGGCCCGACGGCACCGTCGCTCTCGACGACGTCTCCGGGGCCTTCGCCGCTGTGCGCACCGGACTCATCGGACGTAACGGCGCCGGCAAGTCCACGCTGCTCGGCCTCATCGCGGGAGCCCTGATCCCGGCATCCGGCACGGTCGTGCGCAGCGGCACCGTCGATGTGATGCCCCAGCGGCTCACCGCCGACACCCGCGTCGCGGCACTCTTGGGCGTCGATGCGGCGTTGGATGCCGTGCGGGCCATCTCGTCCGGCGACGTCGATCAGCGCCACTTCGACGCGGTCGGCGACGACTGGGACATCGAGGCACGCGCCACGGCTGCGCTCGCCGAAGCGGGCCTTCCCGAGGACGCTCTCGACCGACGGGTGGGCGCCCTCTCCGGTGGCGAGGCCGTCCTCGCCGCCCTCGTCGGCGTGAGACTGCGCGGAGCCCCGATCGCGCTTCTGGACGAGCCGACCAACAACCTCGACCGTGACGCGCGGGCGCGCGTGCACGATCTGGTGCGCAGCTGGCGCGGCACGCTCATCGTCGTGAGCCACGACACGGCGCTGCTGGAGCTGATGGACGAGACCGCCGAGCTGTACGCGAGCTCGCTGTCGACGTTCGGCGGCGCGTACTCGGCGTGGCGCGCCGCTCACGAGGAACAGCAGGCGGCAGCCCGCCAGGCCGAGGCGGCGGCGCGACAACAGGTGCGGCGCGAGAAGCGCGACCGCATCCACCAGGAACAGGTGATGGCCACACGCGCTGCGATCGGCCGTAAGGCGGCCGCTGATCGGCGCGCACCGAAGATCGTCCTCGGCGAGAAGAAGCGTGCCGCCCAGGCGTCGGCGGGGCGGCTACGCGTCGAGGCGCGCGACAAGGAGGCGGAGGCGCGCGCGGTGCTCGACGCCACCGAACGGCGCGTCCGCGACGACGAGCCGGTGCACATCGAGCTGCCCGACCCCGATGTCGCGGCCGGTCGACGGATCGCGACGATCAGCGACGGCGAGCGCTCGTGGACGGTCCAGGGCCCGGAGCGGGTCGCGCTGATCGGTCCCAACGGCGCGGGCAAGACGACCCTCCTGGAGCGGCTGGTCGCGGGTGGCGCGGGGACTCCTGCGGGTTTGGCGGTCGACGGCGTGCACATCTCCGCCTCAACCGACACCGACGCGAGCACAACGGGCTCTGATGGCCCGCTCAGGCGGAGTTGCGCAGACGCGACAGCCCACACCGACCGCATCGGATACCTGTCGCAGCGCATCGACCTCCTCGACGAGCAGGCGACGCCCCTGGAGAACCTGCGCCGCGCGGCACCCGGCGTCGGCGACGTCGAGTTGCGCAACCGACTCGCGCGCTTTCTGCTCCGCGGCGACACCGTCATGCGCCCGGTGGCAGCGCTGTCGGGCGGCGAGCGCTTCCGCCTCGCGCTGGCGTCTCTGGTGATGGCCGACCCGCCGCCGCAGCTGCTGGTGCTCGACGAGCCGACGAACAACCTCGACCTCGGCACGGTCGACCAGCTCGTCGCCGCGCTGGCCGCGTTCCGCGGCGCCGTCGTGCTCGTCAGCCACGACGACGGGTTCCTCGAGCGGATCCGCCCCCACCTCGTGCTGGAGCTGCGCGAGGGGGTGCTGACCGAGATGCGGCTCGAATGAGCGCGGATGCCGCGGGTCGCGGCATCCGCGGGGTCGACCGGCGCGAGCGCCGCGGCACGGGTCGGCTCGTCCGTTCCGTATTCAGTCCGCGCGAACGCGACGGCGGCGCACGGACCCGGGTTCTCCAGGCTCCGGCGCGGGTCCGGGCGCGCAGAGACTGAAGACGGAACAGGGCGAGCGGGGGACGGCGGGGCGCGCGCCGCAGCCGCGGCGTCCGGGTGCGCCCGGGTGCGTCCGTGTACGCCGAACGCGAGCATCCGCCCGGGTGTCGGCGGTCCGCGGGATGATGGATCGATGGCCGATGTGCTGGAGCGGTTCGGTCCTGCGACCCAGGACTGGTTCCGTGGCGCCTTCGCCCAGCCGACGAGCGCTCAGGCGGGGGCATGGGAGGCGATCTCCGCGGGCAAGCACGCCCTCGTCGTCGCCCCCACCGGCTCGGGCAAGACCCTGTCGGCGTTCCTGTGGGCGATCGACCGCGTCTTCCGCGAGAAGGCCCCGGCCGCAGCGGCGGACGATGCCGATGCGCGCAAGAAGAGGGCGGCGAAGAAGAAGACGGATGCCGCCGGCACGCACATCCTCTATATCTCTCCGCTCAAGGCTCTCGGCGTCGACGTCGAACGGAACCTCCGGTCGCCGCTGGTGGGGATCGGGCAGGCCGCGCGACGTCTCGGCATCCCCCTTCCCGAGGTCACCGTGGGCGTGCGCTCCGGCGATACGCCGGCCGCCGATCGCCGCAAGCTCATCGCCGACCCGCCCGACATCCTCATCACGACGCCCGAGTCGCTCTACCTGATGCTCACGTCGCAGGCGGCCGAGACCCTGCGCGACGTGCACACGGTGATCGTCGACGAAGTGCACGCGGTCGCGGCGACCAAGCGCGGCGCGCACCTCGCGGTGAGCCTGGAACGGCTCGACGCCCTGCGCCGCGGCGACGATCCCGATCGCCCTGCCGCACAGCGCGTCGGGTTGTCGGCAACGGTGCGCCCGATCGACGAGGTCGCGCGCTTCCTCGGCGGCTCCGCCCCGGTCGAGATCGTCGCCCCGCGTGCGACGAAGGCGTTCGATCTGCGCGTCGTCGTGCCGATGGCCGACATGCTCAACCCGCCCCCGCCGCCGGAGCGGGCCGACCCCGAGACGAGCGCGGAGACGGATGCCGAGGGCGACGGGGACTGGTTCACTCCGTCACAGCCGTCCGAGATCACCGGATCGGTCTGGCCGCACGTGGAGGAGGCCATCGTCGACCGCGTGCTCGCACACCGCTCGACGATCGTGTTCGCCAACTCGCGACGTCTCGCCGAGCGTCTCACGGGCCGCCTCAACGAGATCTACGCCGAACGGCTCGGTCTCGACCTTCCCGAGCAGACCGTTCCCGCCGCCACGATGGCCCAGGCAGGAGCGAGTGCCGGCGCCCCACCGGAGCTGGCAAAGGCCCACCACGGCTCGGTGTCGAAGGAGCAGCGTGCCCAGGTCGAAGACGAGCTGAAGCGCGGCATCCTGCGCTGCGTCGTCGCGACGAGCTCGCTGGAGCTCGGCATCGACATGGGCGAGGTCGATCTGGTGATCCAGGTCGAGGCGCCGCCGTCCGCCGCCTCGGGCCTCCAGCGCGTCGGACGCGCGGGCCATCAGGTGGGCGAAGTGAGCCGCGCCGCCCTCTTCCCCAAGCATCGCGGCGATGTCCTGCACACCGCCGTCGTGACGGAGAGGATGCTCGCGGGCCAGATCGAGGCGATCAGCGTGCCGCAGAACCCGCTCGACATCCTCGCGCAGCAGACGATCGCCGCGTGCGCGGTGGGAGCGGTCGACGTCGAGGGGTGGTTCGAGACGGTGCGGCGCTCGGCACCGTTTCGCACGCTGCCCCGCTCGGCCTACGAGGCCACGCTCGACCTGCTCGCGGGCAAGTATCCCTCCGACGAGTTCGCCGAGCTGCGCCCCCGCGTCGTCTGGGACCGCGATCACGGCACGCTCACGGCGCGCCCCGGTGCGCAGCGCGTGGCGGTCACGAGCGGCGGCACGATCCCCGATCGTGGCCTGTTCGGCGTCTTCGTCGCCGGCGAGACGCGCAACGCCCGCGTGGGCGAGCTCGATGAGGAGATGGTCTACGAGTCGCGCGTGAACGATGTGTTCACCCTGGGCACCACGAGCTGGCGCATCGTCGAGATCACCCACGATCGTGTCAACGTCCTGCCCGCGTTCGGCCAGCCGGGAAAGCTCCCGTTCTGGCACGGCGACGGGCTCGGCCGCCCCGCCGAGCTGGGCGAGGCCCTCGGCCGGTTCTCGCGCGAGGTGGCGGCGGCGGACGCCGAGAAGGCAACCGCACGCCTGCGCGAATCGGGGCTCGACGACAATGCGATCGGCAACCTGCTGGCCTACCTCGACGAGCAGAAAGAGGCGACCGGCAGCCTTCCGACCGACCGCACCCTCACGGTCGAACGCTCGCGCGACGAGGTCGGCGACTGGCGGATCATCCTGCATTCCCCGTACGGCATGCACGTACACGCGCCGTGGGCCTTGGCCGTCAACGCGCGCATCCGCGAGCGCCTGGGTGTCGAAGGCTCGGCCGTCGCGAGCGACGACGGCATCATCGCGCGGGTGCCGGATGCCGAGAGCGAACCGCCCGGAGCGGAACTGTTCGTCTTCGAACCGGACGAGCTCGAACAACTCGTGACCGACGAGGTCGGCGGCTCGGCCCTGTTCGCCTCCCGCTTCCGCGAGTGCGCGGCACGCGCCCTGCTGCTGCCCCGCCTCAACCCCAACAAGCGCTCGCCGCTGTGGCAGCAGCGTCAGAAGTCGGCCCAGCTGCTGGAGGTGGCGAAGAACCACCCCACGTTCCCCATCATCCTCGAGACGCTCCGCGAAGTGCTCCAGGATGTCTACGACCTCCCTGCGCTGCTGCGCATCGCCCGCTCCATCGGCGACCGCCGCATCCGTCTGGTCGAGACCACCACGAGCACCCCCTCGCCGTTCGCCCGCGACCTGCTGTTCGGCTACGTCGGCGCCTTCATGTACGAGGGCGACTCGCCCCTCGCCGAGCGGCGCGCGGCGGCACTGTCGGTCGACCCCGCCCTGCTGGGCGAGTTGCTCGGCAAGGTCGAGATGCGCGAGCTGCTCGACCCCGCCGTCATCGCGCAGTTCGAACGCGAGGCCCAGCGGCTCGACCCGTCGCGGCGCGTCCGCGGGCTGGAGGGCGTCGCCGATCTGCTGCGGCTTCTCGGACCGCTCGACGCCGCCGAGGTCGCGGCGCGACTGGCAGAGACGGCCACGCCGACGCAGGATGCGTCTGCCGGCGCCCCGCACACCGCCACCGCGACCGCAACAGCACCTCCCCCGTCGGATGCCGAGGCCGACGCGGCCGCACACGGCGCGGCATCCGCCTTCCTCGACCAGCTCGTCGCCGCGCGCCGCGCGATCCGCGTGAGTGTCGGCGGCGTGGAGCGAGTCGCGGCCATCGAGGACGCCGGCCGGCTCCGCGACGCTCTGGGAGCCGCGCTGCCCGTCGGCATCCCGCTGGCCTTCCTCGAACCCGTCGTCGACCCGCTCGCCGACCTGATCGCGCGCCACGCGCGCACGCACGGCCCGTTCCGCACGGCCGATGTCGCCCGGCGGCTGGGCATCGGCGCCGCCGTGGCCCGCCAGACACTGCAACGCCTGGAGTCGCAGGGGCGCGTGGCGAGCGGCTTCTTCCTGCCTGAGGGGGCGGCCCCGCGATCGGTTCCCGGCGACGAGGGCGGCGCCCGCACCGGCGTCGATGACCTGGAATGGTGCGACAGCGAGGTGCTGCGACGTCTGCGCCTGCGCTCCCTCGCCTCGATCCGCGGCACCGTCGAACCGGTGGCGCCGGCCTCCTACGCGCGCTTCCTCCCGGCGTGGCAGCACATCGCCGGGGCGGCCGGCGGACGTCCGCTCGAAGGCGTCGACGGTGTGCTCGCCGTCATCGAGCAGCTCGCGGGCGTGCCCCTTCCGGCGAGCGCCTGGGAGTCGCTGATCCTGCCCCTGCGGGTGAGCGACTACACACCGGCGATGCTCGACGAGCTCACCTCGACCGGCGACGTCGTCTGGTCGGGCCATGGCTCGCTGCCGGGCCGCGACGGTTGGATCGCCCTCCACCCGGCCGACACCGTGACCCTCACCCTCGCCCCGCCCGAAGACCCGGAGGAGCCCTCCGCGGCGGAGCAGCGCATCATCGACGCGCTCCGCGCCGGTGGCGCGTTCTTCGCCGGTCAGCTGGCGGCGATGACGCAGGCGACGAGCGAACAAGCCGTCGTCGACGCGCTCTGGAACCTCGCCTGGACCGGACGGGTGACCAACGACACGTTCGCGCCCGTCCGCGGGCTCCTCGCCGGGGGCTCGCAAGCCCATCGCACGACACGACGCGCGCCCCGCGCCCGGATGTTCCGCGGCACCTCCATCCCGACGACCCTGACGGCCGCGCGCCCCGCCGCACCGCGCGCGCCGATGGCCGGGGGACGCTGGTCGCTGCTGCCCGAGCCGTCCGCCGATGGCGCACTGCGCGCGACGGCCTCGGCGAGCCTTCTCCTGGAGCGCTACGGCGTCGTCACGCGCGGCAGCGTGCAGGCCGAGGGCGTCCCGGGCGGGTTCGCGCAGGCGTACCGTGTGCTCGCCGGATTCGAGGATGCCGGGCACTGTCGCCGCGGCTACTTCATCGAGAAGCTCGGGGCCGCACAGTTCGCGGCATCCGCCACCGTCGACCGCCTCCGCGAGTACGCCGCTCTGGCCGACCCGCCCCCGCGTCGTGCCGTGACACTCGCGGCAACCGATCCGGCCAACCCGTACGGCGCCGCTCTCGCCTGGCCGGCGCTCGAGGGCGTCGCGCATCGTCCGGGACGCAAAGCCGGCGGACTCGTCACGCTCGTCGACGGTGAGCTGGTGTTCTACCTCGAACGCGGCGGCCGATCGGCGCTCGTGTTCGACGACGACGACGAGGTGCTGGCCGCCGCGGCCGCGAGCCTCGTCACGACGGCGCGCACCCATCGCCTCGACACGCTCACGGTCGAGCAGGTGTCCGGAGCATTCGTCTACGGCACCGCGGCGGGGCGCGCCCTGCAGGCCGCAGGGTTCGTCGAGTCCAGCCGCGGCCTCACCCTGCGGCGTCAGCGATGAGCCGCCTCACCGCGTGCCCGCCGGGAGCCGGTCGTGCCCGAGGGTGACACCGTCTTCCGCACGGCGCGGCGGCTGCACGAAGCGCTCGCCGGCGCCGAGGTCGCACGCTTCGAGCTGCGCGTGCCGCGGTATGCGACGGCCGACCTCACCGGCGAGGTCGTGCACGAGGTCATCCCGCGCGGGAAACACCTCCTCATGCGCATCGGCTCCTTCACGCTGCACTCGCACCTGAAGATGGAGGGGCGCTGGCTAGTGTTCCGCCGCGGCGAGCGGTGGCGCGCCCCGGCGTACCAGGCGCGCGCGATCGTCGGCACCGCGGCGGTGGATGCCGTGGGCTTCGAGATCGCGATGGTCGACCTCGTTCCCACCGTCGACGAAGACGAGCTGGTCGGCCACCTCGGCCCCGACCTGCTCGGCCCGGATTGGGATGCCGAGGAGGCCGCGCGGCGCATCCTCGCCGATGACCGGGCCGTCCACGTCGCGATCCTCGATCAGCGCAACCTCGCGGGCCTGGGCAACGAGTACGCCAACGAGCTGCTGTTCGTCCGCGGCATCCTTCCGACCACGCCCGCCGCCGCCGTCGATGCGGCCGGTCTCGTCGAGACGGCCTCGCGCATGATCCGCGCGAACCGCGACCGCGCGTCGCGCACGTTCACCGGCGACACGCGTCCCGGTCGGCAGAACTGGGTGTACCGCCGCGAGCGCAAGCCGTGTCTGCGCTGCGGCACGCCGATCCGCCGCACCGAGCTCGGCGCCACCGAGACCAGCGCGCGCATCGTGTTCTGGTGCCCGCTCTGCCAGACCTGACCGCGCCCTCCCGCCCCGCCACGACGGCGGAGCCGCCGCAACAGATGCGGATCGTCGCAACAGAATCGGATGCCGCGGCATCCTTCGATCCGCATCCGTTGCCGATCCCCGCATCCGGTGCGGGCCGGGCCGCCGCGCTGGGCCGGGCCGCGTCTCAGCGGCCGAGGTAGCGGCCGGGGCGGTGGTTGAGGGCGAGGACGAGGTTGAGGAGGATCGCACCGACGGCGCTCATCACCACGTTCGGCCAGGGCACCACCAGCAGCGCCAGCGCGACGATCAGCACATCGAAGATCATCATCGTCCAGCCCGCGCGGAAGCCGGTGCGGTCCTGGATCTCGAGGCCGACGATGTTGATGCCGCCGACACTGCCGCGGTGCCGGAAGAGGATGAGCACCCCGACACCGGCGAGCAGGTTCCCCGCGAGAGTGCCGTACAGCGGCTGGAGACCGCTGATCGGGAAGAGCGCGTCGTGCAGCGGGGCGAGCCCGGAGACCAGCGCGATGCAGACGATCGTGCGGATCGTGAAGTCCCACCCGCGCCGCCATACGGCCAGCAGCGCGAACGGCACGTTGACGGCGGCGAACAGCACCCAGAACGGCCAGCCGGTGGCGTACCCCAGCAGCAGCGAGAGCCCGGCGGTGCCGCCGGTGACAGCGCCCGCCGCATGCAGCAGGTGCAGGCCCACGGACACGAGGAACGTTCCTGTGAGGATGCCGAGAATGTCCTCCGCGACCGAGTGATCTTGGGTCTTGGCTTCGAAGACAAGAGTGGGACCGGTCGTCGGGTCGGCCTCCGCAGGTGTGGTCACAGCGTCCATCTTCGCAAGCCACACGCGACCCGGCGTCACGGGACCGGCCGTGGGAATGATCCGGCGGTCACCACCGTTGCGGATACCAGGAGGGATTCGTGGGTAAGAACTACATCGACATCGAAGACGAGCGCGGGCAGACGCTGCGTTATCGCAAGCACGTCAACGGCCGCGGTCTGATCGCCAACGGCGCGAAGGTGCACGCCTCGGCCCTGGTCGAAGCGGGCGCGTATGTCGAACCGGGCGCGCAGATCGCTGCGGGCGCTCACATCGGCCGCGGCGCATGGATCGAACCGGATGCCGTCATCGGCCCGGACGTCGAGATCGCCCCGCACGCGCACATCGGATCGGGCGCGGCGATCGGCCCTCGCGCCAAGATCGGCGTTCGTACCGTGGTCGGCGCGCACGCACGCGTGGCGGGCGGATCTCTCATCGGCGACGACGAGCAGATCGCCGACGGCGAGCGCGTCGCGACCGACCGTCGGGGCCTTCGCCTCGCCGCCTGAGCCGCGGCGCCGGCGGCGGGATACGCTGGCCTGCATGGCCGGACGCGGAGCAGGAGGAGCAGGCGGGCGTGGCGGCAAACCCGCGCGCCCCTCGGCATCCTCTCGCCGTGCTCCTCAGAAGAGTGGGACGAAGAAGGGCGCTGCCCGCACGGGTGCGGCGCCCAAGCGCGCGAGCCCGAAGCCGGAGACGCCAACGGTGACTAACGTTGCGCGCGGCCCGTTCCGCCTCGGCGCGGTCGAGGGCGCCACTCCCGGCAAGTGGATCGGCACCTGGCGTGAGCGGATGCCGCACGTGGCCCTCGAGCTCGTGCCGCTGACGGTCGCCGACCAACAGCAGGCGCTGGCGACGGCATCCGTCGACGCGGCACTCGTGCGACTGCCGGTAGACCGCACCGACCTGCACCTGATCCCCCTCTACGACGAGGTGCCCGTCGTCGTCTGCGCGGCCGATTCCCATCTCACGGCCGCCGACGAGCTCACCCTCGCCGACCTGGTCGGAGAGGTGATCATCGCGCCGCATAATCCCCCCCTGGAGCTCGAGGTGGCGGGCGGCGAGATGCCCCGCTTCGCCCCGCCGGAATCCGTCGCCGACGCGATCGCGATCGCGGCGTCGGGTGTCGGGGTCGTGATCGTCCCGATGTCGCTGGCGCGCCTGCACCACCGGAAGGATGCCGCGCATCGCCCGCTCGCCGACGGGCCCACCTCGAGCATCGCCCTGGCGTGGCCGGCCGCCCCGGCGTGGGCATCCGACGCCGCGTCCGGTGCGTTCGTGGAGACCTTCATCGGCATCGTGCGGGGGCGAACCGCCAACTCGTCGCGGTGAGCGGCGTCACACACCTGCCCCGTCGGAGCATGCCCGCCTAGACTCTCGACATGTCTCCGCTCGTCTACGTGTGCGCACGGCCGCAGCAGGGCGCGGCAGCCGCTGAGTACGAATCGTTCCGCCAGGCGATGCGCCTGGACGAGAACGAGCTGGAACGCTGGGACCTCGTGCGCGATCCGTGGCCCACCGACGCCGCCCGGCGCTGGCGGGGTGCGGTCGTGGGCGGCAGCCCCTTCAACGTGACCGATCCCGAGTCGGCCAAGACCGACGCGCAACGGCGCCTGGAGGGCGATCTCGCCCAGCTGGCGCACGCCGCGGCATCCGGCGAGACCGCCGCACTGTTCACGTGCTACGGCATCGGCGTCGCGACGCGCGCGCTGGGCGGCGAGGTGACCCGCGCGTACCCCGAAGACACGGGACCCACGAAGGTCACCCTGACGGCGCAGGCCCAGCAGGATCGACTCTTCGGAGGACTCGCGTCGAGCTTCGCGGCGCTGACGGCGCACAAGGAGGGCACCGGCCGCCTGCCCGAGGGGGCCGTCCTGCTCGCGACCAACGACGCCTGCCCCGTGCAGGCCTATCGCCTCGGCGACACGCTCTACGCGACCCAGTTCCACCCCGAGCCCACCGGCCGGGCATTCACGGAACGCATGGCCGTGTACCGCGACGACGGCTACTTCGCGGCCCCCGACTACGACCGCATCGCCGCCCGCGTGCTCGCCGCGTCTCTCACCGAGCCGATGCGGATCCTCCGCGCCTTCTCGCAGACCTTCTGAGCGGGCAGGTCCGCGCGGCGTCGTTCAGTCGCCGATCGACCCGGCCACCACCCGACGCCGCAGCGTCGCGACCACGGCGGCGACCAGGATGACCGCCGCGACGACGAAGGCGGCCGTGGCGACGGCGGGCGCGTGCGGTTCACCGCTGGTGCGCGCGACACCGATCCACACGAGTCCCCACGACATCGCGAGAGCGGGAGCGATACGCCCGCCGGTGCCGAACGCGATCGCGATGCCCACGAGTGCGACCACCACGAGCACGATGACCCCCCAGAGCTGCTGACGGTCGGCATCCATCGGCGAGACGACCTCGGCGGACAGCCACGCCGTGACGTTCGCGACGGTGGCCAGGCTCACCCATCCGAGGTGGATGCCGACGGTCGCGTCCATGAACAGGCGATCGCTCCACGTCTCGGCCGGCGTCTGGACGAGCACACGCAAGGTGGCGCCGAGCGCCGCCAGAAGCACGACGATCGCAAGGACCGTCAGCGCCAGCGTGAGGAACTGCGCCGTCAAGAGCCAGGCGCCGTTCAGCACGGCGGTGACGGCGATCCACCAGCCGGCACGGCGCTGACGCTCCCGCGCGCGCTGGCGCGGCAGCGCCTGCCAGATCGTGTACGCGATCATCAGCACGTAGACGAGCGACCAGATCGAGAAGGCCGGTGTCGCCGGCGCGAGCACGGTGGCATCGGCATCCAGCGCCCCGCCCTGCAGCTCGCGCACATTGGTGCCGCCGAACAGGCCCGTCCCCACCATCGCCGCGATGATCATGAAGACCACGGCGGAGATGACCACGATCTGGCGGGCAAGGTCAGTTCCGGTCGGGCGGGAGTCATCCATGCAAGCCACGGTATGAACGGATGCCGCCGCGCACCAGACCCTTGACACGCGCCCCACCGGCGCGCGCCCTGGCGCTCGGGTGCCCGGGTGTTCTGGCGCCCACCGAATCGGTGGCGCACACCGCGGCCTCACCCCCGCGAACACCGCAGAACGCGCCACACTTTCCGCACCCCCCGAAAACAGGTGGCGCGACCAGCGGCCTCACCCCCGCGGATGCCGCAGAACGCGACACCGATTCAGCTCGCCGGCGCGCCGCCCACGCACCCGAGGGGGCGCTCAGTCCGCGGGCGTGTACACGGCGTGACCGCGGGTCGGTACCAGGCCGTCGCCGCCACGCGCACCGACGACAGCGGCGGAGTCGGCCGAGAGCACGAGGGGCCCGGCATCCACGAGATGCTCGTGCGCCGTCGTCGTCGCGAGCCACACCTCACGACCCGTGAGATCGACGGTCCACGGCTCGGGCGAGAGATTGACGTACACCGAGGCCGTGTCACGGTGGAGGACCCATCGCCCGGCGCCGACGCTCTCGGCCGCGTGCCCTCGCTGGTCGGGGTCGGTCAGCTCGGCATGATCCCGCCGCAGTCGCGCGAGTGCCCGGTACAGCGACAGCAGGCGCGCGTGGGCGGGTTCGTCGAGTTCGGACCAGTCCAGCTTCGACCGCTCGAACGTCGCCGGGTCGTTGGGGTCGGGCACGAGCGACTCGTCCCACCCCATCCGCGCGAACTCGGCCTTGCGTCCCTCGCGGGTCGCGGCGGCGAGCTCGGGTTCGGGGTGCGAGGTGAAGAACTGCCATGGCGTGCAGGCCCCCCACTCCTCCCCCATGAACAGCATCGGAGTGCCGGGCGCCGTCATCGTCAGCACCGCCGCGACCTCCAGGCGTGCCGGCGTCAGCGACTGGCTGAGCCGGTCACCGGCCGCGCGGTTGCCGATCTGGTCGTGGTCCTGCGCGAACGTGACGAGGCGCCACGACGGTACCGCCGCAGGTAGGGGCGCGCCCCAGTCGCGACCCCGGAAGGACGAGAACGTGCCGTCGTGGTAGAAGCCGCCCGTCCAGGTCTTGGGCAGTGCCTGCGGATCGGCGAAGTCGGCGTAGTACCCCTCGGTCTCCCCGGTGAGGCCGACGTGCACGGCGTGGTGCCAGTCGTCCACCCACTGCGCGGTCAGCCCGTACCCGCCGGCCTCGCGCGGCAGGATCATGATCGGATCGTTCAGATCGCTCTCCGCGATGAGGCTCAGCGGACGGCCGACGTGCGCCGACAGCGCGTCGACCCGCTCGGCGATCTCCTGCAGGATGTGCACCGGGCTCGATGCGGACTCGTGCAGCGCGTGTACGGCGTCGAGCCGCAGGCCGTCGACGTGCATCTCGCTGAGCCACATCAGCGCATTGTCGATGATGTAGTCGCGCACCGCCCGCTGGTCGAGGTCGATGCTCGATCCCCACGTGGTGCTCTGTCCGTCGCGCAGGTACGGCCCGAACTCGGGCAGGTAGTTCCCCGAGGGGCCGAGGTGGTTGTAGACGACGTCCTGCACCACCGCCAGTCCCGCTCCGTGAGCCGCGTCGACGAAGCGTCGGTAGGCCTCCGGGCCGCCGTAGTCCTCCTGCACGGTGTACCAGAGCACGCCGTCGTAGCCCCAGTTGTGGGTGCCGTTGAAGCCGTTGACCGGCAGCAGCTCGACGTGTGTGACACCCAGCTCGGCCAGGTGGGGCAGGCGGCCGATCGCGGCATCCAATGTGCCCTCGCGGGTGAACGTGCCGACGTGCAGCTCGTAGATCAACCCCCCGGCGAGTTGCCGTCCGGTCCAGGCGGCATCGCTCCATACGAAGGATGCCGCGTCGTCCCACGCCGACAGATCGTGCACCCCCCGCGGCTGGCGGCGCGAGCGCGGGTCGGGGCGCACGTCGCCGTCATCGAGCACGAATCCGTACTCTTCGCCCGGGTCGGGCGTCGCGAGAGTCGTCCACCAGCCGGCATCCCGCGGCGTCATCTCGATGTCCGCAGCCCCGTCCGGGAAACCGGCCAGACGCAGTCGCACCCGCGCCGCACGCGGCGCCCACACCTCGATCGTCATGCGACCATCCTGCCCGTCACGGACGGGTGCCCCGCACCCCTTGACGCGGAACGGCCTATGACGTGCCGTCGGAGTTGCCCTCGTCGTCTTCGTCGGGTGTCGGGCGGCGTCCGAGGAAGAAGAAGACGACGGCGAGCACGCCGAACGGCAGCGCCACCGCCCAGTTCTGCATCGTCAGTCCCATCGAGACGGCGATCGCGAAGAAGGCGATGGCGACCCCGAGATAGCTCTGCTGCTGCCCGCTCGACTCGGCCATGACTCGACGCTAGCGAAGACCTCCTGCCGCGGCATCCCCCGTGCGACGGAATCGACGCGCTCGCATCCTGCCGCGAGCTCCGCAGAATGTGACGTGCTCCGCACCGGATGCCGCGTCTGCGTGCGGAGTTCGTCAGGATCTGCGGAGTTCGTGGGGGCGGTCGCCGCGGGCGGTGACGCGCGTCAGTCCTCCCAGCGCGAGGGACCGCCGGATGCCGCGAACTCCGCGGCCGCCGCGGCGCGCAACTGCGGGTCGGCCGCGTAGGCGACCGCCGTGGCGGCGAGGGCCGCCGCGGCATCCACCAGGGCGTCGACGGCCGCGGGGAGCACGGTGAGCTCGGCGAAGGCCGCGTTGTGCGGGAACACATCGTCGGGTCCGCCGAGTCCGAGCGACGGGTGGATCGACGGGACGAGCCGGCTGACGTTTCCCATGTCGGTCGACGGCCCGCCCTGCGGCGGGGCGGCCGGTGCGGGGATCTCGTGCCCGCGAGCGGCGAAAGCCTCGGTCCACCGCGCGGTGAGCGCGGTGTTCGTCTGCAGCGGCAGGTACGGCGGCACGGGGTCGACGTCGATCTCGGCGCGGGTGCCCGTGGCGAGCGCCGCCCCCTCGAGAACGGCGACGACGCGATCGGTGAGCTCACGCAGCTGCCCCACCTCGGCGGATCGCACGTAGAACAGAGCAGACGCCCGCTCGGGGACGATGTTCGGCGCGGCACCTCCGTCGGTGATGATGCCGTGCAGGCGGTCGCTCGGCAGGATGTGCTGACGCAGCTGGGCCACGCTCTGGTAGGCGGTGACGACCGCGTCGAGGGCATTGCGTCCGAGCCACGGCGCCCCCGCCGCGTGCGCCGCACGCCCGTGGAACGTCACCGCCACGCGGCGTACACCCGTCGTGCGCTGTCCGAGCACGGAGCTCGTGCCCGATCCGCTCGAGGGGTGCACCATGCCGGCGGCATCCACATCGTCGAAACCGCCGGCGCGGATGATGAGCTCCTTGCCGCCCCCGTTCTCCTCCGCGGGGGTGCCGATCAGCGACAGCCGTCCACCGAGGTCGGCGACCACCGGCGCGGCCGCGAGGAACGCCCCCACCGCGACCGCCGCGATGACGTTGTGCCCGCAGGCGTGACCGATGCCCGGCAGGGCGTCGTACTCCGCGATGATCGCGAAGTGCGGGCCGGATGCCGCGGCATCCGTGCCCGCCGTCGCCCGCAGGGCGGTGTCGAGGCCGAACGCGCCCACCTCGGCATCCACACCGTGCGCGGCGAGCAGCGCCGCGATGCGCGCGACGGACGCATGCTCCTCGAAACCGATCTCGGGCTGGTCGTACAGCTCGCGCGCGAGCCGCGCGAGCTCGGGACGCAGGCGCTCGACGGCGGCCGCGATCTCCGCGTCAACCGCGGCCGGCGACGACGCCGCCTCGGCGCTCACAGCTCGACGAGCTCGCCGTCGGCGCGGCGCAGCGTGAGCCGGAAGCCCGACTCCTCGCCCGCCACGACCTCCGCGACGCCGTCGCCCAGGCCGAACGCGGCGAGGATCGCCTGCAGCGGCGCCGGATCGGGCTCGGTGCGCACGAGCGAGACGAGCTCGATCGTGGGGATGTCGCTGAGCCCCGGCTGCGCCGTGGTGCCCCAGTCGATGAGGAACGGAACGTCGAGGCGACGGTTCTCGCCGCGGGTGAGGCGCCATTCCAGAAGGGTCCCGTCGGGCGTGCGCCGCGAGAGGTCGCTGACGTCACCCGGGTCGTAACCGCCGGCGCGGGCGGTGGCAACGGTGGCCTCGATGTCGGCCGGGTGCACGGCGTAGGCCTGCACGCGGGGCGCGTCGAGGGTGGCGATGCCGAAGGTCTCCGGCAGTTCCGGCTCGGAACGCGCGGGGTTCGGGCCGATCAGCTCGATGTACTGCGGGCCGCGACGGCCGTCGACGGTGAGGGCGACGAGCGCGTTGGCGGTGCCGGTCGGGTGAGCGCCGCCGGGTGCGGCGACGACGCCGGTACGCTCGGCGAACCAGTCGACCAGGGCGGCCAGGTCGGGCCCGGCGATGACGACGTGGTCCAGAAGGGTGGGGATGCTCATGGTGTCCTCGTTCTCGGGTTATCGGGCGGACGCGCGGCGGGCGGGAACCTCGGGCTCGCCGAGGGACAGCATGAGCCGGTTCGCCCAGTTGAAGAAAGCCGCGCCGCCGATGACGTCGACGATCTCGGCGTCGTCGAGACCGGCCGCACGCAGCCGTGCGATGTCGTCCTCTCCGAACGCGAGCGGGGTGTCGGCGAGGGCGACGGATGCCGCGACCACCGCGTTCCACGTCTCGTCGCCGAGGTCGGCCTCCACGCCCTCATCGAGAAGGCGCTGCACGTCGGCCTGCCGGCCCGACTCGCGCGTGGCGGATGCCGCATGCACGGACGCGCAGAAGACGCAGCCGTTGTGGCGCGAGGTCGCCGCGGCGGCGAGCTCGCGTTCGGCGCGGCCGATGCCGCCCGACACGTTGTAGAAGATGTCGAGGTCGGTGAGGGTGCGGGCGCGCAGCGCCTCGGGGTCGCGGGCGAGCAGCCGGAAGTACGGCATCTTCGCGCGGGCCGGCTCGATGAGCGCGTCGCGCTGGGCGTCGGTGAGCTCATCCTCGGCCACGGGAAGAAGCCACGGCACCCAGCCGAGGCCTTCCTGCGTGAACGCGTCGGGTCGAGCCAGCTCGGCGTAGGTGGTGACGACGTCGGTCATGTCAGGCTCCTTCGGAGACGGTGGCGGACGCGGCGGAGGTCGCGAGCGGCGCGGATGCCGCGGCCAGCACGCGCAGCCCCCAGGCGACCCGCAGTTGGAAGCTCAGGAAGGCGACGAGCTGCGACAGCGACACGATGTCGTCGGGGCTCCACCCGGCATCCACGAGCGCCTGCAGCGCCTCGGCGCGCGCCTCGCGCGGACGGAAGACGAGCAGGTGCGTGTGCGCCAACGCGGCGGACAGCCGCGGGCCCAGCGCTGCGGCTGTCCCGGCATCCGCAGCCCAGCGCACGCCGTCGGTCGACTCGTCCTGCAGATTCGGCTCGCGGTACGCGCCGAACGGACCGGTCGCGGCGGCGGCGGCCGCGGCATCCGCGACGACGGCGATCAGCGCGGGCGCCTCGTCGCCGAGAAGGTCGCCGTAGAACGCCGTCGCCTCGGCGAAGTCGTGCAGCTGCGAGACGAACGAGGCGACGGCGTAACGCTCCGCCAGCGCGAATGTGCCGGGCTCGGCCGGCTCGAGCAGCGCCTCGAAGCTGCGCTGCGCGTTCTCGCGGGCCTGGGCACGCTGGTCGCGCACGGCGGCGAGCGGGTCGTTCGCGGCGATGCCGGCGAGCAGGTCGATGATGTCGGCGGTGGGGGTGCTCATGCGAGTCCTTCCGAGGAGGCGGCGAGGGCGAGCGGGCGGTGGGCGTGGTGGAGCGCGGCGGCGGCATCCGCTCCGACGGCGAAGCCGAGGCGGGGGGCGACCTCGCCGGCCAGCAGCTCGAGGGAGCGGAGGGTCAGCTCATGGGTCGCCGCGATCGAGTGCACCTGGAACGAGACGTCGCTGGCGGCCGGCAGCGTCCGGTCGGCCGACAGCGATGCGACGACCTCGTCGACCGTGCCCACGTGGGTGTCGGTGATCCGGACGAGCTCGTCGAGCGCGACTCCGTCGGTGTCGATGCCGAACATCGTGCGGGCGAGGTGGCGGAGGCCGTCACCGGCCAGTTCGAGAGCGCGCGTGCGGTCCTCGGGGTCGACGACGAGCGCGGTTCGCGACGCGAGCACGCGGACCGGCGCCCCCTCGGGCAGGGCGGCGCGGTAGGCCTCGATGATCGGCAGCTGCAGCTCGTGCAGGGGGGCACCGGGAGCTTCCGGCCTACGGGGCTGGGTGCGCGAGAGCAGCAGGCCGTCGCCGCGCTCTCCCGCGCGGCGGCCCCCGTCGACCGAGAACGTCGCCTGCCAGATGCGCGCCGACAGGTCGCCGGCGGCGGGATAGATGCGCGAGTCGGTCCCTCGGATGCCGCGACCCTCGAGCGCGGCGAGGAGCACGTCCAGGTGATCGGCGAAGATCTCGCGGCGACGGTCGGACTCGCGTCCGAACGCCGCGAACGAGGAGGGCGTGCCGCCGGTGGCGAGGCCCAGCTGCACACGTCCGCCGCTGAGCTGATCGAGCACGGTGGCGTCCTCGGCGACGCGCAGGGGGTCATCGAGCGGAAGCGTGACGACGCCGGTGGCCAGCGCGATGCGGCTCGTGCGTTCCGCCGCGGCGGCCAGCAGCACGAACGGCGACGGCAGTCCTCCCTCGTGCTCGCCGAAGTGGTGCTGCGCGAGCCATGCCGAGGCGAAACCGTGGCGCTCCGCGTGGGCGATCTGCTCGATCGCGAACCGGTAGCGATCGGCGGCGGAGGCCTCTTCGAGCACACGGCTGAAGAAGCCGAGACGGGGACCGCTCATGCGGATACCTCTTCCTTGCGGGGGACGACGGGGCCGGCGGAGGTGAAGGCCGCAGCCCTCGACGCGGAGTCTGTGCGCAGCGACGCCCCCGGGATCGCCGCGAGGAGCTCTCGCGTGTAGGCGTGCTGCGGATCGGCGAAGACCGCGGCGGCCGCGCCGTGCTCCACCTGACGGCCGCGGCGGAGCACCGAGACGGTGTCGGCGATCTGGCGGACGACGGCGAGATCGTGCGAGATGAACACGTAGGTCAGTCCGAGCTCGCTCTGCAGCCGGGCGAGCAGACGCAGGATCTGCGCCTGGACCGTCACATCGAGAGCCGAGACGGCCTCGTCGAGCACGACCAGCTCGGGCTCCACGATCAGCGCACGGGCGATGGCCACGCGCTGGCGCTGCCCGCCGGAGAGCTCCCGCGGATGCCGCGACGCGATCTCGGGCGCGAGGGCGACGAGCTCGAGGTGATGCGCCACCCGGTCGGCCCGCTCGCCGCGGGTCCCGATGCCGAAGTTGCGCAGGGGCTCGGCGAGGATGTCGGCGATGCTCTGGCGCGGATCGAGCGACGCGTACGGGTTCTGGTAGACGAGCTGGGTGGTGCGGTGGAACGCGCGGCGTGCCCGTCCGCCGGCGAGCGCGGTGACCTCGGTTCCGCCGACACGGATCGTGCCGCGCGTCGGGCTGTTGAAGCCCGCGATCGAGCGCCCTGTCGTCGTCTTGCCCGAGCCCGACTCCCCGACGAGGGCGTGCGTCGTGCCGCGGGCGACCGTGAACGACACGTCGTCGACGGCGACCAGCGGCGAGCGTCCCGCGCGGCGGAACTCCTGCGTGAGCCCGGAGACCTCGACGAGGGTGTCGGCGAGGGCGGCGGCATCCGGCGCCGTGCGCTCGACGACGCGGGCGAGCGAGGGGGCGTCGGCGAGGAGCGTACGGGTGTAGTCCGACGTCGGCGCCGCCAGAACCCCAGCCGTGGGCCCCGCTTCTTGCACGCGGCCGCCCTGCATCACGACCAGCGCGTCGGAGCGGTCTGCGGCGACGGCGAGGTCGTGCGTGATGAAGAGGATGCCGGTGCCCGTCTCGGCGCGCAGCTCGTCGAGAAGGTCCAGGACGGTCCGCTGCACCGTCACATCGAGCGCGCTCGTGGGCTCGTCGGCGATGATCAGCTCGGGCTGCAGCGCGAGCGCCGCCGCGATCAGCACACGCTGGCGCATACCCCCGGACAGCTCATGCGGATACTGACGTGCGCGAGCCTCGGGGTCGTCGATGCCGACGCGTTCGAGCAGGTCGATGACGCGCGCCTGGATCTTGGCGCGGTCCTTCCACCCGTGGATGCGGAGGGCTTCGCCGACGCTCCAGCCGATGGTGGCCACCGGGTTGAGCGAGTTGCCCGGGTCCTGCGGGATGAGCGCGATGCAGCGGCCGCGCAGATGCCGCCAGCGGCGCTCGCCGAGACCCACGAGCTCGGTCGGCCCGTCGGTGCGCTCGGACAGACGGATGCTGCCGCCGGAGACGCGGCCGTTGGCGGCGAGCAGGCCGATGACCGACTGGGCGACGGTCGTCTTGCCCGAACCGGACTCGCCCACCAGAGCCGTGACCGACCCCGCCTCGACGTCGAACGAGACCCCGCGGACGGCCTCGACGGCACCGCGACGCGTGCGGTACTGCACGGCGAGGTCGCGGATGGACAGCAGCGGCTGCGCGCTCATGCGGCATCCCCTCCTCGAAGGGCCTGGCTGAGGCGGTTGGTCGCCAGCACGACGAACACGACGATCAGGCCGGGCAGCACCGTGAGCCACCAGGCGGTGGCGACGTAGTTGCGTCCCTCGGCGATCAGCAGGCCCCACTCGGGCGTAGGCGGCGGCGCGCCGTAGCCGAGGAAGCCGAGGGTCGAGATCTGCAGGATCGCCGAGCCGAACTGCAGCGCCGCCAGCGCGATCACCGGAGTCAGCGAGTTGGGCAGGATGTGGCGCCACAGCACGCCGAAGAACGTGCCGCCCGAGCCGTAGGCCGCCTCGACGAAGTCGGTGACCCGAACGCTCACGACGCGCGAGCGCGCCAGGCGCGCGAACACCGCGATCGAGGTGACCCCGACCGCGACGGCGGCGCTCGTGGTGCCGAACCCGAGCAGGATCACGACGCTCAGCGACAGCAGCAGTGCGGGGATCGCGAGCAGCACGTCGACGACGCGCATGAGCACCTCGTCGACGGCGCCGCCGAGCGCTCCGGCCGCGAGGCCGATGGCGGTGCCCACGACGAGGCCGACGAGCACGGCGACGAGCGCGCCGATGATCGACTGCGAGGCGCCGTAGACGACACGGGCGTAGAGATCGCGGCCGGTGGCGTCGGTGCCGAACCAGTGCTCGGCGCTGGGCGCCTGCAGCGCGGGCGCGACCGTCTCGGTAGGGTTCTGGGCCGTGAACAGGCCCGGGAAGAGCGCCCACAGCAGGGCGACGAGGATCACGAGCGCCGGCAGGACGAACCCGACGCGCGAGACGAGGCTCCGCCAGCGCAGGCGCCGGTCGGGAGCGGGGGCGCCGGGGCCCGGGCCGCCGGGTGCGGTGTCGCCGGCGAGTCCGGCGGTGGTGGCCAGGGCGGTCATCGGTTCCCTCCTCGGGAGGCGGCGGCCGCGACGGGGGCGCCGACCTCGGCATCCACGAGCTCGTCGACGGCGCGGTCGGCGGCATCTTCGCGCGGTGCCGCGACCGACCCGCGGGTGGGCCCGGAGGTGCGCAGCCTCGCGTCGA
Source organism: Microbacterium sp. AG790 (assembly GCF_003634765.1). Taxonomy (NCBI): domain Bacteria; kingdom Bacillati; phylum Actinomycetota; class Actinomycetes; order Micrococcales; family Microbacteriaceae; genus Microbacterium; species Microbacterium sp. AG790. The sequence goes on from NZ_RBWZ01000007.1 coordinate 130,278, forward strand.
GCACGGGGTAGAGCAGGTCGACGATCAGATTGATGACGACGAAGGCGACGGTGGAGATCACGACGACGGCGAGCAGCACCGGGGTGTCACGGTTGGCGACCGCCTGCGCCGTGAGCTGGCCGATGCCGGCGCGGGCGAAGACCGTCTCGGTCACGACCGCACCGCCCACGAGCTCGCCGAAGAGCAGTCCCGCCATCGTCAGGGTCGGCAGCAGCGCGTTGCGGGCGACGTTTCGCCACAGCAGCCACGGCGTGCTCGCCCCGCGCGCACGCACGACGGCGACGAACGGCTGCTCGCGCACCTCGTCGATCGAACGCATCAGCACCTGCGAGAGGGGCGCCGCGATCGGGATCGCCAGGGTGATCACCGGCAGGATGAGCGCCTGCACGAGGTTGGCCCCGATGACGGGCACGAGCCCGAGCCGGAACGAGAACACCTGGATCAGGATGATGCCGATCCAGAACACCGGCAGGGAGACGAACAGGGGCGGGATGCCGCGGAACACCCGGCGCAGCCCGCGACCCGCACCGTACGTCGCGGTGAAGGCGATCGTGACCGCGAGGAACACCGCCAATGCGAAACCGAGCACCGCCAGGGTCAGGGTGGGCGGCAACGCGGTCGCGATGAGGTCGGAGACGGCCGCGCCGCTGGCCACCGAGTAGCCGAAGTCGCCCGTGAGGAAGCCCGCGATCGAGCGGACGTATTGCACGATGAGGGGCTGATCGGCGCCGAGCGACTGGCGGATGGCCTCGATCTGCTCAGGGGTGAGACCGAGCTCCGGCGCGCCGTACCGCGCGATGACGGCGTCACCGGGGAGGGCCGCCAGCAGCAGATAGGCCGCCGTGTAGGCCAGAGCGAGGACGAGCACCGCCTGGCCCACACGACGAAGGACGTACGACATGGATTCTCCGTGAACCGGTCCGAGGGCCGGTCGCTCAGCCCGCGAGCCAGGTCGAGTAGAAGGTCGGGCGTCCGACCGACTCGGTCGCGAAGCCCTGGACCTTCGCGGTCAGGCCGAAGACCTGGGGCTCCTCGAAGATCGGCAGGATGTAGGCGTTCTCGGCGAGGTAGGTCTGCGCCGCCTCGGATGCCGCCTGACGCTCGGCCGTCGTGGGCTCGGACGCGATCGCCTGCAGGAGCGTGTCCAGCTGCGGGTCACCGATGCTGCCGTCCGCGGGGTTCAGGTTGAGCAGCGTGTTGCGGTTCTTCGAGAAGTACTGCGACTTCAGCACATCGAAGTCCGCGCGGCCGACCATGGAGTGGTACACCTGGATGACGCTCTGGTCGGTGGATGCCTTGGTCTGCGCGGCCATGTCGCCGGCGAACAGGTTCACCTGGATGCCGAGCTTGCCCAGCTGCTCCTGGATGAGGGTCACGACCTCCTTCGAGCGCGGCTGCGGCAGCGCCTCGTTGAAGCTCAGCGTGAGCTTCTCGCCGTCCTTGGCACGGATGCCGTCGGATCCGAGGGTCCACCCCGCGGCATCCAGCAGCGACGCGGCCTTGGCCGGGTCGTACGTGTAGTACGAGGAGGTGTCGACGTAGCCGAGGGCGGTCTTGGCGAGCGCGCCGGTGGCCAGCGGGTAGTTCTTCGTGAAGAGGGTGTCGACGATCTTCTGACGGTCGATGCCCGCGATGATCGCCTGACGCACACGCACGTCGGCCAGACGCGGCTCGCGGAAGCGGAAGCTCAGGCCGTTGTTGACGCCGTTGGTTGCGGCGGCGTGCAGCGACAGGCCGCCGGCGGCGAACTGCGCCTCGTCGGGGGCGGGGATGTTGCGGGCGATGTCGGCTTGGCCTGCGACGACCGTGCCGACGCGCACGCTGTTCTCGGCCGCGACGACGTAGTTGACGCCCGCGAGGTAGGCGGCGCCCTGGTGCTTCAGCGACGGGGGCGCCCAGTTGTAGTCCTTGCGCGCCGTGACGCTGGTCTGCGTGCCGATCTGCTCGTCGGAGATGACGAACGGGCCGCTGCCGATGATCTTGGTGGCGTTGCCCGGTCCGAACTGCTCGCTCGTGCGGTCGAGGGTCGCATCCGACAGCAGACCCGAGTTGATGGTCGACACGGCCTGCGCGAAGCCGGGCGACGGCGCCGTGAAGTGGAAGACGACCGTGTGGTCGCCGGTCACCTCGCCGTGGTCGTAGTTGTTGATCGCCTCCGACACCGGAAGCGCCCGCGCCTTGTCGCCCTTGCCGTACAGGTCGATGTTCTTCACGACGTTCGCGGCGGTCAGCGGCGTGCCGTCGGAGTACGTGACGTCGGTGCGCAGGTCGAACGTGTACTCGGTGGCGTCGTCGTTGACCTTGTAGTCGGTCGCGATCCACGGCTCGAGTTCGAGCGTCTCGGGGTTCTGGTAGAGGAGGCGATCGGTCACGTTGTTGACGATGCCGCCGTTGGGGTAGAACCCCGCGGACGGCGGGTACAGCGTCGTCCACGTCTGCGGCTCCAGGTAGGTGAGCGTGCCGCCGGTCTTCGGCTCGCCTCCGGCGGAGGCGGCGGGGGCGGCACTGCCGGAGGCGCAACCGGCGAGGAGGGCGACCGCGGCGAGGGTGGATGCCACGACGAGGGTCGTGCGGGTGAGTCGGGACATGGTGGTCTCCTGGTGTGCGCCGGGCGGCGCTGCGGTGAGCGGGATGATCCACCCCACCACGGCTGCACCCGGCGGGACCAGCCGTCGGTCACGTGACGTAAGCGATCGTCACGAAACGTCATACGCACCGCGTTTCGACTCGCTGCGCTCGCTCAACGACCAGGGGGAGGGCGGCGCCTCCCGGTCGTTGAGCGAGCGGCGCAGCCGCGAGTCGAAACGCCCCGACCCCGCCCGCGCCGAGCGGTCAGTCGGCCGCGACCAGCAGCGCGACCGGCAGGTCGGCGAGAACGACGGCCAGGGGCGCGGCCCCGACGGCGAGCTCGCGTCCGGTGAACGCATCGCGCCAGCGTCCCGTGGGCAGCAGCACCGCGGTGTCGCCCCAGCCGCCGCGCGCGGCGAGCCCGACGGGCAGACGCATCGCCACCGCGATCGCACCGCCCCGGTCGAACGCGACGGCGTGCGCGGATGCCGCGCCGACGACGGGCAGCGGCGTGTACCGCGTGAACAGGTCGGGCCGGGCACGGCGCAGCCGCAGGGTCCGCGACACGACGAGGAGCTTGGCGGCGCCGGTGTCGTCGACCGACGGCATCCATCCGTCGTCTAGCCGTGCGAGCAGCGCGCGGCGGCCGGCGACATCGACGGGGCGCCGGTTGTCGGGGTCGACGAGCGAGAGGTCCCACAGCTCCGTGCCCTGGTAGACGTCCGGCACGCCGGGTCCGGCCAACTGCAGCAGCTTCGCCGACAGGGAGTTCGAGCGGCCGGCATCCACGACGTCGGCGACGAGCGCCTCGACCGTCGGCCGCGCGGCATCGAACGCGGCGTCGACGAGTCCGTGGACGCGCGCTTCGAACGCCTCGTCGGGATCGGTCCAGCTCGTGCCGACATCGCCCTCACGCGCGGCCTTCTCGGCGTACGCGTGCAGCCGCTCGGGGAGGGCCGGATCGTCCGACCATGCACCGATCACCGCCTGCCACAGGAGCGCATCGAGGGGGCCGTCCCCGGTGGATGCCGTCGCACGCAGCGCGTCCAGCGCCGCCGCCCAGCGGTCGGGGATCTCCGCGAGCACCGTCAGGCGCGCCCGCACGTCCTCGGAGCGCTTGGTGTCGTGCGTCGTCAGCGCCGTGAGGGCGTGCGGCCACGACGCCTGGCGACGCGTGAACGCCGCGTGGAACCCGGGGACGTCGAGCGCGAACCACGACGGGTCGCCGCCCACCTCGGTGAGCGAGCTCAGCCGCGTGTGCCGGTAGAACGCGCGGTCCTCGACGCCCTTGGCGGTCACCGGGCCGGTGGTCTGCATGAAGCGCCGCGACAGCTCGGCGTCCGCATCGGCGACGAGCTCCGCCAGCACGACGAGGGCGTCGGCGAGGTCGGGCCGGCGCGCGGATGCCGTGGCCACGGCATCCGCCAGCAGCTCGCGGCCGGCCGGAAGGTACGCGCGGTAGACGGGGAAGGCGGCGAGCAGCTCGGCGAACGCGTCACGGGCACGGTCGTCGTCGAGGTCGGCGCGCACGGCGTCGGGCAGGCAGCGGATGAGACGACCGACCTCGGCGGCCTGCGACGTGTCGGCGATCTCGCGCTTGGTGCCGGCGATCATGTCGTGCCAGTCCACGGGCCCGCCGCGCAGGCGCTCGTCGAGCGCGGTCAGCGCCGGCGCGCCGGCCGGGTCGACGAGCACCCGGTCGATCTCGCCGAGGGCGTCGTAGCCGGTGGTGCCGTCGGTGGCCCACCAGCCGGGCAGCTCCTCTCCCAGCTCGAGGATCTTCTCGACGTAGACGGGAAAGGCGGGGGTCGACGCGGCGCCGCGGGCCTCCGCGACCGCCGCGGCGAGCGCGTCGAGGTAGCCGCCCGGGTCGGCGAGGCCGTCGGGATGGTCGATGCGCAGACCGTCGACGAGCCCCTCGCGCACCCAGCGGAGGATCTCCCCGTGCGATGCCGCGAACACGTCGGGCAGCTCGACCCGCACGCCCGCGAGTGAGGTCACCGTGAAGAAGCGACGGTAGTTCAGCTCCTCGGCATCCCGCCGCCACGACGTCACCCGCCAGTGCTGGCGCTCCAGCACGTCGCGCACCGCGAGGCGGTCGGTCGTCGCGTGCAGCGGCGCGGTGCCGGGGGCCAGCGGCAGCACGAGGTCGTAGTAGCGCGCCGTGCCGAAACCGTCGTCGTCGGCCGCCGGGGGTGCCGCCTCGATCTCGCCGGCGCCGAGCACCTCGTCGAGGGTGCCACCCAGCACGGGCAGCACGACGCGCTCGGCGCCGTGCGCCCAATCGATATCGAACGCGTGCGCGTGCCGTGACGCCCGTCCGTGGGTCAGAACGTCCCACCACCACGGGTTCTCGGTCGGATCGGCGACGCCCTGATGGTTCGGCACGATGTCGACGAGGATGCCGAGACCCGCGTCCCGTGCCGCGGCGACGAACCGCGACAGCCCGCCCGGGCCGCCCCGGTCGGCGTCCACCCGCGTGGGGTCCACCACGTCGTAGCCGTGGTCGGAGCCGGAGGCCGCCTGCAGGATCGGCGACAGGTAGGCCCAACCGACGCCGAGATCGTGCAAGTAGCCGGTGACGGCGGCGGCGGCATCCAGGTCGAACGACGCGCGCACCTGCAGGCGGTAGGTCGAGGCGGGCGCGCCGCGCGGGTCGTCGGCCACGGTCAGTGCGGCAGCTCGGGCTGCGGGGCCGGCGAGCGCACGATGTCGATCGGCACCGTCAGCGCCGCCAGCGACGCGGCGACGGAGTGGTCGACGTCGGGCTTCTGCTCCTGATAGTCGCGCAGGACGATGAGCGAGCGACCCGCCAGCTCGACGGCTTCGCCTCCGCGGCGCGGCTCGGTGTCGGTGAGCTGGCCCGTGGTGTCGACGACGATCTCCCACTGCGGGCTGAACTCCGCGCGGGGGATCGTGAACGAGAGCCCTTCATCACCCGCGTTGAACAGGATGAAGAAGTGGCGATCGACGATCTGCTCGCCGCGGCGGTCGCGCTCCCGGATGCCGTCGCCGTTGAGGAACACCCCGACGGCGCGGCCGAAGCCGGACTCCCAGTCCTCGGGCTGCATCTCGGTACCGTCGGGGCGCAGCCACGCGATGTCGGGCAGCGGCGCGCCCTCCTCGCGACGCACGGGCCGGCCGTCGAAGAAGCGGCTGCGGCGGAACGTCGGATGCTCGCGGCGCAGCCGGGCAAGGGCTGCCGTGAACTCGACGAGCGGCTGGTCGACGTGGTTCCAGTCGATCCAGGTGATGTCGTTGTCCTGCGCGTACCCGTTGTTGTTGCCGCCCTGGGTGCGCCCCAGCTCATCGCCGTGCGAGATCATCGGCACGCCCTGGCTCAGCAGCAGCGTCGCCAGGAAGTTGCGCTGCTGACGCGCACGCAGCGTGAGCACCCCCTGGTCGTCGGTGGGGCCTTCGACGCCGCAGTTCCACGAGCGGTTGTGCGATTCGCCGTCGTTGTTGTCCTCACCGTTGGCCTCGTTGTGCTTCTCGTTGTACGAGACGAGGTCGCGGAGGGTGAAGCCGTCGTGCGCGGTGACGAAGTTGATGGATGCCACGGGTCGACGTCCCGAGTTCTCGTACAGGTCCGCCGAACCCGTCAGCCGTGACGCGAACTCGCCGAGCGTCGCGGGCTCGCCGCGCCACAGGTCGCGGACGGTGTCGCGGTACTTGCCGTTCCACTCCGTCCACTGCGGCGGGAAGTTGCCGACCTGGTAGCCGCCGGGTCCGATGTCCCAGGGCTCGGCGATGAGCTTGACCTGCGAGATCACCGGATCCTGCTGCACGATTTCGAAGAACGCCGCGAGCCGGTCGACCTCGTAGAACTCGCGGGCGAGGGTCGCCGCGAGATCGAACCGGAAGCCGTCGACGTGCATCTCCAGCACCCAGTAGCGCAGCGAGTCCATGATCAGCTGCAGGGTGTGCGGGTCGCCGACGTTCATGCTGTTGCCGGTGCCGGTGTAGTCGGTGTAGTACCGCTTGTCGTCGGCTTCGAGACGGTAATACGCCTCGTTGTCGATGCCGCGCATCGACAACGTCGGGCCCATGTGGTTGCCCTCGGCCGTGTGGTTGTAGACGACGTCGAGGATGACCTCGATGCCGGCGGCGTGCAGAGCCTTCACCATGCTCTTGAACTCCTGCACCTGCTGGCCGCGCTGGCCGGTCGAGGCGTAGGTGTTCTGCGGTGCGAGGAAGGCGATCGTGTTGTAGCCCCAGTAGTTGCTGAGGCCCTTCTCCTGGAGCGTGGAGTCGTTCACGAACTGGTGCACCGGCATGAGCTCGATCGCCGTCACGCCGATGTGCTTGAGGTGCTCGATGATCGCCGGGTGGGAGATCGCGCTGTACGTCCCGCGGATCTCCTCGGGGATGTCGGGGTGAAGCTCCGTCAGACCTTTCACATGGGCTTCGTAGATGACGCTCTCGGCGTACGGCGTCTTCGGGAGGCGGTCACCGGCCCAGTCGAAGAACGGGTTGACGACGACGCCCTTCATCATGGCGTGGGCGGAGTCCTCGTCGTTGCGCGAGTCGGGGTCGCCGAAGTCGTAGCCGAACACCTCCTGGCCCCACTGCACCTGACCCTCGACGGCCTTCGCGTAGGGGTCGAGCAGCAGCTTGTTCGGGTTGAAGCGCTGACCGTTCGCCGCGTCGTTCGGCCCGTGAACGCGGTAGCCGTACCGCTGACCCGGCTGGACGGTCGGCAGGTAGACGTGCCAGACGAACGCGTCGACGTCGCGCATCTCGATGCGCGTCTCCTTACCGCGATCGCCGAACAGGCACAGTTCGACCCGCTCGGCGCCCTCGCTGAAGAGAGCGAAGTTCGTCCCGCTGCCGTCGAACGTCGCCCCGAGCGGGTACGCGGATCCTGGCCATGCCTGCATGTGCGACTCCCTGTTCGGTGACATCGTTCGGTGACATCGCCGCCACGCGATCGAACCGTGACGAGACCATCCCGTGACGACCTCAGCCTAGGGGGCCGACCCCCCGACGGGGATGTCGGACGGTGGGCCTGGACGAGGCGACGGGGAGTTGCTATGGGCGATCGCAGGGTCGAAACCGCCCCTGCGCGAGTCGCGTGCATTTCGTCCGCGTAAATTCCGCGCCGAACGGTTGCACGGCCGGTCGGGAGGGTGATTCTCTGTCCTCAACTTGGACGCTTGTCCAACTTCACGACACGAAGAGGCCCCCCATGGACGCACCCGCCCGCCCCATCGCCGTGGTCACCGGCGCGAGCTCGGGACTCGGCGCGGCCCTGGCCGAGCGACTGGCCCGCCGCGGGCACGACCTCGCGCTGATCGCCCGCCGCGCGGACCGCCTGGACGCCCTGGCCGCCCGGCTTGAGTCGTCCTGCGGCATCCGCACCGTGGTGATCGCCGCCGATCTCACCTCCCCCGGTGCGCCCGCCGCGATCCGCCAGCAACTCCGCGACGGGGGCTGGCGCGCCCAGACCCTCGTCAACGCCGCCGGGTTCGGCACCGCCGGCGACTTCATCGAGGAGGATCCGGAGCGCGTCGCCGACGAGATCGCCGTCAACGTCACCGCACTGACCGTCCTCACGCGATTGCTGCTGCCCGACCTCACGGCGGAGCCGGGCGGTCTGCTGCTCAGCATCTCGAGCACGGCCGGTCATCAGCCGGTGCCGCGGCTCGCGGTCTACGCCGCCACGAAGGCGTACGTCACCAGCCTGACCGCCGCGATCTCGGACGAGACGCGGGCGATGGGGCTGCAGGTCGTGGCGCTGTGCCCCGGGCCGACGGCCACGGAGTTCTTCGACGCGGCGGGATCGACCCTGTTCCAGGTCGGCGCCGTCGCGACGACGAAGGACGTCGTCGACGCGACGATGAACGCCATCGACCGCGGGGCGGGCCCCGTCGTCACGGTGGGGCTGGCGCACCGGGTCCAGGCCGTCGCCGCCCGACTCGCCCCCCGCGCGCTCACCCTCGCCGTCGCCTCGCGCGGCACCCGTCGGCGGGAGGTCGCCTCGTGAGGCGCCTGAGCGCGGATCAGCGGCGAGAAGAGCTGATCGCGGCCGCGATCACCGTGATCGCCCGCGACGGGCTGGCGGCGGCCACGACGCGTGCGATCGTCGCCGAGGCGGGGATGCCGCTCGGAGCCTTCCACTACGTCTTCGCCTCGCGGGAAGAACTGCTCGAACGCGTCATCGAGAGCGTCACCGACGAAGAGCGCCTCGCCGCGTGGCTCGGCGTCGACGGCGGAGGCGACATCCGCACCGTGCTGGCGCAGGGCCTCGACGCCTACCTGCGACTGCTCGAGACCGACCCCAGCCGCGAGCTCGCCCTGCTCGAGGTCGCCGTCCACGCCCAGCGCCACAACCCCGAGGCCGCGCGCGCCCAGTGGCGCACCTACCTGCGGGCGATGACCGCGAGCCTCGAGCACGCCGCCCGACTCGCCGGGGTGACCTGGAACACCCCGGTCGACGAGGTGGCGCACTCGTTCATCAGCGCGCTGGACGGGCTCACGCTCACCTGGCTCGGCGACCGCGACAGCGTCGCCGCACGACGGCACATCGACTTCCTCTCGGCCGCCTTCGCGGCCCTCACCCTCCCCTCGACAGAAGGATCACGATGATCACGGACATTGACGAACGCGTGCTCGCCGCGGTGAACCTGCACGCGGTGCTGGGCGCCCTCCCGCGGCTGGCGGAGATCGCCCCCGAGGCGGCGCACCTGCTGGCGCGGGAGATGACCAGGCCCCTCACCCTGTCGTTGTCGGCACCGGGGGGCCTCCACGCTCACTACCGCTTCGATCGCACCGGCGTGAGCGCGTTGAGCGCGCGGGAAGGCCGCGGACCCACACTGCTGTTCCGGTCGGCCGCGCACCTGAACGCGGTGATCGCGGGTACCGCGCAGCCGATCCCGGTCGCCGGTCCCGCCGGCATCCGTTTCCTCACCCGCGTGTTCACCCCCCTCACCGCGATGCTCTCGGCCGTCCTGCGCCCGAGTGCCGAGGACCTCACCGACCCGGAGCGGGCCGAGCGCAGCACCCTGCTCACGCTGGACGTCGCGGCGCACGCGATCGCCGTCGTCGCCAACGAGGACATCAGCGGCCGGTTCTCCGCCGCCCACATGCCCGACGGCGACCTCGACTTCGAGGTCGGCGACACGATCCGCTACCGCTTCGCCGTGCTCGACCACCGGGTGCGGGTCGACCCCGACCACTCCGACACGCCCCGCGCGGCGTTGCGGTTCGCCGATCTGGATGTCGCCGGCGGCATCCTGTCGGGCCGCGAGAGCGCCCTGTCGTGCATCTGCGACGGGCGCCTGGAGATGCGCGGCTTCATCCCCCTCGTCGACAACACCAGCCGAATCCTCGACCGCGTCGGCACCTACCTCGGAGCGTGATCCCATGACCATCCCCACCCTGACGACCCCGAACTCCTACGCCCGCAGCCAGGAGATCTTCGACCGCGCCGTGCGCGTCATCCCCGCCGGCGTGCCCGGCCACCTCGGCCCGAGCGAGGGGTGCTTCATCCCCCGCAGCGCCTTCCCCCTGTTCTCGGAGCGCGCCGAAGGCACCCGGTTCTGGGATGCCGACGGGAACGAGTTCATCGACTACATGTGCGGCTACGGTCCGAACGTGCTGGGGTACGGCGACCCGGACGTCGCGGCCGCCGCACAAGCGCAGGCCCGTAAGGAGGATGTCGTCTCGATCCCCTCCTCGATCATGGTCGACTTCGCCGAGCTGCTGGTCGACACGGTCGCCTCGGCCGACTGGGCGTTCTTCGCCAAGAACGGCGGCGACACCACCACCCTGGCGATCATGACGGCTCGCGCCGCGACCGGCCGACGACGCATCGTGTTCATCGAGGGCTACTACCACGGTGTGGCGCCCTGGACGCAGAAGCTCGACTACCCCGGCGTGCTCGACACCGATGTGCAAGGCAACATCGAGGTGCCCTGGAACGACATCGCCGCGATGCGGCGCGTGTTCACCGCGCACCGCGGCGAGATCGCCGCCCTCATCGCCCAGCCCTACAAGCACGGCAACTTCTTCGACAACGAGCTGCCCGCCGAGGGGTACTGGACGCAGGTGCGGGCGCTGTGCGACGAGTTCGGCGTCGTGCTGATCTGCGATGACGTGCGCGCCGGCTGGCGCCTCGACCTGGCCGGAAGCGACCACTACTACGGCTTCGAGGCCGATCTCATCTGCTTCTGCAAGGCGCTGGCCAACGGCTACAACGTCTCCGCTCTGTGCGGGAAAGACAGTCTGAAGGAGGCCGTCAGCAGCATCACCTACACCGGCAGCTACTGGATGAGCGCCGTCCCCTTCGCCGCCGGCATCGCCACGATCACCAAGCTCCGCCAGCTGGACGCCCCGCGCCTGTTCCGCGAGCTGGGCACCGCGCTCACCGACGGGCTCGTGGACGTCGCGGCATCCCACGGGCTCACGATGGTCGCCTCCGGCGAGCCCGCCCTGTTCTACCTCCGCATCGCCGACGACCCTTCCCTGATGCTGCATCAGCGCTGGGTGGCGGAGTGCGTGCGGCGGGGAGTCTTCCTCACCTCGCACCACAACCACTTCATCAACGCCGCCCTGACGATGCCCGACATCGCGCGGACGCTCGACGTGGCCGACGAGGCCTTCCGCGTCGTTCTCGACGCGGGGATGCCGCAATGACCACGCCGCGAACAGCCGCGGTCTTCGCCGCCTACGCCGCTCAGGGTCTCGGCTACGCGACCGTGGTCACCGCCCTTCCTGCACTGAAGAGCAGGGTCGGAATCGACGACGCGACGGTCTCGCTCCTGCTGCTGAGCACGGCGGTGGCCGCCGCGCTCGGATCGATCCTGGCCGATGTGATCGCCGTGCGTCGCGGCAGCCGGCAGGCGCTCGTCGCCGGGCTGCTGACCCAGGCGGCGGCACTGGCTCTGATCAGCCTCAGCGACGCGCTGCCGCTGCTGGTCGTCGGCGTCGGCCTCTACGGCGTGGGCGTGGGAGCCGTGGATGCCGCCTCCAACATGCAGGGCGCGATCAGCCAGCGCCACACCCGCACCCCGATCTTCGGCCGCCTCTACGCCGCGTACACGACCGCGGCGATCGTGGCGACGCTGGTCACGTCGGCGGTGCTCGCGTGGGGGCTGCCCGCGCTGGGCACACTGCTGGTGGCTGTCGTCGTCCAGTGCGCGGTCGCCGTGTGGGGCATCGGCGCGTTCCACCGCGAGCGCGCCGCGCACCGGGCCCACGACGACCATCGCACGCGCACGCCCCTGCCGCGCGCGGCGATCTGGGCCGTCGGCACCCTCGTGTTCGCCGCGTTCGTCGTGGATGCCGCAGTGTCCAGCTGGAGCACCCTGTATCTCGCCGACGGGCTGCAGGTCGCACCGGGCCTCACACCCCTGGGGTACGGCGGCTACCTCTTCGCCGTGCTCGCGGTGCGCCTCGCGACCGACCCCCTGGTGCGGCGCCTCGGCCGCACCCGCGTGGGGGTGGCCGCGGTCGTGATCGCGGCCGCCGGCGCCGTGGTCGTCGCACTGGTGCCGACCCTGCTGGGGGCCGTGATCGGCTTCGCGGCGATGGGCGCTGCGGCGGGCGCGCTCGTGCCGATCGCCTTCAGTCGCGCCGGCGAGCTGCTGCCCGCCCGCAGCGACGAGGTGATCGCCCGGGTCAACCTGTTCAACTACGGCGGCGCGATCGTCGGCGCCGTGGCGCTGGGCCTGCTCGCCGCGGGCGCGACGCTCGGGCCGGCGTTCCTGATTCCCGGGCTGCTTCTGGCCGCCTCCTCCCCGGTGCTGCGTGTGCTGCACCGCACCGACGCGCCCTCCGAGGCCTCCGCCACCGCCGCCACCGCCTCCGCCTCCGCCGAGAAGCCGCCGACCGCGTCGGCCTGACGCGCCGCGCCGCGCCGCTCAGCCCTCCCCGCCCGGAAGCGAATCCTCCCCTCGGCATCCCGCGAGAAACCATCTGCCGCGTGAGAAACGCCGCGGGGCGGTGTTTCTCGCGCCGAAAGCTGTTTCTCGCGGCGGCATCCGGCGGGGAGCGGATGCCGTCAGGCGGAAAGGAGGCGGGCGGCTTGACGGGCGGCACCGAGCGCGACGTACTCTCCTGGCGCGGGCACCGTCACGGGCACGCCGAGCACCTCCGGCGCGATGCGGCGGACCGCCTCCGACTGGGCACCTCCACCCACGAGCAGGGCGCGTTCGATCGGCACCCCGAGCCCGCGGATCGCGTCGAGGCCGGCGGAGAGCCCGCGCAGCATGCCCTCGACCGCCGCACGCGCGAGGTTCTCGCGCGTCGTGGAGGCGAGGGTCATGCCGGTCAGCTCGGCGGTCGCATCGGGGAGGTTCGGCGTGCGCTCCCCCTCGAAGTAGGGCAGCAGGCGCAGCCCCCCGGCGCCGGATGCCGCGGCCAGCGCGAGCCGGCTGAGCTCGGTGTGGTCGACGGCGAGCAGCCGGGCGGTCACGTCCAGCACGCGTGCGGCGTTGAGCGTCGCCACCAGCGGGAGGAAGTGGCCGTCGGCATCCGCGAAGCCCGCGACGGTGCCGGTGGGGTCGATCGTGCGCTCCGCACTGACCGCGAACACGGTGCCGCTGGTCCCGATCGAGACGACGACGTCGCCGACCGTCGCGCCCACCCCGAACGCCGCCGCCGCGTTGTCGCCCGCGCCCGCGCCGACGCGGCGGCCGTCGGCATCCGTGACCGACTCGAGAGGGCCGAGCACCCGCGGCAGCGCGGCGTCGTGGCCAAGGCCGGCGACCAGCAGGTCGCGGTCGTATGCACCGGTCTCGGGATCCCAGTAGCCCGTGCCGGAGGCGTCGGAACGGTCGGTGATCAGCTCGTCGAACGCCGCGGTGCCCTCACCCACGGGGCCGAACCCGCGCAGCCGCCAGGTCAGCCAGTCGTGCGGCAGCGCGACGGCGGCCACCCGCGCGGCGTTGTCGGGCTCGGCGTCGCGCAGCCACCGCAGCTTGGTGATCGTGAAAGAGGCCACGGGCACGAGGCCGGTACGTCGAGCCAGCTCGTCGGCACCGAACTCGGCGATGAGATCGGCGGCGGCGCCGGCCGAGCGCGTGTCGTTCCACAACAGGGCGTCGCGGACCACGCGGCCGCGCGCATCGAGCGCGACCATGCCGTGCTGCTGCCCGCCGATCGCCCACGCCTCCACGTCGTCGATGCCCCCGGCATCCGCGATCGCCGCCTGCAGCGCGCTCCACCACGCCTCGGGATCGACGCTCGTGCCGTCAGGGTGCGTCGCGCGCCCCGACCGCACGATCCGGCCGGTCGCCGCGTCGACGATGACGACCTTGCAGGACTGCGTCGACGAGTCGACGCCCATGACGAGTGCCATGTCGGCATCCTCTCTTCGGTGGATGGTCACCGCCCACCGAGGCACCGTATCCGCACCGAGACACCGACGTGCGGCGGGTGTCTCGGTGCGGACGTGGTGTCTCGCGGGTGGACGGTCGAACGGATGCCGGGCTCAGCGCGCGCCGAGCAGGTGCTCGGTGGCCAGCTGCTGCAGGCGGACGAAGCCGAAGCCCTTGCCCCCGAGGTACGCGTCGGTGTCGAAGTCCTCGTAGGCGGAGCGGTCGGCGACGAAGTCGTCGTAGCTCTCACCCTCGGCGAACGTCGGCTGCGTCAGCTCGGCGACGCGCGCGGCGGCGAGGGCCTCCTGCACCTCCGGATCGGCGCGGAAGGCGGCCGCGCGCTCCTTCAGCAGCAGGTAGGTGCGCATGTTGGCGGCTGCCGAGTCCCACACGCCCGTCTCGTCCTCGGTGCGCGAGGGCTTGTAGTCGAAGTGGCGCGGGCCCTCGTAGGACTGCCCACCGCCGGGGCCGCCGTTTTCGAGCAGGTCGACGAGCGCGAACGCGTTGTGCAGGTCGCCGTGGCCGAAGACGAGGTCCTGGTCGTACTTGATGCCGCGCTGACCGTTGAGGTCGATGTGGAAGAGCTTGCCGTGGTACAGCGCCTGCGCGATGCCGGCCGCGAAGTTCAGCCCCGCCATCTGCTCGTGTCCGACCTCGGGGTTGAGGCCCACGAGCTCGGGCCGCTCGAGCGACTCGATGAAGGCCAGGGCGTGGCCGACGGTGGGCAGCAGGATGTCGCCGCGCGGCTCGTTGGGCTTGGGCTCGATCGCGAAGCGGATGTCGTAGCCCTTGCTCACGACGTAGTCGCCGAGGAAGTTCACGGCCTCGCGGTAGCGCTCCAGGGCCTGGCGGATGTCCTTCGCCGCGTCGTACTCGGCGCCCTCGCGGCCACCCCACATGACGAACGTCTGCGCGCCCAGCTCGGCGCCGAGGTCGATCTGACGCAGCACCTTGCGGATGGCGAAGCGGCGCACGTCGCGGTCGTTCGAGGTGAAGCCGCCGTCCTTGAAGACCGGTGCGCTGAAGAGGTTGGTCGTGACCATCGGAACCTTCAGACCCGTGGCCTCCAGCGCACCCTTGAGACGGTCGATCTGGTGCTGGCGATCGGTGTCGCTGGAGCCGAAGGGGAAGAGGTCGTCGTCGTGGAAGGTGAGGCCGTACGCCCCCAGCTCGGCGAGCTTCTCGACCGCGTGCACGACGTCGAGCGGCGGACGGGTCGGGCCGCCGAACGGGTCGGTGCCGTTGTAGCCGATGGTCCAGAGACCGAAGGTGAACTTGTCGGCGGGGGTCGGGGTGGTCATGACGCTCCTTCGCGGACTCCCGGGCGGGAGGTTTGTTGTTGACAGCAACCTATACCACGACGCACCCGTCGTCTACCGCGCCGCCCGGCATCCGCGCCTCTAGGGTGGACGCGTGGCACGCGCAGAGGGAACCGTCGAAGGCGTTCGGCGCGCCAACCTGTCCCGCGTCCTGCGACTCGTGCACGAAGACGGCCCCCTGTCCCGTGCCGCCCTCACCGAGATGACCGGTCTGAACCGCTCGACGGTCGGGGCGCTCGTCGCCGACCTCGTGACGGCGGGACTCGCCAACGAGGGCGCCCCCGAGATGCACCGGCGGGTGGGACGCCCCTCGCCGTCGGTCGCGGCCGCCGCCGACGTCGTCGCCATCGCGGTCAACCCCGAGGTCGACGCCCTCACCGTTGCCGCCATCGGGCTCGACCGCGCAATCGTCTGCCGCGAGCGCATCGAGCTGACGGGACTGCTCACCCCCGACGAAGCCGCCGCCCTCACCGTGGAGGTCGTCGAACGCTGGCGTGCAGGCGCGCTCGCATCGCATCGCATCGTCGGCATCGGCGTCGCGGTGCCCGGGCTGGTGCGCGCCGCCGACGGACTCGTGCGCCGCGCCCCGCACCTCGACTGGACCGACGCACCTCTGCGCGACGAGCTCGCGCGCGCCACGGGCCTGCCGACGGCGATCGACAACGACGCCACCCTCGGCGCCCTCGCCGAGAGTCGCTACGGCGCAGGTCGCGGCATCGCCGATCTGATCTACGTCAACGGCGGCGCGAGCGGGATCGGCGGCGGGCTCGTGATCGGCGGCCACCTCGTGCGCGGCGCGGGCGGCTACGCCGGCGAGCTCGGTCAGAACCGCCCGGGCATCGCGCAGCCGGCCGATCGACGCTCGGGCGTGCAGGGCACCCTCGAAGACGAAGTGAGCCGCTCGCGGCTGCTCGCCGTCGTGGGACTGCACAGCGCCGACGAACCCACGCTCGAGGAGACGATCCGCACCTCCGGGAGCGTCGAGGTGGCGGCCGAGGTCGAACGCCAGCGCCGCATCCTCGCGACGGCGCTGGCGAACGCGGTGAACGTGCTCAACCCGTCGATCGTCATCCTCGGCGGCTTCCTCGCGACGATCCTGGATCAGGATGCCGAGGCCCTCCAGAGCGCCGTGCGCGCGCAGGCCATGGCCATGAACGTCGAAGATCTGCAGCTGCGCGCGGCCGGCCTCGGACCCGACCGACTGCTCGTCGGCGCCGCCGAGATCGCCTTCGACGCGCTGCTCACCGACCCGCTCGCCGCGCTTTTCGACGCCGGATGACACCCGGCATCCCCGCGCTCAGCGCAGCGGTGCGGTCGTCGCGCGCGGGATGAGCCGCGTGGGAAGCACGAGGTGCGTCGCCTCGGGGGTTCCCCCGGCGAGCATCGTCACCAGCATCCGTGCGGCCTCGGCGCCGAGGCGCTGAATGGGCTGGCGCACCGTGCTGAGCGGACGCGCCGTGAGGAAGGCTTCGGGGATGTCGTCGAATCCGATCACCGACAGGTCGCCCGGCACATCCAGTCCCAGCTCCCCCGCCACCTCGATGAGCCCGAGCGCGGTGCGGTCATTGGCGGCGAACACCGCCGTGGGCCGGTCGGACTGCTGCAGCAGCGCACGCCCGACGACACGGACCGTGTCGGGGTCGTACATGCCCACGGCCACGAGGGCCGGGTCGAAGCGGATGCCGGCCTGACGCAGCGCGCGGCGGTAACCCGCCTCGCGCATCTCCGACGAGCGCAGTTCGGGCCGCCCCGCGAGAAACCCGATGCGCCGATGCCCGAGCTCGAGCAGGTGTGTCGTCGCCTCGAATCCGCCGGCGAGGCTGTCGGATTCGACCGAAGGGATGTCGACGCGCCCGGCGTGCGGGTCGACCGCGACGATCGGCACGTCGGCGTTCACACCCACTACGGTCGGGGTCACCATGATCGCCGCGTCGATCAGCGTCCCGCTGAGGCGGCTGAGCGAGCGCCGCTCCCACCCCTGCGGGTCGCTGTCGCGTGCTCCTGCGTACGCCAGCAGGTCATAGCGATGACTGCTCAGTGCCGCACCGACGCCTTTGAGCACCTCCGCGCTGAACGGCTCGAAGTCCGAGACGAGCACGCCCACGACCCCCGTCCGGCGAGAGCGCATGCTGCTGGCGACGAGGCTCGACTCGTAGCCGAGCTCGGCGACGGCATCCAGCACGCGGGACACCGTCGCGCTGGCGACGCCGTAGCGCCCGTTGACCGCTTTGGACACCGTGGCGACCGACACTCCGGCAGCGGCGGCGACGTCATGGATGGTGGCTCGGCGATTCACGGGGCGATCCTACGGGGACGGAAACGTTATTGAAAAGGTTTTTGAAAACGTTTGACGTTGTTGACAACAAATGGACACACTGTTGCTCATTCCGGCCCGAACCCGTTCACCGGAATGCTCCGTGCCCCGAATGACCGGGGTGAGGCTCAATGAGGAGGACAGGAATCACATGAAGGCGAACAAGATCCTGACCGGAGCGGTGCTCCTGGTCGCGGGCACGCTCGGTCTGAGCGCCTGCAGCGGCGGATCCGGCGGGACCAACGCCGACGGCAAGGTCGAGATGACGCTCTGGCAGAACTCGACCACCGGTCCCGGACAGCAGTTCTGGAAGGACGCGATCGCGGCCTTCGAGAAGGAGAACCCGAACGTCACCATCACGATGCAGTCCGTGCAGAACGAGGACATGGACGGCAAGCTGCAGACCGCCCTGAACGCGGGCGACGCCCCCGACATCTTCCTGCAGCGCGGCGGCGGCAAGCTCGCCGCCATGGTGCAGGCGGGCCAGCTGATGGACCTCACCGACAAGATCGGCGACACCGCCAAGTCGGAGATCTCCGAAGGCTCCTTCAAGGCCGAGACCTACCAGGACAAGGTGTGGGCCATGCCGCTGGCGGTGCTGCCGAGCGGCTTCTGGTACAGCTCCGACCTGTTCACGAAGGCGGGCATCACCACGGCGCCGACCACGATCAGCGACCTGGAGTCGGTCGTCGGCACGCTGAAGTCCGCCGGCGTCGCGCCCATCGCGCTCGGCGCGAAGGACGCGTGGCCCGCGGCGCACTGGTACTACAACTTCGCGCTGCGCGAGTGCAGCCCGCAGACCATCGAGAAGACCGGGGACTCGAAGGACTTCAGCGACGGCTGCTGGCTCAAGGCCGCCGAAGACCTCAACGACTTCGCTGCGACGAAGCCGTTCAACGAGGGCTTCCTCACGACCTCCGCCCAGCAGGGCGCCGGCAGCTCCGCCGGTCTCGTCGCCAACCACCAGGCCGCGATGGAGCTCATGGGTGCATGGGATCCGGGTGTGATCGCCTCGCTGACGCCCGACGAGAAGCCGCTGCCCGACCTCGCCTGGTTCCCCTTCCCCGAGGTCTCCGGCGGTCAGGGCGAGCCCGGATCGATGATGGGCGGCGTCGACGGCTACTCCTGCTCGGTGAACGCGCCGAAGGAGTGCGCCGACTTCCTCAACTTCATCGCCTCGGCCGACCAGCAGAAGGCGTACTACGCGGCTTTCAGCGCCCCGCCCGTCAACAAGACGGCCCAGGAAGCGGTGAAGGAGACGTACCTGAAGGACGTGCTCGCCGCCTACAACAAGGCGCCGTTCGTCTCGCAGTGGCTCGACACCGTCCTCGGCCAGAACGTCGGCAACGCGCTGAACGTCGCCGTCGTGGATCTGCTGGCCGGAAAGAGCAACCCGCAGCAGATGATCCAGTCGGTCACCGACGCGGCCAAGAAGGGCTGATCGGATCGTGTCCCTTCGCGAGACCTCCGTGGCCGTCACCGACCCGGAGACGGATCTCGCGCAGCACGACGGGGGCGGCGTCACGCCGCCCCCGTCCACGCCGCGCCGCCGTCCCCGTGGGCTGGGCTGGGCCGGGAGATTCGAGATCGCGGTGCTCGTCGGCCCCGCGCTGCTCATGTTCCTCGGCTTCGTCATCTTCCCCGTGGCGATGGCGGCGTACTACGGCTTCTTCCGGTGGCAGGGCTACGGCACGCCCACCGACTTCGTCGGACTCCAGAACTACCTGACGATCCTCACCGACCCGACCTTCATCGAGGCCCTCGGCCACAACGGGTTCATCGTGATCGCCTCGATCGTGCTGCAGGGACCGGTCGCCGTGCTGCTGGCCCTGCTGCTGAACCGACGGATGCGGGGACAATCCCTCATCCGCGTGCTGATCTTCGTCCCCTACGTCATCGCCGAGGTCGTCGTCGGCACCGGCTTCAGCCTCATGCTCCAGACGCAGGGCGCCCTGAACGGGCTGCTGGAGAGCTGGGGGCTCGGCGCGTTCGCGCACGACTGGATCGCCGATCCGTCGATCGCGATCTGGACGCTGATGGCCATCCTGACGTGGAAGTACGTCGGGTTCGCCGTGATCCTCTTCCTCGCCGGACTCCAGGGCATCCCCGAAGAGCTCTATGAAGCGGCGGCGCTCGACGGCGCCGGCTAC
The DNA here is from genome assembly GCF_003634765.1 of Microbacterium sp. AG790. Lineage (NCBI taxonomy): Bacteria > Bacillati > Actinomycetota > Actinomycetes > Micrococcales > Microbacteriaceae > Microbacterium > Microbacterium sp. AG790. Next base: position 149,950 of record NZ_RBWZ01000007.1, read on the forward strand.
TGGCAGACGCACTGGCGCATCACGCTGCCGCTGCTGGCGCCGACGCTGCGCATCTGGGCGTTCCTGTCGATCATCGGAGCGCTCCAGCTGTTCGATCTCGTCTACATCATCTGGGGCCAGTACGTGGCCTCGACGGCGGGCACCTCCACGATGGCGACCTACATGGTCGTCAACGGCCGCAATGCCGGCAACTTCGGCTTCGGCAACGCCGTCGCCGTCGTCATCTTCGCCATCTCACTCATCGTCGCCCTCATCTACCAGCGCTTCGTCCTGCGTCGCGATACGGCCGGCGCCATCACCGAAGGGAAGAAGACCCGATGAGCGCGCTCACCGTCGACACCCCCGCCTCCACGGCCACCCTGGCCACCGCGACCCGGCGCGGGCGCGGTCCGCGCCGCACGACGGAGCGCCTGCCCTGGGGCAGCCCTCTCGTCTACTTCATCGCACTCGTCGTCATCGCGCTGATGCTCGCGCCCGTGCTGTACATCATCATCGGCGGCTTCCGCAGCAACTCCCAGATCACGGTCGACCCCGCCGGCTGGCCCGATCCGTGGAACGCGCAGAACTACCTCAACGTGCTCACCGGGCCGCAGTTCTGGCGCCAGGTGCTCAACTCGGTCATCGCCGCCACCGCGACCACGGCGGGCGTGGTCGCCCTGGGCATGATGGCGAGCTACGTCATCGCCCGCTACCCGTTCCGGGGTCGAGGTGTGCTCTACGCCCTGTTCGCGGCGGGACTCATGTTCCCGATCACCGTCGCGATCACGCCGCTGTACATCGTCATCCGCAACCTCGGACTGATGAACTCCCTCGCGGGCATCATCCTGCCGCAGATCGCCTTCGCACTGCCCACCACGATCATCATCCTGGTGCCGTTCCTGCGGGCGATCCCGGATGAGATCCAGGAGGCGGCGTTCATCGACGGGTGCAGCCGGCTCGGCTTCTTCTGGCGCATGGTGCTGCCCCTGTCGGTGCCGGGCGTCATCACCGTCGGCATCCTGGCGTTCATCGGCAGCTGGAACAGCTATCTGCTGCCCCTGTTCATCCTCAACAACGAGGCCAGCTTCACCCTGCCACTGGGCGTGCAGGCCTTCTCCTCCCAGTACTCGGTCGACACCGCCAAGGTGCTGGCCTTCACCTCACTGTCGATGCTCCCCGCACTGCTGTTCTTCAGCCTGTTCGAGCGTCGCATCGTCGGCGGCCTCACCGGCGCCGTGAAGGGCTGATCCGCATGACGATCTCCGACCCCCCCCTGCACCGTCCGCTCGTCGAGCCGGCCTCGCCGCGGGTCGCCGCACTGATGGCCGCGATGACGATCGAGCAGAAGGCGGCCCAACTGACCGGCTTCTGGGTCGACCAGGGCGACGAGGTGGTGGCGCCGATGGCCGGCGAGATGCGGGCCGGTGAGGTGGCCGCCTCGGACCGCTACGCGCAGTCTTCGGCGCACGGCCTCGGCCACCTCACGCGCGTCTACGGCACGAGGCCCGTGGATGCCGCGGAGCGCGCGGCCTGGCTGTGGAACGAGCAGCGGCGTCTCGCCGCGGCATCCGGCCACGGCATTCGGGCGATCGTGCACGAGGAGTCGCTGACGGGCCTTGCGGCCTGGAAGGCGGCGACCTTCCCGACACCTCTGGCCTGGGGCGCGGCGTTCGACCCGGAGCTCGTCGAGCGGATGGGACGCCTCATCGGCGACTCGATGCGAGAGCTCGGCGTTCACCAGACGCTCGCGCCCGTGCTCGATGTCGTCCGCGATCCCCGCTGGGGTCGGGTCGACGAGTGCATCTCGGAAGACCCCTACGCGGTGGCCACGATCGCCACGGCGTACGTGCGCGGCATCCAGGACGCCGGAGTGCACGCCACCCTGAAGCACTTCGTCGGATACTCGGCGTCGCAGGCGGGTCGCAACCACGCGCCCGTCCACGCCGGTCCGCGTGAGCTCGCCGACGTGTTCCTGCCGCCGTTCGAGATGGCGGTGCGCGACGGCGGCGCACGCTCGGTGATGAACTCCTACACCGACATCGACGGCGTACCCGTGGCCTCCGACCCGCGACTCCTCACCGAACTGCTGCGCGGCACGTGGGGCTTCGACGGCGTGGTCGTCTCGGACTACTTCGCGATCGCCTTCCTCGAGACGATGCACGCCGTCGCCGCCGACCGCACCGAGGCCGCACGCCTGGCGCTGACCGCCGGCATCGACGTGGAGCTGCCCAGCGGCGACGCCTACGCCGCTCCCCTGCTCGCCGGCCTGCGCGACGGCCGCATCGACGAAGCGCTGGTCGACCGGGCGCTTGCCCGCGTGCTCGCGCAGAAGGAGGAGCTGGGTCTGCTCGATCCCGACGAGAGCGAACCGCCGACCGCGATCGACCTCGACTCGCCGGCGCACCGCGAGGTCGCCCGCCAGCTCGCCGAGCGCTCGCTCGTGCTGTTGTCGAACGACGGCACCCTCCCGCTGGCGACCGGCGCGGCCGGGCCGGCACGCATCGCGGTGATCGGCCCGAACGGCCACGACGCCTCGGCGCTGATGGGCTGCTACTCGTTCGCCAACCACGTGCTCGCCCATCACCCGGGAACGCCGTACGGCTTCGCGATCCCGACGGTCGCCGAGGCGCTGCGCGCGGAGCTCCCCGACGCCGCCGTCGTCTCGGTCGCGGGCTGCGAGGTCGAGGGCGAGGACCGGTCGGGCTTCGGTGCGGCGGTGGATGCCGCGGCATCCGCCGATGCGGCGATCGTCGTGGTCGGCGACCGCGCCGGCCTGTTCGGACGCGGCACCGTGGGCGAGGGCAACGACGCGGAGAGCCTGGAGCTGCCGGGCGTGCAGCGCGAGCTCGTCGACGCCGTCGTCGCCACGGGCACGCCGGTCGTCCTCGTGGTCGTGACCGGCCGGCCCTATGCGCTCGCGTGGGCCCTGGACGGCGACGCCGATGCGCGGCCGCGCGCGGTGGTGCAGGCGTTCTTCCCGGGCGAGGAGGGCGGCGTCGCGATCGCGCGTGTGCTCTCCGGTGCGGTGTCGCCCTCGGGTCGACTGCCCGTCTCGCTGCCGCGCTCGGCGGGTGCGCAGCCGTTCTCGTATCTGCATCCGATTCTGGGCGGCAACAGTGATGTGACGAGCGCCGACAGCGCGCCCGTGCGTCCGTTCGGCTTCGGCCTCGGCTACACGACGTTCACCCGCACCGACCTGTCGGCGCCGGCGGAGGTCGATGCCGGCGGGGTTCTGCCCGTGAGCGTCACCGTGACCAACACCGGCTCGCGCGCCGGCACCGAGATCGTGCAGCTCTACGCCCACGACGTCCACGCCAGCGTCGTCCGCCCGGTCGCACAACTGCTCGGGTACGCGCGGGTCACGCTCGAGGCGGGGGCGAGCGCACGGGTGCACTTCGAGGTGCCGACCGCACGCCTGGCGTTCACGGACCGGGGCGGCATCCGCATCGTCGAGCCCGGCCGCGTCGATCTCTGGGTCGGCGAGTCGGTCGCCGACCGCGAGACGGTCGCGACGGTCACCCTCACCGGCGACGTGCACCCGGTCACGGCCGCCGATGCCCGCATCGTGGGGACACACGTCGAGTAGCGGTCTTTCGCCTCTTCCGCCACTCGACCAGACGGCCCGCCCCTTCCCGGGGCGGGCCGTTCTTCCGCGCGATCAGTCGAGGGCGAGTTCGACGGTCGCGAACGCGTGCGGCGGCAGCTCGACGCGCAGGACGCCCGCCTCCAGCGTGGCGTCGAGAGGCATCGGGCGCACCGCGTCGGGCGCCTGCGGGGTGTTGTGCGCCGCGGCATCCGGCCCTGTCAGTACCCGCGCGCGCACGAGCGTGGCACCCCGACCGCGCAGGTCGAGCTCGACGGGCAGTGCCTCGTCGACGCCGACGTGCGTGAGCGAGACGAGCACGGCGCCGTCCTTCGTGGATGCCGACAGCGACAGCGCCGGCAGGTCGGCCCCGTCGACTCCCACCCGCAGTGCCGACACGACGTGTGCGGGCACCGACAGCGCATCGTGGTGACCGACGTTCATCTCGTACACGTGGTACGTCGGCGTCAGCACGAGCCCGCCGTCGTCGTCGGTGAGGATCATCGCCTGCAGCACGTTGAGCGTCTGCGCGATGTTCGCCATGCGCAGCCGCGCCGCGTGGCGGTGGAATACATCGAAGTGGATGCCGGCGACCAGCGCATCGCGCACCGTGTTCTGCTGGAAGAGGAACCCGGGGTTCGTGCCCGGTTCGACGCTCCACCAGGTACCCCACTCGTCGCACACGAGGTCGATGCTGCGCTCGGGGTCGTAGGCGTCCATGACGGCCTCGTGGGCGCGGATCACGCGCTCGATCTCGTATGCCTTGCCGATCGTGCGCACGTACTCGTCGCGCGAGAAGGACGTCGCCGACTCCTTCTGGATGCCGGTGCCGGCGTGCGTGTAGTAGTGGAACGAGATCGCCTGGAACGGAGAGCGCTGCGGGTCGGGGGCGTTGGAGGACATCGCCGAGGCCATCAGCGCGTGCGTCCAGCGCACGTCGTCGTCGGCGGCGCCGGCCGCGATACGGGTGAGGCTGTTGCCATCGTGCTCCCTGCAGAAGGTCGCGTAGCGCCGGGCGAGGGAGGTGTAGTACTCCGGCGTCATGTTGCCGCCGCACCCCCACGCCTCGTTCCCGAGCCCCCAGAACGGCACCCGCCAGGGCTCGTCGCGGCCGTTCTCGCGGCGAAGACGCGCCATCGGACTGTCGCCCGAACGGGTGAGGTACTCGACCCACTCGCTCATCTCCTGCACGGTGCCGCTGCCGACGTTGCCGTTGACGTACGGCTCGGCGCCGAGCATGTGGCACAGGTCCATGAACTCGTGGGTGCCGAAGGCGTTGTTCTCGACGACGTCTCCCCAGTTGGTGTTGACCATCGTCGGGCGCTCATCGCGGGGCCCGATCCCGTCGCGCCAGTGGTACTCGTCGGCGAAGCACCCGCCGGGCCAGCGCAGGTTCGGGACGTGAAGGCGGCGGAGGGCCTCGACGACGTCGAGGCGGATGCCGCGCTCGTTCGGGATCGGCGAGTCCTCCCCCACCCAGAAGCCGCCGTAGATGCACCGGCCGAGGTGCTCGGCGAAGTGCCCGTAGAGGTGGCGGCTGATCTGCGGACCCGTGACGTCGAGGTCGACGGCGGCGCGAGCGATGGTCATGACGGCTCCCGTTCTGCGGCTGCTCCGCCGCCCTCTCATCCTTCCACTAATATGTTTCATATGACAACAAATATGGATCTCGCCGCCTTGATCGACCAGGACGACGACGTTCGCGCCCTGTTCGCCGGCGACGGGATCCGCTACCGCGCCTCGGCATCCCTGCCCGATCTCACGTGGCGCGCGCAGTCGATGTGCGCACGCATCAACCGCATCTTCTTCGACGATCCGGCCGAGGCCCTGCGCCTGTTCCACGAGCTGGTCCCGGGCGCGGGCGACGGCATCGACTTCCGCCCGCCCCTCAACCTCGACTACGGCGTCGGCCTGACGATCGGCGAGCGCACCTTCATCAACAAGGACTTCCTCGTCGTGGGCGGCGGCTACATCACGATCGGCGCCGATTGCCTCATCGGCCCGCGGTGCAGCATCTACACCCCCAACCACGCCGAAGACCCGGCTCTGCGCCGCGAGGGCTGGGAGCGCGCATCGGCCGTCACGATCGGCGACAACGTCTGGCTCGGCGGATCGGTCACGATCCTGCCGGGTGCGACGATCGGCAGCGACAGCATCATCGGCGCCGGATCGGTCGCCACCCGCGACATCCCCGCCGGCGTGGTCGCGGTCGGCAACCCGTGCCGCGTGGTCCGCGCGATCCGCACCGAGCGCTGAGGTCTCGGCATCCCCGCCGGCGCCGTCGCCGCGCCCCGCCGCGCCCCGCCGCGCCCGCCGCGCCCGCCGTGCCCGCCGTGACGCCCGCGCCCCGCCCCGCCGCGCGGAGAGGTGTCGCCATCCGCGCACTCACCGCCCCCGAACCCACCGAACGCGACACCGATTCCGGGACCCCCAGAAATCAGGGGCACGAACCGCGACATCCCGGCCGGCGTGACCGCAGATCGTGACACCGAACCGGCGAGCACCGACCCCCGCCCGCCCCGCAGCGTCAGCGCAGCGAGAGCTGGTCGTCGAGGTAGTCGGCCAGCGGCCGTCGCGCGCCGGCCGTGGTCCAGGTCACCAGCGGGATGCCGTCGACCAGCGCCAACGGCCCCGACGGCGCACCGCGGCGAACGGCGTCGAGATCGATCCACGCCGCATCCAGGTGCAGCACCTCGCCGTCGGCGAACCCGCCGCGCGCCGCCGCGGCCGCACGCTCCGAACGGGCGCGCTGCGCCTCCGCCGTGTAGCCGCGGACCGCCTCGGCGCGGGCGCGGAGGATCTCGCCGGTGGCATAGACCTCGGCATCCGCGATGAGGAGCACGCCGACGTGCCACGCCTCGCCGACCGGCACGATCCGCGGGGCGCGGCCGAAGCCGAGCAGCCGCCGGCTGTGGGCCCAGTCACCCAGACGTTCGCGCGGCGATCCCGCCAGACGCCGGCGGGCGTCGGAGAGCACGGTGTCGAGCAGGTCGGCGCCGGCGGCGACCTCGTCGGTCATCGCGGGCCGGGTCGGACGGTCAGGTCGCTGATGACCGCGTCACGCGGAAGATCGAGCGCCGTGAGCACGGCCGTGACGACCGACGCCGGGTCGATCCACCGGTCGGGGTCGTAGTCCGCCCCCTCCTGCGCGTGGACCTCCGCCTGCATGGGGGTGGCGGTGCGCCCGGGATACACGCTCGTCACGCGCACGCCGTGCTCGGCCTCCTCGCCGCGGAGGGCGTCGGCGAGGGCTTTCAGTCCGTGCTTGGATGCCGCGTACGCCGGCCAGTGGGGATGCGCGGTGAGACCAGCACCGGAGTTGACGAACACCACCTGCCCGCGAGCCGCGCGCACCCGGGGCAGCAGCAGCCGGGTGAGCTCGGCGGGTGCGGTGAGGTTCACGGCCAGCTGGCTCTCCCAGGCCGACACCGGCAGGTCGCCCACGCGGCCGAGCTCGACGATGCCCGCGGCGTGGATGACACTGTCGATCCGGTCGGGGATGCCGTCGGCATCCTGCACCGCCTCGGCGAGCACGCCCGGGCGCGTGAGGTCGGCGACCACCGTGACGCTGCCCGGGAACGCGTGCGCCAGATCGTCGGCACGGGCGGCATCGCGCACGACGAGCACGAGACGGTCGCCGCGCGCCGCGAGGCGCTCAGCGATCAGGTTTCCGATGCCGGAGCCCGCTCCGGTGATCACGTGGGTGGCCATCTGACCATCCTTCCACCGCGAGCGCCCGCGCGCCCGACGGCGCCTCAGACGGGCTTCTCGTCCATCCCCCACGGCGATCCGTAGCCGGCGGGCGCGGGCGCGGCGAGCAGGTCGAGGAACGGCTTCGCGTCGAAGGCCTCGGGGCCGAGCACGCCGGTCCCGCTCCAGACCCCGGTCGCGAGCAGTTCGAGCGCGATCACGGGGTTGATGGCGGTCTGCCAGACGACCGCCTGCGAACCGTACTCGCGCATCGTCTCGTCGTTGTCGGCCACGTGGTACAGGTAGGTCGAGCGCGGCTGACCGTCGATGCCCGTGCCGGTCACCCACACGCCGGCGCACGTCTTGCCGCTCATCTTGTCGCCGATAGTCGCGGGGTCGGGAAGGCACGCGGCGACCACGTCGCGCGGCGAGACCTCCACACCCTTGACGTTGACCTTCGCCGTGCTGTCCAGGCCGAGCTTGTGGAGGGTCTTCAGCACGCCGATGAACTCGTCGCCGAGGCCGTACTTGAACGTCACGCGCTTCGCCTTCGTCCAGCGCGGCATGAGCAGCACCTCCTCGTGCTCGACGTTGACGCACTCGACCGGACCGATCCCGCCCGGAAAGTCGAACACCTCCGGCTCACTGAACGGCTCCGTCGTATACCAGCCGCGGTCCTTCTCGTAGATGACAGGCGGGTTGAGGCACTCCTCGATCGTCGTCCAGATCGAGAACGAGGGCGCGAAGTCGTAACCGGCGACGACGAGGTTGGCCCCGTCGCGGACGCCCAGCTCGTCGATCTCGCTGAACAGGTGGTCTTCGGCGTAGCGGGCGAAGACGTCCGACAGTCCCGGTTCGACACCGATGCCGACGAGGGCGAGCTGTCCGGCATCCTTCCACTGGTCGTCCTTGGCGAACTGCTCGTCGCCGAGCTTGACGCCCGGCAGCGCGTGCGGCTGCTCCGGGTGGGGCGTCGACAGGCTCATCGCCATGTCGAGGTAGATGGCGCCGGCGGCGAGTGCGCCGTCGAAGATCGGCATGACGAAGCGGGGGTCGACCGCGTTGAGCACATGCGTGATGCCGTGCGCCTCGATCAGCCCCGCCACCGCATCGGCGCGGGACGCATCGACCTGTGCCGCCTCGACGCGGGGATCGGCGACCTCGTCGACGAGCGCCTGCGGGCGGGCCGGGTCGTAGTCGGCGATGACGAGCTTCTCGAAGAAGTCGCGGCGCACGGCGATGCGGACGGCGGCCGAGCCGACGCCACCGGCGCCGACGATGAGGATACGCATGGGGTTCCTTGTCGATCAGAGGGAGGTGGGGATGCCGAGGGGCCGCGCCGCTGTCAGATGCCGCCGTCGATGGAGCGGATGATGTCGCCGGGCTCCTCGGGCACGAGCACCGGGGTCTCCCGGTTGAGTGCGCGGCCCTGGAAGAACGGCTTCGAGCGCGGGAACATGTACCAGACGAACATCAGCACGACGCCGACGAGCAACGCCCCGATGCCGACGACGAAGGTACCGCCGATGCCGAGCAGCACCGTGTTGCCGTAGTTGACGTCGTACATGTCGATGGCCGACTGCACGAAGGCGAAGGTCAGCATGAGGGCGCCCAGCAGCGGGAAGATGCCCTTGACCCACAGCTCACGCGCGGAGTTGCGAAGGTCGCGGCGGAAGTACCAGACGCACGCGTAGCCGGTGATCGCGTAGTAGAACGCGATCGCGAGCCCGAGGGAGGAGATCGAGTCCTGCAGGATGTTGTCGCTGATCAGCGTCATCCCGAGGTAGTAGCAGATCGCCACGGTGCCGCCGACGATCGTGGAGAACGACGGCGTCTTGTACACGGGGTGCACATTCTTGAAGCGCGCGGGCAGGGCACGATAGACACCCATCGCGAGCGTGCCGCGGGCCGTCGGCAGGATGGTCGTCTGCGTGGAGGAGACCGCGGAGATCAGCACGGCGACCACGAGCAGCCAGCCCCACGGGCCGAGCAGGCCGTCCTTGATCGCGAGGAAGAAGTCGTCGGCGTTGTCGGGGTTGGCCAGACCGGGCCCGTCCTCGCCGAGCCCGGCGTACATCATGGCGGCGATCGTGACCGAGACGTAGGTGAACAGCAGGATGACGGTGGTCAGCAGCGCCGCGCGCCCCGGGATGCGCTTGGGGTCCTTGGTCTCCTCGTTGAGGGCGAGGCACGAGTCCCAGCCCCAGTAGATGAACAGGGCGAGCAGCACGGCCTCGGTGAAACCGTGGTAGTCGGTGAACGCGAACGGATTCAGCCAGTTCCAGTCGAAGGGGGTGGGAGCGGGGGCGTTGCCCGCGAAGAACTCCCAGAGCGCCGCGACGACGAAGATCGCGAGCGCGAGGTACTGCACGCCGAGCAGCACGTTCTGGATGCGTTCGCCGATCTCGACGCCGCGCCAGCTCACCCACGTCATCGAGGCGATGAACAGGACGGCGACGAGGATGATGCGCCAGTCGTTGTTCTCCAGGTTCATACCGAACAGCGCCCAGAAGTAGATGGAGCCGATCTGGGCGAGGTTGGCGAGCACCACCATGCCGGCGATCGCGACGCCCCACCCGCCCATCCAGCCGACCCACGGGCCGAACGCCTTCGTCCCCCACGTGAAGGTCGTACCGCAGTCGGGGATCTGGTTGTTCAGCTCGCGATACGCGAATGCCGTGAACAGCATCGGCACGAACGCGATGATGAAGGCGATCGGCGCCTGTGCCCCCACGGCGAGCACGACGAAGCCGAGCGTCGCGACGAGGGAGTAGACGGGGGCCGTCGACGCCAGGCCGATGACGGTCGACCCCCAGAGACCCAGGGTGCCGGCGGCGAGGCCCTTGCCGTCGCCGCGTTCCAGATGAATCGGTGTGGTGCTGCCGAAGTCGCTCATCGCTCTTCTCCGCCCTCGCAAGGTCATGGGTGCACCGTCGTCCCCAGTGACGCGGTGAGGGAAGACTAGAACGACACGATGCACGCGCGCGCACGACGCGAGGGCGAATCTGCGGCGCCCCCTCCGCCGCCGCGTACATCACCCCCGGTCGTTGAGCGCGCGCAGCGCGTCGAAACGCCGACACCCTCAGTCGGCGGCGCCCTCGGCATCCACCAGGGCGGCGGCGGTCTCGAGACTGCGGATCGCCTCGGGAGCCGACGTGCGGACGAGAGCGAACGCCGCGACGACGAGCCCCGTGACGGCGTCGGCGAGGCGCGCGCGGCGCGCGGCGGATGCCGCGGGCACCGCGACATCGACGCCGCGGCCGATCGCGGCGCGCAGCTCGGCACGGTAGTCGTCGATCACGTGCGCGACGTCGGAGTCGCGCGCGACGGGCGATCCGGCGGCGTTGATGAGCAGGCAGCCGTGCGCGGCGGGCATCGAGCCGACACGGGCGAAAGCGTCGGCGAGGCCGCTGAGGTACGCGCGGAGCGCCCCGGCCTCGACGGTCTCCGCCTCGAGCGGGGCGAGCCGCGGACGCACGACCTCGTCGAGGTAGCTCTGCACCGCCGCGTCGAACAGGCCGCGCTTGGAGTCGAAAGCGTTGTAGATGCTGGAGCGGTTGAGCCCGGTCGCCGCCTCGAGCCCCGCGATCGAGGCGTCCTCGTACCCGTGCTCCCAGAAGAACTGGCGGGCGGCGCGCACGACCGCGCCGCGATCGAACTCCCGAGTTCTGGCCATGGCATCCACCCCACTTTCTAAAACGACCGTTTCAGTATATATTGAACCAGTCAGTTCAGAAACAGGAGGATCCCCCATGGTCGTCGTCGGTCTCGTGCTCGCCTCCCTCGCGGCACTCCTACACGTGTTCATCTTCTGGCTCGAGTCCTTCGCCTGGACCAGCCCGCGCGCCCGCGCCACCTTCGGCACGAGCGAAGCGGACGCCCAGGCCACGCGCGAGATGGCGTACAACCAGGGCTTCTACAACCTGTTCCTCGCGATCCTCGTCGCCGTCGGCGTCGTGTTCTTCGCAACCGGCGCCACGGCTCCCGGCGCGGCCCTCGTCTTCGCCGGCGCCGGCTCGATGACCGCCGCGGCGCTCGTGCTGCTGCTCTCCAGCCCCGACAAGGCCGCCGCCGCGCTCAAGCAGGGCACCCTCCCCGCGCTCGGCATCGTCGCCCTCGCGATCGGCCTGCTGATCTGACGCACCGTTGTCGCACGCCCCCGACCTCACCCCATCCCACAAGGAGAACGAATGACAGACGCCACCAGCACTCAGATCCAGCTCGCCGCCCGCCCCGTCGGGTGGCCCACCCACGATGACTTCCACGTCGCGACGGTCACCTACGGCGCTCCGCAGGCCGGCGAGGTGCGTGTGCGCAACGAGTTCGTCTCCGTCGACCCCTACATGCGCGGCCGCATGAACGACACCCGCAGCTACGTCGCACCCTACGCCCTCGGCGAGACCATCAGCGGCGGCGCGGTCGGGCGTGTGGTGGCCTCGGCATCCGACGACCTGCCCGTCGGCACCGTCGTGCTGCACCAGCACGGCTGGTCGGACGTGGTCCAGGCGGATGCCGCGACCTTCCGCGCCATCCCGGAGATCCCCGGCGTGCCGCTCTCGCTGAACCTGCACATCCTCGGCATGACCGGTCTCACCGCCTACGTCGGACTCACCGCCATCGCGCACCTGAAGCCCGGCGACACCGTGTTCGTCTCCGGCGCCGCCGGCGCCGTCGGCACCGCCGTGGGCCAGATCGCCAAGCGCCTGGGCGCTGGTCGGGTCATCGGCTCGGCCGGAACTCCGGAGAAAGTCGCCCTGCTGACCGAGAAGTACGGCTATGACGCCGCTTTCAACTACAAGTCCGGAGATGTGCGCACACTTCTCGCGGAGGCCGCGCCCGACGGCATCGACGTGTTCTTCGACAACGTCGGCGGCGACCACCTCGAGGCGGCGCTCGACGCCTTCAACGACGGCGGACGAGCAGCTCTGTGCGGCGCCATCACCGGCTACAACAGCACCGAGCGCCGGCCCGGTCCCGACAACATGTCGAACATGATCACGCGCGCCCTCACCATGCAGGGCTTCACGCTCGCCGCGTACCTGCACCTGGCCCCCGAGTTCCAGCAGAAGATGTCGGGCTGGTTCGCCGAGGGCGGCATCGTCTACGACGAGACGATCGTCGACGGCATCGAGAACACCGTCGATGCCTTCCTGTCCATGATGCGCGGCGCCAACACGGGAAAGATGCTCGTGCGCATCTGATCGCCCGCCCACCCGGGCAGACTCGCAGAATCGGGGTCGCGTTGCGTCGCCAGCTGAGGCTGGTTACGACGGAATGCGACCCCGATTCGCGTGTGAGGCCGCAGCGGGGCGGGTCAGCGCAGGGCGAGCAGGCGCGCGGTGTCGCCGAAGACCTCCAGCCCCGCGCACGCGCCGACGCCCTCAAGGAGCACGCGCCCCGCGGCATCCGTGTGCCGGATGATCACGCGGGCATCGAGCGTCTCTTCCACGCGCTGGTGCATCGCGGTGCGCAGTGGCGCGTGCAGCAGCCCCCCGCGCACGCGCTCGGCCTCGAGTTCGAGCCGCCCGTCGGGACCCTCCATGCTCCACCGCACGCGGTCGTCGTCGATGGTGAGGCTGCGCTCCCGGGACCGGTTGTAGGTGGTCCAGCGGTGCAGACGACCGCCGTGGCGAAGTCCCACGATCGAGCCGCGGAACGAGCCCCGCAGCCACGGGATGATGGCGACGGATGCCACGAGTGAAGCGTCCGTCGCACCGCCGCCGACCGGGTCGATGTGGTTCGACGCGAGCCAGACGTACCCCGCGGGAAACGCCTGGCCCCAGTCCTTCTCGATGTAGCCGCGGCCGCCGTCGAACGCGACCCGCTCGCCCTCGACCTGCAGCGTGCCGGTGAGGTCGTGCCCGAACGACACGACGCCGTGGAAGCACTCCATGAACGGCACGAGCCCGTACCAGCCCATGATTCCCGGCTCGCGAAGCGTCACCGGCCACGGCTGGAGGGGTGTGGCGTACGAGATCCGCCCCCGCAGCTGCGGCAGATCGAGGGTCGCTCCTTCGGAATCGAAGGTGTTTGCGCCCACGCGCACCTCGAACCGCCGGTCGGATGCCGCGAACTCCTCGAGGTCGAAGCGGTGGTACCACGACCTTCCCGCGACACCGTCGAGTACCTGGACGAAGGCCTCGTCTGCCGGCATGTCGCCGCGGCCATCGCCGCGGAACACCCCCGGGATCACGGCCCACCGGTGCGCGCGGTCGGCGGAGACGAGCTTGACGTACCAGCCCTCGAAGAACGGCCGCCCGGCGCCGCGGCCGTGGAAGGCCTCGGGATGCCGGGCCCCGCGCAGATACGCCATCGGAGTCCGCATGCGGCTCACCCTACGCCGGGCGCACGCCGACGCGGGTGGGTCAGCCGACGGCGGTGCCGAAGAGGGTGCCGACGAGGAAGGTCGCACCGAGCGCGAGCGCGCCGCCGATGACCGTCCGCAGGATGGCGCGGCCGCGGTTGGCGCCGCCGAGCCACGCAGCGATATAGCCGGTGACGGCGAGGGCCAGCAGCACCGCCACGAACGTCCAGATGAGGCGCGCGGGATGCGGCAGCAGCAGGATCGTGGCCATCGGCAGCAGGGCGCCCACGAAGAAGGCGACGGCCGAGGCGAACGCGGCGTGCCAGGGACTCACGACGTCGTCCTGGTCGATGTTCAGCTCGGCCGACAGGTGCGCGGCGAGCGCGTCGCGCTCGGTGAGCTCGGTGGCGACACGCGTGGCCGTCTCCTCGCTGAGCCCCTGGTCGCGGTAGAGGCCGACCAGTTCGACGAACTCGGCTTCAGGATCGTCGGCGAGTTCTTTGCGCTCCTTCTCGATGAGCGCGTGCTCGCTGTCGCGCTGGCTCGACACCGACACGTACTCGCCCAGCGCCATCGAGATCGCACCGCCGACGAGGGCGGCCGACCCGGCGAGCAGCACCGGCATGACCTCGGCTGTCGCGCCGGCCACGCCGACGACGACCGCGGCGGTCGAGACGATGCCGTCGTTCGCACCCAAGACACCGGCGCGCAGCCAGTTGAGCCGCTGCGCCACGCCGCCGCGGTGCGGCTCATCAGGATGCGAGGATTCCATCTCGGTCATCCCGTCACCGTATGCCGACCGCCGCGGGCGCGCCAGCAAGGCAAGCCCAAGCGAACCCCGCACCCCCCGCCCGGTCGTGGAGCCGGCGCAGCGCGTCGAAACTCCGACACGCGGTCACGAACTCCGCAGAAAGCGACGAACTCCGCACCGCTCAGCGGCGATGGATGCGGAGTACGCACGATCCTGCGGAGGTGCGCGGTGCGGCGCGTCAGGCCAGTGCGTGCTCGTGCAGCGCCGACGACAGGCTCGTCCCGTTGACGTCGAGGTAGAGCTGGCCCTCCGTCACGGAAAGGGTGACGGCGTTACGCCGCTCGACGGCATCGGCGGCGGCATCCACGAATCCGGCATCGAACGTTCGCAGCACGATGTCGTCGGCGCGGTGGATCTTCTTGCCCGCCCACAGGGGCAGCAGCTTGGCCGGGTCGCGGTGGCTGTAGACGACGGTGCGGTCGGCGAGCTTGCTGCCGCGGTGCAACCGGTCGGCGTCGGGAGCCCCGACTTCGATCCATGCCGCGATCGCCCCGGTCGCGTCCCGCACCAGAACGGCGGGTTCGTCGGTGGCCGAAACACCCTCGGTGAACGCGATGCCGTCCGCGTACTCGAGGCAGTAGGCGAGCAGGCGCGTCACCATGAACGCACCCGTCTCGGACGGATGCTGCGCCATCCGCAGCGACAGTTCCTCGTACACGCCGCGGTCGATGTCGGCCACCTGCACGTCGAAGGTGTGCATCACTGCGCCGGTCGCCATGGGTCCAGCCTAGGTGCCCGCCGCGGCGGAGCCCGCCGTTATCCTGGTCGCAGCCGACAGGAGAGAACGCGTATGCCGATCACTGACGCCGCTGCGCGCCGCGAGGCGATCGCCGACTACCGCATCGTCGGCGTTCCGGCGGAGCCCAACCTCGAAGGCCTGGCTCGCCTCGCGAGGACGCTCTGCCATGTCGGCGGCGCCGTGATCAACATCATCGACGACAGATACCAGTACCAGGTGGCGGCGGCGGGCGTGGAGGCGGCGATCTGCGACGTCGAGGACTCGATGTGCGCCGTCGTGCTGCCCGATGCTCGCCACGTCTGGGTGCCCGACGCGAGCACCGACGAACGCTTCGCCGAGAACCCGTTCGTGACCGGCGCGCGCGGTCAGGTGCGCTTCTACGCCTCCAGCCCGCTCATCACCCCCGCGGGCGTCGCGATCGGCACGCTCTGCGTGTTCGACGACGCCACCGGGAGTCTCACCGCGCAGCAGAGCGCCGCCCTGGATCTGCTGGCCGGGCAGGCCGTGGAGGTGCTGGAGCTGCGCCGGCTCACGCACGAGCTGGAGCGCTCGAATGATCAACTCGCCCACTTCACCAGTCAGATCAGCCACGACCTGCGCAACCCGCTCACGGCTCTCATGGGCCAGATCGACCTCGCCCTGGCCGGATTGGACGACGGCGACGAACTGCGGGCGACGCGCGCGCTCGGCCGGGCCGATGCCGCAGCAGCGCGGATGAACACCATGATCACCGAACTGCTCTCCTTCGCACGCGTGGGCGGCGCGGAGATCCGCCGCGAACGGGCCGCGCTGGGGGCGATCGCGGAAGGCGTGATCGCCGACCTCGAGCGCGCCCAGGCCGCATGCGACGCGCGCATCGCGGTACGCATCGACCCCGACGACGCCATCGTCTGTGACCCGGCGCTGATCGCGGTGCTGCTGCAGAACCTCCTCGCCAACGCGCTGAAGTTCGCGGCATCCACCGGTGTCGCGCCCGTCGTCGAGCTCGCCGCGCGGCAGGGCCCGACGGGGTGGGTGATCACCATCGACGACAACGGACCGGGCGTGGCGGCGCACCTGCGCGAGCGCGTGTTCGACATCATGGAGCGCGGCGATGCGGCAGACGCGCCCGGGCTCGGGCTGGGCCTTGCCACCTCCCGGCGCATCGTGACGGCGCACGGCGGGCGCATCGCCATCGAGGACGCGGCACTCGGGGGCGCGCGCCTGCGGGTGAGCCTGCCGGCCGTCTGACCGGCGACGCCGCATCGTCCAGGCGACCTCGACGTCGTGGGCATGCGGCAGAGTGGAGCGCGTACGTCGTCGTACGACCGACCGGAAGGAACTCCATGCAGCAGCGCACGATCGGACCGTTCACCGTTTCTGCGATCGGGCTGGGCGCCATGCCCGTCTCGATGAACAACGACAACGAGCTCCCCGATCGCGCCGACGCGATCGCGACGGTGCACGCCGCGCTGGATGCCGGGGTCACCTTCATCGACACCGCCGACATCTACGCGCCCTCGTGGGACCAGATGGGACACAACGAGCGCATCGTGCGCGACGCGCTCGCCTCGTGGGACGGCGACACCAGCGGCATCCTGGTCGGGACGAAGGGCGGCATCACGCGCACGGCCGAGAAGGACTTCGGCCGCGACGGATCACTCGGCTACCTGCGCTCGGCGGTGCAGCGCTCGATGGAGAACCTCGGTGTCGAGGTCATCGACTTCTACCAGTACCACCGCCCCGACCGGTGGATGGTCTACGGCGAGATCATGCAGAACCTGAAGACCCTGCAGGACGAGGGCCTGGTGCGGGCACTGGGCATCTCCAACGCGAGCGTCGAAGAGATCGCGATCGCCGAGGACGTGCTCGGCGCCGGAAACCTGGCGAGCGTGCAGAACCAGTTCTCGCCGCGCTATCCGGGCAGCTTCGGCGAGCTGCAGTACTGCGACGCGCACGGCATCGCCTTCCTTCCGTGGAGCCCGCTCGGCGGCACCGGCGGGGCAGGACGCACGGTGGGCGAACGCTTCGGCGTCTTCCGCGAGATCGGCGAGGCGCACGGGGTGAGCGCGCAGCAGGTCGTGCTGGCGTGGGAGCTCTCCCTGAGCCCGCTGGTCGTTCCGATTCCGGGGGCGCGACGCGCGGCATCCATCACCGACTCCGCGCGCGCCGCCGATCTCGTGCTCGACGCGGACGAGCTGGCGCGCTGCTCCGCCGCGGTCGGCCTCGAGCTCTGACGCCGCGTCTCGACTCGCTGCGCTCGCTCAACGACCGGGAGCCGCCGTCCCCACCCGAGCGGCACAGTCGTGAGTCGAAACGCCCCCGACCATCGGCTGATTTTTCACGACACGCGTGCGCACGTGCCACACGGGCGAAACACGCCGCCTCCATGATTGCGGGATGACGGACAACGAGGCGCTCTCGCGCATGGATCCCGAGGATGCCCGCGAGAACGCGCGCGAGCTGTTGGGAGATCGCACCCAGGCTGCGCAGGACTTCTCCAGCGAGGACGCCGGCTATCACAAGACGCTGCGCCCGCGACAGATCCAGATGATCGCCATCGGCGGCGCGATCGGAACGGGTCTGTTCATGGGCGCCGGCGGCCGCCTCGCCTCGAGCGGACCGTCCCTGATTCTCGTCTACGCCGTGTGCGGGTTCTTCGCCTTCCTCATCCTGCGCGCGCTCGGCGAGCTCGTGCTGCACCGCCCGTCGTCGGGCTCTTTCGTCTCGTACGCCCGCGAGTTCTACGGCGAGAAGCTCGCGTACGGCGCCGGATGGATGTACTTCCTCAACTGGGCGATGACCTCCATCGTGGATGTCACCGCCGCGGCTCTGTACGTGAAGTTCTGGGCGCAGTACTGGCAGCCGCTGCAGGAGGTGCCGCAGTGGACGATCGCTTTGATCGCCCTGGTGGTCGTGCTCTCGCTCAACCTCGTGAGTGTCAAGCTGTTCGGCGAGATGGAGTTCTGGTTCGCGCTCATCAAGGTCGCCGCACTCGTGATCTTCTTGATCGTCGGCACCTGCTTCCTGATCTTCAACGGTGCGACCGATGTCGGGGCCACGGGCTTCAGCGTCATCGCCGACAACGGCGGGATCTTCCCGATGGGCTTCGTCGCGCCGCTCCTGGCGATCTCCGGCGTGGTCTTCGCCTACGCCGCGATCGAGCTCGTCGGCACCGCTGCCGGCGAGACCGCCCACCCGGAGAAGGTCATGCCGAAGGCGATCAACACGGTCGTCTTCCGCATCGCGATCTTCTACGTCGGGTCGATCCTGTTGCTGTCTCTCCTGCTGCCGTTCAGCACCTACGAGGCCGGACAGTCGCCGTTCGTGACGTTCTTCTCGCACATCGGCTCCCCCGAGACCGGCGCGATCGCCGGCTCGGTGATGAACTTCGTCGTGCTGACCGCCGCACTGTCGAGCCTCAACGCGGGGCTGTACTCCACGGGCCGCATTCTCCGCTCGATGTCGGTGAACGGCTCGGCGCCCGCCTTCACCGCGAAGATGAGCAAGAACGGCGTCCCTTACGGCGGCATCCTGCTGACGGCCGTCATCACCCTCGCGGGCGTCGGCATCAACGCGCTGTGGCCGTCGCAGGCGTTCGAGATCGTGCTGGAGGTGTCGGCGCTCGGCATCATCGGCGGCTGGGCGACCATCATCCTCTGCCAGCTCAAGCTCGTGAAGTGGGCGAAGGAGGGCAGGCTGCAGCGCCCCTCGTTCCGCCTGTTCGGGGCGCCCTTCACGTCGTACCTCACGCTCGCCTTCCTCGCGTTCGTCCTCGTCACCATGGGCTTCTCGGAGACCGGCCGATGGGTGCTCGCCTCGCTCATCGTGCTGATCCCGACGCTGATCATCGGCTGGTTCGCCGCGCGCGGCAAGATCCAGGCCGCCGTCGCGGCGCGGGAGGGCTACACGGGAACGCACCCGGTCATCGCCGAGCGGCAGGCGACCGAGGCGGCCAAGCGGCACCGCTGAGGTCGCGGCAGCGGTCGCCGAGCGGGCGCAACGGGAAACGCGCGGCCGACCTGGCAGACTGAGGACATGCGTCGCTCCCGGACTCCGCGCGTCGCGCGGGGTGCGATCGTCGCCTCCGTCGCGACGTTCACGGCGCTGCTGTCGCACGTCGTCGCGGGCGGCGCGGTTCCGGGGCCGCTCGGCATCCTCGCCCCGTGGCTGCTCGCACTCATGGCGTCGACGCTGCTCGCCGGCCGCACCCTCTCCCTCGCGCGGCTGGGCGCGAGTGTCCTGGTGAGCCAGGCGCTGTTCCACACTCTGTTCGTCATGGGCGCGGTCACGCCCGTCGCGGCGATGCCCGCGATGTCGCATCACGATCACGGCGCGATGAGCATGGCGATGGATGCCGCGAGCGCCGCACCGGCCTCGGGGTTTCTCGCCGCGCTGTGCGCCGATCCCACGATGTGGGCGCTGCACGCGCTCGCCGCGATCGTCACCGTGGCGCTGCTCTACCGCGGCGAGCGTGCCGCACGGGCACTGCTGACGCTCGCAGCCGACGTCCGCGCCTGGGCGCGACGCGTCGTCGCGCGCGCCGCCGCGCTGCCCCCGATCGCCCTCCCCGTCCCGCTCTCGGCCGAGACCATCGGCTGGATCGTCCGCCCCGCGGCGCATGCCGGGGACGATCGACGTCGCGGTCCTCCGCTGCTGCTCGCGCTCTGATTCCTGTCCCGCCCGCGACGCGATGTCCGGGCGGGGATCCGCGTGCGTGCCGCCGCGTCGTCCCTCGACACATCTCGAGGCGTCGCCGTCGGCGCGCGATCGATCGGTGGTGTGCTGTGTCGTCGTCCCGTTTCCGTCTCCGCCCCCTCCTTCTCGCCGTGACCCTCGCGGCCGCAGCGGTGCTCGCCACCGCCGCGCCCGCCGCGGCCCACGACGAGCTGCTCGGGAGCACCCCGGCATCCGGTGAGGCGCTCGGCAGTGCACCGACGGAGGTGACGCTCACCTTCTCAGCCGATGTGCTGACGATCGGTGCGGCCGTCATCGTCGCCGACGGCGAGGGGAAGGACTGGGCAGCAGCAGCGCCCGCCGTCGACAACGGCGTGGTGTCGGTGCCTCTCGTTCCGGCTCTGCCCGCCGGCGGGTACGAGATCCGCTGGCGCGTCGTCTCGCAGGACGGCCATCCGATCAGCGGTCTCATCCCGTTCACGGTCGGAGGCGCCGCGCCGCTGACGCGGACGTCCGTCGCCGCATCGCCGACGGACGCGACGGACACCACCGCCACCCCCACCCCACAGGACCAGAGCGCACGAGAGGACCAGGGGATCATCCGCATCCTGCTGGTCGGCGCGGGCGGGGCGATCATCGCCGTCGCCGCCTACGCCGCTTTCCATCTCCTCCGCCGCAAGAAAGGCACCTCACAGTGAGCATCCACACCACCACCCGCACCCGCCTGAACATCGCCGCGCGCGCCGGCGCTCTGATGAGCGTCGGCCTGCTGGCCCTCGCCGGGTGCGCCAGCACGACCCCGTCCGCGGGATCGACGCCCTCGACGTCGGCGAGCGCGGCTGACGCCACCACCGCAGCCGTCACCGTCTCCGACGCGTGGGTAAAGGCGGCCGACTCCGGCATGTCCGCCGCCTTCGGCACGCTGCACAACGACTCGAAGAGCGACGTCACGCTCGTGTCGGCGACCTCGCCGGCGTCGTCCATGCTGCAGCTGCACGAGACGGTCGCCGACGCATCGGGCGCCATGGTCATGAAGGAGAAGGACGGCGGGTTCGTCATTCCGGCAGGGGGCGAGCTCGTGCTGCAGCCCGGCGGCAACCACATCATGCTGATGGACCTGACAGCTCCCCTCAAGGCCGGGGAGGACACCACCTTCACGCTGACGTTCTCCGACGGCTCCACCACGGAGTTCTCGGCACCGGTGAAGGACTACTCCGGCGCGAACGAGAACTACCAGAGCGGCGACATGCAGATGAGCCCCACCCCGTCGACGACGCCGAGCCACTGATGGCGGCGCCCGCACCGGGCGCACGTCGACCGTCGTCGACCCGGCGGCAGTTCCTCCTCGGAGGGGCTGTCGCCGGCGTCGGCGCCGCCGCCGCGATCGGCGTCGACCTCGCCCTCACCTCCACGGCCCCGGCGGGCCCGCCGGCCTCGGCATCCGTCCCCCTCAACGGCGCGGATGTCGTGCCCTTCCACGGCGTGCACCAGGCCGGGATCGACACCGACGCCCAGGCGCACGCCACCTTCGTCGCGCTCGACCTGCGCGCCGACGTCGACCGCGAGGGTCTGCGCCGCCTGTTGCGCGTGCTGTCCGACGACGCCGAGCGCTTGACGCAGGGCTCACCCGCCCTGGCCGACTCCGAACCGGAGCTCGCCGCAGCGCCCGCGCGCCTCACGATCACCTTCGGCTTCGGGCCCGGCCTCGTCGCGCGCGCCCAGGGTGTGGCGCCCGACTGGCTGCGTCCGCTGCCGCCGTTCGGAATCGACCGCCTGCGCGACGAGTTCAGTCACGGCGACCTGCTGCTGCAGATCGCCGGCGATGACCCGCTGACACTCGCGCACGCGACGCGCATGCTGTTGAAGGACGCACGCAGCTTCGCCGAGGTCCGCTGGACGCAGCAGGGCTTCCGTCGCGCGTACGGCACGGTCGCGCCCGGCACCACCATGCGCAACCTGTTCGGTCAGGTCGACGGCACCGCCAACCCGCAGCCCGGGACGACGCACTTCGACGAGATCGTCTGGTCGGATGCCGGGTGGCTGGCCGGCGGCACGGGCGCCGTCGTTCGCCGCATCCAGATGGACCTCGACAAGTGGGACAAGCTGGACCGCCCGGGGCGAGAGGACTCCGTCGGTCGCACCCTGTCCAACGGCGCGCCGCTCACCGGTGCGGCCGAGCACGACGAGCCCGACTTCGAGGCGAAGACCCCGATCGGCTTCCCCGTGATCCCCGAGTTCTCCCACATGCGCCGCTCACGGCCCGACGATGTGAGACAGCGGATCTTCCGTCGGGGATACAACTACGACGAGCGACCGACAGGGGGCGACGTGTCCGATTCCGGCCTCATCTTCGCGTCGTTCCAGGCCGACGTCGACGCCCAGTTCGTGCCCATCCAGCGGCGGCTGGACGAGCTCGACCTGCTCAACGAGTGGACGACACCGATCGGGTCGGCGGTGTTCGCGATCCCTCCGGGATGCCGGCCGGGTGGATACATCGGCGAGACGCTGCTGGCATGACGAAACGCCGCGGCGAACAGACCGGTAATACTGCGGAGTCCATCGCGCGCGCACCTCGTGCTGCCCCTATTCTGGAGCGGCGCGAGGTGCGGCACATCCACCGCCGGGGGGTCGGCTCGAAGAGAGGTGTCCTGGGGATGGTGGATGCGGCATCCGTCGCCATCGTCGATGACCATGAACTCGTCGCGATGGCGGTGCAGAACCTCCTCGTCGCGATACCCGAGGTCGTCTTCGTCGGTCACGCCCGCACCGTCGACGAGCTGGTGCGCCACGCGCGACCCGCCGATCTGGTGCTGCTGGATCTGAGCCTGCGCGACGGATCGCATCCCGCGGACAACGTCGCGACGCTGCGCCGGTGGGGCGCCCAGGTGCTCGTGCTGACCTCGGGCGAGGACCCCTACCTCGTGCGCGCCGCCTCACGCGCCGACATCCGCGGCGTCGTGCGCAAGTCCGCGCCGTCGGCGGGTCTGCTCACCGCGATCGTGTCGGCGTCGCGCGGCGAACACGTCTCGACGGCGGAATGGGCCTCGGCGCTGGATACCGACCCCCTGCTGGAGGGCGCCCCTCTGACGGCACGCGAACGCGAGGTCCTGGCGCTGTACGCCTCGGGGCTCGGCGCGCGCGATGTCGCGACACGGCTGTTCATCTCCGAGAACACCGTCAACGATCACCTTCGCCGCATCCGCTCCGTCTACCACCAGCTGGGCCGCCCGGCGGCGACGAAGGTCGAGCTGTACCAGCGGGGACTCGAAGACGGCTTCGTGCCGGTGCCACGGCGTGAGTGACACGGATGCCGCGGAGCGGGCGGCTCGACGGTTGCTGCTGGCCACCAGCGGCGCGATGGTGGCGGCGGTCGGCACGTTCAATCTGACCGTCGTGGCCCGCGACAGCCCCGTCTTTCCCCTCTGGTATCTGATCATCGTGATCACCGCCGCGGCCACCACGATCGTGGGCGGGGCGCTCTCCCCCCTGCTGGACACCCGGATGCTGCGCCGCACGGCGGGCGCCGCGACGGTGCTGTTCTGGGCGGCGCTGATCCTGTTCGCCCCGGCGGCGGAGGCATCGGAGATGGAGCGGATGCCGTGGGTGCTGACGGCATCCAGCGCCGCCACCGCGTGCGCACTGGTCGCCTTCGGTCCCCGTGCGGGGTGGGCCACGCTGGCGGTCGGGACCCTCGCGGGCGTGACGTACCGCCTCGCGTTCGGAGGCTTCGATCTGGACGGAATCGTCAACGATTCGCACGCGCTGCTGACCGCGGCGGTGGTCTGCGTGCTGGGCGGGCACGTGCTGTCGGTGAGCGCCGACCTCGATGCCGCCGCGGCGGAACGACGCTCCGCCGCCGCCCGTGAGTCAGCCGAGCGGGGCCGTCTGGCGGCGCGTACGCACGCGGCCGCCCTCGTCCACGACGAGGTGCTGGCGACGCTCGTGCTGGCCGCCTCCGAACTGCCGGTTCCGCTCGATCGACTCGCCGTCCAGGCGCGGCGAGCGGCGAGCATGGTCACGTCTCTGGTCGATGACGGCGCGCGCGAACCTCTCCCCCTGCACGCCGAGCTCGTCATGGAGACCCGTCGGCAGGGCGCGGAGCTGACGTGCGACATCGAAGGCCCCCTCCTGCTCGACGACGGCGCGACCACGGCGATGGTGGGGGCGACGCGACAGGCGCTGACCAACGCCGCCCGGCATGCCCCGCTGGCCAGGCGCCATGTGCATCTGCGCTCACGCGGCAACGACGTCCGCATCGACATCGTCGACGATGGCCCCGGCTTCGAGATGGCCCGCATCGGAGATGATCGACTCGGCATCCGCCAGAGCATCGTCGCGCGCATGGAACGCCTTCCGGGCGGCGCCGCCGAGATCGTCTCCGCGCCCGGCGCCGGCACCCGCGTCACGCTGCGATACGCGACGCCCACCCCGGGCGCCGAGATGGCGGCGGTCACCGACTCCGCGGCGCTGCGGCGAGGAGTGACGCGCATCGCGGTGGGCTACGTCGTGCTGCAGTCGTTGTGCGCCGTGGCGGCGACGGTCGCGGCGCCGCACACGTGGGCGCTTCAGGTGGTGGCACTGGCCGGGACCCTGCTGACCGCCGAGCTGCTGCGCCGAGCTCTTCCCGCGGTGCCGTCGTGGCGACGGTCGATCAGCGTCGTCGGGCTCGTGGTGGGCGGCACCGTGGGCACCGTCGCGGTCTCCCCGCTGACCTACGGCGCCCTGTGGCCGGTGATGGCACTGTCGTTCCTGCTCGTGCCGCTGGCTCTGCGCGGGCGCAGTGGCACGGCGCTCGCCGGTGCGGCGCTCGTCGTCGGCGTCGTGATCGCCGGGGGAGCGGCCCAGGGCGTCGCGCTCGGCCAGATCCTCCAGCTGATCACCCGCCCCGCGCTCGTCGTCGGCGTCGCCGTCGTGATGCTGCACGTCATCGCGCGCATGCAGCGCGGCATCGGCGTCCTGCACCACGAGGCCGTCGCCGCGGCGGAACGGCAGAGCTGGTCGATGTCGGCGCGTGCAGAGCTGCGCACGCGCGCCGACGATCTCGCCGCCTCGGTCGTCCCCCTGCTGGACCGCATCGCCGAGGGGAGCCCGCCTTCACCCGACGAGCGGCGCGCCTATGCGGCGCAGGAGGGCCGGCTGCGCGACGACCTCCGTGCCGGCACGCTGGCGCGTGAGCCTCTGCGCAGCGCCGTCGCCGCCGCGCGTGCCCGTGGGGTCGACGTGGTCCTGCTCGACGACAGCGGCACCGCCGACGATGACGGTGTCGACGCGGCCGTGGGGTGGATGGCCGAGAGCATCTCCGAGGCGCGTCGGCACGTCGTCGGCCGCCTGCATCCGAACGGACGAGCCGTGCGGGCCACCATCGCCATCGACGGCCGCCCGCACGTGTTCGACGCCGTCAGCGGTCACGACCCGTCGAGGAGCTTCCACGGCGAGTAGTCGTGGTCGAGCACCGATCGATCGGGGCGCTGCCCCCGCGACCACCACCGCGCTTCGTACCCGCTGCCGTCGTACATGACGCGGTCGCCCTGGTTGTACAGAGCCGTGGCGGACCATTCCGGGTAGGTTCCCTCCGGCAGCTGAGGCAGCGTGAACGGACGGTCGGTCGACAGCACGGGTCCCACGTAGGTCCAGGCGGATGCCGCGGCATCCAGCGAGGGGTCATCGGGCTGGGGGCCGTCTTCGTTCCACCACTTGGACACGTAGACCGAGCCCCGCCAGACCACGAACACTCCGGCCGAGTAGAACGACTGCGACGTCCACAGCGGGAAGGGGCTGGTGGCGGCGTCGTCGGGGACGACCGGGCCGTCGTGCGGGGTGACGGGCTCCCCCGACGGCGTGCCCGTGTGCCCGTCGGCGAGGATGCCGGCGAAGCTCACGCCGGCCTGATCGATGCCGCTGCACAGGGGCGAGACCCGATGCACGAGCGGGTAGTTCGATCCGCAGGTGCGGTCGCGGTTGACAGACCACATCGACATCCGCGCGACACCCTGCGCGGAGGCGAAGGCGGCGAGCGCCCGGGCGTCATCGAGCGTGAAGACCTCGCGCTCGATGTCGCTCTGGCCGATCATCGGAGTCGCCCCCAGCAGTGCCCACGCCCCGCCCGGCGGCAGGGCGCGACCGTGAGCGCTCCACAGGTCGGTGACCTGGCGCGCGGTGGCGTTCAGCGCGCTGATCGCAAGCGACGAGGTCGAGGCGGCGTGGTCGTCGGCGTTGAAGTCCATCGTCATGGCGTTGACGCCGGCGATCTCGGCGCCGCCGTCGAGCATCGCCGAGACCTGCGCGGAGCCCTGGGCGGTGAGCCCGCCGGGTGCCACGGGCAGCGTGAGCCACACCTGCAGCGACGTGCCCTCCGCGCTCCGCTGCTTCTGCAGCTGGGCGATCGCGGCGGCCCGGCGTGCCGTCGCCGCCGCGTCGTCGAGAGCGTCGTGTTCGATGTCGAGGTCGACGGTGTCGATGCCGTACCTGTCGAGCACGGTGCCGTATGCCGTCGCCAGGGCGTCGACCGTCGCACACGCAGAGGCCAGCTCGGTGTTGAGGGCACCGCCGAACGACACGGCGAGCGGGCGCCCCTCGCGGTGCATCCGCTCGACGCGACGATCGAGCTGGAAGCGCTGGGCGGCGGCGTCGAGGGTGTACGCGCGTCCCCAGGTGGGCGTGCAGTCATCGTCGCCGGCCGCGACGACGAAGGCGAGCACGAGTCCCCCGGGGGCATCGTCCATCGTGCTGCGAGACAGCTCGTCGCCGGATTCGAGCGTGACGTCGTAGTAGGGCGCGAACCAGCGGTGGGCGGCATCGGCGCCGGTCACCGCCGGCGGCAGCGTCGGCACGAGGGCGGCTGCGGTCGCGCCGAGTCCGAGCGTGGCGACGACGGCCATGCTGAGGGCGAGTCGCCCGAACGACAGCTGCCGTCCGGCGAATCGCGAGCGCCGCGGCGCGTGCACCGGGCTCACGACAGCGCCCCGATCGCATCCAGCGGGCCGTCGTCGAGCACCGCAGCCCACCGCGGCGAGGAGGCGACCGCGGGCGCGGCGGCATCCTTCTTCTCCACCCAGATCCAATCCATCCAGGCGAACCAGAGATCGGATGCCGCGGCACGCACGCCGATGAGGCGCACGATCGCCCAGAGCGTCGCGCCCGCGGTGAACGCCGCGAACACCGCGGTCCCCCAGGCTCCGGCCATTCCGGCGCGCACGCCGATGGCGCCCGCCACGAGCACCATCGCCGCGGGGGCCACGAGGAAGAACGCCGGAACGCGGGTGCGCGAGGACACTTTGGGTGTCCGCGCGAACTGCGCCTTGCGCCCGGTGAGGATCTGGAGCACCGACGCCGCGCTGCCGGCGAGGTTGACGGGCAGCAGCAGCAGGTTGAGTCCGTAGATGGCGAGGATGTCACGCCGGTGGTAGCCGAGCATGCGCAGATCCGACGCCATCTCGACGAAGTAGGGCAGTGCGATGAGCATGAGCAGGAGGGTGACCAGTTGCCCGTCCATGGGGTAGAGCGTGAGCACGGCGAGAAGGCCCAGAGTGACCCACGAGATCGAACCCAGATAGTTCAGTCGGAGCAGCCGCTCGGCGACCCGCATCGGCTCGCCTCCGCGGCGGCGGCGAGCGGCGAGGGCGTTCAGGGCCGGGATGATCAGCAGTCCGCCGTCCGCCCAGCGGCGGCGCTGGATGACGAGGGAGCCGAAGTCGGGCGGCGTGGCGCTGTAGCTGAGGCGCTCCGGGTAGTTCATCAGCGTCCAGCCGTGCTCGGCGATGTCGATGCTCGACTCGGTGTCCTCGATGGCGGTCCGGTCGGAGATGTACCGCACGATGCGTGTGCCGTCTTCCACCGCCTCGCGTCGCAGCGAGGCCAGGGCCTGCCAGCGCAGCACAGCGTTCGCTCCCACCCAGAAGGTGGCCCCGAACCCCGTGAGGCCCTGGTGCACGATGTGCTGCAGGTCGGTGGTCGCCCCGGCGATGCGCTCGAGCCGCGTCGGAGCTCCGCGGTAGGCGGAGTAGGGCGTCTGGGTGACCGCCACGCGCGCGTTCTCCGGCTGCTCGAGGGCGTGCACCAGCGTCGTGCAGTACCCGGGCAGGAGCATCGAGTCGGCGTCGAGGGTCAGCACGTAGTCGGGTTCCGCCACCTCGAGGGTGCCGCGTCCTGCGCCGGCATCCTCGAGCACGCAGTGACCCCCCACCCATCGCTCTCGGTAGCGACCGCCGATCAGGCCGAGGTACGAGTTGAGGTTCATCGCCTTGTTGGACACGTGCGACAACGATGCGTAGCGCCGCCGCTCGAACGTGGAGGTCTCCGCACCGAAGATCCGCACGAGGCGGCTGACGAGCTGATCAGCACGCGCGAGGGTCAGGGGCGCCGCCCCGCTCTCCGCGGCTTCGAGCAGCGCCGCGGAGGTCGCGTCGAGATCGGATGCCAGACGGCGCAGCACCTGCTCGACGAAGAAGACCTCGACATGCGTCCGCGCCGGCGCCTCGTCGGCACGTGCGTGCAGCCACCGCGCGCACGCCGCGTGCTCGCGCATGACGAGCTCCGTCGCCTCGGCCGGGGAGAGCGCGCCCGTGCGAATGCGGGTGGCGGCGGCATCCACGCGCTCGAAGACGGGACGCAGTGCGGCATCCAGCTCCGCTGTCAGGGCGCGGCATCCCTCCAGGCCGGCGCGCGCCGCATCGTCGACCGGATCGGGGTCATCGTCCAGCAGCAACACGACATTCAGCCGCGGAAACTCCTGTAACGCGACGGACCACAACGCCATCCGCACGAGGTCCGGGTCTTCGCGCCGCGAGGGCAACAGCGCCGTCAGCAGGGGTTCGTGGGCGGAGAAGTGCTCGTCGATCGTGATGCGGCGGGGGTGGCGATGCGCCGCCAGACGCGGAAGCGCACCTGCTCGCGAGAGCAGATACATGCAGGCCGAGAACGTCAGCGCGGTCACCGAGACGAGGAACACCGTGGTGGCCAGCAGCTGAGTGGCGTCGACGAGCGCTCCGCCGCGCGAGAGGGCGACGATCACCGTGGCGAGGTAGAGCATCCACAGCACCACGCAGGCGATCAGCGCGACCCGCGACCGCGCGACGCGGGCCGTGGAGGGACGCGCATGCTGCGCCGGTTGCGGGGTCGCGTCACGATCCGTGCCGCGCTGGCGTCGGCGGGCGCGGGAGACGGCGGTGTCTGAAGTCATGGTCGACGTTCCTTCGACGGGGGGCCGCGATGTCGGGGGTCGCCGCGGCGACGTGCCCGACAAGTCCCAGGTCGGTCACGTTAAGGGCCATCGTGCCCGCAGCGGCTGCCTCGGCGAGGCCGGTTCGACCACCGGAATCGGTGGTTCTCCTTCGCACCCCGGCCACCCGATAGGGTCAGGCCATGTCGCTCCCTGCGGATGCCCTCGACGGCGCCCCTCGCCCCACGGCGCCACCGCCGCCGGCCGTCGCCCCGGATGCCTACCGCACGTTCGGCATCGTCGGATTCGTGCTGTCGTTCTTCGTCGTCCTCAATGTGGCCGGCCTCGTGATCAGCATCATCGCCCTGGTCGGCTCTCGTCGGAGCGGACACCGCAACGGGCTCGCACTCGCGGGCGTCGTCATCGCGGGCATCGGGGTCGCCGCGACGCTCGTGATCGTCTTCGTGGTCGGCGCTACCCTGGTAGATGCCTCGCAGACCTGTGCACGCCTCGGAGAAGGCGTGCACACCGTCGGGCCCGCGACGTACACCTGCGGACCCGGCTCCTTCTACGTCCGCTACAGCGGCTGACCGGCAGGCGCCGAAGCTGTAGCAGCCCGTCACGCAGAAACCCCCGGCAAGCTAACGCTCGCAGGGGGTTTCAACGTGACTCACGTGGCGGTGACGGTGGGATTTGAACCCACGGTAGGGGGTTACCCTACACAACTTTTCGAGAGTTGCACCTTCGGCCGCTCGGACACGTCACCGCCGACTAGCTTACGACACTCCGCGGGATGCCGCGAACCGGCTCACACCCCACCCCTCTCGGTTCCCGACGCAGCGGAGGGAAACGAGGAGATGTCGGATGCCGAGGAGCCGTCCGCCCACAACGATCCTCAGATCGCGACATCTCCTCGGAATCCGCGCCGCGCCGCGAACCGGCCGCGTCGAGGGTGGCCCTGCCCACCCCCTTCACGATGTCGCCGGGGCCGCCTAGCGTGAGGGGCATGGGAAAGCACGGGTGATGGCGCCGAAGATGACGCCGCAGCAGCGTCTCGTCCTCGTGATCGCCATCCTGGGGTCGTTCGTCGCTTTCCTCGACGGCACGATCGTCAACGTCGCCCTGCCGGCCATCGCGCGCGACCTCGGCGGAGGCCTGTCCACCCAGCAGTGGACGGTCGACGCCTACCTCGTGACCCTCGGCGCGCTCATCCTCGTCGCGGGCGCCGTCAGCGACGCGTTCGGCCGCATCCTCGTGCTGCGCATCGGCCTCATCGGCTTCGGCGTCGCCTCGGTCGCCGTCGCCCTGTCCCCCTCCCCCGAGCTGCTCGTCGCGGCGCGCGCGGTGCAGGGAGCGGCCGGGGCATTCCTCGTCCCGAGCTCGCTCGCCCTCATCACCGCCACGATGCACGACCCGCTGCGCTCCCGCGCGATCGGCATCTGGACGGCATCCACCACCGCGGCCATGATCGTGGGCCCCCTGGTGGGCGGAATGATCGTCGACAACTCCTCGTGGCGATGGGCGTTCGGGATCAACCTCCTTCCCATCGCCGTCGCCCTGTGGCTGCTCAGCCGACTCACCCACAGCGACGAGCGCCGCGCCGGCGCCCACGTCGATGTGCTCGGGGCGATCATGTGCACCCTCGGCCTCGGCGCGGCGGTGTTCGCCCTCATCGAGCAGCCCAACCTCGGCTGGACCTCACCGGCGATCTGGATGCCGGGGCTCGCGGGGCTCGTCCTGCTCGCCGGGTTCGTGTGGCGCCAGCGTCACGTTGCCGATCCGATCCTGCCCCTCGACCTCTTCCGCAGCCGCAACTTCTCCGCCGGCAACCTCTCGACTCTCTTCATCTATGCCGCCCTGTCGCTCAACGGCTTCGTGCTCGCGATCTATCTGCAGCAGGGCGCGGGCCTCAGCGCCACCCTCGCCGGACTCGCGAGCCTGCCGACGACACTGCTCATGATCGCCCTGAGCGCACGCATCGGCGCTCTGGTCGGCCGGTGGGGACCCCGGCTGTTCATGACCGCAGGCCCGCTGATCATGGCCGGCGGCGCCCTGCTCCTGCTTCTCGTCGCCGATGACTTCGACTACTGGTGGCAGGTGCTGCCGGGGATGATCGTGTTCGGTCTGGGACTCGCGCTCACGGTGTCGCCGCTGACGTCCACGATCCTCGGCGCGACCGACCCGGACCGCTCCGGCATCGCCTCGGCCGTCAACAACGCCGTCGCCCGCGTCGCGGGGCTCCTCCCGATCGCCGCACTGGCGGCCATCACCGGCGGAACCCTCGATCTCGCGGGCTTCCACCGCGCGGCGATCACGACGGCCGCGCTCCTCGTCGTCGGCGGCCTCGTCGCGCTCGGCGGCATCCGCAACCCGTCCTCCGCCGGGCAGGCTCAGCCGGCCGCGGAGCCTCCCGGCCCATAGAGCGCTGCAATGCCGGGCGACCCGATGCCGCCCTCGTACGTCGGATGCTGCGGCCACCCGCCCGGCGAATCCTCCCAGGCTTCCTGCCGCCCGTACGGCAGTACGTCGATGAGCCCGTGGAGGTGCCCGAGCTGCTCGGTGCCGCGACCGTCGGTGTGCCAGGTGCGGTACACCTTCTCCCCATCTCTGAGGAACACGTTCACGGCGAATCCCGCGTCGGGCGGCGCCCCCATGTCGGCTCCGAACGAACTGTTCGCCGTCGAGTACCAGTCCATGCGATTGCCGACCCGCTCCTTGTAGGCGGGCGCCTCATCGATGGGTCCCTGCGTCACGATGACGAACCGCGCGTCGTAGTCGTCGAGGAACTCCAGCCGCGTGAACTGGGCCGTCCAACTCGTACAGCCCGGACACTGCCACTGCTTCCCGTCCGTCCACATGTGGCTGTAGACGATCAGCTGCCGCCTGTCGCCGAAGAGGTCGACGAGCCGCACGGGACCGTCGGGACCCTCGAGAACGTAAGCGGGTAGCTCGACCATCGGCAGGCGCCGCCGCTGGGCCGCGATCGCGTCGAGCTCGCGCGTGGCCGCCTTCTCGCGCACGCGCAGGGCGGCCACCTCGCGTCGCCACGTCTCGAGATCGACCACCGGGGGCAGCGCAGGGGCATCTTCCGTCATGCGGCCATCGTTCGCCCCTCGGATGCCGCCCGCAAGACCCCCTGCACGCCGCGGTTTGGCACGGCTGCTGCACGCGGTGGCCGCGGCATCCCCCGGCCTGTCAGACTGGGGCCATGAGCGTGATCGAGAACTCGAAACTGACCGTCGTCGGCGCAGGAGCGGTCGGATCGTCCGTGGCCTACGCAGCCCTCATCCGCGGCTCCGCGCGCCACGTCGCCCTCTACGACATCGCCGCCGAGAAGACCGAGGCCGAGGTGCTCGATCTCGCCCACGGCGCCCAGTTCACCGGGTCGAGCGACATCATCGGCGGCGCCGACATCTCGGTCGCGAAGGGCTCGCACGTCGTCGTGATCACCGCCGGCGCGAAGCAGCGGCCGGGTCAGACGCGCATCGAGCTGGCCGGCGTCAACGCCAACATCCTCAAGTCGATGATGCCGCAGCTGCTCGACGTCGCCCCCGATGCCACGTTCGTCATCGTCACGAACCCGTGCGATGTGCTGACGGTGCTCGCGCAAGAGGCCACCGGCCTGCCCTACGAGCGGATCTTCGCGTCCGGCACCGTGCTGGACACCTCGCGCCTGCGCTGGAAGATCGCGCAGCGCGCGGGCGTCTCCATCTCCAGCGTGCACGCCTACATCGTGGGCGAGCACGGCGACACCGAGTTCCCGCTGTGGTCGCACGCGACGGTCGGCAACGTCCCGATCCTCGACTGGCAGCCGCTCGACGGCCAGCCGAAGTTCACGGTCGAGGAGCTCGACCAGATCGCCGTCGACGTGCGGGATGCCGCGTACAAGGTCATCCAGGGCAAGGGCGCGACCAACTACGCCATCGGCCTGTCCAGCGCCCGCATCGTCGAGGCGATCCTCGACGACGAGCACGCGGTCATGCCGGTCTCGGCGGTGCTCGACGACTTCCACGGCGTCAGCGGTGTCGCCCTGTCGGTGCCCGCGGTCGTCTCGGCCGCCGGCGCCGTGCCGATCCGCGAGACGTCGTTCTCCGACCACGAGCTCGGCCTGTTCCGTCGCTCGGCCGATGCGCTCCGCGAGGTCGCCGACTCCCTGCGCTGATCGTTCGCCCCGCCCGCGGGGCGCCCGACGCCACTGTCGGATGCCGCGACTAGCCTGAACGCATGGCATCCAAGCGCACCGCGACCACCAGCGCGTACCGCTGCACGGAGTGCGGCTGGACGAGCGCGAAGTGGGTCGGGCGGTGCGGCGAGTGCCAGCAGTGGGGAACGGTGGTCGAGGCGGTGTCTTCGGCTCCGGTGCACGCGGTGACGCCGCTCACTCCCACCCGTGCGGCGCGCCCCATCACCTCGATCGACACCCGCGAGACACCGCGACGGACCACCGGCGTCGGCGAGTTCGACCGCGTGCTGGGCGGTGGGCTCGTGCCGGGAGCGGCGATCCTGCTGTCCGGCGAGCCCGGCGTCGGAAAGTCGACGCTGCTGCTCGAGGTCGCCGCACAGACCGCCCGCGCCGGTCGGCGCGTGCTGTACGTCAGCGCCGAGGAATCGCTCGGACAGGTGCGGTTGCGCGCCGAGCGCACGGGGGCCCTCCACGACGATCTCTATCTCGCGAGCGAGACCGACCTCGCGACGATCCTGGGGCACGTCGACGACACACGTCCCGAGCTGTTGATCGTCGACTCGGTGCAGACGGTCGCCTCCAGCCTCGTCGACGGAGCCCCGGGGCATCCCAGCCAGGTGCGCGAGGTGGCGTCGACGCTCATCCGCGTGGCGAAGGAACGCGATCTTCCGGTCATCATCGTCGGCCACGTCACGAAAGACGGGCAGGTCGCGGGGCCGCGCGTGTTGGAGCACCTGGTCGATGTCGTGTGCCACTTCGAGGGCGATCGGCAGACCGCGCTGCGCTTCGTCCGCGCCCTGAAGAACCGGTTCGGTGCGACCGACGAGGTCGGCTGCTTCGAGCAGACCAGTAGCGGCATCGCCGAGGTGCCCGACCCGAGCGCCCTGTTCCTCGGCCACGGGTCACGCGAACCCGGCACCTGTGTGACGATCGCCATGGAGGGGCGCCGCGCCCTGCCGGTCGAAGTGCAGGCGCTCACGCTGCCCGGCTCGGGACCGAACCCACGACGCATCGTCAGCGGCGTCGACGGCGCACGCGTGGCGATGGTGCTCGCGGTGCTGGAGAAGCGCGCCGGCATCCGGGTGTCCGACCAGGACGTCTACGTCTCCACCGTGGGCGGCGTGCGCCTGATCGAGCCGGCCGCCGACCTCGCCATCGCCCTCGCCGTCGCGAGCGCGATCACGGGGCGCGCCACCCCGAAGGGTCTGGTCGCCATCGGTGAGCTGAGCCTCGCCGGCGAAGTGCGAGCGGTCACCTCCCATGAGCAGCGCCGCAACGAGGCGAACCGGGTCGGCTACCGATCCGTCATCGACACGGCATCCCGCGACCTGCGCGGCGCCCTGCGTGACCTCGCACAACGCCATCCCGTCGAACCGGGCGACCGCCCCGACTTCTGATCGCACCGCGTTTCGACTCGCTGCGCTCGCTCAACACCCGGGGTATCGCACCGCGTTTCGACTCGCTGCGCTCGCTCAACGCCCGGGGGGGGGTATCCACCGGTCGTTGCGCGAGGGCGCGCAGCGTCCGAGTCGAAACGCCCGCACCGACCGCCGAGACGCGCGTCAGGCTTCGAACGCGAGCGCCGCCAGCAGATCCGCCGGCGCGGCCTGCATCGCGTGCGGTCCCGCGATGTCGAAGAACACCGTGGTGATCTCGGATTCGTGAGCCGTGAGGAAGGCGCGCAGCCAATCCGGCGACTGCAGCGCGACGGCAGGGGGAAGAGCGGCGGGCTTGTTCGCGGCATCGCTGAACAGCAGCAGCGCGATGTCGCCGGTGTTCGAGTCGCGGTACGTCCAGACCTCGCCGGTGTCGCGCGGATCGTCGCGCTGCCCCGGCCGCAAGAGGGGTACCACCGTCGGACCGTGCCGCAGGGCGAACGCCAGCGCGGCCATGTCCTGCGTCTGCAGGGCATCCGCGAGCTGCGTGTTGCGGAATTCGAGCGGAGTCTTCGCGCGCTTCTTCCCGGCCATCCCTCCAGCATACGAGGGGCCTCGCACGCCGCGGCGGCTCGCCGGCCGCGCGCGACATCACGGACCCCGGCCAGAAAAGGGGGGGCCCTCTCGATCCCCACATTGGGGGCTGGGAGGATCGAGAGGGCCTGGGCTCATCGGGCAATCTGCCGAACGCCGGTCTTGGGGATGACACGACGACCGCCGTTGGGGGCGACGGTGGCTCACCACGAGAGCTATAAACAAGGCTAGCCGCGCCCGCGGCGTGCAGGGAGGCTCTCAGATGAGAAATCTCTCAGAGTCAGAGATATATCGCTATCTAGATATCGCCGACGGGCAAGAACACGGGTTCAGCGCAGTTCGAACACCTTCGTGTCCGCCGCCTGGATGCCGCCGATCGAGACCGACAGGTGGTAATAGCCGGGCGAGGCCTGCGGCCGCGACGATCCGCAGGTGTCGACCGACGATCGCGTGCGGTCCCACTGCAGCGGCGTCACGCTCGAGACCGTCTGGCCCGCTGCCAGCTGAACGACCTGATCGCTCGACTCCGACTGGCAGTCGGTCGAGCGCCACCACGTGTCGGTGCCGCTGGTGATCACGAACGACTGTGTCGCGGTTCCCACGTTGATCAGGCACGGCGCACCCGATGTGTTCGAGAGCGTGATCGACAGTTTAGGCAGCTCGCCGGCGCTGTACACGTCCTGATCAGTGACCGCCTGCACCGAGATGGCCGCCGTCGAACACGCCGCAACCGTGGGCGCCGTCCCCGACGCCTCGGGGGTGGGGTTCGGTGCCACCGGCGCCGCTGAGGCTTCCGCGGGCGCCGCCGACGCGGGAGGAGTCGACGCCGACGCGACGGGCGTGGTGACCGACGGGCTCGATACGGGTGCGGCAGCCTGTGACCCGCGCCACGGCTGCCAGATCACGAGGACGACAGCCGCGATGACGACGAGGACGATCAACACGGCGACGAGTCGTCGGCGCCGATAGACGGCGGGACTGGGGCGTCGCGAACGGCGCGTCGGGGTGCTCACCCCTCCAGGCTAGGCCGCGGCATCCCTCTCCTTCGCCGTGGCGCGCGGGGCTCAGAGGTTCTTCAGCATGCGCGTGTTGCCGAGGGTGTTCGGCTTGACGTGCGCGAGGTCGAGGAACTCCGCGACACCCTCGTCGGGGCTGCGCAGCAGCTGCGAGTACACGTCGGGGTCGACGACCTGCTCACCGATGGGGGCGAAACCGCGACGGCGGAAGAAGTCGACCTCGAAGGTGAGACAGAACAGCCGCGACAGACCGAGCTCGATCCCGCGGGCCTCCAGCTGGGTCACGATCGCCCCGCCGACGCCGTGATGGAGCCAGTTCTCCGCGACGATGAGCGTGCGGATCTCGCCCAGGTCTTCCCACATCACGTGCAGGGCGCCGCAGCCGATGAGTTCGCCGTCGACCTCGGCGACGACGAACTCCTGCACCGACTCGTAGAGTGTGACGATCTCCTTGCCGAGCAGGATCCGTCGCTGCACCCAGGGCTCGAGCAGGGCCAGGATGCCGCGGACATCCGAGGTCCGCGCCGGCCGGACGACCGGGCGGGACGGGTTGGCGCCTTCGGCGGGGTCGGCAAGGGTCACCGACCCACTGTATTGCCCCCTACGCTGGAGCCGGGAAGGACTTCGCCGTGAGTGTGTTGCGCGACTATGCCGCGACGGTGTCGCAGCCGACGCTGCCGTTGTCACCGTCGGCGGAGTCTGTCCGCTACGACGAGTTCGTGGATGCCGACGGGTCGCTGCGACCGGCGTGGAAGGCCCTGGCTGCGCACGCCCTGAGCCTCACCGGCGAGGATCTGCAGCGTGTCGACGGCGAGATCGCGCGTTTTCTCGCGGACGACGGCGTCTCCTATCTGCGCGGCGACTCCGGACCGCAGCCGTGGCAGCTGGACCCCGTGCCGTTCGTGTTCGACGCGGCCGGGTGGTCGCCGTTGGAGGTCGGCCTCGCGCAGCGGGCGGAGCTGCTGAACGCGCTGCTCGTCGACCTGTACGGACCGCAGAACCTCATGCGCGAAGGCATCGTGCCGTCGGCTGTCGTGTTCGGCCACTCCGGTTTCACCCGACCGTTGGCCCGCGCGAGCGCCGTCGACCCTCATCCGCTGCTACTGGCGGCGACCGATCTCGGGCGCGACGCCGAGGGCGAATGGCACGTCCTCGCCGATCGCGTGCAGGCGCCGTCGGGTCTGGGCTTCGCCGCGGAGAACCGCCGCGTGATCTCGCAGGTGCTGCCGGATCTGTTCCAGGAGGAGAACCTCCACCGCATCGACCCGTACTTCTCGGCACTGCGGGCGGCGCTGCTGTCGTCGGTGGCCGCCGAGATCGACGACCCGCGGGTCGTGATCCTCACTCCCGGCACGCTGAGCGAAACGGCATTCGACCAGGCGTTCCTGGCGAGCGCGCTCGGTTTCCCCCTCGTGCAGGGCAGCGACCTCGTCGTCCGCGACGGGTTCGTCTGGATGAAGCCCGCCGGCTGGCCCCGCACCCGTCCCGCCGACCGCATCGACGTCATCATCCGGAGAGTGGATGCCGCGTGGTGCGACCCCCTGGAGCTGCGCGGCGACTCGCGACTGGGCGTGGCCGGACTCAGCGAAGCCGTGCGCCGCGGTCATGTGCGCTTGGTGAACGGCCTCGGTGCCGGCGTGCTGGAGAACCCGGGGCTGCTCCCCTACCTTCCGGCGGCGTGCGAATACCTGCTCGGCGAGCAGCTGCGCATCCCATCGGTGCCGACCGTGTGGTGCGGCGAGCCGGAGGCCCGCGACAGCGTCCTGTCGCGCCTGCGCGCGGGCGATCGCGGTCTCATCGTGCGCACGATCGATGAACCGCGCAAGGCGTTCAGCGAGATGTCCGCCGACGAGCTGATCGCGCGGATCGCGTCGGCGCCGCACCGTTTCGTCGGGCAGGATCTGCTGCCGCTCTCGCAGACGCCGGTCTGGTCGAGCGCCGACGATCTCGGCGCGCGCATCGACGCACTGCCCCTGACGCTCCGCGCGTTCGCGTTGCGCTACGGCTCGGCGTACCGCCCGCTCGTCGGGGGTCTGGCGACCGTGCGGGAGAGCCCCGACGCTCTGCCGCGGACGAAGGACGTGTGGGTGCTGAAGGCGTCGGAGGACGACCCCGACCAGAACCTGACCGAGATCGCACCCGCGCCCACGGCCCGCAGCATCCCGCCGCTGGCTCCCCGCGCACACGCCGACATGTTCTGGACCGGCCGCTACGCGGAGCGCGCGGAAGATCTGCTCCGACTGCTGTTGACGGCGCAGACCGAGCTCGACCAGCCGCGCGCCTATGTGGCGGGCCGGCTGGCCGAGAGCCCCCGCGTGCTGTTGGACGTGCTCGGGCGCCTGGCCGGCATGCGCTCTCTCGACCCCGAGGCGGAGTTCCGATCGCTGCTGCTGGACGTGCGCCGCCCCGGCTCGGCCGCGCACGCGATCGCGCGCCTGCGCGAGGCGATGGAAGGCGTCCGCGACCAGCTCTCCGGTGACACCTGGCGGGTCTTCGCGACGATCGATCGCGCCACCCGTGCACTGCGCGGCTCGGCGCACCCGCACCGGACGGCGGAGTCGGGGGGCCGGATGCTGTCGGCCATGCTGTCGCTGTATGGCATCACGGCGAACATGATCCGTGACACCGGCTGGCACATGATCGAAGCGGGCCGCTTCCTCGAGCGCGGGCTTCAGCTGTCCGAACTGCTGGCGACGGGTCTCGCCGAGCGCCACGCTCCCCGCGCCGAGCGGAGCGTCTTGGAGGCGGTGCTCCTGGCCGCCGAGAGTGTCGTGACACACCGCCGGCGCTACCGCGGATCGATGCGGGCCGCCGACGTGCTCGATCTCCTGTTGCTCGATCACAGCAACCCCCGCTCGCTTGCGTTCGCTCTCGCACGTCTGCGCGAGCATCTGGCCGCCATGCCGGCATCCACGGGGTCGACCCGTGCGGAGCGACTGCTCGATCACCTCGAGACGGAACTCGCCGCCATCGACGTCGCCGCGCTGGATGCCGTCGAGAACGGTCGACGCGATGCGCTCGTCGAGTTCTTGGCCGGCGTGACGGCGCAGCTCGAACAGCTCTCGGATGCCGTCACCCATCTCCACTTCGAGAGCGGACCGCCGGCCGTCGCGATGACCGAGTTGTCCCTCGTCGAGTTGATGGAGGCGCGCGCGTGAGGCGTTACCGTGTCTGGCACCGCACCGCCTACACCTACGGCAAGCCCGTGCAGGACAGCGTCGGCCAGTTCCATCTCGTGCCCCGCGGCCTGCCCTGGCAGGAGGTCACCGAAGCGAGCGTCCAGGTCGACCCGGCCCCGGGCGACATCGGGCCCGACACCGACGCGTTCGGCAACGCGGCCACGTACTTCCACCTCACCGACCCGCACGAGGCGCTGACGATCACCGCGTCGAGCGTGGTCGCCGTCGAGGCGCCCGCGTACGACGCCGATGCGCTCGCGCGCCCGTGGGAGCAGGCTCGCCCGATGCTCAACACGCATCTGCCGGAGGCGTGGAGAGCCGTCGAGTACGCGCTGGAATCGCCGCGGGTGCGCCACGAGCCGGAGGCGGCGGCGTACGGTGCGGTCTCTCTCACGCCCGGTCGGCCCATCGGCGAAGCCGCGACCGATCTGATGCAGCGGATCTACCGCGACTTCGACTACGACAAGACGGCGACCACCGTCACCAGCACCGTGGCCGATGCGATGCGGGCGCGGGCCGGGGTCTGTCAGGACTTCGCGCACGTGGCGCTCGCGTGTCTGCGCGCGCACGGCGTCGCCGCCCGGTACGTCTCTGGCTACCTGGCGACCCAGCCGCCGCCCGGCAAGGAGCGGGTGTTCGGCGCGGACGCATCGCATGCGTGGCTGGCCGTGTGGCTGCCCGGCACCGACCAGTGGCTGGCGATCGACCCGACGAACGATCAATGGGCGAACGACCGTTACGTGACGGTGGCGTGGGGACGCGACTACGGGGATGTCGCGCCGGTACGCGGCATCATCTTCACCAAGGCGAAGAACTCGACGTTGCGCGTCTCGGTCGACGTGGCTCCGCTCGGCGAGGCGACGCCCGCTTCCTCCCTCCCTCCCGCAGCGACAGGAATCGCATGAGCGCGCCCACCGCCGGCCGACGGCCCGTCGTCGGACTTACGACCTACCTCGAGCGCGCCCAGCAGGGCGTCTGGGATGTGCGGGCGGCCTTCCTGCCCCAGGTGTACCTCGACGCGATCACGGCGGTCGGCGGCGCGGGCGTGCTGCTGCCCCCGCAGCCCGATCCGGATGCCGCGGCCGACGCCGTGCTCGACGGCCTCGACGCGCTGGTGCTCACCGGGGGCCTCGATGTCGATCCCGCCCTCTACGGCGCCGAACCCCATCCGGAGACCGACGAGCCCCGCACCGACCGCGATGCCTGGGAGTTGGCGTTGCTGGCCGGCGCACGTCGTCGCGGCATCCCCGTGCTCGGCATCTGCCGGGGCCTGCAGCTGGCGAACGTCGCCGCCGGCGGCACGCTGCATCAGCATCTGCCGGATGCGCTCGGCACCGGCCGCTACCAGCTGGGCGGGGGCGTGTTCGCGACGAACACCGCGACCATCGCGGAGGGCACACGCCTGGCGGGCATCGTCGGCGCCGGCGACCTGTCGGTGCGCAGCTACCACCACCAGGGCATCGACCGGGTGGGCGACGGCCTCGTGGTCAGCGCCCGCAGCGACGACGGCCTCCCGCAGGGGATCGAGACGGTCGAAGGGCCCTGGTTCGTCGCCGTGCAATGGCACCCCGAAGAGGATGCCGCCGACCGGCGCCTGTTCGCGGCGCTCGTCGCCGAGGCGCGCGGCTTCCGCGCCGCACGGTAGCCGTTTCGACTCGCTCCGCTCGCTCAACGACCGGACAGCGCACACCGCGGTCGTTGAGCGAGGCGCGCAGCGCACCCCGGTCGTTGAGCGAGGCGCGCAGCGCACCCCGGTCGTTGAGCGAGGCGCGCAGCGCCGAGTCGAAACGCCCCGCGCCCACCCGCGGACGCCGAAGGGGCGGATGCCGCAGCATCCGCCCCTTCGTGCAGCCCTCGAGCCGGCTCAGCTTCCGGCGACGATGTCCGGGGTGGCCTCGATCGCGCCGGCCGCACCGACACCCACCGCGACCTTCTCGCCGCGGGGACCGTGCTCGAACAGGAACTTGCCGTTGTCGGCATCCACCTTGACGTGGTCACCGGGGTTGAGCTCGCCGTGCAGGATCCGCTCGGACAGCTGATCCTCGACCTCGCGCTGCATGGCGCGGCGCAGGGGGCGGGCACCGAGGGTCGGGTCGAACCCGATCTCGATGAGGCGGTCCTTGGCGGCGTCGGTGAGCTCGACGGTCATGTCGCGGTCGAGCAGGCGCTCGCTCAGCCGCTTCGTGAAGAGGCCGACGATCTGGCGCAGCTCCGGCTTGCTCAGCTGCGGGAAGACGATGACGTCATCGACGCGGTTGAGGAACTCCGGCTTGAAGTGACGCTTCAGCTCCTCGTCGACCTTGCCCTTCATCCGCTCGTACGTCGTCTGCGAGTTGCCTTCGACCTGGAACCCGACCGGGCCGCCGGCGATGGCCGACGAACCGAGGTTGGTGGTCATGATGATGACCGTGTTCTTGAAGTCGACGACGCGACCCTGACCGTCGGTCAGGCGCCCCTCTTCGAGGATCTGCAGCAGCGAGTTGAAGATGTCGGGGTGGGCCTTCTCGATCTCGTCGAAGAGCACGACCGAGAACGGCTTGCGCCGCACCTTCTCGGTGAGCTGGCCGCCCTCTTCGAATCCGACGAAGCCGGGAGGGGCACCGAACAGGCGCGAGACGGTGTGCTTCTCGCCGAACTCGCTCATGTCCAGCGAGATCAGCGCGCCTTCGTCGTCGAACAGGAACTCGGCGAGAGCCTTGGCGAGCTCGGTCTTTCCGACACCCGTGGGGCCGGCGAAGATGAACGAGCCGCTGGGACGCTTCGGATCCTTGAGCCCGGCGCGCTGGCGGCGGATCGTGCGGCTGAGGGCCGCGATCGCCTCCTCCTGACCGATGACACGCTGGTGCAGCGCCTTCTCCATGAAGACGAGACGGCTGGTCTCCTCCTCGGTGAGCTTGAAGACGGGGATGCCGGTGGCCTGCGCGAGCACCTCGGCGATCAGACCCTCGTCGACCACCGCGTGGCTGGCGACATCGCCGCTGCGCCACTGCTTCTCGAGGCGCAGACGCTCGGCGAGCAGCGACTTCTCCTCGTCGCGGAGGGCCGCGGCCTTCTCGAAGTCCTGTTCCTCGCTGGCGGTCTCCTTGTCTTCGCGGACCTTGGCGATCTTCTCATCGAACTCGCGCAGCTCCGGCGGGCTCGACAGGATCGACAGACGCAGGCGCGCGCCGGCCTCGTCGATCAGGTCGATCGCCTTGTCGGGCAGGAAGCGGTCGCTGATGTAGCGGTCGGCCAGGTTCGCGGCGGCGACGATCGCGCCGTCGGTGATCTGCACCTTGTGGTGCGCCTCGTAGCGGTCGCGCAGCCCCTTCAGGATGTTGATCGCGTGGGGCAGGCTCGGCTCGGCGACCTGGATCGGCTGGAAGCGGCGCTCGAGGGCGGCATCCTTCTCGAAGTGCTTGCGGTACTCGTCGAGGGTCGTCGCACCGATCGTCTGCAGCTCGCCGCGGGCCAGCAGCGGCTTCAGGATCGAGGCGGCGTCGATCGCACCCTCGGCGGCGCCGGCACCCACGAGGGTGTGGATCTCGTCGATGAAGACGATAATGTCGCCGCGGGTGCGGATCTCCTTGGTGACCTTCTTGAGGCGCTCCTCGAAGTCGCCGCGGTAGCGGGAACCGGCGATGAGCGAGCCGAGGTCGAGCGAGTAGACCTGCTTGTCCTTGAGCGTCTCGGGGACGTCGTTCTTCACGATCGCCTGGGCGAGTCCCTCAACGACGGCGGTCTTTCCGACGCCGGGCTCACCGATGAGGACCGGGTTGTTCTTCGAGCGGCGCGAGAGGATCTGCATGACCCGCTCGATCTCCTTCTCGCGTCCGATCACGGGGTCGAGCTTGTTG
The DNA here is from genome assembly GCF_003634765.1 of Microbacterium sp. AG790. Lineage (NCBI taxonomy): Bacteria > Bacillati > Actinomycetota > Actinomycetes > Micrococcales > Microbacteriaceae > Microbacterium > Microbacterium sp. AG790. Next base: position 193,053 of record NZ_RBWZ01000007.1, read on the forward strand.
TCGCGCGCGGCCTGCGTGAGGTTGCGGCCGAACTGGTCGAGCACTGCCGAGCCGCCCTGGGTGGCCTGCTGGTTCTGCTCGCCGGCACCGGCGGCGACGCCTGCGGGCTCCTTGCCCTGGTATCCGCTGAGCAGCTGGATGACCTGCTGGCGCACCTTGTTGAGGTCGGCGCCGAGCTTGACGAGCACCTGGGCGGCGACGCCCTCGCCCTCGCGGATGAGACCGAGCAGGATGTGCTCGGTGCCGATGTAGTTGTGGCCGAGCTGCAGCGCCTCGCGCAGGCTCAGCTCCAGCACCTTCTTCGCACGGGGCGTGAAGGGGATGTGGCCGGTCGGCTGCTGCTGACCCTGGCCGATGATGTCCTGGACCTGCTCGCGGACGGCGTCCAGCGAGATCCCCAGGCTCTCGAGCGCCTTGGCGGCGACGCCCTCGCCCTCATGGATGAGACCGAGCAGGATGTGCTCGGTGCCGATGTAGTTGTGGTTGAGCATCTTCGCCTCTTCTTGGGCGAGGACAACCACACGACGGGCACGGTCCGTGAATCTCTCGAACATTCGTCGACACTCCTCAGGCGCACGTCTTCTGGTGCGCTTACGTCGAGGGTAACGATCAGCGAATGCCGGTATGCCCGTGTTCGCCGTCGGCGCACCGCCCCGGCATCCGCTCGACGAGGGGCCGACCGGCCACCCGGCTCGTGCGCACCCGCTGAGCGGCGCACCGCTGGTTCAGTTGGCGCGTACGCCGGGACTCGGCCGCCGGTTTCCGGCGCGAGCGCCAACCGAAGCACGCGCCGGGCCGCGGGCTACTGCAGCGCAGAGGTGAGGCGGGCCAGGTTGTCGAGCACCGTGGAGCGCAGCGGCTGCTTCTCCCATTCCTCGAGCGTGAGCTCGCGGCTGAGCCCGCGGTACTCGTCCTCGACGGCGCGCAGCTGCGACACGAAGTCCTCGCCGCGCACGAGCAGCGAGATCTCGAGGTTCAGACCGAAGCTGCGCATGTCCATGTTGCTCGAGCCGATGACGGCGACCTCGTCGTCGACGGACATCGACTTGGAGTGCAGGATGAACGGCTTCTCGTACATCCAGATCTTGACGCCGCCGCGCAGCAGCGCTTCGTAGTAGCTGCGCTGAGCGTGGTAGACCATCGCCTGGTCGCCCTCTTCGGAGACGAAGAGCTCGACGTGGACCCCGCGTTGGCAGGCGGTCTGGATCGCGAGCAGCAGGCCCTCGTCGGGCACGAAGTAGGGCGAGACGATGATGATCTTCTCGCGGGCCGCGAACAGCAGCGTCATGAACAGCTTGAGGTTGTTCTGGAACTCGAAGCCGGGGCCGGATGGGATGACCTGGCAGTCGAGGTCACCGTCGCCCGTGCGCACGTCGAACAGCTCGATGCCCTCGACGATCTGGTCGGTCTCGCTGTACCAGTCGCTGAGGAAGACCGCGTTGACGGAGGCGACGACGGGCCCGTCCAGGCGCGTCATCATGTCGACCCAGTGCAGGCCTCGCTTGATGTTCTTGGGCAGGTTGTAGGTCGAGTCGGTGACGTTCTGCGAGCCCATGAACGCCGTGTGGCCGTCGACGACGAGGAGCTTGCGGTGGTTGCGCAGATCGGGCCGCTGATACTTGCCCCGCAGCGGCTGCACCGGAAGCATGAGCTGCCAATCGGCGCCCATCGCGTCGAGCCGGCGGCAGGTCTCGGCGTAGAAGGGCTTGCCGCGGTTGGCCCAGTGGTCCAGCAGCACCCGCACGACGACACCGCGGTTCACGGCATCCTCCAGCGCGTCGAAGAAGCCCGCTGTCGTCTTGTCGGCCTGCAGGATGTAGAACTCGACATGGACGTAACTGGTGGCCTGCCGGATGGCCGCAGCCATCTCGTCGATGCTCTCCTGGTACCCCGAGATCAGCCTCGCGGCGTTCTCCCCGGACAGCGGCATGGCGCCGAGGTTGCGATTGAGACGCACGAGCTGCGCGAACCACAGAGGCGGGTCGGGCCGGAGGGTTCCGAGGTCGAGGCCGTGGCTGGTCGTGCGGATGTAGTCGTTGATCTGCTGCTGCATCTTGCGACGCTTGCGCGGCAGACGCGGGTTGCCGATCAGCAGGAACAGCAGCACGCCGACGAGCGGGATGAAATAGATGGCCAGCAGCCAGGCCATCGCGGCCGTCGGGCGGCGGTTGCGGGGGACGATGATGATCGCAAGGATGCGAACCGTGACGTCGGTGACGAAGACCAGGATCACCCAGGCGAGGGTCCATCCGGTCTGATCCACGTCGCTCTCCCCGCTGTCGGACTCCGCTCAGCGTATCGAGAACGGGCGGCTCAGGTGGCGCGCGGAGCCTCGGGGGCTGCCGTGTCGGCAGTGCCGACGGGCGGCAGGCCCCGCTTGGCACGTTCTTCGTTCTCGATGCGCGCGTAGACGCGGCGCTCCGAGCGGTCCATCCGGATGATGGCGCGCAGCACGAACACGAACAGTCCCAGCACGACGACGGTCGGCAGCAGCGACCAGGCGACGGCGGTCCAGTACGAGTCCATGGCTCCATGGTACGCCGCCGCGTGCAGGCTCCTCCCCAGACGCCGCGTGGTCACGGGTTCTCCACGGCGGCGCCGCATCCCCGCTTCCCTCGCGGCGAGAAGCCCAGACTCTCCGCATGTCCACGATCGTCCGCGCCGCCGATGCGGCACAGTTCCTCTCCGTTCTTCCGCACCTGCTCGGCTGCACGCCGCGCGACAGCGTCGTGGTCGTCCCCCTGTTGCAGGGGCGCACCCTCGGCGTGATGCGGGTCGACCTTCCGTCCGAGACCGCGGCGGCCGGCGCCGCCGCCAGCATCATCGGCATGGCCTGTCGGATCGTCGACGTCGAGGCGGTGATGCTGGTCGTCTACACGGATGCCGAGATCAGCACCGATCCGTCGCCCGTTCTCCCCCACCGCGCCGTCATCGAGGCCCTCCGCACGCGCGCCGACGAGTGCGGACTGCCGATCGCCGAGGCGTTCGTCGTCGCGGCGAACGGCTGGGGATCGGCGCTGTCGGACCGTCTGCCGCCCGGGGGTCACGCCCTGGAGAAGATCACGCCGCGCGACGATCTTCCGCCCGAGGCCGTGGACGGCCCGCCCGCGGTGGACCAGGCGGCCGGGGCGCAGCTGCCGTTGCCGGGCGCTGCGCGGCGCCGGGCGGTCGGGCAGGCGCTGCGGTCACTGGACGCGGCGCTCGAGACCATCTGCGGCATCCCGCGGATGAGCGGGTCTGCAGCCGTCCGCATCGATCCGGCGGCTCTGCAGGCCGCGTGCGCCCTCGACGATCTGCCGGCACTGTTCGAGCGGGCGCTGTCGTGGAACCCGGATGATCTGGCCCCGATGGATGCCGCGTCGATCGGCTGGTGCCTCGCCCGGGCAGGGCTCCGCGACGTCGCGCTCGTGCAGTGGGCGACCGATGTCGACGGCGGAGATGCCGCGATGGAGGCGCAACGGCGCTGGGAGGACGGCGAGCTGTACCCGAGCGATCTCGCCGAGGTGATGTGGGGAGACGGCCCGCGCCCCGACGCGACGCGCCTGGACGCGGCGCTGCGCCTGGCGCGCAACGTCGCCGCCCTCATGCCGAAGAAGCGCCGGGCGGGCGCCCTGGCGGTGTGCGCCTGGATCGCGTGGGCCCGTGGACGCTCCACCCACGCCGAGGCCTACGTCCGCCAGGCCCTCCATGCCGACCCGCGGCACGGCTTGGCCGAGATCGTCGGGTCGTTCGTCGCCGCCGGGCATCTGCCCGATTGGGCGTTCCGTGCGCGGTAGAGGTCAGGCCGGCGGCTGCTCGAATTCGCCGAAACCGTCGTCGACGAGCCGGCGCACCGCGTCGACGGCGGCGGCGGCATCCGGTCCGCCCGCGCTGATGCGTACGGTGGCGCCGCCCGCGGCCCCCAGAGCCAGCAGTCCGATCATGCTGAGGGCTGACGCCGGGCCGGCACCGGTCGTCACGTTCGCGATCGAGACGTCCGCGTCGAAGCCGCCGACGGCCTTGACGACGAGGGCCGCCGGTCGGGAGTGCAATCCCATCGGGTTGCGCAGCACCGCGTCGACGGACACGTCCCCCGCCGCGGCGTCAGCGGGGGCCGCGGAGGCCGCCCCGGGCGTCGGAGCGTCCATGGATGCCGCGGAGGCGTGCGCCTGCTTGGCCGCCAGCGCGGACGAGACCTCCGTCGCGACCTCGTCGAGACCGCCGCCCGTCGCCGCGCGCACGAGTCCGGCGGTGATGCCCTCCACGAACGGGCCGTCGCTGATCCGCACGGGGACGGTGCTCGTCCGCAGGTCGAGGGCGAGCTGCGAGCTGAGCACCGCGGAGCCGAGGTCGGTGATGATCAGCACGCCGTCGGTGTCGGCGAGCGCGTCGATGGCGTCTGCGATGGCCACCGCATCCGTGCCGAAGCCACCGTCTGCCCCCGAGGCGATCCGCACGGGGGGCGCCTCGCCATGGATCATCTGCATCGCCAGCTCGACGGCGGCCTCGGCCAGAGCCTCACTGTGCGAGACGACGACGAACCCGATCACGCGGCTTCCCTGGCAGCGGCATCCGCGAAGGCTCGCAGCAGCAACGCTGTCGACGCCGACCCCGGGTCCACGTGACCGACGCTGCGCTCACCCAGATAGGAGGCGCGACCCTTCCGCGCCACGAGCGGCTCGGTGTCTGCGCTGCCCTGCTCGGCGGCGTCAGCCGCTGCCGCTGCCGCGTCGGCGAGCGTTCTCCCGCTCGACAGCGCCGTGTCGAGAGCCTCCAGCGCCGGGCCGAACGCGTCGATCATGGTCTTGTCACCCGGCTGCGCATGTCCTCGGGCGACGACCGCGGCGACGCCGGCCGACAGCGCGTGCGCCCACTCCGCGGCCGACATCGATGCTCCGGCGGGCGCGTTCTTGCCCATGTCGAGGAACAGGGTGCCGTAGAGCGATCCGCTCGCCCCACCGACTTTGCTGACGAGAGTCATGCCGACGGCCTTGAAGAACTCCGGCACCGTCTGCGGCGGGGTGGCATCGAGCTTCGCCACGATCGCCGTGAAGCCGCGGAGCATGTTCGTGCCGTGGTCGGCGTCGCCGATCGCAGAATCGAGCGCGGTGAGGCGGTCGGCCTCCGTCGTCAGCCGCGCGTCGCTGAGACGCACCCACCGGTCGAGAAGCTCGAGCGTCACGGTGTCGGTCGTCGCGGCATCCGTCATCTCAGCGTCCCCACCGCAGAGCGCTCGTCTCGACGGGAGCATCCCACAGGCGCAGCACCTCGTCGTCGGCGCGCAGAAGAGTGAGCGAGCAGCCCGCCATGTCGAGGCTCGTGACGTAGTCGCCGACGAGGCTGCGGGCGACCGTGACCCCCTTCGCGGCGAGCGCGTCGGCGATGTCGGCGTACATCACGTACAGCTCGATCAGCGGGGTGCCGCCGAGTCCGGTCAGCAGTGCGATCACCGGAGCGCCGGTGAAGTCCAGATCGGCGGTGATCGCCTCGACGAGCTCGGCGGCGATGTCGTGCGCGGAAGCGAGCGGCACGCGCGTGCGGCCCGGCTCGCCGTGGATGCCGACTCCCATCTCCATCTCGTCGTCCGGCAGATCGAAGCTGGGGTGGCCCACGGCGGGAACGGTGCAGCTGGTGAGTGCCACACCCATCGAGCGTCCGTTCGAGGCGACGTGTTCGGCGACCGCCTTGACCTCGGCGAGGCTCTTGCCCTCCGCCGCCGCTGCACCCGCGATCTTCTCGACGAGCAGGGTCGTGCCGACACCTCGACGTCCGGCCGTCCACGTGGAGTCCTTCACCGCGACGTCGTCGGCGACGATCACCGACTCCGAGGCGATACCTTCGTCGGCGGCGAGTTCGGCCGCCATCTCGAAGTTGAGCACGTCGCCCGTGTAGTTCTTGACGATGAAGAGCACGCCCGCACCCGAATCGACGGCCTGCGCCGCAGCCAGCATCTGGTCGGGCGTCGGCGAGGTGAACACCTCGCCCGCGCAGGCGGCATCGAGCATGCCCGCGCCGACGAACCCGCTGTGCAGAGGTTCATGGCCCGAGCCGCCGCCGGAGATCAACGCGACACGACCCTCACGGGCAGCGTTGCTGATGACCACGCGATTCTCGTGGTCGACGGTGAGCTCGGGGTGGGCCGCCGCGACGCCGCGCAGGGCATCGGCGAGCACCGATTCGGGCGAGTTGATGAGCTTCTTCATGCGCGGGTCTCCTCTTCACTGAGTTGTCGCAGGTGTTTCTCGCCGGCGTTCTTCGACGGCCGCCTCGCGTGTGCACCGACGTCCCGTGGCGGTCCGTCGGGGCGGAGCGCAGAGCCGCGTGGCTTTCGACATCATCGATTGCGATTCGTCTATGTCGAATATCTGCCCCATTTGCACCGGTGTCAAGAGGTAGTGTGACGTCATCCGTCCGCGCGCGAAAGGTCTCGGGATGATCCAGTCCATCGACCGCGCCGCGCGCATCCTCTCGCTGCTGCAGGGCGCGCGGCGCCTCGGCATCAGCGAGCTCGCCCTCGCCCTCGACCTGCCGCCGTCGACCGTGCACGGCCTCGTGAAGTCGTTGCAGGAGCACGGCCTGGTCGTGCAGGAGGCGCGCGGCAGCCGCTACGCCCTCGGGCCGGCGCTGCTCACCCTCTCCAGCGTGTACCTCGACACCCTCGACGTGCGCGCGCGCTCGCTGCGGCGCATGCACGACCTGTCGCACCGCACCGGACTCGCATCGCGTCTGGGTGTCGCACACAACACCGATGTCCTCGTCATCCACCACGATCGCCGTCCCGACGGCACCGAACAGATGCCCGAAACCGGCATCACCCTCCCGGCGCACGCCTCCGCCCTGGGAAAGGTGCTGCTCGCCTACGACGACGACTTCCGCGCGGAGGTGCTCGGCCGCGCTCTGGCCGACTTGACCGGCGACACCGTCACGGAGGCCTCCGTCCTGGAGGAGCAGCTGATCGTCGTCCGAGACCGCGCGCTGGCGACCGAGGACGAGGAGGCCGTCATCGGCGACGCCTCCGTCGCCGTTCCGGTCACGGGTGAGGACGGCACGGTGGTCGCCGCTCTCGGGGTCGTGTTCCCCGCCCCGGCATCCGCACTCGATGCCGCCGTGCTCAAGGAGCTGCGCGACGCGGCGCAGGCGATCTCCCGCGACCTCGGCGCCCCGGGCTGGCCACCGCGAGCGCGCTCGGCGGTCTGATCAGCACCACCGGTCGTTGAGCGAGCGCAGCGAGTCGAAACGCCCCGACCGGTTACTTCACCAGCGGGAAGAGGATCGTCTCGCGGATGCCGAGCCCGGTGATCGCCATGAGCAGACGGTCGATGCCCATGCCCATGCCACCGGTCGGGGGCATGCCGTGCTCGAGCGCGCGCAGGAACTCCTCGTCGACGCGCATCGCCTCGTCGTCGCCGCGGGCCGCGAGCTTCGCCTGCTCGACGAAGCGCTCCCGCTGGATGACGGGGTCGACGAGCTCGGAGTACCCCGTGGCCAGCTCGAAGCCGCGCACGTACAGGTCCCACTTCTCCACCACACCCGCGACGGTGCGGTGCTCCCGGACGAGGGGTGAGGTGTCGAGCGGGAAGTCCATGACGAAGGTCGGCCGCTCCAGGCCCCCCTTCACGAAGTGCTCCCAGAGCTCTTCGACGTACTTGCCGTGCGTCGCGACCTTCTCGGGAACCTCCACGCCCACCGACGCGGCGAGCGCCTTCAGCTCGTCGAGCGGGGTCTCCGGGGTGATCGTCGTGCCCGCGGCATCCGAGAGGGACTCGTACATCGAGATGCGGTCCCACTGGCCGCCGAGATCGAACGCCGTGCCGTCGGCCCAGGTGACCGTCGTCGAGCCGGCCACCGCGATCGCGGCGTTCTGGATGAGCTCCTGGGTGAGATCGGCGATGCCGTTGTAGTCGGTGTACGACTGGTAGGCCTCGAGCATCGCGAACTCGGGGCTGTGGGTGGAGTCGGCGCCCTCGTTGCGGAAGTTGCGGTTGATCTCGAAGACGCGGTCGATGCCGCCGACGACGGCGCGCTTGAGGAACAGCTCCGGCGCGATGCGCAGGTACAGCTCGGCGTCGAACGCGTTGGAGTGCGTCACGAAGGGTCGCGCCGCCGCGCCGCCGTGCTGCGCCTGGAGCATGGGGGTCTCGACCTCGAGGAAGCCGTGGTCGGTGAAGGTCTGACGCAGCGACGCGTTGACCTTCGCCCGCGCGATGACCGTCTCCCGCGCCTGGTCGCGCGCGATGAGATCGAGGAAGCGCGAGCGCACCCGGCTCTCCTCGCTCAGCTCGCTGTAGAGGTTGGGCAGCGGCAGCAGCGCCTTGGCCGCGATCACCCAGTCGGTGACCATGATCGACAGCTCGCCGCGGCGGCTGGAGATGACCTGGCCCGTCACCGAGACGTGGTCGCCGAGGTCGACGAGGTCCTTCCACGCCTGCAGCGAGTCTTCGCCCACCTCGGCGAGCGAGACCATCGCCTGGATACGGCTGCCGTCGCCGGCCTGCAGCGAGGCGAAGCACAGCTTGCCGGTGTTGCGGCTGAACACGACGCGTCCGGCGACCGACGCGGTCGCACCGGTCTCGGCGCCCGCTTCGAGGTCGGTGTATCGCGCACGCAGAGCGGCGATGGTGTCGGTGACCGGCACGGCGACCGGGTAGGCGCCGCCCGCGGCATCCGTCCGCTCGGCGAGCAGCCGCTCGCGCTTGGCGAGACGCACGGCCTTCTGCTCGTGCACATCGGCGAGGTCCGCTCCCTCGGCATCAGGGGCGGCCGGGACGGGCGTGGACGCGGCGTTCGGCGTCTGAGTCATGGTGCGGGGCTCCTCGGAATCGACGTTCCAGTCTATCGAGGCGCGCCTGCGCACCTTCCGGGATGCCGCGACCGGCGCGCTCAGCCGCCGAGGACGTCGCCGATCAGCGGCGACCCGTCCTGCAGCGCCCGGTCGACGGCCGAGTGCACGAGCGCCGACAGGTAGCGTCCGGGCTCGTCGATGCCCGCCGAGCGCAGCAGCGACGTCGATTGCCGCACGACGGATGCCGAGAACGCCGTCGCCGTCGCGATGGCCTCGCCGTACGCGGCGCGGTCGGCTTCGGCGACGACGACGGGCTCGCAGCCCAGTTCGACGGCGAGTGCCTGCGCGATCGGCAGCACCGCGGCCGGCGCCGTGACCGCCGCGAACGCATCGTGCAGCTGGCGGAGGTCCATCGAGCTGCCCGTGAAGGTGACCGCGGGATGCACCGCGAGCGGGATCGCCCCGCGGCGCGCCGCGGGGGCGAGCACATCCGTGCCCCAGGCCGGGTCGGTGTGCAGAACGAGCTGCCCGACCTGCCAGCGATCGAGTTCGGCGAGACCGGCGACCAGGCTCGGCAGTTCGTCGTGCGGAACGGCGATCACCACGAGCTCGCTGCGGCGCACGATCTCGTCCGCATCGAGCACGGGAACGCCGGGCAGGATCGCTTCGACCCGGTCACGGTCGGAGCCGGCCGTGATGCCCACGAGGGCGTGTCCGGCGCCGGCGAGAGCCGCCCCGATGACGGGGCCGACGCGCCCGGCGCCGATGATCCCCACACCCAATCTGCTCGCGCCGCTCATGCGCGTCCTTCCTCTTCGTCGATGGTCGCGATCGGCGTCGGCGCCGGGTCGGCCGCCGGCGCGGCATCCCACCGGTGTGAACGATCGCTTGCCGCGGCCGCGATCACCGCCGTCGCCGCCTGCTGCCATACCGCGACCGCGTCGTCGCGATCGAGCGCGCCGACCGCCCCCGGCACCTGTCCGGCGACGGTGTGCCCGGTGAGGGACGCCGCCTTCTGGGAGCGGCCGATCGGGCCCTGAGACAGCGCCACCGACTGCAGGCGCGCGAGCGGGAGGATCACGAGCGAGCGCCAGATGAGTCCGCGGCGAAGCAGGATCGCGTCGGGGGTGAGCAGCACACCGTTGCGACGCCACGACAGCGGCCGCAACCACCACGCGCGCCGCGGGGTCGTCACGTACGGGTCGCTCTCGTCGTGGGGGCCGAGCAGGCCGTGCACGACGAGTTCCTGCCACTGCGACGCCGAGATCCCGGGAAGGAACAGGCGGAGCACCCGCTCGACGTCGTCGCGGGTGCCGACGGGCAGCACGTCCGCGAACTGCTGCGACTGCGCGTCATTGGCCGAACGCCCCGAGAGCCGGTTGACCCGGATCGACCACCAGCCGCAGCCGCGCCAGAGCAGCGGCTGACGGATCTCGAAGGCGTGCACGCGTCCCGGCGGCAACGTCTCGGTGATGGTCGTGAACAGGCCGAAGGTGATGCGCACCCCTGAGGGCGTCGGGGCGATCGAGTAGCGCAGCGCGCGGGTGATCGTACGGAACCAGTAGGCCGCGAACCCCAGCGCGGCCGGCACGAGCGTGAACAGCACCCAGGGGGTGCCGACGACCGAGCCGACGATGATGGCGGCGACGACGACCAGCAGCCACAGCGTCGACCCCGACAGCAGCCGTGAGCCGATGAGTCTTCCCGGCGGGATGTGCACGACGGATGCCGGTTCGGCGACGGGCTGTTCGGCGCCGTCGATCAGCCCGGTCAGGGCGGCGCCGACCGTGGCGACGGCGGCGCGTCCTCGGGACAGCGAACCCACGGCATCCGCCGTTCGCGCGAGCTGACGACCGGAGGCAAGACGCAGGATGTCGGCGCGCACTGCCTCGGCGTTGGCGGTCGAGAGGTACTCGAGCTTGACGTTGCTGTCGAGGCCCGCCCCGACGACCTCGAGCTTGGCCGCACCCAGCAGGCGCGCGACCATCGGGCGGATCAGGTTGACGCCCTGCACCCGATCCAGCGGCGCGCGGCGGTGGGTGCGGAAGAGGATGCCGCTTCGCACCTCGACGTCGTCGCCGGTGATGCGGAACGTGTGGAAGCGCCACGACAGCCAGAAGCCGCCCAGAAGGAGCAGCAGCACGGCCAGCACCGCCACAAGCGCGAGCAGGATGAGGTTGTTGCTGACGACGTAGTCGACGGGGTCGGCCTCGTAGCGTTCCAGGTCGGCGACGGCTGGGAAGAGCCAGCCGATGATGCGGTCGCGCAGGTTCGTGATGACGATGCCGAGTACGACGACGAGGAACAGCCCGCCGCGCAGCACGGGCGTGAGGGGGTGCAGCCGGTGCCACTCACCGTCGCTGAGCGGCGAGCGCACGTCGGCGACGGCGGCGGGATCGGTCACAGGCCGGTCCGTCGGGTCTCTGCCACCGCGATCAGGGTGTCGCGCAGCAGTTCGGCGGCGGGCTGCGTGAGTCCGGGGATCACGACACCGGTGGTCGCCGCGGCGGTCACGAGCTTGAGCTGAGCGATGCCGAAGACCCGGTCGAGGGGACCGTGGGTGATGTCGACGAGCTGCATCCGGCCGTAAGGAACCGCGACCATCCTCTGCCAGAGGATGCCGCGGCGGAACACGAGGTCGTCCTCGCGCAGCTGGTAGCCGTAGGCGCGGGCCTGGCGCGGGAGGATCACGAGCGTCCACACCGTCACGACCGTGACGACTCCCGCCGGAATCCACACCCAGCCGAGCCGCAGCAGGACGGCGCCGACCACGGCGGCGGCGAGGACCAGCGCGAGGAAGGCGAGCGTCGAGATCAGCCGCACCCAGACGTAGTTGCGCGACAGCAGGTGCCAGGTGCCGTCGCCGAGCGGCAGCCGGTTGGCGCTGCGCGGCTCGAGGAGGCGGTCGTAGGTCCCCGCGTCGAGCACGCCACCCCCGGGCTCGAGGTCAGTCGTGGTGGGAGAGGCCGAATCCTGGTTCGGGAGGTCCGGGGTGTTCGTCATCGTCGTCCTTCCGGATGGTGCAGAGGTGCTCGGCGACGAGCCCCGCCGCGACCAGCACGAGGCCGCCGACGATCGCGGCGATCACCGGTCCTGTCGAGCCTAACGAGGGCGCCACCGGTCGCGTGATCAGGAAGGCCAGAAGTCCCGCCGCGACACCGGCGACACCGGCGCCGACAAGGGTCGACGCCTTGGCCAGCATCGCGACGCGGACGGCCCGGAAGGGATCGACCGGCGCGGTCTGCGCACCGGCGGTCGCCCGACGGATCGGCAGGGCGAACAGCACGAGGGCGATGCCGAGCAGCACGAGCAGGATCGGCAACAGGAACGACGGCGTGAAGGCGGGGCGGCCTGTCGCCGTCAGCACCTGGTCGACGGCGAACCCGAGGAACACGCCGATCGCGATGGCGACGACGATCGTGCCCGCTTTGGTGCGCTTCACGCCGGGCCCCCGTCCGGCGCCGGCTCGGCATCCGCGGACGCCTCGGCATCGCGCAGGTCTGCGAGGAGGTCGCGCACGCGACCGACGCCGGGCAGCACGGCCTCGGGGTCGACGTGCAGCCACGGCTCGAGCACGAACGTCCGCTCCGCCGCGCGCGGGTGCGGCAGGGTCAGCGCCGGATCGTCCGAGCGCACGTCGCCGTAGGCGATGAGATCGAGATCGAGCGTGCGGCTCTGCCAGCGGAGGTCATCGACCCGGCGCGGCGGCCGGCCGTGCGCCTCCTCGATGGCGTGGAGGTAGCCCAGCAGCACGGAGGGGGCGAGACGGGTCGTCACGAGCGCGACAGCGTTCAGGTAGGCCGGCGCGTCCGCATCCGGACCGTCCAGCGTCAGCGCGACCGTCTCGATGGGCGCGGAGGCGACGACGCGCGTCGTCAGCGGCAGGCGCGCGAGCTCTTCGAGGGCCGCCGTCATCGTCGCCTGCCGGTCGCCCAGGTTGGCGCCGATCGCGATCACCGCGATCGTCTCTGCGGAGTCGCGGGCGGGCATGTCGTCGGAGAAGCCCTGCGCGAGGCGGCGGTTCATGCGGGCACTCCTTCACGAGCGCGACGGATCGTCACGCTCACGTCGTCGAACGGCACCGTGATGGGCGCCTGCGGTTTGTGGATCGTGACCTCGACGGCATCCACCCGCGCGTACGCGAGAGCGCGATCGGCGATGCGCTGGGCGACGGTCTCGAGCAGGTCCGCCGGCTCGCCGGAGAGCACCGCGGCGACCTGGTCGGCGAACTCGCCGTAGTGCACGGTGTCGGCGACGTCGTCGCTCTGAGCGGCGGCGGCGAGCGAGAGCTCCAGCGCCACGTCGGCGATGAAGACCTGCCCCTCGCGGCGCTCGTGCGCGTAGACCCCGTGGTACCCGGTGGCCCGGATGCCGGTGAGAGTGATGCGGTCGCTCATGCGCCTCCTCCGTCGTTCTCGCCGTTCCACCGGCTCCACACCGTGAGGGCATCGCTCGTGGCGGCGACGTCGTGCACGCGCACGGCCCATGCGCCGGCCTGCGCCGCGAGGACGCTCGTGACAGCGGTCGCGAGATCGCGGCGGGAGGTCGAGACCTCCACGCCCTCGGCACCCGCCAGCGCCTCGGCGAGGAAGCGCTTACGGCTGGTGCCGACGAGGACGCGCGGACCGATCGCGACGATCTGCCCGAGGGCGCGCAGCGCCTCCCAGTTCTGCGCACCGCGCTTGCCGAAGCCGATGCCCGGATCGAGGATGATCCGATCGGGCGAGATCCCGGCGGCCGCAGCCGCGCCGACCCGCCCCTCCAGCTCGGCGACGAGGTCACGGGCGAGATCGGCGTAGGCGGCGTGGGCGTACATGTCGGCGGAGTGGCCCCGCCAGTGCTGCAGGACGACGTCGACGTCGGATGCCGCGACGACCCCGAGCATGTCGGGATCTCCCAGCCCGCCGGAGACGTCGTTGACGATGCGCGCCCCGGCGTCGATCGCCGCCTGCGCGGTGCTCGCGTTCATCGTGTCGATGCTCACGAGGGCGCCCTCGGCGGCGAGAGCCGCGACGACCGGCAGCACGCGCGCCTGCTCCTCGGCGGGGGCGACGCGTTCGGCGCCCGGCCGGGTCGACTCTCCGCCGACGTCGAGGATGTGGGCGCCGTCGGCGAGCAAGGAGCGGCCGTGCGCGATCGCGGCGTCGGCCGCGAGGAAGCGCCCGCCGTCGCTGAACGAGTCGGGGGTGACGTTGACGATGCCCATGATCGCGGTCATGCGGGCGTCCCCGTCACGAGCATCATGATCTCGGCGCGCGCCGACGGCTCGGCGAGCTCACCGCGCGCGGCGATCGTGATGGTCGCGGCATCGGGCTGGCGTCCCCCGCGCATCGTGACGCACTCGTGGCGGGCGGCGAGCACGACGAGCACACCGCGCGCATCGAGGGCCGCGGCGATGGTGTCGGCGATCTGCTCCCCCAGCCGCTCCTGCACTTGCGGTCGGGCCGCGAGCACGTCGACGACTTTGGGCAGCGCCCCGAGGCCCACCACCTGCTCACCCGGCAGGTACGCGATGTGCGCGCGTCCCGCGAAGGGCAGGAGGTGGTGTTCGCAGACGGAGCGGAAGCGGATGTCGCGCAGCAGCACCGCGCCGGAGGGCAACGTGTCGGGCGCCGGCCCGCGGGAGACGCTGATGGTGTGGGCCAGCGGCTCGGCGGCATCCTGTCCCACCCCCGCGAAGAAGTCGGCGTAGGCGTCGGCGACGCGCTGCGGGGTCGCCTTCAGCCCCGGGCGATCGGGGTCCTCCCCGATCGCGACGAGGATGTCGCGCACGGCGGCGGCGACGCGGTCTCGATCGACGGCCACGTCACGAGCCTAGGCGGTGGCGGGGCGCGCCTGCCCGCTCGGACGCCGCTGCGCCGCGGTCTGCGTCGCGTGCTGCTCCTCCGCGACGGATGCCGCGGCCAGCCCGGCCTCGTCCTGACGACGGGGCACATCCACCGGCGGCAGCATCGAGACGGGGCGGTCGTCGCTGGAGAGCCACTGGGGGCGCGGGGGCAGCTTTTTGACGTCGCGGAACATCTCGGCGAGCTCCAGGTGGTCCAGCGTCTCCTTCTCCAGGAGGGCCAGGGCGAGCTTGTCGAGGATGTCGCGGTTCGCGTTGATCACCTCGTAGGCCTCGTTGTGTGCCTGCTCGATGAGGTCGCGCACCTGCTTGTCGACGCGCTCGGCGATGCGCTCGGAGAAGTCGCGGCCGTGACCCATGTCGCGGCCCATGAAGACCTCGCCGGAGGAGGAGCCGAGCTTGACGGGTCCCACATCGGTGGTCATGCCGTACTCGGTGACCATCTTGCGGGCGATGCCGGTGGCCTTCTCGATGTCGTTGCTCGCACCGGTGGTCGGGTCGTGGAAGACGATCTCCTCCGCCACGCGGCCGCCCATGGCGTAGGTGAGCTGGTCCTGCAGCTCGTTGCGGGTGACGGAGTACTTGTCTTCGAGTGGCAGCACCATCGTGTATCCGAGGGCCTTGCCGCGCGGAAGGATCGTGACCTTCGTGACGGGGTCGGTGTTGTTCATCGCCGCCGCAGCGAGGGCGTGACCACCCTCGTGGTACGCGGTGATGAGCTTCTCCTTGTCCTTCATGATGCGCGTGCGACGCTGCGGGCCGGCGATGACGCGGTCGATGGCCTCATCGAGCGCGCGCATGTCGATGAGCTGCGCGTTGGAGCGCGCCGTCAGCAGCGCCGCCTCGTTGAGCACGTTGGCGAGGTCGGCGCCGGTGAAGCCGGGCGTCTTGCGCGCGATGACGGCGAGGTCGACCGACGGCGAGAGGGGCTTGCCGCGACCGTGCACCTCGAGGATGCGCTGGCGACCCTTGAGGTCGGGGGCGTCGACGCCGATCTGGCGGTCGAAGCGGCCCGGGCGCAGAAGCGCCGGGTCGAGGATGTCGGGACGGTTGGTGGCGGCGATGACCAGCACCGACGCCTTCGGGTCGAAGCCGTCCATCTCGACGAGCATCTGGTTGAGCGTCTGCTCGCGCTCGTCGTGACCGCCGCCCATGCCGGCGCCGCGGTGGCGGCCGACGGCGTCGATCTCGTCGATGAAGATGATCGCGGGGGCATTCTCCTTGGCCTGGTTGAACAGGTCGCGCACGCGGCTCGCGCCGACGCCCACGAACATCTCGACGAAGTCGGAGCCCGAGATGGAGTAGAACGGCACGCCCGCCTCTCCGGCGACGGCGCGCGCGAGCAGGGTCTTGCCGGTTCCGGGAGGGCCGTACAGCAGCACGCCCTTCGGGATGCGGGCGCCGACGGCCTGGAACTTCGCGGGATCCTTCAGGAAGTCCTTGATCTCCTGCATCTCCTCGATGGCCTCGTCGGCACCGGCGACGTCGGCGAAGGTGACCGTCGGGGTCTCCTTCGTCACGAGCTTCGCGCGGGACTTGCCGAACTGCATGACCTTGCTGTTGCCGCCCTGGGCGGCGGAGAAGAAGAACCAGAAGAGCAGACCCAGCAACAGGATCGGGATCAGCAGCGAGAGCAGGCTCTCGAAGAAGGTGGTGCGCGGGACGACGTCGTTGTAGCCGTCCTTCGGGGTCGCGGCATCCACGGCCGAGACGACCTCGTTGGCGCGCGCGCCGACGTAGTAGAACTGCACCTGGTTGGCGCCCTGGAACGGCGCGGACAGGGTCATGTCCACCCGCTGGTCGCCGTCGGTGTTCGTCACCTGCGTGACGGTGCCGCCCTTCAGGAGGTTCAGCCCCTCCTGCGTCGTGATCTGCTTGGCCCCGGTGAGCGTCGAGATCAGCGACATGCCGATCAGCAACAGGGCGCCGATGAGCAACACGTAGACGAACGGGTTGCGGCTGAGCTTCTTGAAGTCCATGATCCGCTCAGGCTACCGCGCGGCGACTATGGGGCGTCTGTGCATTCGCCACAGGCGAACCGGGAGCGGCCGCGCACCGCCGGTCGTTGAGCGAGCGGAGCGAGTCGAAACGCCCCTCGCCCCGCCGGTGTCAGCTGTAGACGTGCGGCGCGAGCACCGCGACGTCGCGGAGGTTGCGGAAGCGCTCGTCGTAGTCGAGGCCGTAGCCGACGACGAAGTCGGTGGGGATGTCGAAGCCGACGTAGCGGCAGTCGATCTCGACCTTGGCCGCTTCGGGCTTGCGCAGCAGAGCGAGGATCTCGATCGATGCCGCACCGCGGGAGGCGAAGTTCTCCAGCAGCCAGCTGAGGGTGAGGCCGGAGTCGATGATGTCCTCGACGATGAGGACGTGCTTGCCGGTGAGGTCGGTGTCGAGGTCCTTGCGGATCTGTACGACGCCGCTGGACTTGGTACCGGCACCGTAGGAGGAGACGGCCATCCAGTCGATGACCACGTCGCGGCGGAGCTTGCGGGAGAAGTCGGCCATCACCATGACGGCGCCCTTCAGCACGCCGATCAGCAGCAGGTCTTTGCCGGCGTAGTCGGCCTCGACGCGCTGAGCCAGCTCGCCGAGCTTCTCGTGGATCTGTTCCTCGGTGACGAGGACGGTGGACAACTGGTCAGCGATGTCGGCTGCGCGCATTCCTCGATTTTAGGCGCTCCTCACGCGGCGGCTCAGTCGGCCGCCGTGAAAACGAGTCGGGTGCCGCTGCGGTGGGCGCGGCATCCGGGGAGGTCGATCGGGCCCTGGCCACGCCAGTCGGTGACGAGTCGGGCGACCTCGAGGGTCTGGGTGCGGGTGAGGCTCACGCCGAACTCGCTCGCGACGACGTGGCGGATGATGCGGTGACGCAGCGCGGGCGGGTTGGCGGCGAGCGCGGGAACCGACACCGCGATGCCGGCTGAGGCGTGCTCGACGATGTCTTCGATGGTCTCGTCGATCATCTCGGCGAAAGCGGCGGCATCCTCACGCAGCTGATCGCTCGTGCGGGCGAGCGCCTCGGCGACGCCGGGGCCGAGCTCGGCTTCGAGCACGGGCATGACGTCTTGGCGCACGCGCACGCGGAGGAACCGGCGGTCGAGATTGTGCGGGTCTTCCCACGGCGGCAGGCCCGCCGCGGTGCACGCGGCGCGGGTGGTCGCGCGGCGCACGTCGAGCAGGGGGCGGAGGATGCGGATGCCGTCTTCAACGCGGTCGGGCGACATGCCGCCGAGGCTCGCGGCGCCGGAGCCACGGGCCAGGCCGATGAGGACCGTCTCGGCCTGGTCGTCGAGGGTGTGGGCGAGCAGGATCGCTTCGGCCCCGGCATCCTTCGCGGCGGCGAGCAGGGCGGCACGGCGGGCATCGCGGGCAGCGGCTTCGGGCCCGCCCTCAGTGCCGACCTCGACGCGGATGACGCGGGCGGGCAGGCCCCGCTCCTCTGCGACGGCGGCCGCGCGGGCGGCGACCCGGTCGGATCCCGCCTGCAGACCGTGGTCGATGATCGCCGCGGATGCCGTGACCCCGGCTTTCGGCGCCTCGAACGCGACCGCGTCGGCGAGCGCGAGCGAGTCGGCGCCGCCCGACAGGCCCACCAGCACGGGACCGGAGACCGTCGCGAGGGCGGCGCGCACCGCCCGACGGATCTCGGCGACGGCGGGGTCGAGGCTGGGGCGGTGGTCCACGGCATCCACGCTAGCGACTGCGAGCCCGCCGACTAGGCTGGATGCCGGCATCCACCAGACCCTCCGAAGGAGAACCAGCATGGGCGCATACGACGCCGTCATCGAGATTCCGCGCGGCAGCCGCGTGAAGTACGAGGTCGACCACGGCACCGGCCGGGTGTTCCTGGACCGCGTGCTGTTCACGCCGATGGGCTACCCCGCGAACTACGGCTTCTTCGAAGACACCCTCGGCGAGGACGGCGACCCGCTCGACGTGCTGCTGCTGCTCGACCGCGACCTGTACCCGGGCGTCATGGCGAAGGTGCGCCCCGTCGCCGTGCTGAAGATGCTCGACGAGGCCGGCGGCGACGACAAGGTCGTGGCCGTGCTCGCGAAGGATCCGCGCTGGGCGCACATCCAGGACGTCGACGACCTCGACGAGTGGACCAAGGGCGAGATCGGCCACTTCTTCGAGCACTACAAGGACCTCGAGCCCGGCAAGTGGGTCAAGGTCGACCAGTGGGCCGGAGCCGAAGAGGCCGAGCGCCTGGTCGCCGAGGCGTTCCAGCGCTTCCAGGACGAGGACGCGCAGACCGCCACCCAGGGTGAGGGCCACGCCCCCAAGACCATTTGAGACCTGGTCTCACACGCAGAAGAGCGGATGCCGATCGGCATCCGCTCTTCTGCGTTGCGGCACTCGTCAGTAGACGTCGATGCCGTGGTCGTAAAGCACGGGCGCCGGGTCGATGCGCACGCCCTGCCAGTAGACCTCGAAGTGCAGGTGGCAGCCGGTGGAGGCGCCGGTGTTGCCGACATGGGCGATGAGGTCGCCCGCGTTGACCCAGTCGCCGACGTTGACGTTGTAGCCGCCGCTGACGATGTGGGCGTAGCCGGTGACGACACCGCCGCCGTGGTCGACCTTGACGTAGTTTCCCCAGTCGCCGGTGTACTGCGCCCAGACGACGCGGCCCGAGGCTGCGGCGTAGATGGGCGACCAGCAGGAGGTGGCGAAGTCGATGCCGCGGTGGCCGCCGCTGGTGCACACGCCGTTGCCGCAGACCGAGCCGCGGTTGCCGAACCACGAGCTGATGTAGCCGGATGCCGGGCGCACCCAGCCGTCGGTGCCGGGCGTTCCGCCACCGCCGCCACCGCCGCCGCCTCCGCCGCCCCCACCACCGCCGCCGTTTCCGGCGTTGGCGGCGGCCTCTTCGGCGGCCTTGCGTGCGGCCTCGGCGGCCGCAGCCTGCCGGGCTTCTTCGGCCTTGCGCGCGGCTTCGACGCCAGCCTGGTAGTCGGCGACCGTCTTCGCGGTCTGGTCCTGGAGCGCGGCGAGCTGCGCCTGGAGGGTGCCGAGGTTCTTGTCCTGCTCGGCGAGCGCGGCTTGGGCGGCGGCGGCAGCATCCTGCGCGGCCTGCATCTTCTGCTGGGCTGCCTGCTGCAGACGGTCGCGCTCGTCGCGGGCCAGCTTGGCCTTGTCGCTCAGGCTCTGGGCGTTGTTGCGGGCGCTGACCGCGTCGGCGTAGACGCCGCGGTTGGCCTCGACCAGACGGTCCATCGTGCCGAGCTTGGCGAGCAGGTCGTCGGCGCTGGCGGCGGAGCCGGAGAAGAAGAGCTCCATCGACGGGTCGCTGCCGCCGGCGCGGTACTGCTGGGCGGCGAGGCGGCCGAGCTTCTTGGCCGACTCGGTTGCGCGGGCCGACTCTTCGTCGGCCTGCTTCTGCAGAGCGTCAGCGTTGTCGGACGCGGTCTCGAAGTCGATCTGCGCCTGCACGTATTCGTTGGCGAGACGCTCGGCGTCGGCCTGCTTCGCTGCGACGTCGGCCTGTAGGGCGGCGATCAGACCCTGGATACGGGTGACTTCGTTGGCCTTGGCGGCCTCGTTGTTCTTGGCGTTCTGTACGTCGTCCCACGAGGGGTAGTCGGCGGCGAACGCGGACGGGCTGAACCGCAGGCCGAAGGCGCTGACGGCGCCGAGGCTCAGAACGCCGAGCCCCGCGAGGCCCAGGGCGGACCGGCGGCTCATCGGGCCGCGCAGGCCCGCCATTTCCGTGGCGGTCGGCGCGCAACCGCAGTCTTCCGCCGAAGCGGCCTTCTCGGTCTTCACCTCGAACCTCCGTCTTTCACGCGCGTTGACCCCCGCCATCCCGCGATGGCAACACACGTCACACTAACAACATTCGTCACATTCGCCCAGGGGTTTCTGGTGATGAAACCGCTGGGAGACCGGGGCAGATCGGAGGCTCGCACGCGCCGCACCCGCGGCCATCCTCCCCCGCGGAGAGCGCGCGACGCGGCATCCCACGCCCTCGATTTCCGATTTGCTGGATGATCTCTTATGCTTGAGCGTCGGTAAGAATGAGCCTCCGGGTTCGCTCGGCCCCATCGTTTAGCGGCCTAGGACGCCGCCCTTTCACGGCGGTAGCACGGGTTCGAATCCCGTTGGGGTCACTCTCCGACACACAACTGAATACGTATGGCCCTGTAGCGCAGTTGGTTAGCGTGCCGCCCTGTCACGGCGGAGGTCGCGGGTTCAAGTCCCGTCAGGGTCGCTCCGAGCGACGGGCCCTTTTCTTTCGAGATCGAGGGCCCTTCGTGTAGGACGCGGCAGATTCTCTCAAGCGGATGCCGCGCGGCTCTGTAGCTCAGTTGGTAGAGCGCACGACTGAAAATCGTGAGGTCACGGGATCGACGCCCGTCGGAGCCACACGGACCGTCGTTACAACGGTCCCAGAAACCCTCGCCTAGCTTCTACATGGCGGGGGTTTTGCTTTGGGCTGGTGAGCGGCGGCTTCCGCGGACATACAGCGGGCGCCCCCCCGGTCGTTGAGCGAGCGCAGCGAGTCGAAACGACGCGGTGCAGGCGACACGAAATCGCAGGGATGTCGGGCCGGTCTGGGCCGGTCCTACCCATCGACTGGCAGATCCGGGTTCCGTGCTGATTCGTAGCTGAGCGCGTTGGCGCACATCAAGATCGAGCGGCGGCGCACGGAACAGACAGGCAACCGAGGCAGGCTCACTCTAGGAGAACGGCCCCACCCCCGGCATCCGTTCTACCCTCGTGGTGTGACCGATGTCGCTGCCGCCTACGCTGCACGAGCGGCCGAGTACGTCGAGGTCGTCGGATCGATGACCGCCGTGCACCCCAGCGACAGACACCTCGTCGAGACCTGGGCGGCCGCGGCATCCGGCCCCATTCTGGATGCGGGATGCGGACCGGGGCACTGGACCCACCACCTCCACCAGCGAGGCGTGGGCATTCGCGGCTTCGATCTCGTGCCCGCGTTCATCGACGGCGCTCGCGCGACCTATCCGGGTGTCAGATTCGACCTCGGCAGCATCGATGCGATCGACGAGAACGACGGCGCTGTCGGCGGCATCCTGTCGTGGTTCTCGACGATCCACCACGAGCCCGAGCGCATCGTGGCGCCGCTGAGCGCGTTCGCCCGCGTCCTTCGTCACGGGGGCACGCTGCTGCTCGGCTACTTCGAGGGCGAGCAGATCGAGCCCTTCGACCACGCGGTCACGCGTGCCTACCGCTGGCCGGCATCGCAGCTGCAGGCGCGGCTCGACGCGGCCGGCTTCGACGTCATCGAAACCCACCGGCGCTCGGAGCGCGGCCGCCGCCCGGTCGGCGCCATCCTCTGCGAACGCCGGAGCCCGCGCAACGTCGACAACGGCCAACCGGGCTGACGACACAGTCGACGGATGCCGAGAACGCGGATCTCCGCGTCAGCCGCCGAGGCCGTCGCGCATGTCCTCCCACACCGAGGCGAGCGACTCCTCGAAAGACACCTCTGCCGGACCTTCCAGCCACCGGTCCATCGCGAGCTCGAAGCACGTCACGGCGATCGCGGCCAGCGTGCGCGCGTGCCGCGCGTCGATGCCGCGGTGAGTCAGCGCCTCCTCGATCGCGCGCCCGAGATGGTGGCTGCGGAGAAGATCGCGCTCGTGCAGCGCAGGCTCGCTGCGGACGATGCGGCGTCGACGCGCGATCGGCGCGCGCCACCCCTGCAGACCACGGCATGCGGCGAGCAGACCCTCGCGCACAACCGCGGAACCCGAGCTCTCAGG
This sequence comes from Microbacterium sp. AG790, assembly GCF_003634765.1. Classification (NCBI taxonomy): domain Bacteria; kingdom Bacillati; phylum Actinomycetota; class Actinomycetes; order Micrococcales; family Microbacteriaceae; genus Microbacterium; species Microbacterium sp. AG790. Next base: position 215,392 of record NZ_RBWZ01000007.1, read on the forward strand.
CGAAACCGCCGCCATGAAATCCGCGACGGCCTGAGGAAACTCGCGGTCGCGCAGGAACAGCACATCGCGCTTGTCGGGAAAGTGACGAAAGAACGTGCGCGTCGTCAGACCTGCCGCCTCGGCGATCTGCGGAACGGTCGTCCCCGCGAATCCGTGCCGCTCGAACAAGCGCATCGCGGCGTCTTCGAGCCGGAGCGCGGCATCCGGAGACCATCGGGGCATGCTCCCATGATGACACGACGTGCCGTAACATTTGCATGATGACATTACGTGTCATCACCGACGGACGGACGCAGACATGAGACAGAACACCGCGGCGTGGATCGACGCCCCGTACGCCGAGCTCACGGTTCGCGAGGCACCGATGCCGACCCCCGCCCCGGGCCAGCTGCTGATCGAGGTGCGCGCGCTGGCGGTGAACCCGCTCGACGCGATCATCCAGTCCAACGGCGCGGTCATGTACGGGTGGCTGCGCTACCCGGTGATCCTCGGCGAGGACGTCGCGGGTGCCGTCGTCGGTGCCGGCCCCGGCATCGACACCTTCGCCGTCGGCGACCGGGTCGTCGCCTACGCGATCGGGTTGGAGAAGGGCCGCGATGCCATCGGCGAGAGCGGATTTCAGGCCTACGTCTCCGTCGACGCGAGCCTTGCCGCCCGACTGCCCGACGACCTGCTCTTCGAGGATGCCGCGGTGTTGCCGTTGGCGGTGTCGACGGCCGCAGCGGGTCTTTTCGAAGCCGACCAGCTCGCGCTGGACTACTCCGCGCTGGGGGCGGCGGCGCCGCGCGCGGACGTCGTCGTGGTGTGGGGCGGGGCGACGGCCGTCGGCGGCAACGCGATCCAGCTCGCCCGCGCGGCGGGCTATCGCGTCATCACGACGGCATCCCCCCGCAACCACGAGCAGATGACGCGCCTCGGCGCAGAGGCGGTGTTCGACTACCGCGACCCGAATGCCGTCGAGCGGATCATCGACGCGATCGACGCCTCCCCCGTCGCCGGCATCCTCGCCATCGCCGTGGGTTCGGCGGAGCCCTGCCGCAAGATCGCGCGGGCCACCGGCGCCGCCAGGATCGCGATGGCCAGCCCACCGGTCTCGTTCTACGACCAACCGCGCCGCCGCGGACTCTCGCTCAGCCGGATCCGCCTGTTCCTGCGCCTCGGAACACGCACCGCCCTCATGCAACTCCGCTGTCGCACCCGCGGCATCCGCGCCTCGTTCATCTGGGGAAGCGCCATCGCGACCTCGCCCGTCGGGCCGGCGATCTGGGGCGACTACCTGCCCCGAGCCCTCGCCTCGGGCGCACACGTGCCGTATCCGCAGGCGCGCCTCGCCGGGTCGGGGCTCGCGGCGATTCAGGGGGCGATCGACACGCTTCGTCGCGGCGTCTCGGCGCAGAAGCTGGTCATCGCGCTCGACGCGGCATCCACGGACTCCTGACCGCCGTCGACCGAGAACCCAGCACTCAGCCGTAGACCCGGAACGCGAACACGTCGTCCGGGGCGAATCGGTACTCGTCGTCGCAGCGGTAGCCGCGCAGCCACGGAACCCCGTCCACCACGCGAAGGTAGAACCCCTTCGGCACCTCGACATCGTCGCTGATCGGCGCCGTCGCGACCTTCAGCGCGCCCTGCGGAGAACGTCCGGCCGACAGAATCGAGTCGGTCGAATTCGGTTGCGCGAGCCACGCCAGCCGAAGGTAGGGCGCGGCATCTGGCGGGCAGAGCCCCCAGCCGAGGGATGCCGCCGCAGCGAACACCTCCGGCAAGGTCCCGCCGTCTGCCAGGCCCAACTCGTGCACGGTGCGCGCGACGATCTCGACGCGCTCGGCGGGGCGGGTGTCGAATGCCGAGTGAGCCAGAAGAGTCTCGGCGTGGGCGTTGATACCGACCCCGTGCTCCCGCAGCCTCGCCGCGAGTTCGTGCCGCGAGAGACCGCCTACCGATACGGGACTCGGCCCCGGCCACGCCCATGCCTCCGGCTCTCCCGTCTCGACGCTCATGGTCCCAGCGTAGGCGGCGGCGTCATCTCGCCGGGCTAGACACCGCACCGTCCGCTGCCTGTCGGCAGAATGACCGACAAGCCGGCCAGCCCGGGTCGGCGCGCGCCCGTAGGGTGAGGCCTATGGAGATGCCCGATTCGCCGCCCCTCCCCGTCGACGTCACTATCGGTGCGGGTGCCCTCCGCGGCACCCAGACCGACGGAATCAGCCGGTTCCTCGGCATCCCCTACGCGGCCGCCCCCGTCGGCGAACGCCGCTTCCGCGCCCCCGCGGCGCCCACGGCCTGGAGCGGAGTCCGCGACGCGTCAGAGTTCGGCGCGACCGCGCCGCAGTCGCCCTACGGCGGCCCGATCGGCCAGCTCCTCAGCTGCCCGGTGATCGACGGCGACGACATCCTCACCGCGAACGTGTGGAGCCCCGCGGATGCCGCGGCATCCCCCGTCGTCCTGTGGATCCACGGCGGTGCCCTGGAGCGCGGCGCCGCCGCCGAGCCCACCTACGACGGCACCGCCTTCGCCCGAGACGGCGTCGTCTTCGTGTCGGTCAACTACCGCCTCGGCGTCGAAGGGTTCAGCGTGCTCGAGGGCGCCCCGCTGAACCTCGGGCTGCTCGACGTCGCGCGGGCGCTGGAGTGGGTGCACGCCGAGATCGGCGCTTTCGGCGGCGATCCCGCCCGCATCACCCTGATGGGTGAGTCGGCCGGGGGCGCCCTGGTCGCGGCCCTGCTCGCACGCCCGACATCCCGCGCGCTCGTCGCGGGGGCGATCATCCAATCCGGGCCGCTGGAGGCGACCTCGCCGCAGAAGGCGCGCCGCGCGTCCGACGCGATCGCGCGCCGACTCGGCATCCCGCCCACACGTGACGCGTTCGCCGCGCGGGCAACGGCAGACCTGCTGCAGGCACGCTCGCAGATCGCCGCCGGGTCGTCGCCCCTGCGTGGCGCACCCGGATTCGCCCTCGCCGTCGACGCCGAGACGCTTCCCACGTCGCCGGAGGTCGCCCTCGCCGACCTCGATCTGCCGATCCTCATCGGCACCAACACCGACGAGTACCGCCTCTGGCTGACACCCGACGCCCTCGCGGAGATCAGCCCGGCGAAGGCGTGGCTCGCCCGGCGGGCCCTGCGCACCCCCGAACGCGCCGCCCGCGCGGTGCGCACGGCATTGCCGGATGCGAGTGCGGGTGAAGTGCTCGGTCAGCTGCTGACCGAGCGTCTCCTGCGCGCGCCCGCCACGCGCATCGCCCGCGCGCGGAAAGCCCCGACCTACCTCTACGAGTTCGCCTGGGAGAGCCCGGTTCGGGGCCTGCGCGCCGCCCACGCGCTGGAGCTCGGGTTCGTGTTCGACACGCTGAACACCGACCAAGCCGTGAAGCTCGCCGGACACGACGCGCCGGCGGATCTCGCGCGCGACATGCATCGCGCCTGGGTCTCGTTCATCGCCACGGGAGACCCCGGCTGGCCGGCGTTCGACGCCGAGCGGATGACGCAGATCTGGGATGCCGCGCCGCGCGTGGCCCCGCAGCGACGGGCAGCCGTCGTCGACGCACTGGGGTAGGGCAATTCGACTCGGCGCACGGCGCGTCGCTCAACGACCGCGAAATGCTCGATGAACGGCATCCGTCCACAGGTTGAATACTCGCGGTGGCGCTCGACGCGATTCGCGGGGTAGAGTCACTCACGACGCACGCGTGACAGCCGGGGGGTTGGTCCGCAGGAGACGGGGGTCTTCGCGTCGTCTTACTGGGGGTGGACGGATTTCGATTCGTCCGTCGGTTTGCTGGGGGGCAAAATGCCGACTGCACTGCTGCGTTCGTCCGTGCTGGGGATCACACGATGAGCGCGCTTCACGACGCCACGGGCATCGCGACGACCGGGTTCGTTTCACCGTTCCCGACCATCGCGTCCCGGGCGTCTGCGGCTGCACCACCGTCGCGTGCTCTCGAGCGCCGACAGTCGTGGGAACGTCGCTACCGCTGGATCCTGCGCACGAGCGACGCCGCCGCCGTCGTTTTCACCTGCGCAGTGGCCTCGGTGGTCTCGATCGGCGCGGTGAGCGGCCCGCTCGCCGTCGCCGATCCTGGCCTCGTCTTCCAGATCGCCGCCGCCACGGCCGTGATCTGGCTCCTGATGCTCTCCGCCTTCGTGACGCGGGACGTCAAGCTCATCGGCTCGGGCGCCGCCGAGTACACCCGCCTGATCCATGCGACCGGATTCGCGTTCGGGCTTCTCGCGATGATCGATGTGGCCATCGATGTCGACGGCATCCGCGCACAGCTCTTCGTCGCGCTGCCCCTCGGCATCAGCGCCCTGCTCTTCGAGCGCTGGCTCTGGCGCCGGTGGCTCATCCGCCGCCGACTGGCGGGCGCGTACACGACGCGCGCGATCGTGGTCGGCGACCGCGCGGACGTCGAGTACGTGATCCGCTCGATCGCCGATCCCGGCCTGGGCTACCAGGTGGTCGGCACCTCGCTGCGCGGTGACGACCTCGACAGCCTGCGGGTCGGCGACGCCATCTACCCGGCGATGCGCACGCACAGCGTGGCCGAAGCCGCCGCAGCGCTCGACGCCGACACGATCATCATGGCCAGCCGTGGAGACGAAGGCGTCGACGAGGTCAAGCACCTCGCCTGGCAGCTGGAGAACACCGCCGCGGAGCTGGTCATCTCCAGCCGCGTCTCCGATGTCGCCGGGCCGCGCATGTCGCTGCGGCCCGTCGAGGGCCTGCCGCTCATCCACGTCGAGATCGCGTCGTTCACCGGTCGCGCCTACGTCGCCAAACGCGCACTCGACATCGCGGTCGCCTCGATCGCGCTCCTCTTCTTCGCACCGATCGCGGCGGTCATCGCCATCGCGATCAAGCTCGACTCGCCCGGCCCGCTGTTCTTTCCCCAAGCACGGGTCGGTCGTGACGGCCACGAGTTCCGAATGATCAAGTTCCGCTCGATGGCCGTGGATGCCGAGGAGCAGCGCGCTGAGCTGCTTGCGGCGAACGAGGGCGCGGGCCCGCTGTTCAAGATGCACAACGACCCTCGGGTCACCCGCGTGGGCCGGATCCTGCGGAAGTACTCGCTCGACGAGGTTCCCCAGTTCTGGAACGTGCTGATCGGCGACATGAGTGTCGTCGGCCCGCGCCCTCCTCTTCCGAGCGAAGTCGCCACCTACGACGACAGCGTCTTCCGTCGCCTCTACATCAAGCCGGGCATCACCGGCCCCTGGCAGGTCGGCGGGCGCAGCGACCTCAGCTGGGAGGAGAGCGTCCGGCTCGACCTGCGGTACGTGGAGAACTGGACGGTGATGACCGACATCCTGATCATGTGGCGGACCGTCAAGGTCATGCTGCGACCGGACGGAGCGTACTGATGGCACGCACGGTCCGCATCCTCGGCACTCACGGCGTCCCCGCCGCCTACGGCGGGTTCGAGACCGCCGCGCAGCACGTGGCGATGTATCTGCGCGATCGTGGCTGGAACGTCGTGGTCTACTGCCAGCTCGACGGCGACGGCGCGATCACCTCCGACCGCTGGAACGGCATCGAACGCGTTCTCATCCCCGAGCCGCGCGAAGGGTGGAAGGGAACGTCGCACTTCGACCTCGTCTCCATCCGCCACGCGACTGGGCAGCACCAGGACGGCGATGTCTGGTTGACGTTCGGGTACAACACCGGCGTCCTCGACGTGATGCCGCGTCTTCGCGGCATTCCCAACGTCATCAACATGGACGGAATGGAGTGGACCCGCCGGCGCTGGGGACTCGCCAAACAGGCCATCCTCCTCGGCAACGAGCGCCTCGCCGGCCTCGTCGGAGATGTGCTCATCGGCGACCACCCCGTCATCTCCGCCTATCTCCGGCGTCACTTCGGTGCACGACGCGTGCAGACCATCACTTACGGTGCACCCGAGATCGTCGACGCGCCCGTCGCGCCGGTCTCCGACCTCGCGCTCGCCCCGGGTGCGTATGGCATCGTCGTCTGCCGGCCGATTCCGGAGAACTCCGTCCTCGAGATCGTGACCGCCTGGTCGGCACGTCGCCGCGGGATGCCGCTCGTCGTGGTCGGTCCGTACACCGACACCGACCCGTACCACCTCGCCGTCCGCGCGGCAGCCTCGGACGAGGTGCGGTTCCCGGGGGCGATCTTCGACGCGGATCGGCTCGCCGCGTTGCGCCTGCACGCGGCTGTCTACGTGCACGGGCACACCGTGGGCGGCACGAATCCGTCGCTGGTGGAGGCGATGGGCGCGGGCAACGCCGTCATCGCCCACGACAACCGCTACAACAGCTGGGTCGCCGGCCCCGACAACGCGTACTTCCATGATGCCGACGACCTCGCAGACAAGCTCGACGAGCTCCTCCCGAACGCAGAGCGCCTGCACCGGATGGGCGAAGCCAGTCGAGCCCGGTACCGCGAAGAGTTCACCTGGGAGCACATCGGCGCCCAGTACGAGCACGCACTGCTCACGGCGCTCGAGCGCCACGGCCATGTTTCACAACGAACGGAGGTGCTGGTGTGATCGATGTCGCCGTCGTGGGCCTCGGCAAAATGGGGCTCTCTCACCTGTCCATGATCAAGGCGCACCCGGAGGTCAACCTCGTCGGGGTGTGCGACGCCACCGGCTATCTGCTCGACATCCTGTCGAAGTACACCGGAGTGGCGACCTACAAAGACCTCGGCAAGATGCTCGACGAGGCGGCGCCCGAAGCCATCATCGTCGCGACGCCGACGCACCTGCACGCCGGGATGATCCGTGAGGCGTTCCGTCGAGGCATCCACGTGTTCTGCGAGAAGCCGCTCGTCATCGACCCCGCCGAGAGCATCGAACTCGCCGCCCTCGCCGAAGAGAACGGCATCGTCACACAGGTCGGCTACCACAACCGCTTCGTCGGCGCCTTCCGGGAGGTGCAGCGGCTGCTCGAGCTCGGCGCGATCGGCACCGTGCAGACCGCCCTCGCCGAAGCATACGGGCCGGTGGTTCTGAAGCCCGCCGGTCGCACATGGCGCAGCCAGCGAGCCACCGGCGGCGGCTGCCTCTACGACTATGCGGCGCACCCGCTCAACTTGCTCACGTGGTATCTCGGCGAGCCGGAATCGGTCAGCGGGAGCCAGCTGACGAGCATCTTCTCTGCTCAGATCGACGACGCCGTCGCAGCGACGCTGCACTATCCGCAGGGCACCGCGCAGATCATCGCGAACTGGTCCGACGAGTCGCAGCGGAAGATGACCACCAAGATCACCCTGTGGGGCGAGCACGGACGCATCCACGCCGACCGTCAGGAGATTCAGGTGTACCTGCGGGACACCGCGGAGATCCCGGACGGGTACCGCGCGGGCTGGAACGTGCGCTACACCACCGACCTCACCGAAGCACCGTGGTTCTACCTGCGCGGCGAGGAATACAGCGCCCAACTCGATGCCTTCGTCTGGCGGGTGCGCTCGCGTGCCGTCCACGGCCAGAACGACTTCGCTTCCGCCGCAGCGACCGACCGCATCATCGCGATGATCAGCGAAGATGCGACCCGCATCGACGCACGACTGGCGGCATCCGGCCACACCGCCACCATCACCCCGCTCGCGCCCCGCCGCGCGAACCGATTCGGCACGGCACTGCGCGCCCTGCGAGGAGAAGCACGATGACTCTGATCACCCCGTCCACCCGGACGATGGACCGCCTGCTGTTCGGAGACAACCAGTTCTTCGGCGTCAATCACATGTCCGAGGAGAAGGCGCGCGCCCAGCAGATGCGCTTCCAGGACAGCGACGCGATCATGTCGGTGCTGGATGCCGCCTACGACGAGGGCGTCCATACGTTCATGTGCACCACGCACGATCGCATCGGCGAGATCGCCGACCGGGTGCGCGCGAATCCTGACCGCTACGACCAGATGACGTTCTTCCCCTGCATGCCGTACGCGCACAAGTACGCGAACGCGGTCACCGACGACGGCTTCCTGGGCGCCGTGCGCCGGTTCCTGCCGGAAGAAGGCCTCCTGGATTCCATCGCGCGCGGCGCCTCGTCGTTCGCGCGCAAGGACATCGAAGGCGTCGCGACCCTCCTGATCGACGCCGAGCTGAAGATGTTCTCGGGTCTGTCGACGCCGGTCATCTGGCTGCAGAACGTGATCGTCGATCTGCTGTCGGGCCTGGGCTTCACGGACGCCTTCCGCATCTTCGCGGATCATGTCCGCAAGCGCTACAACGCCGAGCCGGGCTTCATCACCATGAACCTGCCGCGGCTGCTCGACGACCTCGACCGCGCCGGCGTGGAGAACCCGATCGTCTGCTCCAACATCAACAAGCTCGGTTTCCGTATGTCCGGCGGCGTGGACAGCTACCTCGACGCGATGCAGAAGCGCCCGTTCCGCGCCGTCGCGATGTCGGTGTTCGCGAGTGGTGCGATCTCGCCGCGCGAAGCGATCGAATGGGTCACCGCGCTGCCCAACCTCGAAGCGATCGTCTTCGGCGCCTCAAGCCGGGCCAACATCGCCTCGACGGTGAGCCTGGTCGACGAGTACTGGCCGGAGCACTGAGATGGTCTCCGCCGCACGCGGTCGTACCGTCCTGATCGCCAACCCCTCCGCCGACCTCTACGGATCGGACCGGATGATGCTCGAGGGTGTCCGCGGACTCGTCGAACTGGGCTGGCACGTGGTCGTGACAAGCTCGGACGACGGTCCTCTCATCCCGCTGCTGCGCGCGGCGGGCGCAGAAGTCGTGTTCCTCGAGGCGCCCGTGATCCGGAAGAGTGCTCTGCGGCCCGGCGGACTCGTACGACTCGTCCGCGAGATCGCCGTGCAGACGCCGCGCATGCGTCGCCTGGTCGCCGATCTCGAAGCCGACGTCGTGATGGTGAACACCGTGACGATCCCGTTCTGGCTGCGCGCCGCGCGCCGGGCGGGGGCCGCCAGCGTCGTGCACGTGCACGAGGCCGAGTCCGCACTGTCCGCGCCCGCGCGTGTGCTTCTGACCAGACCACTGCGGTGGGCGAGCGGTGTCATCTTCAACTCGCAGAACAGTCGTCGCGTTTCGGGGTCTGCATGGCTCGATCGCCGCGATCGGGCTCGGGTCGTCCTGAACGGCATCGCCGGCCCCGATCGGCCGTCGCCCGCCCGTATCCGCCTCGACGGACCCCTACGCGTCGTGTACGTCGGACGCCTGTCGCCGCGAAAGGGAGTGGACCTCGCCATCGATGCGATCGATCGCCTCCGCGCCGCGGGTATCGACGCAGAACTCGACATCGTCGGAGACGTCTTCCGCGGATACGAGTGGTACGAACGACAGCTCCGCGAGCAGATCGCGCGGCTCGCACTCGAAGACCGCGTTCGTCTCGTCGGTTTCCAGCGGACAGTGTGGGACATCGTGTCCGCTGCCGACGTGGCGGTCGTTCCCTCCCGCGGGGACGAGTCGTTCGGCAACGTCCTGATCGAGGCCTTGATGTGCGCGCGTCCCGTGGTAGCGGCCGATCATTCGGGGCTGCGCGAGGCCTCCGGCGGGCTCGAAGCGGCCATCCTCGTTCCGGCCGACAGTGCCGACGCCCTCGCGAGGGGTCTCGAGGGAGTGCGCCGCGACTGGCCGGCAATGCGCGACCGAGCGTGGCGAGATGCCGAGACGGTGCGACGGCGCCACGCCCCCGACACCTACCATCGTGCCCTCTCCGATGCCCTGGCCGAGCGCATCGGAGACCCCGACGCGCTCGCACTCGATCGGGTGGCGCCACACGCCCACGCGGGGAAGCCCCTCGTGCTCGATGGAGGAGGACGGTGAAGCGAATGATCGCGACATCCGCACACCCCCTGTCCCGACGCGCCACGACCGGCATCGCCGCGGCAGCCCTCGGTCTCACGATCATCCTGACCGCCACGGCCTGCTCGGAGCCGCCGGCCGAGGGGACATCCGCAGCATCGCAGGTGCCGACGGCCCCGCCGACCCCGGCACCGTCTGCAGCCACCGCTACGCCTGCCGACGCACCCCCGCCCGCCGCGGACGCCCCCGTCGCGAAAGTCGGACGTATCGGCGGCGGAGCAGCCACGGTAGGGGCGGCGGCATCCGCTCCCGGCGCACCGGTCGTGTACTCGGACGGCGTGACTCTGCGGATCACAGACGTCTCTTACGCTGCAGAGACGTCGCAGGGACCCGGCACCTCGACCGGACGCGAGTTCGCGCGGCTCACCGTCGAACTCACCAACGGGTCGTCGCAGCCCATCGACGTTTCGACGTCGGTCGTGACGGTGCTGGATGCCGAGGGCAACCGTTTCACCCCCGTGTACACCCCGGAGTCCGGGGCGCGCGACTTCAGCGGCACGGTAGACCCCCGGCAGACGACGACCGCCGTCTACGCGGTCGCCGCGCCGACGGACCATTCCGCCCCACTCACGATCGTCGTCGACTTCGACGCCCTCCACACCTCCGCGGTGTTCCGCGGCGCGCTGACCTGAGGCCCGCCGTGTTCCGCCCGGCATCCGTTGCCCACTCCGCCCGAGGAGCATCATGACCCGACCCGCCGCGCACTCGTCGCGCCTCACCCGCCTGATCGCGCCCGTCCTGGCGGCTGCGGTGATCATCTCCGGCGGTCTTGCCGCCGCACCCGCCGCCGCGGCAGATCCCGCGCCGGCCGCACCGGAGACCGTGACCGTCGACCTGCTGCCGACCTGGCAGATCAACGGCGTCGTCTGGAGCCAGGCCGTCGTCGGCACCACCGTCTACGTGACAGGCAGCTTCACGAAGGCGCGGCCGCCGCAGGTCGCCGCGGGCGGCGCCGGCGAGATCGACGCCAACAATGTCTTCGCCTTCGACATCACGACCGGCAACCCCGTCGCGGGATTCGCGCACGCCTTCGACGCGCAAGGCCTTGTCGTGCGCGCCGCTCCCGACGGGAAGACCGTCTACTTCGGCGGCGACTTCACCACCGTCGACGGCCAGGCGCGCGCACACGTGGCCGCCTTCGATGTTGCGACGGGTGCGCTCACGCCGTGGGCACCGCGCACCGACGGACAGGTACGCGCGTTCTCGTTCATCGGCGACACCGTGTACGCGGGCGGGAACTTCCGCTCCAGCAACGGCCAACCGCGCACTGAACTGGCGGCGTGGAGCGCGACGACGGGCGCGCTGACGTCGTGGGCTCCCACCGCGTCGGGCGACGGGTTCGTCTGGGACATGCTCACCAGCCCCGACTCGTCGCGGCTGATCGTGGCGGGCTCCTTCACCCTGCTCAACGGCGCCACCGCGTACGGAATGGGGTCGCTGGATGCTGCGACCGGCGCGAGCCTGCCCTGGGCCGCCGTCGACCGCATCCGCAGCGCGGGTCTCAACGGTGCCATCTCCAGCCTGAGCACCGACGGAACGCAGGTCTACGGCTCGGGGTATGCGTTCGGCGCGGGAGCCTCCTTCGAGGGCACCTTCGCGGCCGATCCATACACCGGCGCACTGAACTGGGTCAACGACTGCCTCGGGGACACGTACTCCACCTTCCCCCAGAACGGCGTGCTGTACGTCGCGAGCCACCACCACGACTGCAGCGTTGTGGGCGGGTTCCCCGACACGAATCCGCGTTCGCGGTGGATGAAAGCGACGGCAGAGCCGACGACTCCCGTGGGTACGATCACGCGCAAGGATGCGTACGGCTGGGACTTCACCGGCCTGCCGTACGCGGGTCTGCTGAACTGGTACCCCGATCTCGACTTCGGGTCGTACACAACCGCACGCCAGGCCGCATGGAGCGTGACCGGCAACAGCAACTATGTCGTCCTCGGCGGAGAGTTCCCGAAAGTGAACGGCATCGCTCAGCAGGGGCTGGCCCGCTTCGGTAAGCGCACCGTGTCGCCGCATCTGAGCGGTCCGATCTACACCGCCGCGATGACGCCGACGCCGTACTCGAACGAACGTGGACTGGTGCGTGTACCGTTCAGCAGCGCCTGGGACCGCGATGGCGCCGCCCTCACCTATGACGTCTTCCGCAGCCCTGCGACCAAGATCGCCACGTTCACCCGCACCGACGGTCGCTTCTGGTCGCTGCCGAGTCTGAGCATCGTCGACAGCGGGCAGACTCCCGGGAGCCAAGTGCGTTACCAGGTGAGAGCGAAGGATGCCGACGGCAATATCCAGTGGAGCGCGTGGTCACCGTGGATCACCGTGTCGGACGCTGCGAGCTCGACTTACCGCTCCGCTGTCCGCGCCAGCGGAGCCTCCCACTACTGGCGGCTCGGCGAGCCAGCCGGCGCCACACGGCTGTTCGACGACGTGGGCGATGCTCCCGGCATCCCCACCGGACTCACGCTCGGAGCGTCCGGGGCGCTGCAGGGCGACACGGATGCCGCGATCACGTCGGCCGGCGGCAGTACGCCACGCATGACGACGGTGGATGCGCTGCCGAGCGACACGGCGGTGTCGGTCGAGGCCTGGGTGAACACCACGAGCACACGCGGAGGGCGCATCGTCGGCTTCGGGGACTCCGCCGCCGGGACCTCGTCCTCCGGCGGCACCGACCGCGTGCTCTACCTCGACACCGCCGGACGCGTGAACTTCTCCATCAACGATGGCGCCTACCGCACCGTGTTCAGCCGCGGCAGCGTGAACGACGGCCAGTGGCACCACCTCGTCGGCACGGTCGACGGCACGGGGATGCAGCTCTTCGTCGACGGTGTGCGCGTCGGGCGATCACAGGCCGCGACCACGCCCAAGTCGTACACGGGCTTCTGGCGCATCGGCGCCGACCAGACCTCGGGCTTCACGAACCGTCCCACCGACGCTGGGCTGGCAGGAAGCATCGACGACGTCGCCGTCTACCCGAAGGCGCTGTCGCAGACCGATGTGCAGTCCCACTACACCGCCAGCGGCCGCACGGGCGGCTGGGGCACCCCCGGCTCGGATGCCTACGGGACAACGGTGTCGACTGACCGCCCCGACCTGTTCTGGCGCCTCGACGAGAGCGGCGGCACCGCGCTCACCGATGCCGCTGGTGGCGGTCCCACGGGTGCACTGTCCGGCACCGTCACGCGCGCCGTCGGTGGGATCACTCCCGGCAGCAATGCGACGACGTTCAACGGGACCAATGCCGTCGGCATCGCCCAGGAAGCATGGGATGCGCCGCAGACGTTCACGGCGGAGTTGTGGGTCAAGACGACGAGCACGAAGGGCGGCAAACTCATCGGGTTCGGCAACACGTCCTCCGGGATGAGCAGCAGCTACGACAGGCACGTCGTGATGCAGAGCAACGGGCGCGTGAACTTCGGCACGTACAACGGCACGCAGAACACCATCACGAGCACGAACGCCTACAACGATGGCCAGTGGCACCACGTCGTCGCTTCACAGGGAGCCGACGGGATGAAGCTGTGGATCGACACGCAGCTCGTGGCAAGCTCTCCGGTGACCACCGCCCAGGCCTATCGTGGCTTCTGGCGGATCGGCGGCGACAAGACCTGGGGCAACACGTCGAGCAACTACATCGCCGGCACCCTCGACGAGGTCGCCGTGTACCCGAGCGTCCTCAGCGAGGCGCGGGTTCGTGCGCACTTCGCTGCGGCGGGCCGCGTGCCGAGCGAGCGCGCGCCCGTGCCCTCGTTCACCGTCGCCTCGACGTATCTCACAACGACCGTGGACGGATCCGCGACGACGGATGCCGACGGCAACCTCGCCACCTACGCCTGGAACTTCGGCGACGGCACGAGCGCGTCCGGACCGGCGGCGACACACACCTATGCCGCCGCCGGCACGTACACGATCACGCTCACCGCCACGGACGCCACGCTGCTGACCAGCGCGCTGTCGAAGACCGTGACCGTCGCGCCCAACCAGGCGCCCACCGCGGCCTTCTCCCCCACCGTCGACCATCTCGCTCTCAGCGTGGACGGCAGCGCATCGCGTGACAGCGACGGATCCATCGCCGCCTATGCGTGGGATTTCGGCGACGGAACCTCCGCTTCCGGCGCGAGCGCGGCGCACACCTACGCCGCCCCGGGCGATTACACGGTGCGGCTCACGGTGACCGACAACGACGGGATGACCGGCACGGTGACGCGCGTGGTGACGGCGAGCGCGGTTCCGAACCAACCGCCGGCGGCGGCCTTCACGGAGACGAAGGACTTCCTCTCCGTGAGCTTCGACGCCACCGCCTCCACTGACCCGGACGGCACCATCGCTTCGTTCGCGTGGGACTTCGGAGACGGATCCACGGGTACAGGAGCGGCGGCCTCGCACGTCTACACATCGGCCGGCACGTACACCGTGTCGCTGGTGACAACGGACGACAAGGGCGCCACCGCGAGCACGGCTCACGCGATCACGGTGGTGGCCGATCAGCCACCGGTGGCCGCATTCGTCACCGGGGTGACCGACCTTCGTGTTGCCGTCGATGCCACCGGCTCGACAGACCCGGACGGCAGCATCGCCTCCTATACCTGGGACTTCGGAGATGGGACGAGCGCGTCCGGCGCAGCCGTCGTGCATGACTACGCGGCGGCCGGAACCTACACGATCACGCTGACCGTGTCCGACGATCACGGCGCGACATCCGCACAGACCGCCCCGGTGACCGTCACGGCCCCGCGGGTGTGGGCGCGCGACGACTTCGAGCGCACCGTCGCCAGCGGGTGGGGCACCTCCGATGTGGGCGGAGCCTGGGCGATCGCACCGAATACAGCAACCGCGGTCGGGAAGTTCTCCGTCTCCGGCGGAACAGGGAAGGTCACGCTGTCGGCGGGCAACTCCTACACGGCGTCGTTGCCCGCCGCGACCGCCTCGACCGATGCCGAGGAGCGGTTCACGGTGACGTTCAGCCAGCCGTCGACCGGCGGCGGATACTACTTCTCCGCGATCGGTCGACAGGTCGATGCCGCGAACGACTATCGGGCGAAGGTGCGTGTCGCCTCGACGGGAGCCGTGGCCGTGTGGCTCACCCGCACCGTGGCGGGCACCGAAACCGTGCTGACGAGTCTCACGATCCCGAACACGACGGTGACCGCCGGCGATGCGCTCAGCATCCGATTCCAGGTGAGCGGTGCCAACGCGACGAGTCTGAAGGCCAAGGTGTGGCGGACCGCCACGGTGGAGCCCGCATCGTGGACCCTGACATCCTCCGACGCCACCCCGGCCCTCCAGGTGCCCGGCGTCGTCGGCATCAACAGCTACCTGTCCGCCAGCGCCACCGCCGTTCCCGTGCAGTACTCCTACGACGGCTTCTGGGCAGGCCCCGCGAAGTAGTCCGGACGGGGTCGGTCGCCGCCGATCACGGCATCCGCGCCCCGACCCCGTCCGCGGCTCCCGTCCACCACGCCGCTGCGCGCGGAGGGCGGGGTTGTGCGACACCGACGCGCGGCACGTCGCCGAGGAGGGAACCCGTGACGGTCGTCACCGGGCGGCCCTCGATGGAGATCGAGTGGACGTCCTGACCCGTAGTCGTCCGATACTCCTCGAGGGTCGTGAAGACGAAAGGGTTCATGTTCGCGGCGCCCCGGGACCAGACGACGAGCCACGCAGGCTGCAACGCTCCCGTGCGCTGGAAGATGTTGCCGTCCGACCGGATGTTCAACTCGCTCGCCGCGAACCGATGCGAGTAGTCCTCGACGCACAGCGTGCACGCGCCGCTGCTGCCTCCCACGACGTTGTTGCCGAGGGAGATGTCACGGATCGTCCACGGCATGTCGGGGTCGGGGAACGGGCGCCGCGGATCGTGGCCGGGGACGGACGCATCCGCCTGGCTGCGAGAGTCTTGGACGATATTGATCGTCCGGTTTCCCCCGACGATCGTGTTGTTCCAGATCTGCACGTCGCCGGTGTTGTTGATCTTCAGGGCATTGCCGCCGTTTCCGATGATGAGATCATCGACGATGTCGACCTTCTGCGTGAGCTCGATGAATGCGCCATGGCCGAGGTTGCCGACCAGGTCGCTGCCGGCGACCGTCAGATCGAAGACGGACTGGTCCGTCCAGATCCCCGACCCGTCGTTGCGGACGAACGCGGAATCGACGATACGGACGCCACGCGACTTCGCGATCTTCACACCGCCCGACACCGGAGCCTGGTTGAAGTGCTCCGCGTTGTTCTCGACGGCCAGTACGTTCTCGAGCCGCAGATCGTCCGCGAGGTGTGCCCCGACGCCCAGGAGACCGTTGCGCGCGACCGTCACGGCGCGCAGGGTCGTGCGCGCGGCCCCGACGAACACCCCCGTCGTCGCATTGTCGACGACGGTGACCCCCTCAAGGGTGACGTCCGGCGCCTCGATCGTCACGGTACCCATCATCCAGACCGATGTCGCATATCCGCGGATGCCGATGCCACGAACGACCGTGCCGGCGCCTCGGATCGAGAGTGCCTTGGTCACCGATGACGAGCGCACCTGGTGGCCGTCCGGCGAGGACCCGATGTACAGGCGATCGGCGGCGGCATCCACGAAGAAGGTTCCGGGGTGCACCTGATCGCGACTGCCAACCTGCGCGAGCGCGGTGCCGTCGATCCAGAGTTGGTCGGGATGGGCGGCCATCGGGTGCCCCGGGTTGATCCACTGCCATCCGCTGGTCGTGCCGTCGGGAGCACCGCGGGTGAACGTAGGGCTGGAATCGAACTCCGCCGTCCAGCCGTCGACGAACCACGCCGTTCCGGCGCTGCGCCAGCCGGCGACGGAACGGGCACCGTCGAGCCATACCTCGGCACCCGGGGCGGACTGGATCGTCAGGCGCTTACCGGCGGGAACGGTGACGTTCTCGTTGTAGCTGCCGCCCCGCACGACGATGACGGCACCGGTCGTGGCGCTGTCGACGGCACCCTGGATGGTGGAGAACGGCGCGGAGGCAGATCCGGTGCCACCGGCGCGTGCTGAGCCGTCGACCATGACCGCGCCGACCGGAATCGGCGCGGTCGATGCGCCCGGCGACGCCGCACCGTGTTGACGGCGCGTACCGGACTCATCCCACGGGGGTGTGGAGCTCGACGACGGATCGGAGGGCACGGACGGAGAAGGAGCCGAAGAGGGCGTCGGGGACGACGTCGGGGTTGGGGACGGTCGGGGCGTCGGAGCCTGCGAAGGCGGAGGGTGCGGGGTGTTGCCGGTGGATCCGGCCGCGGCCGGCGCAACGGCGACACGGTAGTCGTCGAAGACGAAGTCCTGAGCGGAAGAGCTGCTCGAAAGGTAGCCGCCCACGCTGACGGCGCCGGCGACGACGAGACGTGCCGAGCTCGCATCCGTGGCGGCGAGCCGGGTGGAGACACCACCGACGGTCGCGACGGCGTCCACGGCCACCGAGGTGGTCCCCCTCACACTCAGCTGGAGGACGATGGGGGTGTTCGCGCGAACCCGGGTCGGCAGCGTGGTGCGGGCCAGCACCACTTGGCGCGATCCGGTGACTCGGAGCGCCTCGAGCACCGCGGCGCCCTTCGGATCGACGACCACCTGCACGTGGTAGAAGCCGGATGAGGTCTTGCGCGCCTGCAGGTTCAGGTACACGCCGCGCCCGAACGACGGAAGGCTCGGCACCGTGAACGCGACCGATTGCGTCGTATCCACCGCTGTAAGCCCTGATGGTGATGCCGCCACCGACGTTCCAGGCACGCGCATGAGCGCTCGCGCCACTCCGCCGGACACAGAGAAGGCGCGCGGGTCGGACATGCGGTACGTGGCCGCGCCCGACGCGCCACCGAGCCCTGTCGTCACGGTGCGCTGCATGTCATCCGCGAAGACGACGGTGGGTGCCGCGCCGGCCACGACCGTCGGCGTGGAGACGGTGTCACGCTCGACGGCGAGGGCGGCGCTCGGAGCGCCGCCGACGAGGAGCGCACTGACGAGGATGACGGCGGACGCCGTGGGACGCATGAGGAATCTCTTTCTCCCCAAGAGTCCACCACGCGGCAACGATCGCACGCGGGGTGTCCCGAGCCTAGCAAGCCCCGAGATCACCCTTGCCGACTATGAGACTCTTCTCACGGCCCCGCGCCGCGACCTCATCCGAGCTGCTTCATGCGGCGGAACCACACCGGAAGGGCCGCTGCGAGATGCAGGAGAGCAGCCAGCGCCAGCAGGGAGTAGAACCAGACGAACACCGGCGGCGCTCCCCACAACACGAATGAAAGACACCAGACCCCGTAGTCGACGGGAAGCCCGAGGATCGATCGCAGCGGCGAGGATCCCCCCGCTTCGGCCGCCTGGGCCACGCCGGTGCGTGCGCGCAGCAGATCGTTCAAGATCATGCCGAAGAAGGCGACCGTCGCCACGATCGCGAAGCCCAGCGGCACGAGGGTCCACGTCACCGGCACACCGAAGAAGCGAAACGCTCCGATAGCGACCGCCACGTGCAGGCTGACCAGCTTGGCCGCATCGACCACGTGATCGAGCCACTCACCGGCCAGAGACCCTCCGCCGCGCAGCCGGGCGACCTGTCCGTCGGCACTGTCCCAGGCATAGCCGGCGGCAAGCAGGAGCCAGACGACGATGCCGAGGAGGAACGACGCAGGTACGGTCGCGAGAAGGATGATCCCGGTGAAGGTCAGCCCTGCGCTGACGGCGGTCACCTGATTGGGTGTCAGTCCGAGC
Organism: Microbacterium sp. AG790; assembly: GCF_003634765.1. Classification (NCBI taxonomy): domain Bacteria; kingdom Bacillati; phylum Actinomycetota; class Actinomycetes; order Micrococcales; family Microbacteriaceae; genus Microbacterium; species Microbacterium sp. AG790. The sequence goes on from NZ_RBWZ01000007.1 coordinate 233,904, forward strand.
GCATACGCGCCTGCCGCGATGACCCGGCCGACGGGACGGTTGACGTAGAGCGAATACGCCGGAGCACCGCGTCCCCGTCCCTTCTGTGCCGCGCCGAGCTGCGCGTAGGCCGCTGCGACGGTCACGGCACGACGGCCTTCGCCTGGAAGTCGTCCACGAGGACGGCGAACGGCAGGCCCGTGAAGCCCGTGCCCGCGTAGGTGGTGAAGCCGGTGAAGCCCGCCGACTGCAGTGCCGCAGTGGTGTCGGTGGTACTCACCTGCCATGCCGAGGGCTCCGCGGTGCCCGCCGGCCAGATCTTGCTGCGCAGTGCCGTCGTCCCCGTACCGTCCACCTGTACGCGCACGGTGTACACGGTGTTGGCAGCGAGGGTGAACCCGGGAAGATCGAGCGATGCCAGCACCGTCCCCCCGCGCGCGAGCTGCGCCTGCACACCGCCGCCCGGCGCGATGACCCACCGCGCGCGGTAGTCGTCCGATCCCACGACGCGGCCGAGAGCCGAGACGTACATCCGCGCCCCCGTCGGCAGCGTCGGCAGCGCGAACCCGAACGTGAGGTCGGTGCTCGTCGAGGTCGCAGCGTTCAACGTCGCCGAGCGGGTCTGCCCCGCCGACTGAGAGGTGAGCTTCGCCTTCCCCGCGTCGATCGCGACGTTCGCCGCGCCAGAGGTCTGGGTCCACGTGCCGCCGGTGACCGCGGTGCCGAGCACGGCGCCGGAGGCTCGCCCGAAGTCGTCGGCCGCGAACGGCGCGGCCGCAGGCGCGGTGGCGGTGACGGCGCTCGTCGTGGTGCCCGTCGCCCCCTTGTCATCGGTGACCGTGAGCTTCACGGTGTAGGTGCCGGCTGCCGCGTAGGCGTGTGTGGCCGTGGCCCCCGTGCCGCTCGTGCCGTCCCCGAAGTCCCACGCGTAGGCGGATACAGTGCCGTCGGCATCCGTCGACGCGGACCCGTCCACAGCGATCGACAGTCCCGAAGGCGTCGCCGTGAAGGCCGCGGTCGGCGCCTGATTGGGCGGCCCGGCCGGCGCGGTGACCGTCACCGATGTCGACGCGCTTCCCGTCGCACCCTTGTCGTCGGTCACGGTGAGCTTCACCGTGTACGTGCCCGCGGCGGCATAGGTGTGCGAGGCGGTCGCTCCCGTGCCGGATCCTCCGTCGCCGAAGTCCCAGGCGTACGCCGAGACGGTCCCGTCCGGATCGGACGATGCGGACCCGTCGACGGCGACCGACAGCCCCGAGGGGGTCGCCGTCACCGCGGCGACGGGCGACTGGTTCGCGGGGGCGGTGCCCGCGGACGATCCCGCCCAGAAGTTGTCGAACCCCGTCTCGAAGGGCACGTTCGTCGCTCCCCCGCCGAGATACACGCCCAATCCGACTGAGCCGGCCGCCTGCAGTGCGGCGGTGGCGTCGCTCGCCGTCGCGGTCCACGCCGTGGGTTCGGCAGTGCCGACCTTCCAGACCTTGACGCGCAGTGCCGTCGGTGCCGTACCCACAGCCTCGACCCGCACGTGCAACGCATCGCCTGCGGCGAGGTTCAGCGTCGTGCCCGCATTGGCGAGCGTGGTCGTCGTCTGCAAGAGCTGCACGGTCACCCCACCCGAAGGTGCGACGATGACGCGCGCGCGGTAGTCGACGGCGCCGACGCGGCGTGCGTGCACCGTCGCATACGCGTTGGCGGCCACAGGCCTTTGAGCGAAGCTGATGTCGACGTCTACCGCGGTGTCGGTCGAGGACACCCCCGTGAGGTATGCGTAGCGCTGCGCCGTGGCGGACGGTTGAACGAAGACGGCCTTCGTCCCATCGACCCGGTAGTTGGATGCCGTGTTGGACAGTGTCCATGCGCCGCCGTTGTCGGCGGCGCCGAGGCCGGATGCCACCATGCGGTTGAACGAGTCGTTGGCATACGTCGCTCCCACGACAGGTGCCGTCACCGTCACGGGGATCGCCTGAGTCGCCGTCGCACCATCGTTGTCGGTCACGGTGAGCGTGACCGTGTACGAGCCGGCGGCCGCGTACGCGTGGGATGCCGTCGCCCCGGAGCCCGCGGACGTACCGTCGCCCCAGTTCCAGGCGTAGGAGGTGATCTGCCCGTCACCGTCGGTTGATCCGCCGCCGTCCACGGCTACGGTCAGGTCCGTCGCCGTCGAGGTGAACGAGGCGGCGGGCGCCTGGTTGGCGACGGCGGTGACGGGTGCCGACGACACGCCGGTGGCCCCCTTGTCGTCGGTCACCGTGAGCGTCACGGTGTACGTGCCGGCCGCCGCGTAGGTGTGCGTCGCCGTTGCACCGGCGCCGTCCGGCGAACCGTCGCCCCAGGACCAGCTGTAACCGGCGACCGCTCCGTCGCTGTCGCTCGAGGCCGTACCGTCGACCGCCACGGCGAGCTTGGTGACCGCTGATGTGAACGATGAGGTCGGCGGAACGTTCGCCGGTGTTCCCGTCGCACCGAGCGTGTAGTGCTGCACGACATCGCTCGCCGCGAGCGGCATCGGATACACCGCGACCTCGTCGATCTGTCCGTCGAACTCCCAGTCCCCGGGACCCCACGTGACATCGCCGCCGACATGCCAGTAGCCGGTGTAGTCCTGCGCGTTGGCCTGACCGTTCGACCCCTTCAGCACACCGTCGACATAGAGTCGCATGCCCTCGGGCCCCTGCGTGGCGACGACGTGGTGCCACGCACCGTCGTTGTACCCCGGTGCTGTCTGGAGCGTCTCACTGAAGCCGACCCAGACCCCGTAGATCAGACTGCCGTCCGGCGTCATGTAGACGTGCCGATCGTAGTTGTTCGAGTTTCCGTCGGGGCTGTTGCCGAACCCGATGATCTTGCCGCCGGTCGTCGTGGAGGTCTTGAACCACGCCTCGAGCGAGTACGAACGAGGATTCGAGAAGGTGCTTTTGCTGATCACCTGCCCCCCGGAGAACGTGGCCGCCGTGTCGGCCACGTTCTCCAGTGCGCCCGCGGCTCCTTGTGCAACCGCGCCGACGTAGGTACCGGGCTGGCCGAAGCCGGACGCGTCAGCGGCGACATCTCCGGACGTCTCTCCGAGCCTCCAGTACAGCGACGGCTCGAGCGCGTAGACGGCGGCCCCGTAGGCATCCCCGGGCGCCGTCGCGGCGGCGAGCGTACGCCCGGAGGCCACATAGTGGGCGGCCACCTGCTGGCGGGTCAGCGGCGCGCCGTAGATCGCGACGTCGTCGATGGCCCCGGCGAAGAACGCGGCACCGGACCACGGGCTGTCTCCGCCGACCCGCCAGTAGCCGCTGTAGGGCTGAGCGGAGCTGACATCGGTGCGCATCGCGACGCGCACGCCGTCCACGTAGAGGACCATGCCGCTTGCGCTCAGGCCGGCCGAGATCTGATGCCACTCACCGTCGTTGTACGACGCCGACGACGTGATCGTCTGCACCGAACCCGGGTAGACGCCGAAGGTGATGCGGCCGTCCGGCTCCATGTAGACATGCCGGTCGTAGCTCCCCGACGTTCCCGTCGAGCTGTTGCCGAATCCGACGATCTTGCCACCCGCCGTCGTGGTCGTCTTGATCCACGCCTCGATGCCGAAGGTGTCGGGGCCCGCGATCTGCTGGGTCGTGGACGCGAATCCCGAACTGGAGCCGTCGAAGGTGGACGACGGGCGCGCATCGTTGAGCATCGCACCGGCGGTCCCTCTGGTGACGCCGCTGTTGACCGTGAGATCTGCAGCGCCTGCCCAGTCGTAGGACAGAGTGGGGGCATCGTCGTCGAGAGGCCAGTAGTCGAGAGGCGTGTCGGCCAGCACGGTGTCGCGGTATGCACTCGCTGTCGAGGTCCCCGTGGCGGTCACGGTGGCCGTTGCGCCCAGAATCGCGTGGCCCTGGGCATCCGTCGCCCGCACGCGGTAGGTGTAAGTGGAGCCGTCGGACACGGAGTTGTCGATGAAGGCCATTGCCGGCAGGCCCCAGTCGGCAGACTTCGACCGCACGTTCTCGAAGGTCTTCACGACAACGTTGTTGCGCAGCACCTCATAGGTCAGGAACTCGCTGTCGCGGTCGTAGTTGAGCGGCCAACTGACGCGGACCGATCCCCCGGACAGCGCGATGGCGGTGGCGGGCCAGGCCGTGTTCCACAGGAGGGGTCCCTGCGCGTTGGTCGACTTCGCCGACACGGCGAAGCGCACCAAGCCCTGCTGCCCCGTGTTGTTGACGCGGGTGAACTCGCCGCCGTAGACGAGGTACTGGGAGTTGCCGTTGACCGTCCACGGCCCCTGCGAGGCGCCGCTGACTGTGCCCGTGTTGAAGCTGGGGAACCAGTGCAGCAGACGAGGGGCCGGGTTGCCGCCGAAGTCGTAGTAGCCGTTGTTGAGCCCGAAGGGTGTGATGCGGGCAGGCTCGTTCGTCACCGCGATTCCGCGGTAGAAGGTCCACGGGTCGCTCTGGGGGAAACCGTCTTCCAGGCTGCCGCAGTAGTGCGAGTGACCCGCGGCGTACACGACGTCGCCCATGGGCTGTACGTCGTACTCGTCGCCGTGGCAGTCGTTGACCCAGAGGAGGTCGCCGCTCGCCCAGGAGGAGCGGAAGCTGCCCTCCAGGTTGCCGCCGTCCCCGAACACGTAGCCGGTGCCGTAGAAGGATCCGGTGCCGTCGGACTTCAGCGACATGATCGATGCATCGAGCCCGGCGTTGCGGATCACGTTGTTGGTCTGAAACGGCATCAACGAGGCGTCCGCTGCGCTCACCATCGCGAGACCGTATCCGGGGTTGCTGCTTCCGTTGAGGGTCTGGAAGTTGCCGCCCAGGACGACTTTGGTGCCGTCCGGCGAAACGAGGACGACGCGGCCCTGCCGCCCCTCGAGCACGGGCGCCCACGGCAGGAGCGCTCCGGCGCGCGTGACGGCGGCCGCACCGGCGCGGTCGTTCCCCGACATGCGGCCGAAGGTGCCGGTGAGGTACACCGTGTCGTTCGTCGCCGCAACGCCGGAGGTGACTCCATTGGAGTTCGGGTTGAACGTCGAAAGGGTTCCGCTGGGCAGGTCGAAGGCGGCGACGCGGTTGCGTGTCTGACCGTTGACGGTGGTGAAGTCGCCGACGATGTACAGGCGGGTGCCGTCTGGCGACGCCTCGACCTGGCGCACCTGTGCGTTGATCGACGGCGCGAACGACGTGATGAGATTGCCCGTGGTGATGTCGTAGGCGAGGAGGTTGCTGCGCGGCGTCTCGTTCGTTCCTGGCGCTGCGCCCGCCGGGCGGGCCGAGGTGAACTTGCCCGCCGCGTAGACCACGTTGCCGACGACGGCCTGGTCCCAGACGATGCCGTTGATCTGAACGGTCGGCAGCGCATCGGCCGTGACCGTCGACGGCGTGCCGTCGGGCGGACTGACATCGGCACGGGCGGGCGCGACGACGACGAGACTGCTGACGAGGACGGCGGCAGCAGCCGCGAACACCGTCGCAATGATCCGCGTCTGCTGTCCGCTGACGCCGGTACGGATACGCACCATGACTCCCCCAGTCATCCTTCGCGGCCGGATCCCCATCCGTTGGCGCCGCGAAGGCGATAATCCCCCAGGTCTTCTACGGCCGCGGGCCGACGAAGACGATGTCTGGCTCAGACGCCAGCAGGTCGACGGTAACACGGACATCCCCCTCCGCCGCAAGGGGTGCGACGAAGGTGAAATCGGCGATCGCCTCGGCGCCCGGAGCGACGGATGCCGGGAACACGCGCGCGGTCTTGTCGGTGACGGCGATGCCCGGTGTCCGGTCGTCACCCCCGTAGGTGATGTTGACGCCCGCCGCACCGGTATCGATGGGGGTCGCGCCGTTGTTGACGACGCGCACCGACACGGTGATCGCATCCCCACTGGGCTCACCGGGCACCTGGCCGGCGAACGTGCCCGCGGTCACCGCGACGACCTGCACCGTCGCGCCGTCGACCGGCGGCGCGGGCTGATCGAGAGGCACCTCGGCATCCGTCGGAGGCTTGATGACGTCGACCGTCGAACCCGCGGGAGGCGTCGCGAACGCCGTCGGCTGCGGAGTCGGGGTCGCCCACGACGGACTCGGCGACGCCGCGACGGATGCTCCCGGCCGGCCCTGACCGACCACCGCCCAGACGACGCCGGCGACCAGCAGCGCCGCCACGACCGCGAAGATCACCCACGGACCGCGTCCGCGCCCGGCTGTCGACATGTCCTGTGCCATGCGAAAAGCACCTCCCCAATGTGCCCACGCGCCGCGACAGGCCCCAGTTCCCCCCGCGTGCGCTCCCTCAGCGTACGCCGGGCACCGTCACAGGGCGAGCACGAGTTTGGTTTCCCAGCCCGGGCGGCCCGGCCACGTGACGCGACCTTCTGGTCAGCAGCGCCGAAAGCGTGACGAACAGGACGAACGGCATCGCGCTGTCGACCATGCCGCTCTCCGTGAATGTGCGGATGACGAACATCGCGAGCAGCGGCAGCAGAAGTCCGCGCCGCGAGGCGGCCGTGACAGCGGTGACCACGCACCATGCCACCAGCAGACCGATGAGCAGCACTCCGAGCAGACCTGCCTGCGCCAGCAGCGACACCCAGCTGCTGTCGAGCACCTGGGACGAGCGCCACTTCTCCTGGACCGCGACCTCCTTCACCGACAGACCCACACCGAGCCATCGCTGCCACGACGCCCAATCCCAGCCGAGAACCACCTGCCAGCCCGTGAGACGGGAGTCCAACGCCGTGCTCTCCGCCGACGTGCCCCCGCGGCTGGCGAGGCCATCCACGACGCCCGTGAAGACGATGACACCGTAGATGAGAGGAACGAAGACGAGAAGCGTGTAGAGGACGCCGCGCCGTCGCACACCATTCGTGACCAGCGCCACGATCGCCCCGACGAGGATCCCGACGAGGGCGATGCGCGACCCGGTTGCCACGACGATGCCGAAGAGCACGACGCTCGCGATCACCGGCGACACCCGCACGCCGCGGCGCAGGATGAGAACGACGAGGGCGATGAGCGGAAGGGCGGCGAGGCCGGCGAGCTCGTTCGGATGGATCTCGGGGATGCCGCCACCCAGACGACCCTTGACGAGCGTCCGCGCGCCCGTCGCGGCGGCGACCACGGCGAGAATCCCCATCGCTGTCAGCAACGCGGCGACGGCCCGATCCCACGGCGCGTTCGTCAGCAGAAGCAGCAGGGTGGCCATGACGATGAACACCCGCACGACCAGCACGGCCGTTGCGGAGCCGTTGCCGGCGACGACACCGCCGAGGAGACTGATCATGAGGGTGACGGCGATCACCGCCGCGGGTCCGAGACCCACCGGCATCCGTCGGCGCGTGAAGAGGGTCAAGCCGACGGCCCCGCCCAGTGCGACCACGGCGATCGCGGCCTTCGCGACGACCACCGGATCGAGCCCGCCCGTGTAGAACGACTGCGGACGCCACGGGATGACGCTGACGATCACCAGCAGGAACAGCGCGACGAGCGCCGCGAACCGCCGACGCGTCGGCCGCGAGGCGTCCGTGTGGACGCCCCCGGACACCCCCTGCCCGCGCGTCGCGAGCCCCGCGAAAGTCATGGCCGTGCGGCCGCGACAGTCCCGGCATCCGCTCCGACGGGGCCCGCATCGCGCCACGTCTCGGTCACGACACCCGACGCACGTCGGGTGGCCCCGGTCAGCACGACCCCCAGCGGATGGACGTCCACGAAGGAGAGCTTGGTGATCAGAGCCGACAGCGCGGATGCCGCCGTCGATCCGCTCCGCACCGCGACGACGACTCCCGTGGCATCGTCGGCGAGCTCCCGCACGACGGCGACGGATGCGGCATCCACCACCACCACGACGACGTCGACATGCGCGCGCAGCGTCGAGCGGAGGGAGGGGAGTCCCGCTTCCAGGACCGCCGTCGCGACCGGGAGAGGGTCGGCGTACTGTCGGCCCGCGGCGTCCCGAGCCGCGGCGTCGGTGTCCTCCGCCGCGAGCATCTCGGCCAGCGAGCGCATCTCGGCCGCGGCGTCGGATGTGGCGCGCGTGTCCAGAATCGTGACGGTGCGACCCGCGGAAGCGAAGGCAGCCGCCAGACCATTCCTCTCCGCTTCCCCGAAGGCGTCGTCGGAAGCGGTCAACACGAGCACGGACGAGAGGTCGGCGCCGCCCAGCACGCCGAGATTGGCGACCGTCTCATCGAAGGCGGACTCGTCCTCGTCGCTCGAGCGCCCCCATCGGCGGCGGCGGGGGATGCGCCCGACGACGCGAGTGCCGACGAGCCGCCGCACGTCGGAGATGGTGATGACGTTGCGGTTGGTCACCGTGCGATACACGGCGATGATCCCTCCGACGGCCAGACCCACGATCAGTCCGAGCCCGACGATCGCGAGCGTCTGCGGAGACACCGGCGCGAGCGGTTCGACCGCTGGCAGGACAACGGTGAGGTTCACCCGGTACCGCTCATCGGCGTCCGAGTTCTCGGTCGACTGGATCAGCTTCGACAGGTGCGCTGCGGCCGCATTCGCGATCGCGGCGCTGAGCTGCGCGGTCGGCGCCTCGGCGCGGACGACGAGCAGCACCGTGTCGGTCGTGTTGTCCGCCGACACCATCTTTCGCAGATCGCGATCGCTGTATTCGTCGGCGGAGAGGTGCAGATCGCTGCGGATGCCGGCGATGACCTCCGGACTGTCGACGAGCTCCGGATACGAACGGATCCGCGCGAGGCTGAACTGGTTGCGCTCGAACAGCGACGCTTCCTTCGAGTCCACCTGCAGCATCAACGTCGATGTCGATGCGTACGTCTCCGGCAACAGCTTCGCGATGCCGTAGGCGCCACCCGCGCCCAGCAGCGCGACGATCAGGACCAGCAACCAACCTTCGCGGAGTATCCGCGCGTACGGGACGTCCTCCATGCTCCCCACCCCCCAAGATGAGCCCGAGCGCCGGACGTACCCCTGTTCCCCCGTCCGACGCCTTCGTGCTGCGCCGAACCTACCACCAGTCGGCGCTGCCTGCCGAGCCTTCTCAGCCGGTTGAGAGGATCACGGTGCCGACGGCGTGTTCGCGGCGATCCAGCGCAGGGCGGCTCCGCCGAGCGCGGATGCCGCGGCGAGGGCGAACGGAATGAGCGCCGGACTGCCGCCGACGAGGACGATCACGACCGTCAGCACCAGACCGAGAAGAGTGTCGCTGAGGCGAACCATAAAGACCACCCGCTGACGTCCGGCGACGGCGCTGAGCGCGCCGTAGGGCGTGACCACCGCGACCGAAAGCCCGAACACGAGCCACGCCACGAGCATCGTCGGATCGAACGCGACACCGAACGCCAGCGGACCCAGCCACGGTCCGAGTCCGAGCGCCACCGCGCTCATCAGAACGGTCGCGCCGACGAGCACGACCACGACGCGGTCCGCCTCTCGCAGCGAGCCGAACCGGCCCTCGCGCCGGTGGTCGGCGAAGCGGACGAAGAGGAACGACGACAGGCCGCCGACGACCAGGAGGAGAGGGGAGGTGTAGGTGCGCGCCGCCTCGAGCATGCCGACGGCGGCCGCGCCGGTGGCCGCCAGCACGACCACACGCACGCCAGTCAGCATCGCCGGCCGCAAGGTCTGCTGCAGTCCTCGCCAGGCCCCGTAGCCCCAGACGGTGCGCAGGTTTGCACCCCGCCAGCCGACCAGGACGCGTTCCGATCGGGGAACCAGACGCCACCCGACGATCGCGCCGATGGTCTGCCCGGCGGCGATGGCACCGAGGAAGGCACCGAGCGAGAGTGCCTGCACGGCCGCCGCCCCGGCGAGCACCGCGAGGCTGACGACGAAGCCGGTCAGATCGGCGGCGATCACTCGCGGGAAAGCGTAGCCCGCCATGAGGAGGCGGCGGACGATCTCCTCGACCACGAAGGCGATCATCGCGAGCGCGAACAGTCCCGCTTCGGCAGGGCTGGCGAAGCCGCTGGCTGCGGCCACGGCGGCGGCGAGCGCCGCACTGGTCGCCGCCGCGATCGCGAGCCAGACCTCGAGTCCGGCGCGGATCCGTCGGTCCGCGCGATCCAGCACGATGAGCGCGTCTCCGACGAGCCCCGTGACGACGCCGGACGCCAACACGATCACGCCGTAGAGGATCGCGAAGCGTCCGTAGTCGGCGATGCCGAGCAGGCGTGCGACGAGGATCTGCAGCGCCAAGCTCACCGCCGCCTGAGCCGCTTGCGCGGCGATCGCCCCCAACGCCTTCCGCTTCACGCGCGCCCCTTCCCCCGGCCCCATCTTGCCCGACGGTGCGCTGGGGCGGCAGCCTTCTCGCGGTTGGCGCTGCCGTCGCGGTGCGCGCCACTGTCGCCTCGTGCGCATCTGCGGTAATGTGCAGACGTGGGCCGGGGGGCCTGCATCGAGCCGGGGGGCTCGAACCGGACCGGCGCTCGTCGTCGGGCTCGGATCATGTCGAGAGCTGGGGGAGCTCGCTATGGCTGTGTCGATCGGCTATGCCGCAGGTGCGTTCGATCTGTTTCACATCGGGCACTTGAACATCCTTCGCCATGCGAAGGAGCAATGTGACCTCCTGATCGCGGGTGTGGTCAGTGATGAGATGCTGCGTGAGGTCAAGGGCGTGGAACCGTTCGTTCCGACGGTGGAGCGCGCGCAGATCGTGCGCGACATCCGCTACGTCGACCATGTCCACATCGAGACGGTGCCGGACAAGCTCGAGGTGTGGCGCGAGGTCGGCTTCACTCATTTCTTCAAAGGTGACGACTGGCGCGGCACCGAGAAAGGCCTGCGCTTGGAGCGTGAGTTCGCTGCCGTCGGCGTGCAGGTCGTCTACTTTCCCTACACCGCGCATACGTCGAGCTCGCAGCTGCGGCGCGCGCTGGATGCCGCCGTCATCGCGAAGGACGAACGCCGCGGCATCCGCTCAGACGTCGGGTGAGCACCCCCCGAGCGGCGGGAGTCTGCGACGAAAGTCGAAGAAAACCCCCGCCCACCCGGTCATTTCTGCTGCGTGACACCCTGTCCCCCTAGGATGAGCGCGGCGCGGGGGCGCGCCGTCCACCTTGGGGGTTGTTTTCATGGGTTTCGTGCATCGCCACCGCGGCCTCGTTCGCGCATTCGCCATCGGATTGGTGCTGACCGCGACAGTCGTCGTCGCCGGCTGCGCCACGGAGAACACGGATGCCGCGACCTCGCCGCCGCCGGCCACGCGCACGCCCTCACCCACACCGACCCCGACTCCGCTCACCCCATCCGAAGCACTCCTGGCGGCGCATGCCGATGTTCCGGGAGCGTGCGCGGTCAGCTTCGACATCGAGGGCGTGGCGCTCGACCCGCAGCTGCAGGTGCAGGACCGCCTGTACGACCACCTGCCGATCCCGCGGATGGCCGGCCGCGTCTTCGCGGGCTGGTATGCCGACGCGGCGACGGCGGCCGCGGCATCCGCCGACCCGGCCGGACATGCCGGCAGCCCCGCGACGCGCGTCAACGGATCACGACCGGTGGCCTGCACCGCCCACCAGCAGAAGCTCTACGGCGCCTGGACGACGTCGGATGCCGTGGCCGCCGCCAAGGCGCGCGTGCCCATCCTCATGTACCACCAGTTCACGGCCAAGCCCGAGGGTGAGCAGGGGTGGCTCCGCGGCAACTACTCCTACATCGAGGACTACCGCGCCCAGATGCAGTACATCAAGGACCAGTCCTTCTATCTGCCGACCTGGGACGAGCTCAGCGCGTTCATCGACGGTGCGCTCTACCTGCCCGACCATGCGGTGATCATCACCGATGACGACGCCGATCCGAGCTGGCTCACGATGGCCTCGCCGATCAACGAGCAGCTCCAGCTTATGGCGACCTCCTTCGTGATCACGGGCTCGGGGGTGCCGGCACAGAACCGGTTCATCCTGCAGCGATCCCACACGCACGACATGCATCACGCGGGAGCCAACGGCAAGGGCCAGATGGTGAACCTGACCGCTCCTGAGATCGCCGCGGACATGACCGCCTCGGCGGCCGCGCTCGGCGGAGTCAAGGAAGTGATGGCGTACCCGTACGGGCACAACAACGAGACCTCGCACGAGGGCCTGCGCCAGGCGGGCTTCGAGATGGCCCGCACGATCGAGCAGGGCTACGTGTCGGTGGGCAGCGACAAGCTCACTCTCCCGTGCGTCCGCATCAACTACGGCATGGGCGTCGCCGCTCTCAAGAAGCAGATCGGCTGACACCGGCGCGAGATCGTTGCGGCGCGACACGTGCTGTTGACCCTCGGCGACGGCCGGCGATAGAGATCGAGCGTCGACGCGTTCTCAGAGATGAGAACGCACCGCGGGGAGCGAATCCCCACGAGCCGACCCACCCGACCCACCCGACCCTCAGGTTCGGCTCATGCGCGGACGCCGGCGTCGGAACCGGGGAGCACTCGCCGTCAATCTCCGCATTGCGAACGGGAGGAATGTGTGTAACGATACATGCCGTCCTTGTTTTATCGATACAGGGTTTGGCCGAGGAGTCACAATGAGCGCAGAGCAGCGCCACCCCCGATACTTTGCAGACCCTGCATTGACGTGCTTCGACGGACGGTTCTACCTGTACCCGACGACCGATGGTCTGGCGGACTGGAGTTCCACCTCGTTCCGTGTCCTCGTGTCCGACGATCTGATGAACTGGGTCGATGAGGGCGAGATCCTCAACCTCGACACTGACGTCGCCTGGGCCGACCGATTCGCCTGGGCCCCCGCCGCCACGGCGCGAAACGGCAACTACTACTTCTACTTCAGCGCCGACGACAACATCGGTGCGGCAGTATCCACCTCGCCGCGCGGCCCGTTCATCGACTCAGGCCTCCCGATCGTCGAGCGCGGCGCCCACGCGGGTCGCGCCATCGACCCGTCCGTCTTCACCGACGACGACGGCACGGCGTATCTGCTGTGGGGCAACGGGGTCGCCCATGTCGCGCGCCTGAACCCCGACATGCTCTCCATCGACCCGACCACGGTCACATCCTGGGAGCACCCCACCTTCCGAGAGGCGGCGCACCTGCATCGCCGCGGCACCCGGTATTACCTGACCTGGTCGGAGAACGACACCAGAGATGCCGAGTACCGCGTCCGCTGGGCTGACGGCCCCTCGCCCACCGGTCCCTGGAACGACCGCGGCGTGCTGCTGGAGCAGTCCCCCGCACGAGGGATCTTCGCCACAGGCCATCACTCGATTCTTCGCCTGCCCGACAGCGACGACTGGGTGATCGCCTATCACCGCTTCGCCATCCCCGACGGAGATGGCTACCGCCGCGAGATCGCCATCGAGCCGCTGCACTACAGCTCCGACGGCGACCTCGAGCCGGTGGCTCCGCGAATCGCCTCCATCCGCTTGACCGCCCCTTCCCTGCCGATCACACTCGACACCTGAAAGAAAGAGAAAGCAATGTCGCTGAACACCTCACACCCGTACCGCCGGCGCGCGCGCAGCACGGTGATCGCGCTCGGCATCCTGAGCCTCACCGCCACCGCCCTGACCGCGTGCGCTGGCGGAACGGATGCCGGCGCATCCTCCGGCACCGTGTCGTTCCTCTCCTGGGACACGCAGGAGACCATGCAGCCCCTCATCGACCAGTTCGAGAAGGAGAACCCCAGCCTCACGGTCAACGCGTCGTACGCGCCGCCTGTGACCGATTACGTGCAAAAGCTGCAGACGCAGCTCGGGTCGAACACCGGCCCCGACGTGTTCATCATCACCGCCGAGAACAAGCACCAGCTCATGGACGGCGGCTTCGCGAAAGATCTCAGCGGCGAGCCGTGGATCTCAAACATCTCGGATGCCGCCAAGCAGACCTACAGCACGGACGGCAAGGTCTATGGCGCGGCGATCGCCTCCTGGGGCGGTGGCATCCTGATCAACAAGGACATGCTCGCGAAGGTCGGCTACACGTCCGCGCCGAAGACCTGGTCGGAGTTCATCGACCTCGGCACCAAGCTGAAGGACTCCGGTGTGACCGCGTTCTATGAGGCGTCCGACGGCATCCCCGTCACCCTCTCCGCGCTGCTGGGCGTCGAGAACGCGTCGATGGACGCGACGATGGACCAGCAGATCTGGGACGGCAAGACGTCCTTCGCCGACACGTGGACCACGCCCCTCACCACCTGGAACGAGCTCTTCGAGAAGGGCATCGAACCGCGCTCCGCGGCCGGGCTCACGGGCGACCAGGTGCTGCAGGCCTTCGAGCAGGGGCAAGTCGCCATGATCGGAACCGGCTCGTGGGCACTCGGCGGCATCAAGAAGGCCGCGCCGAGCCTCGACCTCGAGTACCTTGCGGTGCCCAACCCCCAGGGAGAGCTCTACTGGTGCGGCGCCGTCTCACCGGGCTACGCGATCAACGCCAAGGCGAAGAACCCGTCCGGCGCGGAGAAGTTCGTCGAGTTCCTGCAGAGCAAGGAAGGCGTCGAGCTCTACCAGAAGGAGACTCAGTCGATCACCACGACGAAGGACTTCACGCCCCCGCTCGACGCGTCGTTGTCCGAAATGGCGCCGGCTGTGCGCGACGGCAAGATCTACCTGCCGGCCGTGAACTGGCCGAGCCACGCCGACGTCATGACGAGCGAGTCGGTGGCGCTGCTGCAGCAGACGATCTCCGGCAAGATCACCCCGGCGCAGTTCGCCAAGGGCATGGACGACAAGCTCGCGTCGACCAAGTGAGCTCCCGCGGGGAGGGGGCACCTGCGCCCCCTCCCCGCACCCGAATGACAAGGAGGGCGTCGTGGCCCAGGTCCTGATCGCGGGCGCATCCCCCGCGAAGCTCCCCGCATCCGCGCAGGAGGTGACGCCTCCTCGACGGCCGCGCTGGAGGCGCGACTCGTTCACCTCGACATGGTTCGTCCTGCCGATCCTCCTCGTCTTCGTCGTGCTGTACCTGATTCCCCTCGGGCAGTCCGTCTTCTACAGCTTCACCGACTACAACGGGTACAGCCCGGACGTGCGGTGGGTGGGCATCGACAACTACGTGCGCATCTTCCGCGACTCGTCGATGCTGTCCGCGCTCGGCTTCACCTTGTTCTACGCCATCGTGACCACGGTTCTGGTCACCGCCCTCGCGATTCCGCTCGCGCTCGCACTGAACAGGCGATTCGTCGGACGCGGGTTCGTGCGATCGGTCTTCTTCTTCCCGGCGGTCCCGAGCGTTGCGGTCCTGGGCTTGGTCTGGACCTTCATCCTCAGTCCCCTCGGCTCCGGCGTGATCAACTCCGTGCTCGGATGGGTCGGTATCGCGCCCGTCCCCTGGTTGGCCGACGAGACACTGGCGCAGCTCAGCGTGATCCTGGTCGCCGTCTGGGCGCAGACCGGCTGGCACGCGATGATCTACCTCGCCTACCTGCAGAGCATCCCCGCCGACATCTTCGAGGCCTCGAAACTGGATGGCGCGGGCGCGTGGCAGGAGTTCCGGAGCCTCACGCTGCCCCTGCTGACGCCGGCGATCACCGTGAGCCAGCTGCTCCTACTCACCGGCGGCCTCAAGGTCTACGACCTTCCTTTCACGCTGACTCACGGCGGGCCGGGCTTCGCCACCCGCACGCTCACACAGTCCATCATCGAGAACGGCATCGCGCAGTCGGACATCGGCAAGGCCTCCGCCCTGAGCGTTCTGTTCCTCCTCGCGGTCGGCGCCGTCATCGCGCTGCAGCTGGTTCTGTCTCGTCGCCTGGAGGCTCGGTACTCATGAAGTCGTCACGTGGTGTTCTGCTCAGCATCCTTCTGGTTCCTCTCGGATGCCTGGTCGCCCTGCCGTTCTACTACATCCTGGTCAACACGCTGAAGACACAGGCGGAGACGGCATCGTCGCCGCTCGCACTGCCGTCGTCGCTGTACCTCGACAACTACATCGATGTGTTCCAGAGGATCCCCGTGCTCCAGAGCTTCGCGAACACGCTGTATGTCACCGTGCTGTCGATCGCCGTCATGCTTCTGGTCGGATCGATGGCCGCCTACGGAGTCCTGCTGGGCAAAGGCCGCCTGGCGACGATCGTCGGGGTGGTGCTCGTGATCGCGTTCGTGGTGCCGGGTCAAGCGACGTTGATCCCGCTCTATCGGATGCTGGCAGGGCTCGAACTCGTCGACACGCTCAACGGTCTCGTCATCATGTACGCCTGCGGATCGATCTTCTGCTACTTCCTGATCATCGGCTACATGCGCTCGCTGCCGACAGAACTGTTCGAAGCCGCCCGGATCGACGGCGCGGGATCGTTCCGCATCTACTGGTCGATCGCGCTCCCGCTGATCAGACCGATCCTCGTGACCGTCGGCGTGTTCCAGACGATGTGGGTGTGGAACGACTTCATCACGCCGAACGTGTTCATCAACTCCCCCGAGAAGCAGACCCTCGTGCTGCAGGTCTACACGGCGGTCGGTCAGTTCACGACCAACTGGCCGGTCTTCATGACGCTGACCGTGATCGTGCTGATCCCGATGGTCGTGTTCTTCCTGTTCGCACAGCGTCAGATCGTCAGCGGGCTCGTCAACGGCGGTGTGAAGGGCTGATCCTCACGGGGAGGCGATCATCGCGGTCGACTCGCGCGCAACGACGCGGAACGGACTCACGAACTCCACCGCCTCGTGGTGGTCGTCCGCGATCCTTGCGACCAGCAGTTCGACGGCGGTGCGGGCCATGAGCTGATGATCGGGGTTCACGGTCGACAGGGACGGCACCAGGTGCTGAGCGAACTCGACGTCGTCGAACCCGATGACCCGAACGTCCGCCGGAACGCGCAACCCCGCGTCGGCCAGTGCGCGCAGGGCGCCGAGGGCGACGTAGTCCGTCACGCAGAAGACACCATCGAACGGCACGCCGCGAGCACGCACGCTTGCTATCGCTTCGGCTCCGCGCTGCGGGGTCAGCTCGTTCATCTCGATCACGAGGCGGGGGTCGTAATCGATGCCGGCATCCTCGAGGGCGCGCCGGTACCCCTCATGACGCAACGTCGACACATCCACTTGGTTGTGGTCGAGGGCGCCGAGGAGGACGGCGACCCGACGCGAGCCCGCGGCGATGATATGTGCCACCGCAGCGGCCGCGCCGTCGACGTTCGACATCGCGACGTGATCGACGGGGCCTTGGAAGATGCGCTCTCCGAGGATGACCACGGGGTAGTCGACCCGGAGGAGGTCGCGGTCGTCGGCGCCGAGCCCGACGGCGCTCAGGATGAGGCCGTCGTACATGCGCACGCGAGACAACGCGAGCGCGTTCAGCTCGCTCTCCCGTTCGCGTCCGGTCTGCTCGATGACCACGTTGAGGTCGTGCCGGGCGCCTTCGTCGATGACGGCCGCAGCGAGCTGCCCGTAGTACGGCCGGTCGATCTCGGGGACGGCGAGCCCGATGGTGTGGGTGCGTCCGCGACGCAGATTTCGCGCGGCGACATTGACCCGGTAGTCGAGGCGGTCGATGGCTTCGAGGACCTTCTCGCGCGTGGCGGCAGCGACGTGGGGGCGCTTGTTGAGCACGTTCGAAACGGTCATCGGCGACACCCCCGCAGCCTGGGCGATGTCTCGGATCGTTACCACTCTGGCCGCCTTCTCCTGCATCTTGCGTTTCTTCTCTATAACGATACATTCCCCACTGCGAGGGCGGAAGGCACGCGGATGACGGAGGTTGTGGGCGTCGATATGTAACGATACAGTACTTCCGGAGGATTCACGATGACGTTCGACCGTTACCTGTTCGCCTACTTCCGCAACGGCACGGATGTGGATGCGGAACAGATCCGCTTCGCCATCAGCGACGACGCGACGGCGCGGCGCTGGACTGTCCTTCGGGCGGGGCAACCGTTCCTGCGTTCGAGCGTCGGTGAGGGGGGAGTCCGTGACCCATACCTGATTCGTGACCCCCGTGGGGGGCGGTTCTTCCTCGTCGCGACCGACCTGCACGCGGCGATCGACGACGACTGGGCGCGTGCCGTGCGGCACGGCAGCAGGTCCATCGTCGTGTGGTCCAGCGACGATCTCGTCACGTGGTCCGCACCGTGGCTCGCCCCGGTGGCCGTCGCCGGCGCGGGGAACGCCTGGGCTCCGAAGGCCTACTGGGACGCGAGCGCGCAGCTCTGGCACGTCGTGTTCGCATCGAGCGTCTACGACGAGGGCGACGACAGAGAGATCGCGACACACCAACGCTTGTTCGTGACCGACACGGTCGACTTCGAGGCCTTCTCCCCCGCGCGGCTGTATCTCGACCGCGGCCACGACGTGATCGACGTCGCATTGCTGGAGATGAACGGCATCACACACCGCTTCTCGGCCGACTCCTGGCTCGACGACGACGGCGTCGCGTCGTGCTATGTCTCGCAGGAGCGCGGCAACGGCATCTTCGACCCCGACTTCACCCTCGTCAGCCGGGAGCTGGGGCGACCGACGCTGTCCCGCGCGGAGGGTCCGGCGCCCGTCGTCGCTGTCGACGGCTCCGGGGCTTTCCTTCTGCTGGACGAGTTCGAGCAGCGCGGATGCCAGCTCTTCCACTGCACCGACCCTGCGCGGGACGTGTGGCGACACGTGCCGGAGGCGGCCCTGCCCGCCGGCGCCCGCCATGGCTCGCTTCTTCCGATCTCGGATGCCGAGGCTCACCGGCTTCTCGACGCGGACGGTGCCGCATGACGCGCACTCGCATCACCGTCGACGATGAGGCGCCAGGCACGCCGATCAACCCTGGCATGTGGGGCGTCTTCTTCGAAGACATCAACTCCGCGGCGGATGGCGGCCTTTACGCAGAACTCATCCGCAACCGGGATTTCTGCTTCTCGGACCGCGACCACGAGTCCTGGGGCCCTCTGACCGGGTGGCGCCCGATGGGACACGTCGAGATCGACCCGTCGGGCGGTCGCCGTGCCGTGCGCCTCCGCGGCGCCGGCGTCGCCGCGGCCCTCGAGAACGAGGGCTTCGGGGGCATCCCCCTCGCCCGCGGCGCGGCCTACCGTCTCACTGTTCGCGGGCGTGCGTCGGCGACCGCGTCGATCACCTGCGCCCTGATCGCCGCCGACGGCACCACACTGGCCAGCGCCCCCGTCGACCTGAGTTCTTCGACGGCGGCGGAGATCGACCTGCGCCCCGACTCCACCTGCCCGCAGGGACGTCTCCGGCTGACGGTGGCGGACGGCGACGCGGAGTTCACCTGGGTCTCGCTCTTCCCTCGCGACACCTACCGCGGCGACGAGAACGGCCTGCGCCCCGACCTCGCGCAGGCGATCGCGGAGCTCCGGCCCCGATTCGTCCGCTTCCCGGGCGGGTGCGTCGCGCACGGCTTCGGCCTGGAGAACGTGTATCGATGGAAGAACACCGTCGGTAGGGTCACCGAGCGCGTCGGGGACCGCAACATCTGGGGCTACCACCAATCGATGGGTCTTGGCTTCTTCGAGTACTTTCGCTTCTGCGAGCAGCTCGGAGCCGCACCCCTGCCGGTCGTCGCCGCCGGCGTGTGCTGTCAGAACTCGCCCGGCGGCCAGGCGGCCTTCACCGACGAGCAGATGTCCGCGTACATCCGCGACGTGCTCGATCTGATCGAGTTCGCGAACGGACCGGAGTCGTCGCCGTGGGGCGCCGTCCGCTCGGCCGCGGGACATCCGCAGCCGTTCGGACTGCGCTATCTCGGCATCGGCAACGAGGACGAGATCACTGACGCCTTCGCGGAGCGGTTCGCGCAGCTGCTGCGGGCCGTCCGACACGCAGACCCCTCCATCATCATCGTCGGCACGGCGGGGCCGTTCCCGACGGGTGTCGACTACGAGCGCGGCTGGGAGCTCGCCCGGCGGGTGGGCGTGGACATCGTCGATGAGCATTCATACAAGGCCCCGAAGTGGTACTTCCAGAACCTCGATCGCTTCGATACCTACGACCGCGGCGGGCCGCGCGTATACGTGGGCGAGTACGGCTCGCGAGGAAACACCATGCTGTGCGCACTGTCCGAAGCCGCCTACATGATGGGCATGGAGCGCAACGGCGACATCGTGAGACTGGCCTCCTACGCTCCGCTCCTCGCGAAGATCGGCGAGACGCAGTGGACGCCCGACCTCATCTATTTCGACAACGAGCGGGTACTGCGAAGCCTCAACTATCACGTGCAGCGCATGCATGCGGCCGCACCGGCATCCCGCGCGCTGCCGACGCGGGTGAGCGATGCCCCGTCGTGGGCGCGCCGACGGTCCGACGCGGTCGCGATGGAAGTGCGCGCCCAGACCGGCACCATCAGCGTGGAATCCTGCATCATCGAAGCCGACGGCACCCAACGGAGGTCGGAGCCGCAGCGCGGTGAAGGTGCGGTGCGGCCACCCCTGGACACGCGGGCGTCCGACTACACGATCCGCGCGAGGGTGCGCCTCGAGGCTGACGGACGCGACGGGTTCCTCATCGCGTTCGGCGACGTCGACGGACCCGACCACTTCGAGTGGCGTTTCGGAACGTGGGAGAACCGCTTCCTCGTGCTGTGCGAGGTCACCGACGGCATCTCCGACGAATGGAGCGACCCCCTCCCCTTCCCCTTCACACCTGCACGCTCCTACGACGTCGAGATCCGTGTGCGCAACGGCGGACGCCGGGTGAGCGCGCTCCTCGACGGGCTCCTCGTCCATGACCTCGCCGCCACGGACGCCCCCGAAGTGCGCTTCAGCGCCACCTCCACGGTGGATGACGACAACGGCCACCGCTGGATCAAGATCGTGAATGCCACCGAGAGCACCGTCGACACCGACCTCCGTCTGGCATCCGGTGAGACGGTGCGGCAGATGGAGATCACCGAGCTCAGCGCGCCAGCGGCATCCGGGCGCCCGTTCGAGGCCGCGCGGACCGAGCCGAGAACGTTCGTCCTCGACGGTGCACGGTACCTGATCCCCGGCCACGCTTTCGCCGTCATACGCCTCAACCCGTGACGGGTGAATCACTCTCTTCTGCGGCTGAGGACCGTCGGTGAGCGGGAGCCAGAAGATGCTCGGGAGCCAGAAAGAACTGACAGAGCACGCACAGGAGTTGCCCAACTCCGCCTCGGTAGGCTGAAACGGTTCTGTCCCTGACCGATCGCGAGCGCATCCCCATGGATCTTTCCGTCATCGTTCCCACCTTCAACGAAGGCGGGAACGTCGCCGAGCTGGTCCGCCGCATCGGTGCGGCCCTCGACGACGTCGATTTCGAGGTCGTCTTCGTCGACGACTCCACCGACGACACGCCCGCGACCATCCAGGCGGTCGCCGCGTCCACGGACTTCCCGGTGCGCCTCATCCATCGCGATGAGCCCGAAGGGGGACTCAGCGGTGCCGTGCTCGAGGGCTTCCGCAACGCTCAGGCCCGCTGGTGCCTGGTCATGGACGGCGACCTGCAGCATCCGCCCGAGGACATCCCGCGCATGCTCGACCGCGCCGCCCTCGGCGACGTCGACATCGTCGTCGCCTCGCGCTACGTCGCGGGCGGGACGGCCGGCGGCCTCGCCGGCGCCACGCGCACCGCGGTCTCGCGGACCTCGACGCTGCTGACGAAGGCGATGTTCCCGCGGAAGCTCCACGGCTGCACCGACCCGATGACCGGCTTCTTCCTCGTCGACCGCGACACCGTCGATCTCGACGACCTCCGCCCGCGCGGCTTCAAGATCCTGCTCGAGATCCTCGCGCGCCGTCAGATGCGCATCGGCGAGATCCCGTTCGCGTTCGCGACCCGCTTCGCCGGCGAGTCCAAGGCCACCTTCAGCCAGGGCATGCGCTTCCTGACGCAGCTGGCGATGCTGCGCTTCGGCCGCATGTCGGCGTTCGCCCTCGTCGGCGGTGTCGGGGCGATCGCGAACCTGGTGATCATGTGGGGCCTGATCCACCTCGGCATGAACTACCTCACGGCCGCGATCATCGCGAGCGAAGTGACGATCATCGGCAACTTCCTGCTGCTCGAGTATCTCGTCTTCGCCGACATGCGCTCCGAGTCCGGCCAGATGTGGGTGCGTTTCCTCAAGTCGTTCGCGTTCAACAACGTCGAAGCCGTCGTCCGCATCCCGATCATCCCGCTGCTCGTGCAGGGCGCGCACATCCCGAGTGTCCTGGCGGCAGCGATCACACTCGCCGCGGCGTTCGTGGTGCGCTTCGTCTACCACGCGCTCTGGGTCTACGCCCCGAAGAACAAGTCCACCTCCCGGGTGGCGACCCGGGGCGTCACCCGCGCGGCCGAGCGTACGCTGGAATCATGACCTCCGAGAACACCCCGATCACGATGTTCGGCGCCGATTGGTGCCGCGACTGCGTCCGCACCAAGAAGCAGCTCGACGAGCTGGGTGTGGAGTACACCTACGTCGACCTGGTGGCCGACCCCGCCGCGGCGGACGTCGCCCGCGAGATCTCCGGTCGCACGAACATCCCCGTCGTCGTCTACCCCGACGCCTCCCACCACGTCGAGCCGACCAACGCCGACGTCGAGGCGAAGCTGCGCGAGCTCTCCCTCATCTGAGGGGCGTCGGCGAGACGACGCGACATCGCGTCGCACCTTTTCGGGAACCGCGTCTCATCCGGTCGTAAGCTGGAGGCCCGCGCGCGAGCGCGACCACCGCTTCGAAGGAGAACGCCGTGACCGCAAACGCTCCGAGCGCACCGAAACGGTCCACAGCCGCGCCCACCCTCGCAGATGACGTGCGCGCCGATCTGGATGCCGCGATCACGGCTCTGCGCACAGGACAGCGCACGTGGCGCGCACTCACTCTCGCCCAGCGGCGCACGCTGCTGCAGCGCGTGCGCGTCGCGACGTCCGCGGTCGCGGCGGAATGGGCGGATACGGCATCCGTGTCGAAGGGCCTCGCCCCCGGACACCCGCTCCGCGGCGAGGAGTGGCTGTCGGGCCCGTACGCGGCCATCGTCGCACTCGACGCCTACGCCGACACGCTCCGGGCTCTCGCCGTCGGGCGATCGCCGCTGGACGGCGTCCGCATCGGCGCGGCTCCCGGAGACCGCACGGTCGTGCACACCTCGCCGCTGTCGGCGACCGACGCCCTGCTGCTGTCGGGCTACGCCACCGAGGTCTGGCTGCAGCCGGGGGTGGATGCCGCGACGGCCCGCCGGGAGGCGGGGCTCGGCCAGCTCGATCCGGTGAGCGCGGGCGGCGTCGGGCTCGTGCTGGGCGCCGGCAACATCACTTCCATCCCCTACCTCGACGTGCTGTACGAGCTGCTGGCCTCCAACCGCGTCACGCTGCTGAAGGTCAATCCGACGCAGGACGCGCTCGTGTCCGTCTTCGAGCGTGCCCTGGCACCGCTCATCGAGCCCGGAATCCTGCGGATCGTCCGCGGTGGGGGCGATGTGGGCGCCTACCTCACTCAGCATCCGGAGATCGACCACGTCCACATCACCGGGTCGGAAGCGACGTTCCGCTCCATCGTCTGGGGCCCGTCGCACACCCCGGCCGCCGCCGGTGCCGCCACACGTCGCCGCCGCGACGGCAGACCGCTGCTGAAGAAGCCGATCACGGCCGAACTGGGCGGTGTCTCGCCGATCATCATCGTGCCGGGGAGGTGGTCGAACGCCGACCTGCGCTTCCAGGCCGAGCACGTCGTCACCATGCGTCTGCACAACAGCGGTCACAACTGCATCGCCGGGCAGGTCGTGCTGCTCTCGGACGATTGGGAGCAGCGCGACGCGTTCCTCGATGAGCTGCGCGCCGCGTACGACAGGGCGCCGTCCCGTCCGGTCTGGTATCCGCAGAGTCAGGCAAAGCTCGACGCGGCCCGCACCTCCTACCCGGATGCCGCGTGGTGCGGCGGCGGCACGCGCGCCCTCGTCGAAACGAGCCCGGCCGACGCCGGGGCCCTCGAGACGACGGAGTACTTCTCGCCGGTTCTCGGGGTGGTCGCCCTGCGCGGCACGGGCCAGGAGTTCCTCGACAACGCCGTGGCGCATGCCAACGAGCGCCTCGTGGGAACCCTCGGCGCCAACGTGCTGATCGATCCCGAGACGCAGAAGGCTCTGGGCGACGGGTTCGAGAGGGCGCTCGCCGACCTCCGCTACGGCACGGTCGCGGTCAACGCGTGGACGGCCTTCGGCTTTCTCACACCGACCGCCACCTGGGGCGCCTTCCCCGGCGGCACCCTCGAGGACGCGCCCAGCGGCATGGGCGTCGTGCACAACGCCCTGCTGCTCGACCACGTCGAACGCACGGTCGTGCGGGGACCCTTCCGACCGTTCCCCCGCTCGGCGTCTTCGGCGATGCGGGGCTACGGGCTGTCGGTGCTGCCGAAGCCGCCGTGGTTCGTCACGTCGCGCACGGGCGCTGCCGTCTGCGAGGGCTTCACCCGCTTCCGCATCGACGGCAATCCGGCCAAGATGGCGCTCACCCTCGTCAAGGCCTTCGGCGCATGAGCCCGCGACGGGCGGCGACGGGCGGCGCCCTCGACGCCGACTATGTGATCGTCGGAGCGGGTTCGGCGGGCGCCGCGCTCGCGGCCCGACTCACGGAAGACCCCGCCGTCAGCGTGCTGCTGCTCGAAGCCGGCCCCACCGATGCCGCCCTCGAGCTGCACGTGCCGGCGGCATTCTCGACGCTGTTCCGCGGTCGCTACGACTGGAACTACGACACGGTCCCCCAGCGGGAGCTCGAGGGGCGCACGATCTACTGGCCGCGCGGCAAGACCCTGGGCGGATCGTCATCGCTGAACGCCATGATGTGGATCCGCGGGTTCGCGGCCGACTACGACGCGTGGGCGGAGGGCGCCGGCGACACGTGGTCGTGGGACGCCCTCGCGCCGTACTTCGTGCGGGCGGAGGCCACCCAGGACGCCGCCGATGCCACCCAGGGCACCCTGGGGGCGCAGCCCGTCGAGCACCAGCGCGACCCCCGCCCGCACACGGCCGCGTTCCTCCAGGCGGCGCGCGAGCTGCGGCATCCGGTCACTCCGGCGAACCTCCCGACACGGCAGGGCTTCTCGCAGACGATGGTCACGCAGCATCGCGGCGCCCGGGCTTCGACCGCCGACGCCTACCTGCGCCCGGCGCGCAGGCGCCCGAACCTGCGTGTGCTCACCGATGCGCTGGTGCGGCGGGTCACCTTCGCCGACGACGACACGGATGCGGCTCCGCGGGCGACGGGCGTCTACGTCGACCTCGGCGGCATCACCCGGCACGCGCGTGCCCGTCGCGAAGTCATCCTCTGCGGCGGCGCGATCAACACCCCGCAGCTTCTGATGCTGAGCGGCATCGGGCCCGCCGACCACCTCGCCTCCCACGGCATCCGCGTTCGCGTCGACGCGCCGCAGGTGGGCGAGAATCTGCAGGACCATCTGGTCGCCGGTCTCGCGCCCGCGGCGCGCGGGGGAACGCTCTACGGAGCGCGCAGGCCCGCCCAGCTCGCCCGCTACCTGAGCGCGCGGCGCGGCATGCTGAGCTCCAACGTCGCCGAAGCGTACGGCTTCGTGCGCACGGCCGTGGCCGATCGCACCGACGCCCCCGCCGACCTGCCCGACATCGAGATCATCTTCGCGACGGCGCCGTACGTCGGCGAAGGCTTGGTGCCGCCGCCCGCGGAGGGCATCACGGTGGGTGCGATCCTGCTGCAGCCGCGCAGTCGCGGCACCATCCGCCTCGCCTCCAGCGACCCGACGGATGCCGCGATCATCGATCCCGCGTATCTGACCGACCCCGCAGGCATCGACGCCGAGACCCTGCGCGCCGGCCTCGCGGAGTGCGAGCGCCTCATCGAGGCCCCGGCACTGCGCGCCGTGACGACGGGCGGCTGGGTGCAGCCGGTCGGTGGCGAGCGCATGAGCGCGGCGGAGCGGATCGAGCTGTCACTGCGGCGCTACTCCCACACGCTCTACCATCCGGTCGGGACGGCGCGGATGGGGCTCGACGCGGCATCCGTCGTCGACCCCGAGCTGCGGGTGCGGGGCGTCGACGGCCTGCGGGTCGCGGACGCGTCGATCATGCCGACGGTCATCCGCGGGCACACGAACGCGCCCGCCATCATCATCGGCGAGCGCGCTGCGGACCTCATCCGCGGGGTCTGAGACGACGCGCGTCCCGTCCCCCGCGGAGCGGATCGGTGGCCGGTCGGGTGATCAGCGACCGGAGCGGCGCTGACCGCCGTTGGCACGGACGACCGAGCCGACCATGAGCTTGCCGCCGGTGGCGCCGGTGCCCCCGGCGTGCGAGGCGCGACGCCCGGCGGTGCGGGCGTTGCCGGATGCCGCGGGCTGCGCGGCCGCGCGGTGGTCACGGGTGGCGGGACGCTGCTCGCGTCCCGCGGCTGCGCGCTCCGCGGTGGCACGCGCGGCGCGCTCGCCGCGGGGCTGACCCTGACCGCCCTGACCCGCCTGGCCGCCCTGGCCGGCGCCGCGCCCGCCACGACCGCCGCGGCTTGCGCCCTGACCGTTCTGGGCGCCCTCGCGCACGGCGCGCTTACGCTGCGCGTTGGCGCCCTGGCTGCGGCCGCCGCCGCCCTGGCCACGGCCGGGCTGCTCGGACGTCGGCGCGGGCGCGACATAGGGGGCGACCTCGCCGACGAGCGCGGTGACCTGCGGGGAGGTCGGCGTCACGGGCACGGGGGTCGCGGTGATCGCCGCCTTGCGAAGGAGGTCCTTGACGTCCTTCTCCTGACCGGGAAGCACGAGCGTGACGACCGAGCCCTCGGCGCCGGCGCGGGCGGTGCGGCCCGAGCGGTGCAGGTACGCCTTGTGCTCCATGGGCGGGTCGACGTGGATGACGAGTTCGACGTCGTCGACGTGCACACCGCGCGCCGCGACGTCGGTCGCGACGAGCACCTTGGCGGCGCCGGAGCTGAAGGCGGCGAGGTTGCGGTCGCGCGCGGGCTGCGACAGGTTGCCGTGCAGGTCGACCGAGGGGATGCCCTGCGACGTCAGCTGCTGCGCGAGCTTCTTGGCGTGGTGCTTGGTGCGCATGAAGAGGATGCGGCGGCCGGTACCCGAGGCGAGCGTACGCACGAGCTCCTTCTTCTCCTCGACGCCACCGACGTGGAACACGTGGTGGGTCATCGCGGCGACGGGCGAGTTCGCCTCGTCGACCGAGTGGAGAACCTCGTTCTGCAGGAAGCGCTTCACGAGCTTGTCGACGCCGTTGTCCAGCGTCGCGCTGAACAGCAGACGCTGGCCGTCGCGCGGGGTCTTGTCGAGAATGCGCGTGACCGACGGCAGGAAGCCGAGGTCGGCCATGTGGTCGGCCTCGTCGATGACGGTGATCTCCACGGCATCCAGCTTGACGAAGCCCTGCGAGATGAGGTCTTCGAGACGGCCGGGGCACGCGACGATGATGTCGACGCCGGCCTTGAGCGCGGCGACCTGGCGGTTCTGGTTGACGCCGCCGAAGATCGTCGTGGTCGTCATGCCGTACGCGGCCGCCAGGGGCTCGAGGGTCGCGTTGATCTGCGTCGCGAGCTCTCGGGTCGGCGCCAGCACGAGCCCGAGAACACGGCCGGAGCGGCGGGTGCCGCCGGCGAGCGGGCCGCCGAGGCGGGCGGCCAGCGGGATGGAGAAGGCCAGGGTCTTGCCCGAGCCGGTCTTTCCGCGGCCGAGCACGTCGCGACCGGCGAGCGTGTCGGGCAGGGTGTCGACCTGGATGGGGAAGGCGGTGGTCTTGCCCTCCTTCGCGAGGACGTCGGTCAGGGGGGCGGGCACGCCGAGCGCGCCGAAAGTGATGTCAGACATAGTGGTGTTTCTGGGCTCGGGGGCCCGGATCGGTGGCCTCTGCGCGGATGCGCACAGGGTCGCCGTACGAAGAATGTCAGCCGATCATCCGGTCAGAGCCGGGCGGCGAGGGAAGCGTTCTACGACGCGAGCGCGCCAGTTCGGCGCAGCAAGTACCCTCAGCCTATCAGTCCGCGCCCCGACGCTCCCCCGGAGCGGTCGACTCGCGGAGCGTTCAGCCCGCGAAGCGGTCGGTCGCGGCGCGGAGGGCTCGGGCGATGCCGGGCTCGGATGCCGCGTGTCCCGCGTCGTCGACGACGACGAACTCGGCTTCCGGCCAGGCCCGGTGCAGGTCCCACGCCGTCATGATCGGCGTGCAGATGTCGTACCGACCCTGCACGATGACCGCCGGGATGCCGCGGATCGCGCCGACGTCGTCGATGAGCTGTCCTTCGCGCAGCCACCCGCCGTGCATGAAGTAGTGGTTCTCGATGCGCGCGAACGCGACCGCGGTGGCCGCATCGGTCATCGAGGAGACGAGGTCCGGGTCGGGATGCAGCGTCAGCGTCGACATCTCCCACGTGGTCCACGCGATCGCGGCCGGCTCGTGGACGGCGGGATCCGGGTCGGTGAGCCGGCGATGGTACGCCTCGATCAGTCGCGAGCGCTCCAGGACGGGGATCGGTGCCAGATAGCTCTCCCACCGGTCGGGGAAGATCGCCGCGGCGCCTCCCTCGTAGAACCATTCCAGCTCGTGGCGCCGCAGGGTGAAGACGCCGCGCAGGACGATCTCGCTCACGGCTTCCGGGTGGCATTGGGCGTAGGCCAGCGCGAGCGCCGAGCCCCACGAGCCGCCGAAGACCTGCCACGTCTCGATGCCGAGGTTGCGTCGCAGCAGCTCGATGTCGGCGACCAGGTGCCAGGTGGTGTTGAAGCGCGGGTCGGCGTCGGGCGCGCTCATGTGGGGCGTGGACTTTCCGCAGCCGCGCTGGTCGAACAGCACGATCCGGTACTTCTCCGGGTCGAAGAACCGCCGGTGCCACGGGGAGGTGCCCGAACCGGGACCCCCGTGCAGGAACACGACCGGCTTGCCGTGGGGGTTGCCGGACTGCTCCCAGTAGACGCGCTGCCCGTCGCCGGCCAGCAGGTATCCACTCTCGTACGGCTCGATGTCGGGGTAGAGGATGTCGTCCAGGTGGGCGGGGCCGTTCACAGTTCTCCTCCCGACACCGAGAAGGTGTCACAGGCTCCGAGCCCGTTCTGATACCCCGCCGTGAACCAGCGCTGCCGCTGGGCGCTCGAGCCGTGGGTCCAGGTCTCGGGGTTGACGCGTCCCGACTGGGCCTGGATGTTGTCGTCGCCGACGGTGGCCGCGGCATCCAGCGCATCGCGAAGTTCCGCATCGGTGGGCCGCTGGAGGTAGGCGACACCGTTGGCGGCCTTCGCCTCCGTCGCGTCGGCGATCCACGCGCCGGCGTAGCAGTCGGCCTGCAGTTCGGTGCGCACCCCGTTGCTGGCCGGGCCGGTCCCGTCGTTCGGGTAGCGGTCCATGATGCCGGTCAGCTGCTGGATGTGGTGACCGTACTCGTGGGCGAGGACGTACAGCTGGGCGAGGCTGCCGGCCTGCGCGCCGAACTGGCTGCGCAGCACGCCGAAGAACGTCGGGTCGACGTAGATGGTCTCCTCGGGCGGGCAGTAGAACGGACCCGTCGCGTTCGAGGCGGTGCCGCAGCGGGTCGAGGCCGCACCGTCGACGATGATCAGCTGCGGCGCACGGTAGCCCTGCACGTGTGTGGACCAGTACACGTCGAGCGCCTTCTGCCCGAAGACGAGGCGGCAGTCGTCCTTCGCGTTGGCGTCCGCGCCGGTGTCGCAACCCTGGATCGCCGAGTCCTGCGCGGTGCCGCCGGCGCCGCCGAGCAGGCTCGTGACGTCGCCGCCGGTGAAGAGGATGAGCAGCAGCACGGCGATGCCGCCGAGCCCGGCGAGACCGCCGCCGGCGACGGCTGCGGTGCCTCCCCCGCGGCCTCGTCGCCGTGCGGTCGTGCCTCCCAGCTCTGCATTGCTGTTGAAGGTCATGCCTCACCGTACCGTCCCGTGACGCGTCGCCGTAGGCTCAAGGCATGGATGCCACGACCGTCACGGTGACCGGAGCCGGCGGACAGATCGGCTACGCGCTGCTGTTCCGCATCGCCGCCGGAGACATGCTGGGGCCCGACCGCCCGGTGCGGCTGCGCCTGCTGGAGATCGCCCAGGGCCTGAAGAGCGCGGAGGGCGCGGCGCTCGAGCTGCAGGACTGCGCGTTGCCGCTGCTCAGCGATGTCGAGATCACCGACGACCCGCGCGTCGCCTTCGACGGTGCGAACATCGCGATGCTGGTCGGTGCGCGGCCCCGCGGCGCCGGCATGGAGCGTGCCGACCTCCTCGCGGCCAATGCGGGCATCTTCGGACCGCAGGGCGCGGCTCTCAACGAGGTCGCCGCCGCCGACATCCGCGTCGTCGTGGTGGGAAACCCGGCCAACACGAATGCGCTGATCGCCGCGGCGGCCGCCCCCGACATCCCCGGCGAGCGCTTCGCGGCGCTGACCCGGCTGGATCACGATCGCGCCCTCGCCCAGCTCGCCGCGGCGCTGGAGGCACCGGTGGCCTCGCTGCGGGACGTGGCGATCTGGGGCAACCATTCCGCGACGCAGTTCCCGGACGTCGCCCACGCGAGCGTGGAGGGTCGTCCGGTGCTCGACGCGCTGGCGGAGAAGCTCGGCGGGGCGGATGCCGCGGCATCCTGGCTCGACGACGTCTTCGTGCCCCGCGTCGCCAAGCGCGGGGCGGAGATCATCTCGGTGCGCGGCTCGTCCTCGGCGGCCTCCGCGGCCAACGCCGCGATCTCCCACGTCCGCGATCTCGTCCACGGCACGGCGAACGGGTGGACCTCGGCGGCGGTGCTGTCGCACGGCGAGTACGGCGTGCCGGCGGGGCTGTACTCCTCGGCACCCGTCACGAGCGATGGCACGGCTTTCCGCGTCGTCGAGGGGCTCGACCTCGACGCCCGCGGCCGCGCACGCCTGGATGCCTCCGTCGCCGAGCTCGTCGCCGAGCGCGACGCGGTGCGGGCCCTCGGCGTGATCTGAGCCGACCGTGACCGACCTCACGTGGCTGATCGCCGGCATCGCGGTCATCGGCGTCTCGACGGTGCTCGCCCGACGACTGGGTGTCGCCGGCCCGCTCATCCTCGTCGCGATCGGGCTCGTCGCCTCACTCCTGCTGCCCGAGTTCTCGGTGCCCCCGGAGCTGATCCTCGTCGGCATCCTGCCCCCGCTGCTGTACGCGTCGGCCGTGCGCCTGCCGGCGATCGAGTTCCGCCGCGACGCCCTGCCGATCGCCGGGCTCGCCGTCATCCTGGTCGTCATCAGCGCCCTCGCGCTGGGAACGCTGTTCTTCTTCGCGATCCCGGGACTGAACTTCGCCCTGGCCGTCGCGCTCGGGGCGATCATCAGCCCCACGGATGCCGTGGCCACCTCCATCGCGAAGAAGCTGGGCATCTCCCCGCGCGTCATCACGATGCTCGAGGGTGAGAGCCTGCTCAACGATGCGACGGCGCTCGTGCTGCTGCGCAGCGCCGTCGCGGCATCCGCAGCGGGATTCTCGCTGGGCAGCACGATCGGCGCCTTCGCCTGGGGCGTGCTCGTCGCCGTCGTGATCGGCGTCGGAGTGGGCCTGCTGACCCTGCGGGTGCGGCGGTGGATCGGCGAGCCGGTGGCGAACACCGCCGTCGGCTTCATCGTCCCGTTCGTCGCCTACCTGCCGACGGAGCACCTCGGCGGGTCGGGACTGGTCGCAGCGGTCGCCGCCGGCATCACCGCCGGCCAGGGCGCCGCCCGATGGTCGACGCCCGAGCAGCGCGTGTCGGACGAGCTGAACTGGCACACGCTCGAGCTGCTGCTGGAGGGCGCGGTCTTTCTCATCATGGGGTTGGAGTTGCGCGACATCGTCAGCGCCAACGTCCAGAAGCACAGCGGTGTGGGCGTGGGGATCGGCCTCGCCCTCGCCGCCCTGGCGATCGTGCTCGCGGTGCGGGCGCTGTATGTGTCGGGCCTGGTGACGCTGATCGGTCGTCGCGCCCGCCGGATGCAGCGCGACAGACTGCAAGCGTTCAGCGATCGATTGGGCGCCTTCGACGTCGAGACGGGCAACCTGCGCGACCTGCGCCCGCAACCCGGCGAGAATCCGAACGCCGCGCCGCGCCGCAGCGGACTCGTCCGGCGCACGACCGGTCGTGCAGCGCGACGCGTCGCGCGGCGATGGGCGCAACGCACGCCGGATGCCGCGTCCGCCCAGCGCCGGGTCGAGGGTGTGCGCGCCCGCGTGGGACGCGTCCTGAACGACATGGACTACTACCAGGCATCCCCGCTCGGCTGGAAGGAGGGCGTCGTCATCGTCTGGGCCGGGATGCGGGGCGTCGTCACCCTCGCCGCCGCGCAGACGCTCGATCCGGAGACGACACCCGCCCGCGAGCTGCTGATCCTCATCGCGTTCGTCGTCGCGCTGGTGAGTCTGATGGTGCAGGGGCTGAGCCTGCCGTGGGTGATCCGCATGCTGCGTATTCCGTCGGCCACCGGCGACGGCAGCAGCAGCGAAGAGGCCGACCGCCTCGCCGACGAACTGCGCGAGGCCGCGCTGGCCCACCTGCGCACACCCGGGCTCGCCGGTTCCTCGGGCCAGCCGTTTCCGCCCGAGGTGCTCTCCAAGCTCGCCGAGCGTATGAGCAGCCCGCCGATCGAGGCACCCGAGATCAGCACCGCGAGTGTCATCGACCTGCGGATCTCTCTGATCGAGGCCATGCGCGAGCGTCTCGTCGACGTATCCAGCGAGGGGTCGTACTCCTCGGCGACGCTCCGACACGCTCTCGCGCAGCTGGACGCCGACCAGCTCAGCATCCAGCTGCGACGCGACCCCGACGACTGAACCGGATCGCGTCGCGGATCGGCTCGCGTGTCGGCGCGGTAGGACACAATGGATGCCGTGAGCACCGATCAGCCGAACGACCAGCGCGCCCCCGCCGACTACGCCGAGTCGGTCGCCCTGCCCGCCGTGACGTCGGCCGTGCCGGTCGTGGTGTCCGGCACGGACTGGTGGGCGGCCCGTCCCGCCGGCTCACGCCTCGTGGGACTCGTCGTCGCGCGCGACGATCTGCCGTCGGTGATCGCACAGCGCGATGCGCTGGCCGACTTCGGGGTGCCGATCGAAGGCTTCCGCCACCCCGCCCCCGAGACGGGCGAGAGCTGGTCGGAGCGACTGACCCGCCTGTTCGGCCGGCTGGTGTCGGGCGACGTCGTGGTCGTGGCCGACAAGCATGCACTGGGGCGCACGGTCGACGAAGAGACGCACGCCATCGCCGAGCTGCGCCGCCGCGGCATCATCGTGAAGGTGCTGGGCCACTCCCGCAGCTGAGCGTCAGGCCGCGTCCGGACTCACGCGCCGTCCCGCTGGTGACGCCCAACCACTCCGGAGTGACGCGGACGAACACCGCCAAAGGGACATCACGCGCCACCGCCGCACCGACGTGGCTGGGATCTTCGCCAATTGCGACAGCATCATCCGCCTCGTCCGCGGCGTCCTTGCCGAGCAGCACCGCCACCTCGGTCTCGGCGCCCCGCGCCGCACGACGCGTCAGCGAACCCGCCGCCGAGGGGCGATCCAACCCGACCTCCGAGCCGTCACTGCCCAACCCCGAACATCACGGAACCCACAATCAGCGATACACCATGTATCAGGACGCGACCGGCTGCGTTGCAGCCTGAGGCTACCGTTACCCCTACTGTTGGAAGGGAATTCGAGCGAAAGGTCCCGCATGGCTGCAACCGCACCGAGAAAGCGACGCGCGCGAGGCTCCGTCGAGCCCGAGAAGATCCTCGACGGGGCCTTCGAGATCGCCGCCGAAAAGGGTCTCGACGGGTTGTCGATGCCGGACCTGGCCGCGCAGCTCGACGTCGGAGTGACGAGCATCTACTGGTACTTCCGTAGCAAGGACGAACTGTTGCGACAGATGAGCGCCCGGGCGATGAGCCAGATGCAGCAGGAGTTGCCGCGGCCCGACGGACGCGACCCGCAGATGTGGCGTCAGTTCATGGAGGAATACACCCTCGCCCAGCGGGAACTCCATCGCGACCACAACCTGCTCACCGAGCTGCTCATCATCCGGCTGAACACCTACGGCCGCCGCGCGACGATCGCCGCCTTCGAGCGCATCGAATCCATCCTCGGGTTCCTCGTAGAGGCCGGGTTCACTCGCGCCGCCGCATGGCAGGTCATATCGTCCTACTCCCTGTACATCCGCGGGTTCATCCTCACCGAGTACCACCGCGATGTGAACAAGACCCCACCCGAAGGCCCCGCGCAGTTGAGCCTGCTCGCTCCCGAGGGCATGCCGCTCATGAGCGAGCTCATCACCGAGGACGACATCCTCCTCGACATGTCGGGCGAAGAGTCGCTCAGTGCCGGCATGGCCATGCTGGGAGACGGTGCGGAAGCCCTTCTGCACCGACTCGCAACGTCGGCCTGATACGGCTCGGGGCGCCGCCCCGAAGGAACGGCACCCCGAGTCCGGTCGGCGACCTCGCTCACGGGGTGTCGAGTTGCCTTCTCATCGCCTCGTTGTTCGCGGGAGAGGCAGCAGTCTCCTGCAGGAGCGCCACGGTGGCGGCTTCGTCCTCCGCCTTCGTCCCCTTCGGCAGCGTCAGTACCACGACGACACCGACGACGCACGCTGCCGCGACGAGGTATGCCGGTGATGCCTGATCGCCAGTCGTCGTCAGCATCAGCTGCGAGAAGTAGGGTGACAGACCGCCACCGAGCACCACGCCGATGTTGAAGCCCAGGGCGGCACCGGTGTAGCGGATGGCCGGTGGGAAGATGGCGGCGAAGGTGCCGAAGGACGGCGGGCTCTGTGCGTTGGCGAAGAGGTTCCAGATCGCCAGCGCGATGAGCACGACCAGGATGCTCTTGGTGTCCCGCAGGATGATGAAGGCGGGAACCGCGTAGATCCCCAGAAGGATCAGGGATGCGAGAAGCGTTCGCCGTCGACCGATGCGCTGACTCAGTACCCCCGAGCCGATCATCGCGGCGAAGGAAACGATCGCTGCGCCCGCCGTCACGAAGTACACCTGTCCGGCGGGGAATCCCGCGTTCGCGATCAGCGCCGTCGTGATGTAGGTGGAGCCGACACCGCCGACGATGTTGATCACCATCGCCACTGCGAGCACCTGAAGCACCTGCTTCTTGTAGGAGCGCAGGACCGTGCGGATCGGGGTCTTCTCGATCGCGGAATTCTCCACGAGAAGTTTGAACTCGGGCGAGTCCTCGAGCTTGAGACGGATGAGGATCGTCACGACCATGAGGGGTAGGCAGAGCAGGAACGGAATGCGCCATCCCCACTCGGTCATCTGTTGCGGACTCGTCGTGCTGGTGACGATCGCCGCGGTGAGCGCCGCGAGCCCCACCCCGACGGTGGAACCGGCGGGCGTGATGGCGCTGAAGAGACCCGAGTACTTCTTCGGGGCCGCCTCGGCCAGGTACGTGACCGACCCGATGATCTCGCCGCCGGCCGAGAAGCCCTGCACGAGGCGCACCACGATGAGCAGGATCGGCGCGAGGACGCCCACCGCCGCGTAGGTCGGAAGAAGACCGAGCGCGACGGAGGACAGACCCATCACGAGGACGGTCACCATCAGCGCGGTCCGGCGACCGCGCTTATCGCCGAGACGTCCGAAGAAGAGGCCGCCGAGCGGTCGGACGAAATAGCCCGTGGCGAAGACCAGGAATGCGGACAGGATGCTGAGCGACTTGTTCTCCGCGGGGAAGAACAGGGGCGCGATGATTACGGCCAGATAGCCGTAGGAGAGGAACTCGAAATACTCGATGACCGTGCCGAAGAAGCCCGCGAATGCGATGCGCGTCGCAGTTCGCCGGGATACGAGGTCGGTTTCGAGCGGAGGCGTCGTTGCCATCTTCCACCTTCTATTTCGCACGTCGATGTGCGGGACCAAGGAACGAGGTTGTCGCTCAGCCGCTTGGGCTGACCGGGTCTGGAGCGGCGTCGGGTGAGACGATGGTTCACTTTACCGTACTTAATTCGGTATGCAATCCCGACTTTGATTCTTCGGACTACTCCCCCGCTCCGGGGCGAGTTCGGGCGGCGTGTCGGACGAACAACTCGACCTGCATCAGGGCGGACGGAAGGTTCACACTCACGCGGAGGTTCTCCCACCCCGCCGACCAGGTGAGTCGCGGCGCCAGCTCCCACGCAGTGAGGGCACCCTCGCGCCGCAACACGTCCGCGACCTCTCTCGCCCTGCGACGAACATGACGGTCGGTCTGCAGCCGGCGCTCGCGCAATCCGCGGAATCGGTAGCCGTGACCGGGGACGACGTCGAACGTGTCGTACTCGCTCATGGCATTCAGCGAGACGAGGAAGTCCTGCACGGGGTCCTCTCCGGGATCGGGAGCGAGCCCGATGCCCGGGAACACCGTGGGGAGAATGTGATCCCCCGAGAGCAGCAGTCGATGAGTCGACTCCACGAAGCACAGATGGCCCGGCGTGTGCCCGGGCGTCGCCAGCGCACGGAACTCGTACGGGCCGATGGCGACGAGATCGCCGTCCTTGAGCACGCGGTCCGCCCGCGCCGGAACGCCCGGTTCGGGCGCCCGGGACATGGACGAGAGCACGGCGTTCAGTTCGGCGGGCGGAAGCCCCCAACCGCGCGCACGCTCGGCGACACCGCGCTGCGGCGCGACCATCGACTCCTGCTCGCGCCGGCTCCACGCCAGCTGCGCGCCCACCGCATCCCGCAGATCGACCGCAAGACCGGCGTGGTCGGGGTGGCCGTGCGTCACCACGACCGATCGAACATCCGAAAGAGAGAGCCCCCGACCACGCAGGAACGCATCCCACCGTTCCAGCGCCCCTTCGCTCGCCCACCCGGGGTCGACGATCGTGACGGCACCTCGTCCCCCCAGATGCACGACGCTGAGCGAATACCGCAGGGATCCGTACGGCATGGGCACCGGGACGGACCACAACCCCGCCGCGAATTCCTCCGACTGCGGCACGACTCCGGCTCGGTAGGCCGAATACTCCTGCGCACTGAGAACGTCCACGTCGCCTCCTCGCCACCCGGGGCATCCGGTGCTCTAAGGAGGCCCCTGCTAACATACGGAAATATGAACGGTAACGATGTCGATATCGAGACGTTGCTCGCGCTCTCGCCCTCGGCGGATCCGTTCCGCACCTCGGGCGTTTCCCAGGGGCGCGACGCCGGGTGGCTGTACGGCGGCCAGCTCCTCGGGCAGGCCGTCGCGGCCGCCGGACGAACGGTGTCGAACAAGCAGCCGCACTCGATGCACGCCTACTTCCTGACACCGGGACGCTTCGATCGCTCCGTGGACTACGTCGTCGAGGACGTGCGGGACGGCCGCTCCTTCGCGAACAGGCGGGTCGAGGCATTCCAGAGCACGGACGACCCGATTCTGCACGCGAGCGTCTCGTTCCACGCCCCCGAGACCGGCGCCTCGCATCAGCGTGACGCTCCCCCGCGAGTCCCGGCGCCCGAGAGCCTGGATCCCGCGCACGGGAGCACGTATCGATCCGGGCTGGAGTCCTCGTTCGACATCCGACGCATCCCTGCCGACCTGCTCTCCGATCCGGACACGGCGCGCCGCGGCGTCTGGCTGCGCGCCACTTCTCCGACCTCGGACGATCCGCTCTTCCACGCCGCCGCTCTCGCCTATCTGAGCGACTTCGAGCTCTTCCTCCCCGCGCTCCTGCGGCACGGCCTCCTCGGCGACGGCGTCATGGCCACGAGCCTGGACCACGCGCTATGGTGGCACGTCCCCGCCCGCGTAGACGACTGGCTGCTGTACATCCACGAGAGCCCGCGCACCTCGGGCAGTCGTGGCCTCGCGTACGGGCACTTCTACACGCTCGACGGCACGCTCGTAGCGTCGAGTGTTCAGGAGGGCCTCATGCGTAGGCGCGAACCGGCGTAGATCGATATGGTTATGCTTTCGGTATCAACGACGATATAGGAGGCTCCCATGCCCGGTTCCGACATACTCCGCTACGAGAAATCGAGGCGCGTCGTCACGATCACCCTCGACCGACCGGAGGCCATGAACGCGCTGAGTGTGCGCCTGCGGCACGAACTCGACGAGGCGATGGGCGAGTTCACCCGGGACGACGACGCTCTGGTCGCCATCCTGACCGGCGCAGGAGGGCGCGCCTTCTCGGCGGGGGCGGACCTGAAGGAGATGTCGCAGACCGCGGCAACGGCGGACACGACCACGAGCCCGTGGACACCCGACCCGGAGACGGCCGTGCGGCGGGACATCCCGGGCTTCATCGGCATCGACCGCACGCCCAAGCCCGTGATCGCCGCGATCGACGGCTACTGTCTGGCGGGCGGGTTCGAACTCGCGTTGTACAGCGACATCCGCCTCGCCACGACGTCTTCCAGTTTCGGCCTGCCCGAGCCGCGCCGGAGCCTGCTCGCCGGACCGGGGTTGATCAACCTGTCGCGCATGATCCCGCTCGGCGAGGCACTCCGGATGCAACTCACCGGCACCCCGATCACGGCCGAGCGAGCGCACCAGATCGGCCTGGTGCAGGAGCTGCTGCCCGATCGTGAGGCATTGTTCGACCGTGCGACGGCGATCGCGGAGGAGATCCTCGCGTGCGCGCCTCTGGCGGTGCAGTTCATCAAGCGCATCGTTCGCGGTGGACGCGACCTCCCCGTGGACGCGCAGTGGCAACTCTCCGACATGTACACCCGCGCGATCGCCCAGACGGACGACATGCGCGAGGGTCCGCGGGCCTTCGCCGAGAAGCGCGCGCCCCGGTGGACCATGAGGTGAACGCACGAGAAGGGGTGGGTGGCCGCACGCTCGCGGCCACCCACCCCTTCTCTCGGGTCATTCCTCCTCGTGCAGCAGGGCCAGGCCGTCGACGGCCACCGGGCCATCCGGCGTGATGATGAGCGGGTTGATGTCGATCGAATCGATCCACTCACGGCCCGAGGCCGCCAGAGCGCTCGCGGACATCAGCGTCGCGACGATGGCATCCTGATCCCAGGCCGCTTTGCCCCGATGACCGTCCAACACCCCGAGATCATCGAACTCGGCGAGCAACTCCCGCGCGTCCTGCTCGGTGAACGGTGCCATGCGTCCGCCCACCCGTTTGAATACCTCGACGAAGACGCCGCCCAGCCCGAAGACGACGACGGGGCCCAGCTCGGAACGGCCGGTGATGCCGATGAACGCCTCGCCGTGCCCGTCCACCATCGCCTGGATGGCTATCGTCGGCGGGAGACCGTCCGCGGCGGCGATCCGCTGCAGATCCGCGATGGCGTCGCCGATCCCCTCGCGGGGCACTCGCACCCGCACCGCATCGTGCTCCGTCCGGTGCGCCACGTCCGCGAGCTTGACCACATACGGACCGTCGAACGACGGATCGGCCTCGGCCGCGCTCTCCACGACCAGGTACGGCGCGACCGCGATTCCCGCCTGCGTCAGCATCCGCATCGTCGCGTCGAACCCCAGCATGGTCCCCTCGACGACGGACAGCCGGGTGCCCGCCGGCGCAGCACTCGGCGCGACCGCGGATGCGGCAGCGACACGAGCGTCACGGCGGGTTCGCGCGACCGCGCCCATGGTGTGGAGCCCTCGCATGAATCCGCGCGGCCCGTTCGTGACCACGAGGTTGTCGCTCTCGAAGGCCTCGAGCCACGCACCCGGACGTCCGGCGACGGGAGCGACGACGAACAATTTGTCCGAGGTGGCGGCGACATCCGCGAGGACGCGCACGGACGGGGGCCCGGCGTACTCGTCCCAGTCCGCGAACTGGCTGGGATAGACGAGCGCGTCTACGTCATCCTCTGCGGAGTAGGTGCGCAGGATCGCCTCCCACAGGCCCGGTTGCATGAGCCCGAAGACGGTCGTGTCCAGCGGATTCGCCGCGTCACCCCCGGGGATGTTCTCCTTCACGAAGGGCTCGAGCTGCGTGAGCTCCGGCATGTCGACATGCTCGACTTCGGCGAGGTCGGCCGCCATCTGGGCGAACCCGCCCGTCGCAGTCAGCACGGTGACCCCCTTGACCGGAATCCACCTCTGCGGGGGAACGCGCTCCAGCAGCTGCGCCCGATCGATCGCCTCGTCGATGTCACCGGCCAGCTGGATGCCGGCCTGACGGAAGGCGACGTCGTACGTCCACGTGTCGCCCACGATCGCCCCCGTGTGGGAGGCGGCCAGGCGCTGGGCGCGGGCACTGCGTCCGAGCTTGACGGCGATGATCGCCTTCCCATTCTCCCGCGCGAGCGCTGCGGCGCCGAAGAACTCCTCGGGCCGGCGGATCTTCTCCACGACCAGCACGATGACCCTCGTGAGCGGATCCTCCGCGAGGAACCGTGTGTAGTCCGCCATGTCGGTGACCGGCTCGTTCCCGGCCGAGAACATGAGGTTGAACCCCGGCCCGCCGGGGCGTGCGGCCGCTCCGCCGAGAGCCTCGATGGTGCCGCCGCTGTGCGTGACCGCCGAGATCCCCCCGGCGCGTGCGGGCCATCGGGGCAGCATCGTCAGCCAGTTGCCTTCGTTGACGTTGATCATGCCGACGCCGTTCGGACCGACGATCGGGAAGCCTCCCGCGCGAGCGGCGTCCACCAGCTGCCGGCTGAGCTCGATCCCCTCTCCGCCGATCTCGGCGAATCCGGCGGCGAGCGTCGCGATGCCGCCGATGCCCAGCTCGGCGCCCTCGATCGCCGTCTGCACCAACGGCTTCGCGGACGTCGCGCTGAAAACGACATCGATGGGCGCATCGATCTCCCGCAGACTGCGGTACACCGGCCGGCCGAACGCCTGGTCAACCTTGGGGTGCACGAAGAAGAGTTCTGCCGAGGACTCGGCCAGGGTGGCTCGAACGCCCGCCGCGTAGGCGGACGTATCGCTCACACCGACCACCGCGACCGTCCGCGGATGCGCGATCCGGTTCAGGTCGAGATAGCCGGTGCGCGGCTGTTCGGAGATGTTTCCGTCGGACAACGCTGTCCCTTTCGTCGAAAGCGGGGAGTCAGATGAAGTCGTTGCGCGGGGGCTCCAGGACCACCTCGTAGGTGTCGCGGAGAACGCCGAGCAGCCGGCTGAGGAGGTGGGCACGCTTGAGGAACAGGTGGCTGTCCTGCTCCCAGGTGAACCCGATGCCGCCGTGATTCTGGATGTTGTCGGCGGTGGACTTCTGTGCGTGGCGAGCGGCGAGCGCGTAGGCGGACGCGGCCTGGAACGACGCGTCCGGCTCACCGGCGTCGAACTTCACGGCGGCGAACGCGACCTGCGAGCGCACGGCGTAGGCGGCGACCGCCATGTCGGCGCAGCGGTGCTTCACAGCCTGGAACGTCCCGATGGGCACACCGAACTGCTGCCGAGTCTGCGCATAGAACGCGGACATGTCGCGCACCGCCTCGATGACGCCGAGCAACTCGGCGGCCGCGTGGATGCGGGCGACGGTCAGGAACGGCCCGTCCACGTCTACGGCGGTCGCGCCTCGCGTCGCACGCGCGACGCGCGTGGTCGGGTCGACGCCGTCGACCGGTTCGGTCGCGGCCACCTCGACGAGGGAGCCGGTCGTCTCGGTCAGGACGACCAGGAGATCTCCGGGCCGAGCGTCGACGACGAGGTCACCCACGGCGATACCGGCGCGGCGCTCCCCCGACACGAGCTCCGCGACGAGGTCCTCCCGCCCGGCCGCGGCGGCGATGCGCGCGGCCATGATGGTCGTGCGCAGCGGCCCCGGCGCCAGGCGACGGCCGAGTTCGACGAACAGGAGCATCTCCTCGGCGACACCGAGTCCGACCCCTCCCACCTCCTCCGGCACACCGAGGGCCAGCCAGCCGAGGTCGGCATAGCTCGCCCACAAGTCCTCGCTCACGCCGTCGGGCGTCAGCGATTGCTCACGCACCGTCGCGATCGTCACCGACTTCTCCAGGAAGTCGGAGACGGACTTCGCGATCTCGCGCTGTTCTTCGTCAGGTACCAGGGTGATCATCGCGGCAGTCCCATCACTCGTTCGCCGATGACGTTTCGTTGGATGTCGATCGTGCCGCCGGCGATCGTCGCACTGAAGTCCGCGAGCCACTCGCGGGTGGTGTGCGACCATTCCAGGACGGCGGTGTCGACGATGTCGAGCGCCAGGCGGGCGACCTCCTGCTGCACCTGCACGAAGAAGGTGCGGATGGCGGTCGTCTCCGGCCCCGGCTGCGCTCCCTTCGTGGTCGATGTCACCTGGTAGTAGGCCATCGACCGCAGCGCGGCGGTCGCGGCACGCGCTTGCGCGAGCCGATCGGCGATGGCGGGGTCTCGGAGCCGCCCGTTGTCGCGCGCCAGCTCGATGAGATCATCGACGGCGCGGATGTAGGAGAGACGGTGATCGAGGAATCCCGGCCCCCGCTCGGCGGACAGAGTGGACATCGCAACGGACCAGCCGTTGTCCACCCGATCCACCACGTTGGCGAGGGGAACACGCACCTCGTCGTAGAACACCTCGCAGTTGTGCGGGAAGCCGTCGATCGACCGGATCGGCCGGATGTCGATCCCCGGCAGGTGCATCGGCATGATCAGCCACGTGATGCCCTTGTGCTTCTGCGCCTCCGGATTGGTGCGCACCAGCACCTCGCCATAGTCGCCGTATTCGCCGTAACTCGTCCAGATCTTGGACCCGGTGACCACGAGTTCGTCGCCGTCGACGACGGCCCGCGTGGAGAGCGAGGCCAGATCGGAGCCGGAACCCGGCTCCGAGAAGCCCTGGCTCCACGGCGTCTCGCCACGGAGGATCTGCGGAAGGTAGAACTCCTTCTGCTGCTCGCTGCCCCGCATGATCAGCGTCGGCCCGGCGTGCCCGAAGGCGACCGCGAAGACCGACTCGCGGGGTGCACCGGCCCGCACGAGCTCTTCGTACCAGACGACCTGCTCCAGGAGCGAGAGGCCACGACCGCCGTACTCGACGTCCCAGTCGATGCCCGCCCACCCTCCGGCGAACTGTCGTCGCTGCCACTCCTGGTCGAACTCCTTGAGCGCCTCGCCCCCCGAAGGGCGCGGCTCGCGAGGGACGTTCTCCTCCAACCAGGTGCGCGCCTCCTCACGGAAGCGCGCGAAGTCCGCATCGGGAATCAACTTCATCGTCTTCTCCAGTCGTCGGCGTCTTCTCTGACGCCTGCTTCGAGGTCATGCTATTTAATCATATCCCGTAAGCATTACGATAAGACTACTATGAGCCGACGCAGGGTTCCACCTGCGGCGCACACGCCGACGTCACCGACGACACAGGGAGAACAGCAGATGTCCGAAATAGTCGTGGATAAGCAGGAGAGCACGACCATCATCACGCTCAACCGCCCCGAAGCGATGAACTCCATGAGCAGCGGTCTGATCAGCGAACTCACGGCCGCGATGACGGAGTTCCGAGAGGATGGCGCCCAGCGGGTCGCGATCATCACGGGTGCGGGAGATCGCGCCTTCTGCGCGGGCGCAGACCTGAAGGAGATGGCCTCCAGCGCCGCCTCCGGCGGCGGGCTGCCCGTCTCACCCGGACCCGACATCGCGGGCATCGCCGCGACGGAGAAGCCGGTCATCGCCGCCGTCAACGGCCTGGCGGTCGCCGGCGGCATGGAGCTCTCGCTCTGCTGCGACATCCGCATCGCCACCCCGGAAGCCTGGTTCGGTGTCTTCGAGGTCAAACGCGGCATCCTGGCGGGAATCGCCGTCAACGTGCTCCCCCGCGTGCTCCCCTACGGCGTCGCTGCCGACCTGCTCCTG
The DNA here is from genome assembly GCF_003634765.1 of Microbacterium sp. AG790. Taxonomy (NCBI): domain Bacteria; kingdom Bacillati; phylum Actinomycetota; class Actinomycetes; order Micrococcales; family Microbacteriaceae; genus Microbacterium; species Microbacterium sp. AG790. The sequence continues at coordinate 277,293 of NZ_RBWZ01000007.1, forward strand.
GCCGCGGAACGCCTGCCCGCCGAGCGCGCCTACGCGCTGGGGCTGGTGCAACAGATCGTGCCGCGCGAGGAGCTGCTCGACGCGGCCCTCGTCAAAGCGCGGGCGATCGCGGAGAGTTCGCCGGCCGCTGTCTGGGGAAGCAAGCAGGTCCTGAAGTACTGGCGCAACCTGCAGCAGGCGGAGCAGCAGGCCTATTACGAGGCGGTGGTCCACCGCGTGCTGCTGTCGGGCGACGTGCTGGAGGGGCCACGGGCTTTCGCCGAGAAACGAGAGGCGTCGTTCTCGGACGGGTGGCCGAAGGTCCCCGGGTTCTGAGACGCCGGCTCGGTCGCATCCATCACCGCACGATCACGAGAAGAAGGAGAGAAAATGCCATTCCAGAACCGCAGAGCCGCGGTCGCCGGCGTCTATCAGTCGAAGCAGGGGGATCTGTCCGATCAGATCCAGCCGATCGCCTGGATGGACGCGGCCAAAGCCGCGTGCGCCGACGCCGGCCTCACACTCGCCGATATCGACGGCCTGATCGGCGACGGCCCGGAGGGCGTCGGCATCCGCGAGCAGCTGCCCGGAGCGGCGTTCGGGTACGACCTGCTCGGGAAGCCGCTGCGCTTCCACGCCCGCAACAGCATCGGAGCCGCCGCCGCGGGCGGCGCGATCAATCTCGCCGCCTACGCGGTGTCGGCAGGGCTCGCGGACGCGGTTCTCGTCGTCACGGCCGCCGCCGGCCAAGCCGAGGGGTACGCCAGCGCGAATCGCGACGAGGCCATCAAGATGATGGCGATGCTCAGCGGGACCTACGAGTTCATCTACGGGACCACGCGGGTGTCGGACTACGCCCAGCTCGCGACGCGTCACATGCACGAGTTCGGCACCACCTCCGCCCAACTCGCGGAAGTGGCGGTCGCGCAACGCCAGGGCGCCGTGCGCCACCCGCTGTCGTTCCACGGCCACCGCGGCGAGATCACCGTCGACGACGTGGTCAACTCCCGACTGATCGCCGATCCGCTGCACATGCTCGACTGCTGCGCGATCAACCAGGGGGCGGGCGCGTACGTCGTCACGACGCTCGAGCGTGCACGCGACGGGCGGCACGTTCCGATCGAGCTCCTGGGATACGGCGAGGGGCACAGCCACATCGACCCCAACGCCGCGCCGTCGCTGGCGGTGTTCCCGGCCGCCCAGGTCGCGGCGGACACGGCGTTCGATCTCGCCGGCGTCGGTCGCGACGACATCGACGTCGCCGGCATCGGCGACCACTTCACGATCAACGTGCTGTTCGGACTCGAGGCGGCGGGCTTCTGCGGCGTGGGCGAGTCCGGTCCCTTCGTCGAGACCGGCGCCCTGCGCCTCGACGGTGCCCTGCCCACCAACACGGCGGGCGGATTCCTGTCGTTCAGCCACGCCGGGATGGCGGGCCTCTTCACCCTCATCGAAGTCGTCGAGCAGCTGCGCGGCGAGGCGGGCGACCGTCAGGTCGCCGGTGCCGAACTCGGCTACGTGAACGGCGTTGGCGGCGCCATGCAGAACAACTACTCCGCGATCCTGGGAAGGGCGTGATCTCATGACCGACGCAACGACAGACAAGCTGCTGCCCACCGGCATCCCCAGCTGGCACATGCCCTACTGGGACTCGCTGCGCGAGCACGCCGTGAAGGTGCAGAAGTGCGCGCAGTGCGGCGCGTTCCGCTACATCCCGAAGGAGATCTGCAATCGCTGCTTCTCGGGAGGGTGGACCTGGGAACCCATCGAGGGCACCGGTACCGTCTACACTCACACCACCATCCGGCGGGCCCCCACCCCGGCGTACCAGCCGGACGCGCCCTACACGATCGTGCACGTCACAATGTCCGAGGGCTTCCGCATGATCGGCCGTCTGCACGGGGTCGCCCCCGAGGACGTCCGCATCGACATGCCCGTCCGGGTGCGGTACGACGAACTCGGCGACTGGACCGTGCTGAACTTCGAAGCGGCCTGACGCCGACCGTGAAGCGCCCGGGGCCGATGCCCCGGGCGCTTCACATTCGCATGCGTCACTTCGTGAGGAACGCGCGACTCCCCGGCAGCTCCATGCGGGGCAGACCCAGCTCGTGCTGGGCGATCACCGTGCGGAACACCCCGATGGCACCGCCGTAGGTCTTCGTGCCCTGCGCGTAGCGGTAGGCGAAGTCCGCCATGCCCCCGTCAGCGGCCTCGTCCTCGAGAAGCGCCTCAGGCCCGATCAGCGAGATGAGCTCGGCACCGATGCGGTCGAGGGCCTCGGCACCGAGCACGCGCCCGCTGGCTCCGTCGGTCGCGTAAGCCGCTTCCGACAGAGCGATGGCATCTGCCAGGCGATCCACCACGGCGCCGTCGCCGATCGATCCCGTCGTCTCGGCCCAGTCGAGCGCGGCATCCAGTGCGTCCCGCGCCTCGTAGAGGAAGGCCGGCCCCATCGGCAGTGCGTCGAGCCCGTCGTTGACCATCCCACCCAGGCCGTGCTCGGCGTCGAGGGGGCCGCGCAGCACCGACCAGCCGCCGTTGACCTCCCCGAGACGGTGAAGATCAGAGATGCGCGCGTCGTCGTAGAACATCATGTTCGTGCGCTCACCACTGAAGGTGAAGATCCCCTGCGCCTCCACGCCCGGAATCTTCAGGGGCATGAGGAACATCGTCAGACCCTTGTGCTTGCCGACGGTGGGGTCGGTGCGGGTCAGCAGGAAGCAGTAGTCCGCCTGGTGACCGTTCGTCGTGAACATCTTGGAACCCGAGATCGTCCACTCGTCGCCATCCCGCGTGGCGCGCAGTCGGGCGCTCGCGACGTCCGACCCGCCCTGGGGCTCGGTGAAGCCGAGCGAGAGGCACACCTCGCCCCGCGCGATGCCGTCCAGAACCTGCTCCCGCAGGGGACTCCGCCCGTACTGCTCGATCGCCGGGCTCACGAGGCGGATCGTGCTCAGCTGGCGGGTCGGAGCCTTCGCCCGCTCCAACTCCGCCCGCAGGATCGCCACCTGGATCCGGTCGAGACCGGCACCACCCCGCTCGCGGGGAAGCTCGGGGCGGATCCAGCCGCGTGAACCCAAGGCACGGTAGAACTCGCGGTTGTATCCGTCGCCCGTGCGACGTTCGGTCTCGCGCACCTCCTCGGTGACGTGTTCGGCGAGGAACACTCGCACGTCGTCGACGAAAGCCCGATGCCGACCGTCCGGGTCGAGGGAACTGAAGTCCATGGGGGGTCTCCTGGGTGCTGTGCGGTGGGAACGGATCGTGCGGAGCCGCGCGTCAGTGCGCGAGAACCGCCGAGTGGGGCTCGAGGGCGCGCGCGGCCCGCCGTGCCGCGAGTTCGCTCTCGACGATGTGGCGTCGTTCGGCGCGCAGATCTCCGCCGGCCAGTGCCCACCCGTGCGCACGGAGGAAGTAAGGCGTGGTGGGCGCCTCGTTCGTGAAGCCGAGTCCTCCCTGCACGTGCGCGGAGACGTTGGTGCCGCGGACCGCGACGTCATGCGCGTACACGACCGCGGCGGCCGGAAGGTGGCTCTCGGCGTCGGGCTCGTGGTCGAGGAACCATGCGGCCCGCAGCGCGAGGCTGCGCGCGCTGACGGCGCCGATGTGGGCATCGACGAGCGGGAACGCGACACCCTGGAGCATTCCGAGGGGCACTCCCATAGTCTCGCGAGTCTTCGTCGACTCGGCCCCCAGCGCGAGGCTCCCCGCCGTGAGGCCGGCGAGCGCGGCCGCCGTCAGCACGTTCCACTCGTCGCGCGCCCGACGGTAGGCCGTCGGCGCATCCGGGGACGCCAGACGCAGGTTCCGCTCCGCCGCCGGATCTACCCATGCCGACGGGAGGTGCGCGCGGTTGCGGACGCGTGCACGGGGCTCGTCCGCGGAGACGACCACGATGTCCGCACCGTCGAATCCGACCGTGTGCGTGGCGATCGCGGCGCTGGAGACGAGACGACGAGCGTCGAGAGGCTGCGCGGCGAAGGCGAGGATGGTCTCCCCGGTGGCCGCGGCCGCGATGAGCGGCACCGCGGCGGGGTCGCCGGTGGCGACGAGGAGCCGGGTCGCGACGACGTGGTCGATGAACGGGATAGGAGCGAGCACGCGCCCTGCCTCACCGGCGACGAGGGCGAGCGCGAAGACGCCGGCGTCGTCGCCACCGAGGTCTTCCGGCAGCGCCATGGACGTCACGCCCATCTCGACCGCCCGCTGCCAGAGTTCGCGGTCGATTCCCTCGGCCTCCGCCTGCCGGACGGAGTCCGGCGACACGACGGAACCGAAGAAGTCGGCGAACGCCTCCGCGATCCTCTGGTCGTCCTCGTCGAGGGACACGTTCCGACGACGGTGTTCGTAAGGGTTCATGGAGTCCTCCGCTTCGTCCTCGGGGTGTCAGATGGCGATGCCGACGAGCTTGGTGTCGAGGTACTCGTCGATGCCCTCGTAGCCGCCTTCGCGGCCGAGTCCGCTGGACTTGACGCCGCCGAACGGCGCCGCGGCCGATGTCGGGTTGATGTCGTTGACGCCCACCATCCCGAACTTGAGGCGCTCGGTGACGCGGATCGCGGTCGACAGATCCCGTGTGTACACGTAAGCCGCGAGGCCGTACTCCGTGTCGTTCGCCCGCCGGATGACCTCGTCCTCGTCATCGAACGGCGTGACCGCCGCGATGGGACCGAACGTCTCCTCGACCGAGATGAGCATCTCGGGGGTGACGTCGGCCAGGACGGTGGGGGCGTAGAACGTCGTGCCGGCCAGGCCGTCGACCGCGACGCGATCGCCGCCGACCAGGACGCGCGCACCCTTGTCCCGCGCGTCGCTCACCTGCTCCTCCATCTTCGCGACCGCGCGGTCGTCGATGAGCGGTCCGATCGAGACGCCCTCCTGCTCGCCCTGTCCCACCTTCAGTGCGCGGACGCGCTTCTCCAGGGTTTCGAGGAAGGCGTCATAGAGGGAGCGGTGGACGTAGATGCGGTTGGGGCTGATGCACGCCTGCCCCGTGTTGAGGAACTTGACTAGTGCCGCCCCCTTCGCGGCGTGTTCGGGATCGGCATCCGGGAAGACGATGAACGGCGCGTGCCCGCCCAGTTCCACGGACACCCTTTTGAGAGTCGGCGCGGCCTTCTGCACGAGCATCTTGCCGATCGCGGTCGAGCCGGTGAAGGTGAGCTTGCGCACCTCGGGCGACTCCAGCAGCGCATCGCCGACTTCTGCGGCCCGGCGGCTGGTGACCATGTTGATGACTCCCGCGGGCAGACCGGCGTCGAGGAAGAGCTTCAGCGTCTCCACGGCGAGCAGCGGCGTCTGCGCCGCCGGCTTGAGGATGGCCGTGCAGCCTGCCGCGACGGCCGGGGCGAGCTTGCGCGTGATCATCGAGATCGGGTAGTTCCACGGGGTGATGGCGGCGACGACCCCGACCGGCTGGCGCATCGTGAGGAAGCGCTGATCCGCGCGCGCCGAGGGAATGGTCACGCCGCTGATGCGCTTTGCCTCCTCGGCGAACCAGGCGAGAAAGTCCCCCGCATAGGTGACCTCGGTGCGCGCCGCGCGCAGGGGCTTGCCCTGCTCGCGCGTGAGCAGACGGGCCAGTTCCTCGTGCCGTTCCAGCAGGAGCCGATGGGCCCGCGTGAGGACGGCCGCACGCTCATAGGCGGTCGTCCGCGACCACGTCTCGAAGGCGGTGGATGCCGAGACGATGGCATCCTGCACGTCCTGGGCGTCGCCATCCGACGCGTGACCGAGGACCTCCGCCGAAGCGGGGTCGGTCACCGGAAACGTCGCTCCGGACCGCGAGGGCCGCCAGACCCCGTCGATCAGAATGGTCGATGCTTCAATTCCCATGGCAGTTCTCCCAAGTGTGCGCACGTCGCTGTATCGCGTTCCGGTAAGCGATACAGTAACACTGTTTCCAATCCTGAGGAGGATGCCATGTCTGCAATCTGGGTCGCTCGTACTCACCCTCGGACCCCCGATGACGAGGCGGATCTCATCCGCTTCCTGAACACCACCCACACCGACGAGCTGCGCGCCGGCCTGCCGGAACTGATGGAATACCGCACGTTCCGGCGCCAGGACCCCGACGGTCGCATCCAGCTGGTGTCGATCGGACGCTGCCCGAGCCTCTCCGGTGCGGAGTTGATCGAACGCATGGCGGCCCTCGCACCGGGACTCACCCAGAGTCCCGCCATGTCGTTCGAGCCGGGCGAGGCCCCGTCCCTCGAGTTCGCCGAAGAGGTGTGAGGCGCGTCATGCCCTCGCCGCGCCGCGCCCTCATGACGCACGGCTTCGCATCCTCGTGGGACCACGGCTGGGTCCAGCACGGATGGCCCGACCTCCTCGCCGATATCGACCTCCTGCCCGTCCCCTTCGGCCTGCCCGGCCACGTCGATTCACCGCTTCCCCCCACCGCCGACATCGAGTTCGTGCAATCCACCGCACTGGATGCGGCGGCCGGAGCCGACACGGCGATCGGGTTCTCGCTGGGCGCGGCGCTCACTCTCCACCTCGCCGCGCAGGAGCCCGACCGGTTCGAGAAGATCGTGCTCCTGGGCTTCGGCGACCGCGCGTGGCCACGGCCGGGAGAGAACGTTCGATTGGCCGATCGCATCGCCGACCCCTCCCGCGACGACGCGAACATCGCGCAATTGCGCCGGGCGGCGCAGACCTCGGGCAACGACCTCTCGCGCATTGAGGCGTTCCTGCGACACTTCCCCGGACCTCCACCCCCAAGTCGACTGCGCGCGATCACGGCCGACGTCCTCATCGTCCTGGGCGAAAAGGACGACCTGGGGCCGGCGACCATGGCCGCCACGTCGATGACGAACACACAGCTGCAGCTCCTCCCGGACGTCGACCACTGGCGCACACCCTCGAGCCCGGCGGCCATGCGTGCCGCGCTGGAATTCCTGTCGTGAGTGCGCCCGCCGGCAGGCATTTATGGTATGCCTTACGGTAAGTATTATCGCGTGAACGCGGCCGAGCGATGGAGCAGTGATGATCGACGCAGATCTCCCCCACGGATTCACGTCCCCGGACGACGTAGCGACCGGGCTGCGCGCCACCGGGTACCTCCCCGACGCCGACATCTCGACGACGGTGTTCCTCGCCTCCGCGCTGGAGAAGCCCCTCCTCCTGGAGGGGCCGGCCGGGACCGGGAAGACCGACCTCGCGGCATCCATCGCACGAACGACAGGCGCACGCCTGATCCGCCTGCAGTGCTATCACGGGATCGACGAGGCTCGGGCGCTGTACGAATGGGACTACCGCAAGCAGCTCCTCGCGCTCCAGGCCGCGGGGACAGGACCCGACGCGAGCCTCGACGGTGTCTTCTCGGAGGACTTCCTCCTCTCCCGCCCACTGCTGGAAGCGGTCAGAGCCGAGGACCGCGTCGTTCTCCTCATCGACGAGGTCGACCAACTCGACATGGAGACGGAAGCGCTGCTGTTGGAGTTCCTCGCCGACTTCCAGGTCACGATCCCCGAACTCGGCACAATGCGCGCGGCGCGGGCCCCGCTCGTCTTCCTCACATCCAACGACAACCGACGCCTGTCCGACGCCCTCAAGCGCCGCTGCCTCTATCTGCACATCTCGTACCCGGATGCCGAGCGCGAGAGCGAGATCATCCGCTCGAGGGTGCCCGGGGTCGACGAGCGCCTGTCGATGAAGATCGCCGAGACGGTGGCGATGCTGCGCGGACTCGACCTCAAGAAGCGACCGAGCATCTCGGAGAGCATCGACTGGGCTCGCACACTCCTCCTCCTCGGGGCCACGGACATCGATGAGGACCTGCTCATCGCGCACGCGAACGTCCTGCTCAAGTACGCGTCCGACATCGATCTGGCGCGAGAGACCCTCGGCGTGCGGACATGATCGATTCGGTGCGGGCGCTCGCCGCCGAACTCCGTCGCGTCAACGTCCCCATCGTCACCAGCGACCTCATCCTGGCCGCCGAGGCGCTCGACGCGATCGATCTGACACGGCGCGAGACCGTCCGCAGCGCCCTCGCCTCCTGCCTGGCCAAGGGAGCGGAGTACCGGGACACTTTCGACGCTCTCTTCGATCTGTACTTCACCGGGACGCCCGTCGACGGAGCGGGCCTGAGCGGTCTGAGCGACGACGCGCTCCGCACGGCGACGGCGACCGCCCTGCGTCGTGGCAATCGGAGCTTCCTCCGCGAGATCGCCGCCGAGGCGGTGCGGCGGTTCGCGAGGATGGAGCCCGGTCGCGCGGTGGCCGGTACGTATTACATCTTCCGGACGCTGCGCGAACTACACGTCGAGGAGATCCGCTCCACCCTCGCTGCTGCGCGCGACGTGGTCCTGCACGACGGCATTGCGGGCGCCGCGGATCGGTTGCGCGATGCCCGCGCGGACCGTGCGGTCGCGGAGTTCGAACGCACGGTGGAGAGCGAGGTGCGACGTCGCCTGGTGGCCGATCGTGGAGCGGACGCCGTCGCCGCCGTCCTCCGCGCGCCGCTCCCGACGGACGCCGACTTCCTCACCGCATCGACGGCGACGATCGCGAGAATGAACGACGTCGTGGAGCCTCTCGCGCGTCGACTCTCGCGGGTGCTGGCCGAACAGTCACCCGCATCGGCGCGGTCTCGTCTCGACGTGCGAGCCACCATCCGCGCGTCGATGTCGACGGGCGGATCTCCGGTGACGTTGCGTCACCTCCCTCCCGACCCCCTGCGGCCGCGCCTGGTGGTTCTGGCGGACGTGTCCGGCTCGGTCGCGGCGTTCGCGGGTTTCGCCCTGCAATTGGCCTTCGCCCTCAAGAGCCGGTTCTCCTCCGTGCGCTCCTTCGTCTTCGTCGATGGCGTGGACGAGGTGACCTCGCTCATCGGACGCGCTGGCTCCATCACAGAGACGACGCGGGTGATCAACACCCGCGGCCTGGGCGTCTGGGGGGACGGGCACTCCGACTACGGCAACGCCCTCGCCACCTTCTCGGGACGCCATCTGGATGCCATCGACTTCCGGACAACCGTCCTCATCCTGGGGGACGCACGAACCAACTACCGCGACCCGAGGCTGGACGCGGTCGAGGAGATCTGCCGCGTCGCCTCCCGCGTCTACTGGCTCAATCCCGAGCGACGGGAGCTGTGGAGCGACGGGGATTCCGCGATGTCGGAGTACGCACCGCTCGTCACCGCCGCGGTGGAATGCCGCACAGTGCGGCAGCTGGAAAGTTTTGTCGAGACGCTGAAATGAGCGACGGAGGAACCGAACGATGACCGATCAGACCATCAGAATCGCGGAGCCGCGGGTCGACCTCCCGTTCGACGGCGCCTGGCGATCGACCGATCCTCTCGGCTTCCCCGGCTACCTCCCACCGGCCACCTCCGATGAGTCCATCCGCGCCGGAATCGTCCACGGTCCGCTGAGCGACTACGTCCTCATCGAGTGCGACTTCCATCGAATGGGCGGAACCATGGGCGTGGTCGCGGGCGAATCCACCGCAGCGGCATTCCTGCGCGCGGCGGAGCTCCGCCTCCCGGTCGCGGCCATCATCAGCTCCGGCGGCGCACGTCTGCAGGAGGGCGTCCTGGCGCTGATGCAGATGGGACGGACCACCGAAGCGGTGGCGGTGCATCGACGGGCCGGTCTCCGCTCCGCCGCCGCCTTCCGAAGCCCGAGCACGGGCGGCGTCTTCGCCTCGTGGGGGAACGCCGTGGACATGCGCGCCGTAGCGCCGGGGGCCGTGATCGGCTTCGGCGGGCCGCGCGTCGTGGAGGTCGTCACGGGAGAGCGTCCGGATGCCACGTCGCACAACGCCGAGGCCGCCTACCGCGACGGCAACGTGGACGCCCTCGTTCCGGAGGAGCAGCAGCAGGACTGGCTCGAGTGCGCGATCGGCGTCCGTCACGCACCCGAACCGATGCGGCTGGCCCGCCCGGCCGCGCCGCGCCCGTCCGCCACGCCCTGGGAGGCACTCCTGGCGGTCCGCACGCCGGAGCACCCCAGCGGCATGGATTGGGTGAGCTGGCTTGCGGACGAATGGATGGAGCTGCGCGGAGCGGGCCGATGCTTCCGCGCGGGGATCGCGCGCATCGGCGGCATCGAGACGGCCGTGGTCGCGATGCAGCGCGACAAGACCGGACGACGTAACGCCGGCCCGGTGCCCGCTGACTTCCGGCTCGCGCAGAGAACCATCCGGCTGGCCGATCGCATCGGACTCCCGGTGCTGACCGTGATCGACACTCCCGGCGCTGACCCCTCCCCCGCCTCGGAGACGGAGGGGCTCGCGCGCGAGATCTCCCGCACCCTCGTGGCCCTGAGCGACCTGTCGACCCCCAGCGTCGGACTGTGCGTGGGCGAGGGCGGGAGCGGCGGGGCGATGGGGCTCGCCTGGACCGACACCCTGCTGTTGAGCGAGGGGTCGGTCTTCTCGGTCATCGCCCCCGAACCCGGCGCAGCCGTGCTCTACCGGGACGCGGCGCGTGCACCGGAATTGGCGACCGCCTTCCGCCTGTGCGCGGAGGACGTGGTGGCGACGGGCTTCGCCGATGCGATCGTCCCGAACGACGTGGATGCCGCGCGGGGCGCCATCGTCGACGCGCTCCGGCTCGAGAACGCCGGTCGGCGCGTGGTGCGGGCGGATGCCGCAGGCCGCGCCGCGATGCGGATCGGCTGACGCCCGCGTCGGCCCTGCGCCTCGTCCTCACCATCCGGCGGGGCGGAGCGGCGGGGTGCCTCCGCGGGCACCCGAGAACGACGCGCGTGCGAGCGTCCGCCCCGGCGATCCGCCGGGGTCAGCGTCCGACGCGACCGAATAGAGCTGCCACCTGCGTGGTGACGATCGGACGCAACGCCACAGCGGCGCCGACGATGGCGACCATTCCTACTGTGAACACCGTGAACCCGGCCCAGCTGCCGTCGTCCTGCGTGCCCCAGTACATGTGATTCAGGTTGCGCAGCGCACCGGTGGCGAACACGAGGAAGACGTGGACGAGGACGAAGAGGACGAAGTAGATCATCACGGGGAAGTGGACCTTTCGCGCCATCTCGACGGGAAAGACCCGGCCGACACGCTCGGCGCGAGCCGGCCACAGGGCCGACATCCGCAGACCCGTGATCGCCGCGAGCGGGGCAGCGAGGAAGATCGTCGTGAAGTAGGCCAGCACCTGGAGCGCGTTGTAGTTGACCCAGCCGTCCTCGGTCGGCCACGACAAGGACACGTACTGCAGCGCCGAGGACACCGCGTTGGGAATGAACTCCCACGAGAACGGAACGACCCGGATCCACTGCCCCGTGCTGAACAACAGGACAACGAACACGATGCCGTTGGCGAGCCAGAACATGTCGAGAAAAACGTGGATGAACTGCTCGATGGGGATCTTCCGTCCGCCGTGACGCGACTGCCAGGATGCCATCGGGCGAGACGTCCGGCGAATGGTCCAGCCCGTCTTGATGACGAGGACCATGAAGAAGGCGTTGAGCCAGTGCTGCCACATCACCCAGGCGGGGAAGCCCTCGGGAGCCCACGTCGGGAGAGGGATCTCGCCGGGGTATCGCGCGACGAACTCCCGACCCGCGGGCGTGCCCCAGAGCAGCACCCGGACGATGAGGACGACGCTGGCCACCAGGACGACGGAGAGAGTGCCGCCGACGATGAACGCGGTCACGGCATCCACCCCGAAGATCCGCCGCCGAGCCGAGCGGACCTCTCGTTCGGCGGCGGCGGGCACGGTTAGGGGCGTGCGGCTATCCTCGCGTGGGGCGGGGACGCTCGGCGATGGAGCCGTGTGATCGACCGTGGGCGGCTCCGGGAGAGCACCGGCCGACCCGTCGATCCACCCCGGCAGAGCGACTTCGAGGAGAGTCTCGGCCGGCGGCCACCCCCCCGCACCGACCTGCCGCGGAAGACCGCGACGAGCGGAGGAACGGCGAAGGGTGCGGGCGACTGCCGCGTCGGCATCCCTGCGGGGCGGGCTCGAGGACGTCTCCGGCGACGCGGCCCGCGCCGACACCACCCGAGGTCGGACGTCCGCCGCGGGCCACGGCGCACCTCCGGACGTCCGGGGCAGACCTCGGCGCACCCGGGGGGCGTCCGCGACCGCCCGCCCGGAGCCGATTGCCAGAGCGGCCGCGGCCGCCGACGCGGAGGCATCGCTCCCGCCGGGGAGGAGGACGGCGACTTCGAGACCGCCCGCCGGCCAGGGCTCGCCGCCCGGCGTCCGCGGAAGGCCCCGTCGAACGGGAACCGAATGCGCCATCATCACCGCTGCTTCAGGGTCTCGATCGCCTGCGGGACGATGGTGAACAGGTCGCCGACGACACCGAAGTCGGCGATCGCGAAGATGGGGGCATCCGCGTCCTTGTTGATCGCGACGATCCGCTTGGATGCCTGCATCCCGGCGCGGTGCTGAATCGCTCCGGAGATGCCGACCGCGACGTAGAGCTCCGGGGTCACCGTCACGCCGGTCTGGCCGACCTGGTGGGCGTACGGGATGTATCCCGAATCGACGGCGGCGCGGGAGGCGCCGACCGCCGCGCCCAGGGCGTCGGCCAACTCTTCTACGAGGGCGAACTTCTCCTTCGATGCGAGCCCTCGGCCGCCGGAAACGACCTTCTTCGCTCGACGGAGATCGGGGCGGGAACTGCTGATCTCGGCGGGGACGAAGGCGTCCGCCCGTGCCGACCGACGCGCCGACGGCTCGACCGACAGCGTGTGCACGGTGGGTGAGTCCACCGCGACGGCACGCTCGTCCGCCGCGCCCTGGCGGAGCGTGATGACGGGAGCGCCGGCGGTGGCTGCGGCATCCACCAGGTAGTTGCTCCCGAAGACGGAGTGGTGCGCGATGATGCCTTCTTCGTCCACGCCGACCCCCACGGTGTCGATGAGCAGGGCCCGGTGAGTTCGCACGGCGAACCGCGCGGCGGCCTCACGCCCGTCGAGGGAATGCGCGACGACAATGGCCGCGGGGACGACGATCTCCTCGGCGGCGGTGAGGGCGTCCACCAGGGGGGTGACGACGCTCCCCTCGGGGATCGACACGCGGATCACCTGCGCGGCACCCGCGGCCGCCGCGGCCGCGGTCAGCGCATCCGTATCCGCCCCCGGAGGCACGGGAACGACGGCGACGGGCTCGCCGATCGTGGCAGCCGCGCCCAGGACTTCGGCGGCGCTCGGGGCGAGCACGCCGGCGGGAGTCACGTCGAGAAGGGCGAGGATCGGTTCGGCATTCATCGGCGCACTCCTCAGACGAGCTTCTCGGCGATCAGGTATTCGGCGAGGCGACGTCCGCCCTCGCCGTCGTCGGTGATCGTGATCCCTGCCGCCCGCGGGGGACGCGCCGCAGCGGAGATCACGATGGCCCGCGGCGCGCGCGCGCCGTCGGTGTCGGCGCCGAGTTCCTCCGCGTCCAGACGGGTGAGCGGCTTCTTCTTCGCCGCCATGATGCCCTTGAAGGCGGGAAAGCGGGGATCCGGCAGAGCATCCGTGATGCTCGCGACGGCGGGAAGCTCCGCCGCGAGCCGGACAGTGCCGTTCTCCGTCATCCGCGTACCGCTCACGACGTCACCGGCGATCTCGATCGCCGAGAGGTTCGTCAGGTGCGGCAGCTCCAGGTGCTCGGCGAGCATCGCCCCAAGAACGCCGCCGCCGCCGTCGGTCGAGACGTTTCCGGTGAGGACGAGGTCGGGGCTCTCGCGCAGGAGGGCAGCCGCGAGGACTTCCGCGGTCAGGGTCAGATCTGCGCCGACCAGGCCATCGTCGCTGATGAGCACGGCACTGTCGGCGCCCATCGCGAGGGCCTTCCGCACCGCCGTCTCGGCGCTCGCCGGGCCCATGCAGATCACCGTCACGGTCGATCCCTCGTTCGCCGCCTGAAGGGTGAGTCCCACCTCAACGGCCCGTTCTCCGATCTCGTCGGCGACGCGCTCGCTGCCTTCGCGGTCGACGAGTCCCGTCTCCAGGGAGATGCGGCGGTCGCCGTAGGTGTCCGGCACCTCTTTGATCAGCACGACGATGTGCACGTGAAGTCCTCTCCTCGACGTCGGCGTCACCGCCGACCGGCATACTGAGAGTATTACCGTATCTGATTCAGGTCAATCGAGGCGCTCGCGGTGACAGTGTCTCCTCACGAGGAACCGCAGCGATGCGGAGCGATCACTCCGCCTCGCACTCCACCATTGCGCGGGCGGAGGCCGCGAGACGCGTGAGCAGATGCGCGGCGCGGCGCGCGTCGGCATCCGACCAGTCCGAGGTGAGGCGCGCGATCAGGTCGTCACCGACGCGGTACAGCTCGCGCGCGACGACACGCCCCTCCCCCGTCAATGCCACGAGGCTCGCCCGCGCGTCGGCCGGGTCGGGCACCACCTCGATGAAGCCGCGGTCCGTCAGGCGCGCGATCGCCTTGCTGATGCTCGGCGCGCCGATGCCCATCGCCCGTGCGAGGACTCCCGGTCGGACCCGGCCGCGGAATCCGAGCTCCCACAGCACGCGACCGTCCGTCCCGCCCAGACCCTCCAGCGCGTCGTTGCTGAGACGGGATCGGAACTCCGCGGCGCTCCAGAGCTCGACCAGCGTCGCCAGCGGGAGCGCGATCGGATTGCGGTAGCCCAGGTCACCGGCATCCTCGATATTCGCGCTCACGGGATCACGCTACCGGGCGTACTGTGTCCTGCAGATAGTTTCCAAAGGAAAGGGAATTCCATGTCATTCGATGGCAAAGTCGCGATCGTCACGGGTGGGGCCTCGGGGATCGGTGAAGCGACGGCGAAGCTGCTGGCCGCGAAGGGGGCGCACGTCCTCATCGCGGATGTGACTGATGCCGCGGGAGCGCGGGTGGTCGGGGAGATCGAGGCGGCGGGCGGGTCCGCGCGCTTCCGACACGTCGATGTGTCGCGACCGGGCGATGCCCACGAGATGGTCGCCGACGCGGTCGCCACGTGGGGCGGACTGCACTACGCCGCCAACGTCGCCGGCATCGGTCAGGTGCCCTCCCGCCTCCACGACATGGAGGAGGGCACGTGGGATCTCATCATGAACATCGACCTCAAGGGCATGTGGCGCTGCATGGCGGCCGAGATCGAGCAGTTCCTCACCACCGGCGGCGGGGCGATCGTGAACGTCGCGTCCGGTGCGGGGATGCGCGCGACCGTCGGGCAACCTGCCTACGGCATCGCGAAGGCGGGCGTGATCCAGATGACACGCCAGGGTGCGCTCGAGTACGCCAAGGACGGCATCCGCGTGAACTCCGTCGCCCCCGGCCTCATCGACACCCCCGCCGTGAAGGCACTGCCCGACGACGTCCGCGCCATGTATGCCGCGGGGCAGCCCGGCGGACGCCTGGGTGAACCCGAAGAGATCGCGGCCACGATCGCGTGGCTCCTCTCCGAAGAGGCATCCTTCGTCTCGGGCCTGAACCACCTCACGGACGGCGGCTGGTTCCAGATGTCGCCGGCGTAGAGCCGGCTCAGCCGCGCGGCGAGGGGCCCGGCTTCCCCCGCCGCGCGGAAACATAACTCGGAGATTGTCTCCGCTGACGGATCACAGCGGGTGGGTTCATCATCAGGGAGGATAGCCGCCGGACGTAAAAGCTCAACGAACGGTGGTTCATCGGCGATCCGTTCTCGGCGGAGCCTCTCAAAAGCCATCTCGTGGATGCACCGCCGAGTGGAGTCTGTGTCTCACTCCAACTCGCGGAGATCGGGCGATCGGCACAGACGAGTCGTACGGGGACACCCCCGCACACCCCATCAACGTCACATGGCGGTCACGGCGCGCGCGTCCTACGGAATCGGCCGGGACCCGCGGCGGACGTCTGAAGCGCCGGGCCTGTCTTGCAGATAGCGTGCGCACCCCATCGTGCCCGGTCAGCGCCAGAGCACACGTGGATGGGGAGGGCTGGCCGTCGAGCTCGCACACGCGGGACCGAACTGATCGAGACTTCCAGAGCAACCCCGAGACCGTCGCGCGGTGCGCAGGGCGTCGGGGTCGAGCTGGACATCTGCCCTCCGTCAGCTCCCCAGGTTCGCGAGGCCCTCCACCTGCACGCTCGGCGCAGCGGCGCGAGGTGGAAGGCCTCGTGAACCTGCGGGGCGCGCGAGCGCCCCGCAGGTCGACATCACTGACCGAGCTGGCTGGCGAGCTGCTCGTCCGTGGACTGCAGGGCCTGGGCGGCCTTCTCGAGGAAGGAGGCCATGCCCTCGATGCCCTGGACCGTCTTGGTCGCACCGGTGGTGAACTCGGTGTAGGAGGCGTCGAAAGCGCCCGAGGCGCGGCTCGTGGTGAAGCCGTCCTGGACGAGCTGAGCGACGAGCTGGCGCAGGCGCTGCAGGTTCGCCTCGAGCTCGTTCTGTCCGTCACGCAGGCGCGAGGCGGCCGAGTTCATCTGGTCGTAGGTGACATTCAGATTGGCCATGAGGGCCCCTTTCATCTGGCCCGGCCGGTGTGCCGGGAGGTCTTGTTGTTTCGAAGATAGGCGGCGTCGCGGCCGGTGACCATGGGGAGAACTCCCCATGACGGCGGCCCCGCCGGCGCCGCCGCACTCATGCCTGCACCCCCGTCGCGGCCAGTGCGCCGGCGTCGGTGGCGGGCCCGTCGTGCACCGACAGCAGCGGGAACTGGATGCGCACGGTCTTGCCGCGGTGAGCCAGGATTCCGCGCCCCACCGGCAGCTCGCCGCGAACCAGGCGCGGGAACGGCGTCTTGAGGACGACCTCGCCGTCGATCGTCTCCGGCTGCAGCACGACGCCGCGTCGCGCGGCTTTGATCTCACCGAGCAGACCGAAGTTCGTCGTCCACTCGCTCATCTCGCCGACAACCACGAAGAACACCTCGCCGCGACCGGCCCGCTTGACGAGCGTCGAGAGGTTCATCTCGATGATCGAGGTGGCGAACTCACCGACGCCCTCGAGCACGACGAGCGGCACCGGTCCGCCCGCGGCGGCGCGGTCGGCGGCCTCGTCGACGGCGCCGAGCACCGCCATGGCCGCCGACGGCGCCTCGGCCGTGGCCGTCCACGCCACGGCATCCTGCACGGGCGATCGCCGGTCGCCGATGTAGAACGCGGGGGTGTCCGGTCGCGCACGCAGCGTCTGACGGGCGATGGCGGCGGCGGCGGTCGAACGCCCCGCTCCGGGCGAGCCGGCGACGATGAACGTGCCGCGCGGCTCGATCCCGAACGGACCGAGGTCGAGGTCGGACAGGCCGATGGCCACCCCGGTCGGTGTCGTGGGCGGCAGCGTGTCGACCCCGTACTCGGTGGGCAACGCCCGGATGCCGGGAGCGGCGACGGTGCCGCGCCGAATCATCACCTCGGCCATCCGATCGATCGCGAGCGACTGGTCCTTCGTGCTCGACGTGCCGCCGATCACGGCGATCTGCGCCTCGTGGTCGTCGACGATGGCCCGACCGGGTGCCGCATCCGCGCCGAGGATGTCACGCGGCATCCCGAGCAGGGCATAGCCGTCTTCGTCGGCCATCCGCAGCACGATCCGGCGCTGGATCATCGCCTGCAAAGAGGTGGGCACGCTCTGGCCCCGGTCGGCGGTGAGGGCCACGTGGATGCCGAGTCCGCGACCGTCGGTGAGCACCTGCTGGAACGCGCGGTAGGCCTCGGCGCGCCCGGGCACGCCTTCGAACGCCGTGCGGAAGGCAGGGAAGCCGTCGACGAGCAGCAGGATGCGCGGCTCGTCGGCGCGTCCGGCGAGAGCGCGGTACTCGGTGAGCGTGGATGCGCCCGCCGCCGCGTACGCGTCGCCGCGACGGTCGAGCTCGCTGCGGAGCATCGCGAAGAGGCGATCGATGCGCTCCGTGTCGTCGCCGGAGATGACGGCGCCCACGTGCGGCAACGACTCGAGCATGCGCAGGCCCCCGGTCGCGGCATCCAACCCGTAGACGTGGACGGGACCGCCGCGCGGGGTGATCCCGGCCGACACGGCGAGCGTGCGCAGGGTCACGGACTTTCCGGAGCCGCCGGTGCCGAAGATCGCGAGATGGCCCTCGGTGTCGGGTTCGAAGAAGAACGGCACCTGGTCCTGGCGCTCGGGCACGTCCACGACGCCGAGCACCAGCCGCGCGTCGGTGCGCTGGTGCAGCTTGGTCTGGTCGAACGTGGCGGCCAGCTCGTCGAGCCACGGCCGGCGGGGCGGGGCGATGCGGGCCAGCTGCGCGGCGTCGCCGAAACGCGCCACGAGCAGCTGCTGATCGTTGGGGCCGAGGTCTTCGGTCTCGGCGGGCGCCTCGACGGCGGGCTTCTCCCACGCCGGCGCGTCGCCGAGCAGGAACGGGCGCACCTCGACGGCGGGCTCGGCTTCGGCCCGGAGGCTCCAGCCACCCGAGTAGGCCGACTGGAAGAGGTTCATGCGGCCGGGACCGGTCTTGGCGATGCCGCGACCGGGGATGCCGGGATCGAACAGGGCGGCCTCCTTCGACCCGATGACATCGTCCGAGTCGGTCTCGTCGGCCATCCGCAGTGCGACGCGGAGGTTGGTATTGGCGCGCAGGTTGTCCTTGATCACACCGGCGGGGCGCTGCGTCGCCATGATGAGGTGGATGCCGAGCGAGCGCCCGCGCTGGGCGATGTCGACGACACCGTCGACGAACTCGGGCACCTCCTTGGCGAGGGCGGCGAACTCGTCGATGACGAGCACGAGTGCGGGCGGGGCGTCGGGATCGGCGGCCTTCTCCAGCTCGAGGAGGTCCTTGGCCTTCTTGCGGTTGAAGAGGTGCTCGCGGTGGTGCAGCTCGGCGCGCAGGCTGGTCAGCGCCCGACGGACGAGATGCGGGCTGAGGTCGGTCACGAGGCCCACGCAGTGCGGGAGGCTGACGCAGTCGGCGAAGGCCGAGCCGCCCTTGTAGTCGACGAACAGGAACGTGACACGCTCGGGGCTGTACTCGGCGGCCATGCCGAGCACCCACGCCTGCAGGAACTCGCTCTTGCCCGAGCCTGTCGTGCCGCCGACGAGGGCGTGCGGGCCCTGCTGGCGCAGGTCGAGGTGCAGAGCGCCCTGGGCCCCCTGACCGACGAGGGCGCGCAGCTTGGGCTGGTAGCCGGCGCCCGAGCGCGTGGCCCGGATCGACGCGTTCTGCGTCCACCGGTCGATGACGGCGTCGGCGCTGGTGGCCATGTCCGATCCCAGCAGCTGCAGCAGCGGGATGGTGCGGGGCACGTCGCCGGCGTCTTCCGCGACGTCGCCGATGTCGGTGATGCGGGCCAGCGCCCGCGCCACGACGCCGAAGCGCGCGGCATCCAGCGCTTCGACGCGCAGCGGGGAGATGACGGTGCCGAGGCGCACGAAGTTGGCGCTCGCCTCGCCGTCGGCGGGGAGCTCGACCCACGTGCGGCACGCGGCGGGCAGGTCGGACACGCGAGAGGTCGCCCAGACGGGCACCACGCCGCTGCCGGCGGCACGCTCGCTCAGCTGGATGAGCCGCCCCCGGTCGACGGGGGCGTCCGGGGTGATGATCACGACGTATGCCGGAAGCGGCATCTCTTCGTCGCGACCCCGGGACTCGCCGACCTCGGCGCCGGCGGCGGTCGCGGCATCCGTCGCCTTGAGCGCCCGCAGGCGCCGCAGCTGCTTCGTGCGGGTGTCGACGAGCTCTTCGAGCTCGGCCAGCAGTCGCGACGCGGTCGCCGCGTTGTCGGCGATGGGGGCGGTGCCGAGCGCGTCCTCGGCGGCCCACGTGTGCGGCAGCCACTTGAGGTCGGCGAGCGCCGCACGGGTGGCGGGACCGACGAAGGCGACGATGTGGACGTCGGAGGGCGCGTGCAGCCCCGCCGTCTGGGCCAGCAGCGCTCGCGCCGTGTCGCCGACGCGCGCCGTCGAGCCGGCGATGCCGATGGCGCCGGCCTCGGCGAGCGATTCAAGGATCGGCACGTCGTCGACCTCACGGAAGGCATCCACGACCTCGTCGAGGCGGTCGACGTACGACGGGATCGCCGCGTCGCGCTTGGTCGACTCCGCGACGGAGTTGCGACTCGGGGCGGTGCCGTCGCCGAGACGCACGTGCAGGAACGACCAGTGCTCGGGGCGGCGCGTCCAGACCAGAGGCCCCGCGGAGAGCGCGTCGGCGCAGATGGGATCGAGTTCGGGCACCTCGCCGCGGCGGACGCGGCGCTCGGTCTCGCGCTCCTGCTCGAGCCGGGTGGACAGCCGGGTGAGCTGCTGCTCGAAGCGGTCTTTGTCGCGCTGGAGTTGCGCGCGCCCCTGCAGCCGCGTCGTCAGCCAGGTGCCGAGCATGAGAAGCGGGGATGCCGCGACGAACACGAGCGCGTAGGGCTGCTTCATGACGAAGAACAGCACGAGGCCCATGATCACCGGGGCGATCATCGCCAGCCACGGGAACATCTGCGGCGCCGGTGGCGCCGGCAGGTCGGTGCCGGGCAGCTCCTCCCCGAGGTAGCGCGCCTCCACGCGCGGCGAGCGCACGAACGGCGCCTGCCGCCAGGTCGAGGGCGCCGCCGTGGTGTCGGCGGGAGCCGCCGTGATGCGCAGGCGCGTGTCGCCCAGGACGGCGTCGATCTCGCCGTCGGCCGCCGTCAGGTACGTGACCGGCGCCCCGTCGACGAGGATGCCGTTGGCGGAGTTCAGGTCGACGAGCTCCGCCCGGCCCTGCCCGACCTCCAGGCGCGCGTGCCGCTTGGAGACGAGCGGGTCATCCAGCACGATGTCGCACTGCGCGTCGCGGCCGATGATGACGACGCCCCGCTCCAACGGGATCGTCGTGCCGGCGCCGGCACCCGACACGATCTCGACCTCGCCGAGCTTCTGCGGCGGCTGGTAGCCGGTCGGCACGATGCGCACGGCCGAGCCCGCACCGAGCTGGACGTGCGAGACGGATGCCGCGGCATCCAGCACCTCGCCCGGGCCGGGAGCGATCGTGCCGAACGCCTCGAGCGTCACCTCGTCGCCGGCCGCCCCGCCGCGCGGATCGAGGTCGGCGATGGTGCGGGCGAGGTCGCCGACGGTCGCATCGGCGTCGGCGTTGATGACGAGGTCCTCGGGCTCGCCTCCGGGCCGGACCAGCGTGGTGCGCAGCTTCATCCCAGTTCCTTCCGGCGCGGTGCATCATCGGCGGCGTCGCGATCGTACGCGGCCGGGTCGTCGAGCATGGCGAGATCGTCGCGCACCACCAGCCGCGAGGCGACGGCGTGCTCGACGAGGCGCACGCGACGGTTCGTGGCCGAACTGGTCACGCCGCCGCGCAGGCCAGGCACGCCCTGGCGGTCGAGCTTGTCGCAGACGTTGTCGAGCTTGCGGTTGAAGCGCGTGATGCTCCAGCCCAGACGTTGCGCGGCAGCGGCGGAGCTGGGCAGCTCGCTCATCCCGGTGCCCTCGCGACGCAGCACCGGCTCGGCCAGAGCGAGGATCAACAGCTTCTGGCTCGGCGTCAGGGGAACGGCGCCGATCGTCGACTCGCCCTCGAGGACGCTCTCGGGCGCCGTCTCGCGGAAGGCGGGTTGCGCGGTGTGCACGGAGAGCTCGTAGGTGGTGGGGCCGGCACTGAAGACGACCGTGGTCACCCCGAACACGATCGGCAGGCGGGCGCCCGGGGCCAGTTGGGCCTGCACCCGCCCCTCCGTGTCGGTGACGGTGGCCGCCAGGCGCGAGCCGATGTTGACGAGCCACCACAGCCCCGCCGACTGCTCGATCGAGAGGAAATGGCGGTGCAGGAACCGGTTGTCGTCGATTGCGAGGTCGCCCTCGCGGCCGATCGTGAACCGCGTGCCCGACGGCACCGTGATGTACTCGCCCGCGAACTCCACCGTGATGTCGCTGCTCGCCGCGTCCGCCGCGGGATCGTCGAGGGGCGGAACCGTGTCGTGGATATCGGTCATGGGGTGCACTTCCGGGTCTCGGTGCTCGCCGAGCCGCCCTTGCGGACGAGGGTGACCGCGACGCACGTGGTGCCACCGGCATCCGCGGGGAGGGACACCGTGGTCTCGGTCACCTTGCGGACGTCGCCGTTGCCGGAGAGCGTGTACGGATACCAGAGGTAGGCGTCGCCGTCCTTCGGGTCGGGGTTCGTCCAGGTGAAGACGGCGCCTCCGCCCTCGATCCGGCCGGCCAGCGCCGTCACGGGCGGGACGACCCCCTCGAACGGATCCTGCGCGACCGCGGTCGTCGACGGCGTCGGAGACGCCTGCGGCTCGACCGCGGGCGTCAACAGGCTCGCGCCGACGGCGACGGCTCCCACGACGACGACGGCCGCGGCGATGCCCAGACCGATCCACAGCCCGCGGCGGGACCGGGGGGTCGCCGTCTCGTCCGCACCGGCAGCGGTCTCCGGGACGGTCGCCGTGCGTGCGTCCGTGGGATCGAGCGTGTGCGCGGGCAGCGGTGCACCCTTGGCAGGGCGGCGGATGGTCGACGAGGTGTCGATGTCGGCCTGCGGGGCGATCGAGACGGGTCCGCGCAGCAGCGTCGGCTCGGCGGTGTCGGCCGAGGCCGCCGCGACGGTGGATGCCGCCGGCAGCGTGCCCATCGTCTCGGGCGCCCACGGGTTGTCCCTGTCACGGCGGCGCGTGGGGCCGGCGGCCGGGTTCGTGTTCGGCTCGATGCTCACGATGCCGCGGACCCGGGTGAGCTCGCCGTCGGCGTCGTCCTCGGCATCCTCGTGCGGGGCATCGTCGAGGATGTCGATCGGCGTCACCGAGTGGGCGAGCTCGATCTGCACGCGCTGCAGGGCACGGGCGAACGCGAGAGCGGATTCGTACCGGTCGCCCGGACGCTTGGCCATCGCGCGCTCGAGCACCAGTTGCAGCGAGGTCGGCGCATCGGCACGCGTGAGCGGCGGCACCGGCTGCGACTCGATGCGCTGGATCAGATCCGCGCCGCCGTTACGGCCGCCGGGCTGCTCGAACGGTGATCGCCCCGCGAGCAGCGTATAGACCGTCGCTCCGAGCGCGTAGACGTCGGTGGCGACGCCGGATGCCGGGGCATCACTGAACGCCTCCGGCGGTGACCACGGAATCGACATGCCTCCCGACGACTCCTCCGACTCCGCCGTCGTCGCGATGCCGAAGTCGGTGAGCGCGGGACGGTTGTACTCGGTGACGAGGATGTTGGCCGGTTTGATGTCGCGATGCAGGATGCCGGCGCGATGCGCGGTCTCCACGGCGGCGGCGACCTGCACGCCCACCCGCAGCGCCTCCGCGACGGAGAACGCCGCCGTGCGGGAACGCACCTGCAGGTTGGGCCGCGAGCAGTACTCCATGACCAGGTAGGGCCGGCCGTCGTCCGAGACGCCGGCCTGATAGATCGTCACGATCGCCGGGTGCGTCGACAGCAGCGCCATGACGTTCGCCTCGGCCGTGAACTGCTCGGCCGACCCCGACGCCAAGCGGTCGGGCAGCATGACCTTCACCGCGACGCGGCGGCGGGGAAGCTGCTGCTCATACAGATAGACGTCGGCGAACCCGCCCGAGCCGAGGACGTCGACGTAGGTGAATCCGGGCAGGGCGGGCGGCGGGGCCGGCGGACGCTTGGCGGCGCTCACGGGAGGTCCTCGAAGGTCACGGTGACCTCGTCGCCGAGGTCGAGGACGTCACCCGTGACGACCATCGTCGGCTCGTTCGGGTGCAACCGCACCGGTTCGCTGCCGCCGCGCAGCAGCACGGTGCCGTTGGTCGTGTCGAGGTCGGTGACGAGCACGTGCTCGCCCTCGGCGCGGATCTCGACGTGGCTGCGGGAGATGTCCTGATCGGGGCTGTCCACCGCGACCAGGGTCGGCAGGTCGGCTCCGGTGGTGCGCGTCGATTTCGGGCGACGACCGATGATCACCGGACGCTCGAGCTCGACGACACGTCCGGTCGACAGCCGGATGCGTCCGCGAGCCGGCCGACGCGCCGGCACGTTGTCGGTCGAATCGAACGCGGGTCGCTCGGCACGAAGGGCCCGCATCTCGGCGACGGCGATCGTCGCCCCGTCGTGGTCGCCGAGATCATCGCCGTCGCCGGCGGAGGTCGCGTTGCTCGCGGCGGGCGCCGTGGGGGACGCTTCGGCCGCTGACTCCGCCTCGGGGTCGACGGCGGCGATCGCAGCGGCGGACACCGGACGGGCCACGGTCTCGCCCCAGAGCAGGTCGTACTCGTCGACGGGGGCGGCGACCTCCTCGGCGGCGGTCGCCTCGGGGATCAGCGTGTCGGCCGAGGTGTCGGCAGCCGGCGCCGCCGGCGCGGGCTGCGGTTCTCCTTCCGGCTCGGGCTCCGGTTCGGCTTCCCGCACGGGCTCCGGTTCGGGGGCGCCGCCGAGCAACCCCGGCGGCACCGAATCTATGACGGATGCCGAGGAGATGGCGGATGCCGAGGAGATGGCGGATGCCGAGGAGGTCGCGATGCCCGGTTGCTCCTCGGCATCCGACGCATCCTCGGTAACCGACGGCCCGGTGGCCGGGGCCACGGCGACGGCCACGGCCGGAGCGGAAGCTGCAGGAGGAACAGGAGAAGCGGACGCCGCGGACACGACGGCGAGGTCGATCTCGACGAGATCGGTGCGCACCACTCCGGACCGCAGCGGCAGGTCCGCGGCCGGCGCCGGCGAGCCCGCGTGAGGGGCGACGCTCACGCGCACGGCCCCCGGCACGAAACGCTCGGTCCACGTCGCCACGCCCGCGCCCGACACCGCCTCGGGGTGCTCGCCCTCGACGACGACCTCGACGTCACCGCGCACGGCCACGCGCACGCCGCCGGCCTCGGCGATCGCGAGGGCGAACGGCGGGATCGCTGTGAGCGACGTGCCGAACGCGCTCGTGAGCGCCTCGAGCACGGCGCCGATGCCTCCCGTGCCCAGCCCGCGCCACACGCCGGTGGCCGTGGCCGCCGACACCGCCGGAGACAGCAACACGAGGGCATCACCGTCGACCGCGAGCCACCACGCGTCGTCCGTCGCCGCCGGCCGGTAGTCGATCCGCGTCTTCGTCATCGCATCCGTCATCACACATCACCTCTCGTGCCCGCGCGCGGTCGGGTATCGCCGTCCGCCTCCGCCTGGCGCGCCCCCGCGGGGGCCGTGTCGTACACGTCGTCGTAGCCGGCGACGTGGACGGCATCCACGACCACCGCGGTGACGTTGTCGCGTCCGCCGTGCAGCAGCGCCTCATGGATCAGTCGCGTCGCCGCCGCGTCGGGATCGCTCTCCTCGGCGAGGATGTCGCGCAGCCGATCGGCCGGCACCTCGCCGGACAGCCCGTCGGAGCAGACCAGGATGCGATCGCCCGGCTCGGCCGGCACCATCCAGTAGTCGGCCTGGCCTTCGCTTCCCGCCCCGATCGCCCGCGTGATCTCGTTGCGGCGACTGTCGGTGGCGGCATCGGCCCCCGACAGCACGCCGGCGTCGAGGAGCTCCTGCACGACCGAGTGGTCGACGCTGATCTGCTCGAGCACGCCCTGCGCGAAGCGGTACGTGCGGGAATCGCCGACGTTGACGGTCAGCCAGTATCCGACCCCGCCGACGTCGGCGACGACGACGCCTGCCAGTGTCGTGCCCGCCGCACGTCCATCGCTGGCGATCGCCTCGACGCGCGAGCGCGCACGACGAAGCGCCGCGCGCATCTGGTCGATGGCGAGGCTCGGACCACCGACCAGGTGGGCGAACTCGGCCACGACGGCAGCGCTGGCGCGGTCTCCCGCGTCGTGCCCGCCCATCCCGTCGGCGACGAGGAAGAGGGGCGCCTGAGCGAGGTACGCGTCTTCGTTGACGCGGCGGCGAAGCCCCGTGTGCGACGCCGCGCCGACGCGGACGACGATCGGGGGCTCAGCCGGCGTGGCGTCGATCACGAGGTCACCTCGACGCTGACCTGCCGGTCGCCGAACACGAGCACGTCACCCGCCCGGACCCGGGTGCGCTCCCCCGGCTCCAGCGGGAGCAGGTCGTCGCCGCGGCGCACCGCGACACCGTTGGTGGAGTGCCGGTCGACCACCCACACGGCGCGATCATCGTCGGGGATCAGTTCGAAATGCGTCTTCGACAGCGACAGGGTTTCGTCGCGGACGGGCGAGATCATCGCCCCCGTCTCGGGGGCGGGATTGCGGCCGAACAGCGTGCGCCCGTAGAGCGCCTGCCGCGTTCCGTCGTCCCACACGAGGCGCGCGAAGGGACGTTCGCCGGTGGAGATCCGTGTCTCATCGACGCTCTCGATCACCCCGCTACCCGGGACGGGCTCCGCGGCCGCGTGCGGTGCGAAGGATGCCGGCGGCGGCGCGTCGGACACCTCCACGGTCGGCACGCCCGGAGCGGGAGCGGGGGCGGGCTCATCCAGTCGCTCAGCGTCGCTCACTCCGGGAACGAAGGAGATCACGCCACTGGCCAGCGGAGTGGTCCGGGCGGGCGCGGGCGCGGGCGGCGACCAGCCGCCGATCTCGGGCGCCTGCCCCACCGGCAGGATCGGGGCCGCCGGCAGCACAGTCGGCGCCAGAGCCGACGCGGGCGAGGCGGGCGCGGCATCCGCTCCGGAGTCGGCTGCGGGCGACGGCACGGGCGAGCGGCCGGCGACATCGGTCATGACGGCCCTCACGGCGCGGTCGTGCCATCCCCGGTGCCACGGCGACGAGTCGAAGAGCGGGGAGAAGTACCCGACGACGATCGCGCCGCCCAACGCCCAGACGAGGTTGCGGCCGAGCGCGCGGCCGAAGCCGAGGCGCGATGCCGGGGCCGACGCATCGACCGCCCCACCCTCCCGCACGAGTCGCAGCCCGAGCGCGCGCATGCCGAGCGAGCCCGCGCCTGCCTGCATCAGCGTGTAGACGACGAACCAGCCGAGACCGATCAGGTACGCCAGGCCCACGGCCAGCGGCAGGGGCAGCGCCCCTCCGGTGCCGAAGGAGATGCCGGCGAACACGCCCACGGCGATCAGCAGGACGACCATCCCGATCGCCGCATCGATCAGATAGGCACCGACTCGTCGGCCCAGCTGCGCCGGGCGCCGCACGAGATCCAGATCAGTCATCGGAGGACTCCGTTCCACGAGGGCGGATGCCGCGGCGCACACGAGCGACGACGGCGCGGCCGGTGCCCGCGACCGCGTGGCCGACGGCTTGCCACGACCAACCGCTGCGGCGCAGTGACCGCACACTCAGCCGCGCGCGCAGCCGCTGCCAGACGGTCGTCGATCCGCGCATCTGGCCGACGATGTCATCGACCTCGCGCCAGAACGCGTCGACATCCTCGGGTGCGGGGTCGCCCGGACCGAAGACATCCACATCGGCGCGCGTCGCGAGCTGTGTGACCCGCGGCTCGTCGAAGGTCGAGCCGACGACGAGGGCGCTCTCGACGCGGGTCGCCCCGATCGCCACGGGGGCCCGCAGATCGACGGCCGAATCGACCAGTTCGTCCCAGCCGCCCGAGATACGGTCGGCGGTGCGCTCCGCGTTGCGCCGGCGTGCACGTCGCACACCCTTGATCACGCCCATCACGATGAACGGCGCCGCCAGCAGCAGGAGGATGCCGAGCGTGAGGCCGCCGTACAGGAGCACCGGTCCGAGCCAGCTGAGGTCTGCGGCCTGCTCGTCGTCCTGGTCGCGGTTCTCCGCGATGGCCGGCGGCAGGTCGGCGGGCTGCTGGGCGGGCGGCGGCG
This sequence comes from Microbacterium sp. AG790, assembly GCF_003634765.1. NCBI lineage: Bacteria > Bacillati > Actinomycetota > Actinomycetes > Micrococcales > Microbacteriaceae > Microbacterium > Microbacterium sp. AG790. The sequence continues at coordinate 304,794 of NZ_RBWZ01000007.1, forward strand.
GCTGGAGTACCTGCGGCTTCGGGTTGGCCTTCGGCTTGGTCGACTGGTCGTTGGGCTTGTTGTCCTCGTCGGGGGTGGGATCGAACGGAACCCAGCCATGGCCCTGGAAGGCGATCTCCACCCACGCGTGCAGGTTGCCGCCGGTGGCGGTGAGCGTCGGCCCGTCCTGCGGGTGCTTCTCGTCGGCGTGCCACCCCATCACGACGCGCGCCGGCATGCCCAGCTGCGTCGCCATGAGGGCCATCGCGACGGCGTACTGCTCGTCGTCGCCGACCATCTGGTCACCGCCGAAGAGCGACGTGATGCGGTTGGCGCCGTGACCCGACAGCGAGACGACGCCGTCGCCCAGACCATGGCTGAAGAAGCCCTGCGTGTGCAGGTAGCTCTCCAGGGCTCGCGCCCGCTCGATCGGGGTGTCGGCGCTGGCCGTCGCCTTGGAGGCGATGTCGGCGATCTTCTCCGGAATACCCGTCTGCTTCGGCATCTTCAGCGCCGCGAACGGCACGTCGGCCAGCGCCGTGTCGCTCGGCAGATCGGGGATGACGGTGTCGATCGTGTAGGCGTCGCCCGCCGCGAGTCCCGCGGGAGCGACCGCCGTGCCGGTGGCGTCGTTGAAGTGCGTCGTGCGGGCGAGCTCGCGTGCCCGCGCGCCGTCGAACGTGAAGTCGCGGACGGCGCCCACGTCGGGAACCCACACTCCACTCAGGTCGCCGATCTCGATGCGCAGCGTCGCCGCCGTGCCGGTCGCACCGGGAGACATGTTCGAGCGGATCGGCGTGAACGCGCTGGAAGAGCCCGCTCCGTCGTCGGACACGTTGTAGACGATGCCGTCGTAGGTGTCCATCGTCGCCAGACGCACGCGGCCGTCCTTGGGCAGTCCCGTCACGGTGAACAGGGTCTTGTCGGCGTCGTCGCGCACATAACCGCGGAACGACTGCAGCGGGCTCGGGTAGTCGGTGATGTCGAACGGCGGAACGATGAAGTCGCGAAGGATGTACCGCGGCGGCGTGGCGACCGCGGCGGTGGCGATTCCCGCCGCCGAGGCGACCGCCAGCACGATACCCCCCGCGACGAGTCGGCGCGTGCGCGAACTGTGCACGGCCGCGGCATCCGAGACTCCTGCCGACTCGATGCGCACGGCGGCACGGTCGTGGTCCCACGCGCGGCGCAGCGCGAGCCAGACGGTGCCGGCGACGGCGAAGACGATGCCCTGGACGAGCGGGGCCGCGGGCTGCGCGACACCCAGCAGGATCGTCGCGATCAGCACCGCGAGCGCGGGCAGCAGAGCCCAGGCGCCGTGGCGCGCCCGGAGCGCGAGCGACCCGGTGAGGACTCCGCCGACGAGGGTGAGGATGAAAGGGACCACGAGATGACCATCGGATGCCGCGACCGGCGGCACCGTGGTCAGCAGCTGCTTCCACGACGTGATCGTTCCGAGGGCGAGCTGCTGCAAGGTCTCGAGCGTCGGGATGACGCCGAGCAGCGTCGTGTGCGGCAGCGCGAGCGCACCGCCGAACACGACGTAGGCGCCGATCGTCGCGCCCGCCAGGCTCAGCACGCCGAGGCGCCACCGCGCCCCGGCCCACGCGAGCGCCAGCCCGAGAGCGAGACCGCCGATGGCGGCGACGAGGTACTGCGGCGAGTCGAAGGTGGGGGCGAACCCGATGATCGACACGGCGAGCAGCAGCGCGGCGGCGGTCAGATCGAGAACGAGAACGCGCGGCTCGCGCGTCGTCTCCGCACGCGCGGCGGGGCGCGGGAGCCGACGCGGCAGCCGCAGACGCGCGCTCACGAGAGCACCTTCCGCACGGCGCGGGGCAGCTGGTCGAGCGCGCCGACGGTGACGACATCGGCCTCGCCGATGCGCTGAAGCGCCGGCGCATCCACCCGGGTGTCGGCGACGACCGCGAGCGCGCGCACGCCGAGCGGCAATCGCGAGCACGCGAGGCGGAGCTCGGCCGCGTCGGTGCGCGATCCGGTGACGAGCACGACGACCGCGGCATCCGGTGCGTGGGCGGCGATGCCGCCGGCGAGCGCGACGATGCCGCCGAGCCGGGCGCGCGAGTGCCCGAGCATCGAGAGCTCGTCGAGGAAGCGACGGGAGCTGAGCGAGCGCAGCGGCCCCTGCTGGGTGCGGGCGTCGAGAATGCGCGAGTCCCGCAGCGCGCGCAGGCCGATGGAGCCGGCGACCGAGATGGCGAGCTCGAACTCCGCCGCCTCGCGATACTCGTCGGGAAGCGTGGACAGGCCCACCACGAAGTGCGAGCGGCGCGTCTCCTCGTACTGGCGCACCATCACCTCGCCGACCCGGGCCGTCGACTTCCAGTGCACGTGGCGCAGGTCGTCGCCGGGCTGGTACTCCCGCAGCGCGTGGAAGGACACGTCGTCGCGCGCGAGGTGCTGCACCGGCAGACCTTCGAGGTCGCGGAGGTGCCCGAGCGACAGGCCGTCCAGCGCCGTGGTCTGCGGATGGACGTACAGGTCGACGGCCTGACGACGGTCGTGCGCGCGCTCGAACAGGCCCAGCGGGTCGCCGCGACGGACGCTGACGGGTCCCACCGAGAGCACGCCGCGTGTCGTCGTCGGAATCGCGAAGACCTCTTCGTGCTCCTCGTCGGGCGCGAGGCGCGGCACCTGGAAGACCCCGCGGCCGGCGCCGACGGGAAGGATGACCTCGGAGGGAAGGAGCGTCCGCGGCGTGCGGTTGGCGAGCATCAGCCCGCCGACGGCGCGCTCGCCCACGACGACGCGGGTGCGCGTGAGGTCGAGCCCGATCTCGTACGTCGTGCGGCCGAAGAGGAAGCCGAGGCTGATGATCAGCGTCACCGTGATCACGGCGGCGATGACGAGGAACTCGCGCCAGCCGTAGGCGAAGGCCAGCCACCACACGAGCAGGGCGGTCGCGATCAGCACCCACCCGAGCGGCTGCACGACGTCGCCGATCGCCCGCAGCACGCGAACGACGCGGCGGCGCACCGCCTCGATGCGCTCCCGGCGGCGCTCGGCCGCGGTCGCCTCACGCGGGGCGACGAGAGGCGCGTCGCCGCCGTCAGGGTCACCCCCGGCATCCGGCGTCGGCGGCGTCTGGGAGGCGGGCGCGGTGGCATCCGCGGGCGCGCCGGAGACGTCGCCCCGTCGACGCGCGCGGCGCGACGGGGTGAGAGTGTCCGGTGCCGGCGACATCAGCCGGCGGCCCGCGCGAGGGGTGCCTCCACGGCCGAGACCGCCCGCTGGACGATGCTCTCGGCGGTCGTGCCCGAGAACTCCGCCTCGGGGTCGAGCACGAGGCGGTGCGCCCATACCGGCACGGCGAGGGTCTTCACGTCGTCGGGCACCACGAAGTGGCGACCCTGCGAGGCCGCGTAGACCTTGGCGACGCGCATCATCGAGATCGCTCCGCGCACCGATACACCCAGTCGGGTCGCGTCGGACGCGCGGGTGTGCTCGACGAGCTGCGCTGCGTACCGCGCGACTATGGGGTCGACGTGCACGGTGGCGGCAAGATCGGCCATGTCGGCGACCGCGCTCGTGGTGATGATGGCGCTGAGGGATGCCGAGGGGTTGCGGTCGACCACACCCGCGAGGATCCGCTCGGTGACGGCGAGAGTGGGGTAGCCGATCGATGTCTTCAGCATGAAGCGGTCGAGCTGCGCCTCGGGCAGCTTGTACGTGCCCGATTGCTCGATGGGGTTCTGCGTCGCGATCACGAGGAACGGACGGCCCACCTCATGGGCCACGCCGTCCACGGTGACGCGCGACTCCTCCATGACCTCCAGCAGCGCCGACTGCGTCTTCGGCGAGGCGCGGTTGATCTCGTCGGCGAGCACGATCGAGGAGAACACCGGTCCCCGGTGGAACTCGAACCGGTGGTTCTGCTGGTCGTAGATCGTGACACCCGTGACGTCGGAGGGCAGCAGGTCGGGCGTGAACTGGATGCGGGTGCTCGTGCCCTGGACGGAGGCGGCGATGGCCTTCGCGAGGCTCGTCTTGCCGGTGCCCGGGGCGTCCTCGAGAAGCACGTGTCCCTCGGCGAGCATCGCGGAGAGCACGAGACCCACCACCTCGCGCTTTCCCAGCAGCGCCTGATCGACGTTGTCGACGAGACGCGTGAAGGTGTCGCGGAACCACGCCGCCTGTTCGGGGGTCATGCTCATTCGTTCGTTCCTTGCTGTCGGACTGTCGTTGTCGAGGTCAATTTCGGGGCCACCACTGCTTCTCCGTATCGACGGAGCCTCCCCAGCCGAGGATGTCGACCCACACGTTGTAGCCGTCGGCGCCGCTGTAGCAGTAGAGCTCGACCGCACCGTCGCGGGGAAGGTCGAACGCGTAGGTGGTGCCGAACTTGTGCGCGCCGCCGGAGTCGTTCCAGCACTCGACGCGGTAGTTGCCGGCATCGAAGTTCCGCGTGTTGACGACGAAGTGGTAGCAGCCGTTGACACAGCCGGCGGCTTCGAAGTTGCCGCGGGTGACCCACACCCGCGGCTGCGGGGGCGGCGGCGCATCGACGGTGCGCGCAGAGTCGGACGCCGTGGTGGTCTGACCCGCCGCGCTCGTGCGCACCTCGATGCTGTGCGTCTCGCTGTAGCCGTAACCGCGGGTGAGCGAGCCGTTCGCATCGCGACTGACGAGGCTGCCGTCGATGAGGACCTCGGTCGAGATGTCCCGACCGTTGCGGTTCGGGGACGACCAGGTGTAGGTGATGTTCGTCCCGGATGCCGCGGCCTTCGCCGACGGGTTGCCGATCGGCCCGTAGGGCGACACCGCGTTCGAGTCGTTCGACGCGTCGCTGGCGTACGTGCTGCCGTCGACGGTCGACACCGCGCGCACGCGGATCGTGTAGGTGCCGTTGTTGTTGACCTGGCCGTTGCCGATCGTGCCGGCGCCGTTGGTACCACCGCCGATCCAGTCGCCGCGCCAGCCGCCGCCGTTCACGGAGTACTGGTACTGGATCTCGTTCGCGCTCGCGCCGTTGCCGGACCCCGCCTGCCACGTCACGCCGACCGTGTTGTTGCCCTCGGTGGCGGCGACGCCGGTCGGGGCGGCCGGAGCGGTGACGCCGCGACGCGGTGCGGACTGCGCACTGCGCTCACCCCAGCCGGCCTTGTTCTGGGCGCGGACGTCGAACGTGTAGTCCGTCGTCGACGTGTCGACCTTGACGGCCTGGCTCGTCTGGCTGCCCGAGACCGGGATGGTGTTCACCACGGAGCCGCCGCGCAGGACGCGCAGCTCGTAGCCGGAGATCGCGTCGCCGTTGTTGGCGGGCGCCTTCCAGTCGACCTGGATCTGAGCCTGCGAGCCCACCGGCGACAGGAGCGTGGTCGTCGGCGCCGCGGGAGCGTCGGGCTTTCCTGCCGGGACCATCGATGCCGACCAGGGGCTGAACTCGCTCGGATCCGGCGCCTTGTTGTGGGCGCGCACGCGCACCTGGTACGACGCCCCGTTCTCGAGGCCGTCCCAGACGATCGACGTTCCGGTGACACCCGTCTTCTGCACGATGCCCGACGGCGGTGCCGGCGAGATCTCCAGCGTGTACGACGTGACCGGCGAGCCCTCCGAGCGCGGCGGCACCCACGACACGGTGAGGCTGCGGTCGCCGAAGACGAGTGTCGGCGGCGCCGGGGTGTCGGGGCGCACGTCGGGGCGTGCGGTCTCCGACGGCAGCGACGGGTCGGACGTGCCGACCTTGTTGCTGGCCGTGACCACGAAGTTGTACTCGACGTTGTTGGTGAGCCCGTCCAGGGTGCACGTGGTCGACGCACACTGCTTCATGTAGTTGTTCGCCGTCGACGTGACGGTGTACCCGGTGATCGGTGACCCGTTGTCGGTGGGCGGGGTCCACGACAGCACGACCGTGCGGCTCTGGATGCTCGAGACGACGGGGCGACCCGGGGCATCCGGCTTTCCCTGCACCGTGATGCGGATGCGTCCCTCGACCGCGCGGTCGGGGTCTCCGGTGGCGTCCATCACGCGGTAGCGCGCGATGACGGTGCCGACGAACGACTTGTCGCTCGTGACCTCCACCCGGTCGCCCTTGACGGCCACCTGGGCCTGCCCGGTCTCCAGCACCGCGTTCTCGATCTTGAGCGGGGTGTCGGGGAACGGGTTGACGTCGTTGGCGAGCACGGGCACCGACTCGGTCGAGCCCTGGCTCGACTCGGCGATGACGTCGTCGTTGGCGCTGGCCAGCGGCCGCGTCGACGCGGTGACGGTGATCGAGATCGTCGCCTCGGCGGGCGTCGTTGTGCCGTCATCGGCGGTGACCGTGAGGTCGGCGCGCGTGCCCTTCTTCGCGGATGCCGCGGCCGACACCTTCAGCTGGGTGCCGTCGACCGAGGCGGTGAGACCATCGGGGGTCGAGCCCTTGATGCGGAAGGTGAGCTTGCCCTGATCGCCGGGATCGGGATCGGTCGCCAGCGCCGCGAGGTCGAGAACGGTCGCATCCTCACCGGGAGCGACGTTCATCGACGCGCCGAGCATGGTGGGCGGCTGGTTGTCGGGCGGCAGGACCGTGATCGGGATCGTGAGCGTGGCCTTCCGACCGGTCGGATCGTCGGGCCCGTCGCCGTCGGTGACCTCGAAGGTCAGGGCGTCGGAGCCGAAGTAGCGGTCGGCCGACGTGTAGACGAGCGTCTGCTGGTCCTTGATGAGGCTCGCGCCGTTGGCGTGAATCGCCGACACCTTGGCGGCCTCGGTGATCACGACGGACTTGCCTCCGGCCGTGCGCACGTACTGCGAGAGCGGAAGGGTGATCGTCTCGCCGCTTTTGACCTCGACCGGCTTGGTCGAGATGAGGCTCGGCGGCAGCTCCGACAGGGCCGGCACCCGGATGAACGCCGAGTCGGTGAGGCCATCGGGGTCGGTGACCGTGTACGTGATGAGCTGGCGCTGGTCGGTGACCTGCACACGCACCGTGCCGTCCGCGCCCACGCGGGCATTCTCGCCGCCCGCGCCGAGGGTCACCGTGAGGTCGCTCTTCGTGCCGTCGGGATCGTCGTCGTTCTCGAGCACGGCCACATCTGCCGTGGTGCCGTCCTTGACGTCCTCGGCGCGCACACGGTCATCGCGGGCGATGGGACGCTCCAGCGGCACGTTCGGATCGACCGTGATCTGCACGCTCGTCGAGGCGCGCGCACCCCGCGAATCGGTGATGGCGTACTGGAGCGACGTATTCATCTGCTCGTTCGGAGCGGTGATCAGCAGGTACTTCCCGCTGATGCGCGCCTTCAGACCGGGCACGTTGTCGGGAATCGTGATCGGGTCGTCCTCGGCGAAGCCGAACTCGTCACCGTCGGGGTCGGAGTCGTTGGCGAGCACCGGCACGGCGACCTCGCGTCCCGGACGGATCGTCACGGTGTCGCGCACCGCGTAGGGCGCCTGGTTGACGGATGCCGCCGGCGCGATACCGACCTGCACGGTGGCCGTGGCGTCCTTGCCGAGGCTGTCGCGCACGCGGTAGGAGAAGCGGTCGACGCCGGTGGAGTCGCCGAAAGCCTCATAGGTGAACGAGTTCGCCCCGGTCTCGACGATGCGGCCCTTCTTGGGCGCGTCGGCGATGCCGACCAGTTCGACCGAGTCGCCGTCCTGGTCGATGCCGTCCAGGGGCACGGGGATCGTGACAGTCGAACCGCTGAGCGTCCGCGCGGTGAGGTCGCGCGGCTTCGGCGCGGAGTTGGCCTCATCGTTGCGCGGCAGGATCTGGATGGTGACGTACCCTGCGTCGCGCTGACCGGTCGAGTCGACGGCCTCGTACGTCACGTAGACGGTCTTTGGCGTGCTGCCGGCGCGGAAGCGGACCTTGTCCTCGGAGACGAACGCCTCGCCGTCGGCGGGGTCGACCAGCGGCGGCACGAGATCGGGGGCGACGTGCATCGTGTCGCCGTTGGGGTGGTAGTCGTTCGCGAGCACCGGAATGGTGACCGTGTCACCGACGCGCACGACGGCCTGGTCGTCGTTGGCGACCGGCGGACGCAGCTTCGCGGGCGGCGGCACCGGGATGACGACGATCTCGCCTTCGGCCGTGCGCGCACCGTTGGAGATCGTGTAGCCGACGCGCACCTGCGTGCTCAGCGACCCGACGTCGCTGATGCGCACGGTCTCGTGGCCCAGCACCGCGGCTGCGACACCGGAGCCCGGGACGGAGCTGACCGACTGCACCACGAGAATGCCGCCGGCGGGATCGGTGTCGTTGGAGAGCACGTTGACGAGCACGTCGCCGCCGACGGGCAGCAGAGCGACATCGCGCACCGCGACGGGCGGCAGGTCCTCGTTGGATGCCGGGAGCACATCGATGCGGACGAGACCCGGAACCGAGTTCGGTCCGGCCGACACGAGATACTGCGGGTAGTACGTTCCGGGGCTCAACGCCGTGAACGTGAAGGTCTTGTTCGCGAAGTCCGGAACGATCGTCGCGCCCGGAACATCGTCGACGCGGGTCAGTCGCAGCGGTTCGCTGCCCGAACTCGTGTCGTTCGTGAGCGGGGAGACCGTCACGGTGCGCCCGACCTGCGTGACGACGTGGTCGGAGTTGGTGACCGGAACCGTCGTGCCGAGGGGACGGATGTCGTAGCGCGCGATGCCGGGCCCGTCGGCGGTGCCGTCCGACACGACGATCGGTACGTCCTTGCGGCCCTGGACGCCGCCGATCGCCCGGTACGTGATCTGCCCATCGGGCGTGAAGTCCGCCTCGTCGCCCCCGTCCGCGGCGACATCCTTGAGGAAGATGTCATCGCCGTCGGGGTCGATCCAGTCCGACAGCACGTTGTACGAGGCCGTGCCGCCGGACTCCACGGTGATGGGCGTGGTGCGCTTCTGGACGGGAGCCGCATTCACATCGAACGGGTGCACCGTCACCGTGACGGTCGCGGTGGCTTCGCCGCCACGGCCGTCTTCCACGGTGTAGCGGAAGCTCGTCGAGCCGGTCGCCCCCTCGGGGGCGGTGAACTGCAGAGCCGCCCCGTTGTTGATCGGCTCGACGCTGCCGAACGCGGGCGTCGAGGCGGGTGCGGCGACGAGCACGTCGCCGTCGGCATCCGTGTCGTTGTCGAGCACCGGCAGCACCGTCGTGCGGCCGGGTCGCACGCCGTACTGGTCGTCCTGCGCGATCGGTGGCGTGTTCTGGTCGGTGCGCTCGGGGAGCGTGGTCTGCACCGTCTCCTCGGTCGTCTTCTCCTCGTCGTCGCCGTCGCCCTCGGGCGGCGTGATGTCCTGCCAGTTGTCGACGCGCTGCATCGAGTCCGAGGCCATCCACGCGGCACCGCCGAAGACGTCGTTGAGCACCACGACGTCGCGGTTGACCCGAAAGTGCAGCACGCTCGTCGACTCGACGCCGGGAACGTCCCGCGCGGCGTCGTCGGCGTCGCCGGGGCAGTCGCGCACGAAACGACCGCTGCCCGACCAGGCGCCGTAGGCGCAGCCGGCGACGTACACCGGCTCGGCGGGGGTGCCTTTCGAGCCGCCGGCCTCGATCGTCTGGGGATCGCCGCCACCCGCGGGGACGCGCACCAGCGACGTCGGCGTCGCGAGGGTCACGGCATCGGCCGTGCCGGAGGGCTGCTGCAGCACGGCGTCGCCCGGCACCTGTACGCGCAGCCCGTCGCCGCCGTAGAGCGTGTTGGTGTCGTGGTCGAGCACGTACGGCGTGGTGCCGACGACGGTGATCGACAGGGTGTGGTCGGCCGTCACTCCGGGAAGATCGCGCGACGACTTCTGCACGGTGGTGCCGTCGTCGCCCTGGCCGTACGAACGGACGGTGGCCTCCGACGCGGAGGCGGCGTAGACCGTGCCATCGACGCCGACGGCGATCTTCGCGTTCTTGCCCTCGTCGGCGACGGGCTCGGCGCCCTGGGCCCCGATGCCGCTGATCGCCGTGAACGGGCTCGTCCAGAGTGAACCGGTGGGCTCGATGACCGCGACGGTGTCGGCACCCATCGCGACGGCGGACCCGGGCTTGAGTTCGGCCGAGTCGGACATGATCACGCGAGCGGGATCGACGGCCGCGATCGACGATGCGGTCGAGTCGACGACGAGCACACGGGTGCCGCTCTGCAGGATGTCGTAGTCGGACGTGCCGGCGCGCAGGCCCCCGTCGAGCACGCGCGAGGAGTGGTTGAAGTGGCCGATCAACAGGCTCGACTGCTTCGTGACCCACACGCCGCCGTCGTTCAGGTCGACCTCGGTCGTCGGCTTACCCTCGTACGACACCGCGAAGAAGCCGACCACGAGAGCGGCCGCGGTGACCGCGGCGGTGGAAATCAGCGTGCGCGGGCGCGCGCGAAGCCACGCAAAGGACTTCATTGTGGGCTCGGCTCCCCTCCGGGCTCGTATTCATTTGCGTGGCGTCGGGACCTGTTGCTGAAGCAGGCGCACACGTCGTGCAGACCCGGATAGCCTACGTCACGAAATCAACGGCTGCGTGGCCTTGCGCATGGGGAGAACTACCCACTATTGGATCGTCATGCTCCGACGTAGGTCGTCGGATGGGGCCGTGTTCCCGCGAGCATCCGGGCGCGCGCTCACGCGGCGCGATGACACCCCGCGAGGTGATCGTCCACCATGCCGACAGACTGCATGAGTGCGTACATGGTCGTCGATCCCACGAAGCGGAAGCCCGCGCTGCGCAGCGCCGTGGAGAGCGCATCGGATGCCGCGGTCACGGCCGGCACCCCGGCGAAGGCGACCGGCCGCTCGTCCGCCGCCCGCGCAGGCGGCGCGAAAGACCACATGAGCTCGTCGAGCGCGCCCGGCTCCATCTGACGAACCAGGCGCGCGTTGCCGATGGTCGCGAGGATCTTCGCGCGGTTGCGGATGATCCCGGCATCCGCCATCAGCCGTTCGACGTCGTCCTCGTCGAACTCCGCGACCACCGCGGGTTCGAAGTTCGCGAACACCTCGCGGAACCGGGGCCGCTTGCGCAGGATCGTGATCCACGACAGCCCCGCCTGGAAGCCCTCGAGGCTCATCTTCTCGAAGAGGGCGCGGTCGCCGTGCAGGGGACGTCCCCACTCTTCGTCGTGGTAGCGCCGGTACTCCGCGTCGTCGCCCACCCAGCCACACCGCAGCACGCCATCCGGGCCCTCGCGCAGATCATCCACCCGGTCAGGCTAGCCGTGGGCGCCGACACGGTCGGTGACACCGGTGCGGGCGCCCCGACCGGCAGCGGATGCGAGGCTCGCGCGCAGCGCCTCCTCCAGGTCGCGGTGCGCGAAGACGAACCCGGCCGCGCTCAATCGTTCGGGGACCACCCAGCGGCTCTTCAGCACCAGCTCCGGCTCGGTACGCAGCACCCACATCGCCGGCTCCAGCATCCAGCGGAAGGCGGGCATTCCGAAGGGCGCGCCGACGATGCGCCGCAGGGTGCGCATGAGGGTGCGGTTGTCGGAGGCCTGCGGCGCGACGACGTTGACGATGCCGGCCAGGTCGTCGCGGGCGATGAGGAAGTGCATCGCCGCGACGACGTCGTCGATGTGCACCCAGCTGAAACGCTGGCGCCCGCGCGTGCGATGGTGGGGCGCGCGCCCGTCGCCGCTCGGATGCGCCCCGATGCCGCGATAGCGGCGGTGCTGCAGCCACCGGCCGTCGCGCTGCGATCCGCCGAGGCCGAGGCGGGCGAGCGTCGCCAGCATCCGGGTGGCGGGGCCGTCGCCCAGCACGATCGCCATCCGCAGCGCCACCCGGCGCGTGTGCGGCAACTCTCCCGCGAAGAAGTCCTCCTCCCACGCGCGCGCGACATCCACCGAGAAGCCTGTGCCGAGCTCGCCGGCGTCCTCGGTGTGCGGGGCGTCGGTGCGGTGGCGATAGATCGTCGCCGTCGAGGCATTCAGCCAGACGGCGGGCGCGACGGATGCCGCCGCGATCGCCGTGCGCAGCGCGCGTGTCGTCTCGACGCGGGAGCGCAGGATCTCGTCGCGGTTGCGGTCGGTGTAGCGGCAGTTCACCGACTTCCCCGCGAGGTTCACGACGACGTCGGCCCCGTCGACGGCTTTCGCGAGTGCGGCGTCGTCGCGCCAGGTCACCGCGGCGGTGCGGCCGACGATCGTGACGTCGTCACCGCGAGCGCGCAATGACGCGACGACAGCCCTCCCGATGAACCCGGACGCGCCGGCGACGACAACGCGCCGCGGTGTCTGCTCGCGCACCGGCATCCCCTTTCTGAACGTGTTCAAAAAAGGATACCCTCGGCGGCATGAGCTCGTCCAGTGGCCCCTCCGTGTACCAGGCGGTGCTCGGCGCGCGCTTCACCGAGCTCGACCCCCGGCTTCGCGCGTACTTCGGCCCGATCCCCGCGGGGACGGTCGGCACCGGCGAGGGCACCTTCTAGGTCGCCGGGGCGACGCTCGCGCTGCTGCGCCCCGCCTTCGTCGTCTTGGCCTGGCGACGCGTGCTGTTTCCGGAGGACGAGCGCGACGTGCCGTTCACGGTGCGCAACGAGGACGAGCCCGACGGCACTCTCCGCGCCGTTCGCACCTTCCGGTTCCGATGTCGCGAGCGCGTCATGCTCGACCGCATGCACGCGGTCGAGGGGGCGATCGTCGACCGTCTCGGGCGGCGCGGAGGGCTGGAGGTGCGCCTCGCCGCCACCGTGATCGATGCCGGGCTGCGGCTGCGCTCGGATCGACTCACGTGGCGCCTCGCCGGACGGCGCATCCGCCTGCCACCGTTCGCCGGGGTCGTCGTCGACGAACGCATCGTCGACGGCCGGCAGCGAGTGGATGCCGTCGTACGACTGCGCGGGATCGGAACGGTGTTCCGCTACCGCGGCAGCTTCACCTACGAACTCCGCAGAAATGCACGAACTCCGCACGATGCGGGCGCAATCGTGCGGAGTTCGTGACATTCTGCGGAGTCGGCGGGGCAGGCAGCCTCCGCCGCGCGGCTACTTCTTCTTGAGCGACTTCTCCGAGACGGGGGCCTCGCCGGAGGCGGCGAGATCGGCGTAGTACGCCCGCGCCTCGCGCTGGCGCTCCTGCTCGACCCCGGAGGCGATGGGCGCGCGCACGTGCTCCGGCTCGAACGCGAACGCGTCGACGAGGTCCTGGGCGTGGGGGCGCAGCCGCAGCAGCAGCCGGTCGATGTACTTCGACACGGATGCCGCGCGCTGCGCCGACAGCCGACCGTTGATCAGGTACCAGGCGAGGTGCTTCTCGATGAGGTGCAGGCCAAACAGGTCACGCAGCCACCCCAGCACCTGCGCCGTGCCGGCATCCGCGATGCCGGCGATGCCGTCGCTGAACGCCTCCCACTGCAGCAGCTCGCCGTGGGCGCGCGCCGCCTCGATCAGCTCGGCCTGGTTGGCGTTGAAGATCGCCGCCGCCTCGGCGGGCGAGGCCTTGGATGCCGGGCGGAGCCGGCCCGCGATGTCTTCGATCATCTGGCGCACGCGACCGGCCAGCAGCTCGTGCTGCTGCTCGGCCCGCAGTCCGAGCTCGACCGAGCGGGCCGTGGAACCGAAGTCGGTCACCGCCTGACCGAGCTGACGCAGCCCCGCACCGTGGAAGACCTTGCCGGCGGTCTGCTTGGCGGCGAAAGAGGCGAGCTTGGCGGCATCTGCGCCTTTGAACTGCGTGGCGAAGTCGCTCAGCAGGCGCTTGCCGACCAGCTGAAGCAGGACGTTGTTGTCTCCCTCGAAGGTGGCGTAGACGTCGAGGTCGTGGTGCAACCCGACGAGACGGTTGTCGGCCATGAAGCCCGACCCGCCGCACGCCTCGCGGCATTCCTGGATGGTGTCGAGCGCGTTCCAGGTGGACAGCGGCTTCAGCGCCGCGGCGAGGGTCTCCAGGTTCTCGCGCTCGTCGGGGGTGTCGGTACGGCCGCTGAACACGCCGTCGAAGGTGCGCAGCAGCTCGTCGTTCGCGAAGAACTGCGCGTACACCTGCGCCAGCCGCGGCAGCAGGCGCCGCTGATGCTTGCCGTAGTCGAGCAGCACGACCTCGTCGCTGCCCGAGCCCGAGTCGAACTGGCGACGCTGACCGGCGTAGGTGATCGCGATGTGCAGCGCGAGCGCGGTCGCGGTGGTCGCCGCGCCGTCGAGCGAGACGCGACCCTGCACGAGCGCGCCGAGCATGGTGAAGAAGCGGCGCCCGGGGCTGGGGATGTCGGAGCTGTAAGTCCCGTCGGCGGCGACGTCGCCGTAGCGGTTGAGAAGGTTGAAGCGGGGAACGCGCACGTGATCGAACGCGAGCCGGCCGTTGTCGATGCCGTTGAGCCCGCCCTTGACCCCGTCGTCCTCACTCTGCACGCCGGGAAGCATGGTGCCGTCGTCGTCACGGATGGGGACGAAGAAGCAGTGCACGCCGTAGTTGACGCCCCCGGTGATCAGCTGAGCGAACACGGTCGCCGCCCGGCCGTGGACGGCGGCGTTGCCGAGGTAGTCCTTCCATGCGCCGCGGAACGGCGTGTTGATGACGAACTCCTCGGTCTCGGGGTCGTAAGTGGCGGTCGTGCCGATCGCGGCGACGTCGGAGCCGTGCCCGATCTCGGTCATCGCGAACGCCCCCGGCAGCGTCAGCTCGATCACGTCGCGCAGCCACGCCTCGTGGTGCTTCTCGGTGCCGAGCTGGTAGATCGCGGAGCCGAACAGGCCCCACTGCACGCCGGACTTGATCTGCAGCGACGGGTCGGCGAGCACGAGCTCCATGAAGCCGGCGAGGTTGGCTCCGTTGTCCTCCAGACCGCCGTACTTCTTCGGGAACGCGCGCCGCGACCCGTTGTTGTCGACGAGGATCTGCAGCTGGCCGAACACGCGCTCGCGATGGTCGGCGACCGACAGCCCTTCGATCTTCCAGAGCGCCGGATCCTTGATCATCTCGCGGGCTTCGCGCCGGGTCTGCGCCCAGGTGCCCAGCAGCAGATCCGTGACGGTGTCGACGTGGATGCGCGACTCGTGGGCCTCCGCGGCGGTGTGCGCAGCCGTCGGGGCTCCGCCGGCGGGCGTTCGCGTGCTCGTGGCGGGCTTCTTCGGACGGACGGCGGCGTCGGTCATCGGCGTACCTTTCGACAGCGGACAGGAAAACTCATGCTCGACGGTAGGAGCGCGCACGGCGGCTCGCAAAACGCTTGCGCGCTGCCCACAAAGCGGCGCGCCTCCGCGGCATCCTCCCCTGTATGAGACCCACACCCACGTTTTGTGAGACTGAGTTCCACCGTGGCTCACCGCGAAAGCCTCGGCGCCTCCGCACGGGCACGAGCGCCCGGTACCGTCGCATCGGATGCGGAGCGCGCACGCAGAAGCGGATGCCGCGCGCGCCGGCATCCGCTTCCGTTGCTCAGCCCCGCATCCGGTGTCAGAGCTCGAGGCCGTGACCGAAGCGGAAGAGCGGGTCGGCGGTGTCGAACGGGACGTCGGGACGCGAGGCCTTCACCGCGTCCATCGACCGCGGCAGATCGAACGGGAGCTTGCCGCGCGCCGGCGCCCGGCCCGACAGCACGTCGAACAGCGCGGCAGTGCCGGCGCCCCAGTTCGCGGTGAGGCTGACGCCGAGCGCGGCGAAGGGCGTGAGGATCGCGGGACGATCGAGCAAGACGTCGACGACGGTCGGCACCGCCGCCGCGACCTCGGCGACGTGCGCGACGACCTCGGCCGGGAAGTCGAGCGATCCGGCGTGGAAGAAGTTCTCGAACGCCGATCCGCGCTGTTCGTAGGGCGCCTGCAGCCGCAGCACCGCGAGGTCCGCCTCCGCCGGCGTCGCGACCAGCTCGCCGTACGCGGCCGCGATGCTCTCGTCCACGCCCTCGACGTACAGCGCGACTCCGGCGGCGAAGGGCACGGATGCCGTCGCGGACAGCACGGCGATCGATGCGCGCTGCGCATCCTCGCCCGCGGCGCGGAAGGCGGCGGATCCGACGATCGCGTCCGCCGCCTCGGCATCCACGAACGGGTCGTCGAAGAGTCCCAGGGCGAACTTCTCGCGCAGCAGACGCCGGGCGGAGACGTCGATCCGATCCTCCGAGACGATGCCGTCGGCCACGAGCTGCAACAGGATCTCGGTGCACCGCTCGCCGCCGAACTGGTCGGCACCGGCATCCAGGATCTTGGCCATGCGTTCGGCGGGCGTGAGATGCTCCACACCCCACGCACGCGCCGGGAACGGAGTCCCCATGATGTCGCTGTCGGTGATGAGACCCCAGTCGGTGCAGACGACGCCGTCGAACCCGAAGCGCTCCCGCAGCAGCCCCGTGAGCACGCTCTTGTTGAAGCCGAAGCCCACCTCCTCGTGGGCGGTGCCGGTCGGCATGCCGTAGTAGGGCATGACCTGGCGCACGCCGGCGTCGAAGGCCGCGGCGAACGGCGTCAGGTGCAGCTCGAACGCGCCGCCCGGGTAGATCTGTTCGCGACCGTAGGCGAAGTGGGGGTCTTCGCCGTCCTTCTGCGGCCCGCCCCCGGGGAAGTGCTTCACCATGGTCGACACCGAGCCGGGCCCGAACGTCTCGCCCTGGAACCCGCGGATGTAGGCGGCGCCGAGGCGCGCCGACAGCTCGGCATCCTCTCCGAACGTCTGCAGCTGGCGCGCCCACCGGGGCTCGGTCGCGAGGTCGACCTGCGGATGCAGGGCGACACGGATGCCGACGGCGGTGTACTCCTGCCGGGCGATGTCGCCGAAGCGGCGCACGAGATCCTCGTCGCGGGTCGCGGCGAGCCCCAGCGCATCGGGCCACTGCGAGAACGGACCGGCGTGCATCGCCGCCCCCGGATTGTCGGTGAACGAATGGCGGGGGTCGGTGGACAGCGACACCGGGATGCCGAGGCGCGTGGAGGCCGCGAGCTCCTGCAGCCGGTTGTGCCAGCGCGCGATGTCGCCAGCCGAGGGCGCGGCGCCGAGCAGGTTGAAGTGCGTCATATGACGCTCTCGCACGTACTCATCGGTGGACGGGAGCCCGAACGCGGGGTCGCCCGCGGAGAGTGCTCCGTCGGGACCGATCGTGATCATCGTCTGGAAGAACAGCCCGGTCTTCTCCTCGACCGTCATCTCGCCCAGCAGCAGCTCCACCCGCTCGTCGACGGGACGCGTCGCGTCGAGCCAGGGGCGGGCGTCGGCGTCGGCTTCGGCTTCGGCTTTGGTGTCGGCTTCGGAGCTGACCGGGGCGGATGACGGCTCTGTCATGGAAGGGTCCTTTCACGGCGGCACGCAAGGCCGAGGCGTTTCTGTGCCGACGGTACACGAAACCCGACCGCTTGGTAACTACTCTCGGATGCGCCCCGAGGGCCGGGTTAGGGTGAGCGGGGAGGCACGATGACGACGGCACCGACGCGGACGCGCAACGTCGCGGCGACGCGCGAACGCATCGTCGAGGCGGCACGCGAGGTCTTCATCTCGCGCGGCTACCGCGCGGCGTCGCTGCGCGATGTCGCGGCAGCGGCGGACATCAGCCATCCAGGCCTTCTCAAGCACTTCGCGACGAAGGACATGCTGCTCACCGCGGTCATCGCCGGCTTCGACCGGTCGGCCGAGACGGCCCTCGCCGACCGCGATGCCGCGAGGGATGCCGGCGCCCTGCTCTTCTCGTCCGTCGCGGCGAGGAACGAGACGATCGAGGGCTATCTCGCCCTGTATGCGGCGCTCGTCGGCGAAGGCTCCACCCGGGGACACCCCGCCCACGCCGCCATGCGCGAGCGCTACAGCCGGCTGCGCGAGGTGTTCGTCGCGCAGCTGTCCGAGGCCCGCACCGTCGGCGCCGTGCATCCCCGCCGCGACGTTCACGGTGAGGCCATCCGCATCGCGGCCGTCTGGGACGGCCTGCAACTGCTCCAGCTCTACCTGCCCCGGCGCGTGAGTCTCGTCGCGCTGCTCGCCGAGATGCAGCAGATGCTGGTCGTGGCACCGGGCTCGGCGGGTCCGGCAGGACCCGATGCGGGCGAGGGCGTCGCGGCATCCGCCTCTCCCGCACCCTGGCCGGCGCTCGACCTCGTGGGCGAGGAGCCCGAGGCGACCGAGGGCTACCGTGTCGGACGCGAGCGCCGCTCGCGGATCGTCCGTGATGCGACGGCGCTGTTCGCCCGGGATGGATACGCCGATACGAGCCTGCGAGAGATCGCCGAGCGTGTGGGGGTGTCCAAGTCGGCCCTGCTGCACCACTACCCGTCGAAGGATGCTCTGCTGCGCGCCGTCCTGGCCGAGCGCGACCGTGCCGTCTCGGTGTCGCCGCCGGCCCACGTCGAGCGCGCCGCCGATGCGCTGCGGGATCTGCCCCGCAACGCCGCGGCGAATGCGGCCTCCGCGCCCGGGCTCATCGAGGTCTACGCGGTGCTCTCGTGCGAGGCGCTGCCGCCGGATCATCCGGCCCACGACTACTTCGCGCAGCGCTTCGCCATGACGATCGAGTACTTCACCGCCCTCCTCCGCGCGGCACAGCGAGATGGTGACCTGCCGCCGCACCGCGATCCCGCGCGTGAGGCCATCCGCCTCGTCGCGCTCTGGGACGGCTTGCAGTACCAGTGGCTGTACGACCGCGAGAGCATGGACGTGGCCGCAGAGCTCGCCGCCCACCTCGACGACGTCCTCCCCCGACGCTGACCGAGGGGCGCGGGGCGCGGGTGGTCCCCCGCGCACCGGATTCGGAGACCCGCAACAGATGCGGATGCGGATGCCGCGGCATCCGCATCCGTTGTCCATCTCCGTATCCGGTCGTCGCGCCGACGCTGGCCCGCGCGACACGGCTGGCGTGGCGCGGCTGCCGCGCCGGCGACGCCGCGCCGGCAGCGACCGACAGCCGCCGACGCCGTCGTCAGTGGGCGGCGATGACCGCGAGCACGCCCTCGCCGTACGCTTCGCGCTTTTTCGCACCGATACCGGTGATGCCGTCGAGCGCGGCGGTGGATGCCGGGCGCTGCTCGGCCAGGGCCCGCAGCGTCGCATCGCCGAAGACGATGTACGCGGGCACGCCCTGCTCCTTCGCCACCCCGGCGCGCCAGGCGCGAAGAGCTTCGAAGAGGTCGCGGTCACCGTCGGCCACAGCATCCGAGGCCGCCGCCTTGCGCACGCGCGGGGCACCCCCGCCGCGTCCGAGGACGTCGCGGCGCAGCGGCACCGGGCTCTCCCCGCGCAGCACCGCCGCGCCCTCGTCGCCGACCGCGAGCACGCCGTACTCGCCACGGGCGACGATGACGCCACGGGCGAGCAGCTGTCGGATGACGCTGCGCCAGTCCTGGTCGCTGAGGTCCGCTCCCAATCCGTACGTCGCGAGCGCGTCGTGGCCCTGCTGACGGATGCGCTCGGTCGATGCTCCGCGGAGGATGTCGACGAGGTGCCCGGCGCCGAACGCCTGGTTGCGCTCGCGCTGCAGCCGCACGATCGTCGACAGCAGCTTCTGCGCGGGAACCAGCCCGTCCCAGGTGTCGGGGCTATCGAGGCAGGTGTCGCAGTTGCCGCACGGCTCGGAGCTCTGCCCGAAGTAGGCGAGGAGGTTCTGCCGACGGCACGACACCGTCTCGCAGAGCGCGAGCATCGCGTCGAGGTGCTGGCCGAGCCGCATCTTGTACGACCGCTCCCCCGGCGATTGGTCGATGAGACGCCGCTGCTGCACCACGTCGCCGAGCCCGTAGGCCATCCACGCGATGGCGGGGTCGCCGTCCCGGCCGGCGCGACCCGTCTCCTGGTAGTAGCCCTCGACCGACTTCGGCAGGTCGATGTGGGCGACGAAGCGCACGTCCGGCTTGTCGATGCCCATCCCGAACGCGATCGTGGCGACCATCACCACGCCGTCTTCGCGAAGGAAGCGCTGCTGGTGGTGGGCGCGCACCGCGGCATCCAACCCCGCGTGATACGGCAGAGCGTCCACGCCCTGCGTGCGCAGATACTCGGCCGTCTGCTCCACCGACTTGCGGCTGAGGGCGTAGACGATCCCGGCAGAGCCGGCCGGCTGGGCGCGGACGAACTGCAGCAGCTGACGGCGCGGATCGACCTTCGGCTCGATGCGGTACTGGATGTTGGGCCGGTCGAAGCTCGCGACGAAATGCCGCGCGTCGGGCAGGCGCAGCCGCTCGGTGATCTCCTGATGGGTCGCGTCGGTGGCCGTCGCGGTGAGCGCCATGCGCGGCACCCCGGGGAACCGATCGGTCAGGTCGCCGAGGGCGAGGTAGTCGGGACGGAAGTCGTGACCCCACTGGCTGACGCAGTGCGCCTCGTCGATAGCGATCACACTCAGCGTGCCCCGCTGAAGCAGGGCGCTCGTCGCAGGAGCGCTGAGGCGTTCGGGCGCGACGTAGAGCAAGTCGAGCTCGCCGGCGAGGAAATCCTGCTCGACGCCGGCACGTTCGGCCGGATTCTGGGTGGAGTTCAGGTACGCCGCCCGCACACCGTTGGCCCGCAGGGCGTCGACCTGGTCGTGCATCAGTGCGATGAGCGGACTGATCACGAGCCCCGTGCCGGGACGAACGAGCGCGGGCACCTGATACGTGATCGACTTGCCGCCGCCGGTGGGCATGAGCACCACGGCGTCGCCGCCCGCGACGACGTGCGCCACGATGTCGGCCTGATCGCCGCGGAACTCGTCGTAGCCGAAGACCTCCTTCAGCACCGCCCTCGGATCGGACGAGCGCGGCGGGCGGGCGACCACTGCGGCGCGGCGCGCCTGGGCGTCGCCGGATGCCGCAGCCGGGGCCGTGGCAGCCAGCGCCGTGTCGCGCGTCGCCCGAGCGAGCGCACCGGCATACCCGTCGTACTCCGGCGGGGGCGCCATGTCGAACTCGTCGGGCGGAGTGAGCTCATCCACATCCCACGGCACGTCCGCGTAGGGGTCGTCGTACCGATCGGTGGCTGCACTCACCCGTCCAGGCTAGCCGCGGCATCCGACACGCGACGCCGCCCTCCCCACCCGCCCCGCCGAGCCGCCACGATCGCACCGAGCCGCCACGACAGATGATGGCGGCCCGCGCGGAACATAGCGGCTCGCGAGGGGTGGAGGTGGGGGGCTTACAGGCGCGTGAGTTCGGTCACGTGGACGACGGCGGCGCCCTCCTCGACGGATGCCGCGAGATCGACCTCGGCCCGGATGCGCCAGTCGTGGTCGCCGGCCGGATCGTCGATCGTCTGCTCGACGCGCCAGAGGCCGGATGCCGCCGCATCCGCCGTGTCGATCACGCAGAGCCGCGGCGAGCGCGCGGAGCCGCCGGTGAGGATCTCGTCGTGCTCGTCGTAGTAGCGGTCGAGGGCTTCGGGCCAACCGACCTCGGGGTCGAGGGCCACCAGCGCGTCGTCGTCCTGCAGAGCCGCGAGCTGCACCCGCCGAAAAAGCTCGTTTCGCACGAGCACCGTGAACGCGCGCTCGTTCGTGAGGATGGAGGGCGGCGCCGGCGGCACGACCGGAGCGCCGTCCTCGGGCAGCACCGCCGTGGGGTCGATGAGCGCCGACCACTCGTCGACGAGACTCGAGTCGACCTGGCGCACGAGCTCGCCGAGCCACTCGATGATGTCGCGCAGCTCGTCGGTGCGCGCATCGGCGGGAACGGTCTGGCGGATCGCCCGGTCGGCGTCGGAGAGGTAGCGCAGCACCAGTCCTTCACTGCGCGAGAGCTGGTAGAAGGAGACATATTCCGCGAACGACATGGCACGCTCGAACATGTCGCGGACCACCGACTTCGGACTCAGCTCGAAATCGCGCACCCACGGCTGCGAGGACGCGAACACCTCGAACGACTGGGTGAGCAACTCGGCGAGCGGCTTCGGGTAGCTGATCTCCTCGAGCAGCGCCATGCGCTCGTCGTACTCGATGCCGTCGCGTTTCATCGCGGCGACCGCCTCGCCCCGGGCGCGGTACTCCTGCTGTGCGAGGATGGCGCGCGGATCGTCGAGTGTGGCCTCGATGACGCTCAGGACATCGAGGGCGTAGTGGCCGGTGCCGATGCCGCCCGCCGCGGCCGCGGCGGTCGCCGGGGCGGGCTGTTCATAGCTCCGGAAGGACGACGCATTTTCGTTGGAATCGGGCGCTGTGGGCTCCTCGGCGGCGAGATCTCCGGAGTTGTGAACACGCGCCCCGGCGCCCGGCGCCACGTCGTCGTCCGGCGAGAGCAGTTCGATGGCGGCGAGCGCGAAGGGCGACAGCGGCTGGTTGAGGGCGAAGTTCGGCTGGAGGTCGACGGTGAGCGCGATGCGAGGGCGCGATGGCGCGGAGCGGTCGATCTCGACGATCCCGGCATCCACGAGCGTGCGGAAGATCGCGATGGCGCGTCGGGCGAGGGCGAACCGACGCGCGGCCGGCTCGTGGTTGTCGAACACGAGGGCGCGCACGTGGCCGAAGACGTCTCCCCCGCGGCCGATGACGTTGATCAGCATCGCGGCGGTGAGCTTCAGCTGCGGCACGAGCGGCTCGGGAGCGGCGGAGATGAGCCGCTCGTACGACCCCTCTCCCCAGTTGACGACGCCGGTGGGGGCCTTCTTGCGGACGATCTTCTTGCGCTTGGCCGCGTCGTCGCCGGCCTTCGCGAGAGCGACCGCGTTCTCGATCTCCCACTCGGGCGCCATGACCACGACATTGCCGTGGGTGTCGTAGCCGGCGCGCCCGGCACGGCCGGCGACCTGGTGGAACTCGCGCGCGCTGAGCTGGCGCATCTTCGTGCCGTCGTACTTGCTCAGCGCCGTGATCATGACGGTGCGGATGGGCACGTTGATGCCGACCCCGAGCGTGTCGGTGCCGCAGATCACCCGCAGCAGCCCGCGTTGGGCGAGAGTCTCGACGAGTCGCCGATAGCGCGGCAGCATGCCCGCGTGGTGCACGCCGATGCCGGCCCGAACGAGCCGCGACAGTGTCTTGCCGAAACCCGTCGTGAAGCGGAATCCGCCGATGGCGTCGGCGATCTCGTCGCGCTGGGCGCGTGTGGTGAGGGTGACGGATGCCAGGGCCTGCGCACGCTCGAGGGCCGCCGCCTGTGCGAAGTGCACGATGTAGATCGGCACCTCACGCTCGTCGACGAGCATCGTCAGCACCTCGTGCACGGGCCGGCGCTCGTACGAGAAGTGCAGCGGCACCGGCCGCTCGACGCCGGTGACGAGCGCCACGGGGCGCCCCGTGCGGCGCTCGAGGTCTTCGGCGATCGGAGTGACGTCACCGAGGGTGGCCGACATCAGCAGGAACTGCGCCTGCGGCAGCAGCAGGAGCGGCACCTGCCACGCCCATCCCCGGTCGGGGTCGCCGTAGTAGTGGAACTCGTCCATGACGACCTGATCGACCTGCGCATCCGCGCCGTGACGGAGGGCGATGTTGGCGAGGATCTCCGCGGTGCAGCAGACGATCGCGGCATCCGGGTTCACCGACGAGTCGCCGGTGACCATGCCGACGTTCTCGGCGCCGAACACCTCGACCAGCGCGAAGAACTTCTCACTGACCAGCGCCTTGATCGGCGCGGTGTAGTACGAGCGGCCGCCCGCGGCGAGGCAGGCCGCGTGAGCGGCGATCGCGACGAGCGACTTGCCGGTGCCCGTCGGTGTCGACAGGATGACGTTGGCACCCGAGACCAGCTCGATGACGGCCTCGTCCTGCGCGGGGTACAGTGCCAGCCCGCGGCCGGCGGCCCAGGCGACGAAGCCCTCGTACGCGGCATCCGCCGTCGCTCCGACGGGCACGAGGTCGGTCAGTGCCGCGGGGGAGGTCATTCCCCGAGTCTGCCAGGCGCGGCGGCGCCCGCGGTCGCCCGGCGCCGCGGCGGTGCGGTCAGGGGCGCGCGGCCTTGGCGGCGAGTACGTGCCGCGCGGCGTCGTCGACACGCTGCGCGAACGCGGGATCGGCCTGCGCTTTGGCGAGCACCGCGTCGTACATCTCCGCGAACACGCTCGGATCGGTCGATGCCAGCACGACGTCGACCCCGGCGCTCAGCGCGAGCACGGCGCGATCGGCCGGGCTCCACGCCTGCACCGCCTGGGCGGCGGAGAGGTCGTCGGTGACGAGCATCCCGTCCGCGCCGACGAGGGCCCGGGCAAGGCCCACGACCGTCGGCGAGAACACCGCCGGGGTCGATGGGTCGATGTTCTGGTAGATCGCGCTCGAGACCATCACGGCGGCGGGGCCGCCTCCCAGGAGGCTGCGGTAGACCGCGACGTCGGGGCCGTCCGCGGTGACGGTCGTGTCGACCACGTTCGCCGTGGTGTCGGTGTTGGCGGTGACGTGGCCGAGCCCCGGGAAGTGCTTGAACACCGGCATGACGTCCGAGGCCCGCATCCCGTCGGCGAACGCCCCGGCCTTGGCGACCACGGTCGCCTCGTCGTACCCGTACTGACGGCCGAGGGCCCCGATGGGCGGATTGTCGAAGCGGGTCGCCTCGCTCGTGACGATGTCGACGACGGGCGCGAGGTTCAGCGTGACGCCGGCGACGGCGAGCTGCTGTCCCCACGTCGTAGCCGATGCGCGCAGCTGGTCGTCGGGCAGGTCCGCCTGCCGGATCGCGTACGGGATGTCGTCGAACCCCGGCCCGGTGAGCACCTGGACCTCGCCGCCCTCCTGGTCGGTGGAGACCCAGAGCGGGATGCCGTCGGCATCCTCGCTCGTGAACGAGCCCACGAGCGCCGCGACCGCCGCCGATCCCGCCTGCGAGCGCCCGTGCAGGAAGATGCCGCCCGCGTGCCGGTCGGTCACGGCCGACACCGTCGCGGGCGTCGCCGCGTCGATCTGCGTGCCGACGATGAAGAGCTGTCCGACGCGCTGGCGCAGGTCGAGTCCGGCGAGCGGGTCGGCGGTGGGCGTCGGAGTGGGAGTCGGGGACGGGCTCGGCGTCGACGGAGACGGCGACGGTGACGGAGACGGAGACGGGCCGTAGGCGCCGCAACCGGTCAGCGCGACGGCGATGACGGCGGCTGCCGCGGCAGCGCGCAGGGCGCGCGCAAGGGGTCGCGAACGGCGGCGGGTGAGGGATGTCACCCCGCCATCTTCCCGGTTCGCGCCTCGCAACGACAGGCCTGGTGCCGCGGCCCAGACCCGGCCTACGGTGGGAGGACATCTGCATGAAAGGGACGTCATGAGCGACGACATCCGCATCTCCCGCAACGACGACGCCGACCGCTACGAGATCCTCGTCGACGGCCGGGTCGCCGGTTTCACCGAGTACGAGGAGGATGCCGAGGGCCGCCACGTCTTCCCGCACACGGAGATCGACCCCGCCTACGGCGGACGCGGGCTCGGCACGAAGCTCGTCGCGGCGGCGATGGAGGGTGAGGCCGCACGCGGGATGAGCGTGGTGCCGGTGTGCCCCTTCGTCGTGCGATACCTGCAGAAGAACGAGGTGCCCGGCCTCGCTGTCGCGTGGCGCGAGGGTGACGTCGAGGCGGCGGCCCACGCGTCGACGGCAGAGCCGACCCCGGGCGACGAAGGAGTCGGGTCGTCCCGAGCATGACCAGGCTCGACGACGCCGCCCCCGGCCTGGCCGGACCTGCCGAATGCGACGGCCCTCGCGCACTGCTGCTCGAAGCCCGCGAGGTCCCTCTCGGAGGCGTGCGTGCAATGGAGGTGCACCGCAGTCTGCCCCAGCGCGCCCTGCCGATGGTCGGCGCCTGGTGCTTCCTCGATCGGTTCGGTCCGCAGACGGCGCGCATGCGCGTGGAACCGCACCCCCACATCGGCCTGCAGACGGTGACCTGGCCGCTCGTGGGCGAGGTGCGCCACCGCGACACCCTCGGCAACGACGTGGTGGTCAGCCGCGGCGTGCTGAACCTCATGACCAGCGGCGCCGGGATCGCGCATTCCGAGTACTCCCTGGGCGAAGAGGCCGTGCCGCTGGACGCGCTGCAGCTGTGGGTGGCACTCCCCGAGACGCGTCGGCACGGTGCGGCGGAGTTCGAGCGCCACGCGAACCTCCCGACCGTCGTCCTCGACGGCGGGCCGGACGCCGGCGGCGCCACGGCGACGGTCGTCGTCGGAGCATTCGCCGGCGCACGCTCGCCCGCGACGATGCACACGCCGATCGTCGGCGCCGAGATCCACGTGCCCGCGGGATCGCGTGTGCGCCTTCCGCTCGATCCGGTCTGGGAGTACGCCCTCGTCGGCGTCGCCGGGGTGCCCGAGGTGCACACGGCGCCGGATGCCGCGACCGCCCTCCCCGACCAGGGACTGCTGTACCTCGGCATCCATCGAGACGGCGTCGAGGTCAGCGCGCAGCGCGAGACGACACTGTTCCTGATCGGCGGCGAGCCGTTCGAGTCGGACATCGTCATGTGGTGGAACTTCGTGGGCCGCTCACACGATGAGATCGTCGCCGCGCGCGAGGCGTGGGAGAGCGAAGCGGACGACACCGGCACGGCCGGCGCACGCTTCGGGCACGTCATCGGGCACGCCCGCGAACGGGTGCCGGCGCCGCCCCTGCCGGCAGTGCGACTGACCCCTCGACGCCGCACCGTCTGAGGTTTTTTCCCGGTCCGAGGCCGATGGCAGCGCGGCTACGCTGGAGGCGTGGCCCGAAAAACCGTCCTGTCGACGCGCGTCCTGCTGGTGTGCGCGGCGATCGGTGTGGCCACCGGCATCCTGGGCGGCTTCGCCGGACTCGTGACGCCCATCGTCCTCACCGTGCCCGGTCTGGCCATCGTCTACGGCCTCGTCCTCGGCGCGCACGTGCTCCCCGGCATCATCGCGCAGGAGGTGCTGCGCCTGCCCCTGGTTGCTGTGCTCACGCACGTCCTGGCCGCGCTCGTCGCCAGCGCGTTCGCGCCGGTCTGGACCACGCGTTTCCTCGGCACGGCGCTGCTGTTCGGCGCGATCCAGGAGGGTGTGGCCGCCCTCACCCGCTACCGCGCCTGGGGGGCGTGGCGGTTCTTCATCTCCGCGATCGTGATCGGTGTGCTCGTGGCCGTCGCGGTCTTCTTCGCGGCGCACCTGAGCGCGTACCCCCTGTGGGCCCAGGTCGCCTATCTCGCCCTGTCGGTGTGCGGACCGGTGGCCTGGACGGCGATCGGACTCAGCGTCGGCGCGTCGCTGCGTCGAGCCGGAGTCGCACGGCAGACCGTCCGCCGTTGAGCGGGTTCTGCTCACGCGTGAGGCTCGGCAACTTAGGCCCGGCTAACCTGAGAGGACAACCCTGACCGACCGCTGGGACGACCCGTGACATCTGCCGTCTTCGGAGCGGACGCCGCGGCGCCCGACGCCCGGACGCCCGCCGTGCTGCTGCGCGTGCGCGATCTCGGCATCCGGCACGACGGTGCGGATGCCGAGGCTCCCGCCGGCGCCTCGTTCGTCGTGAACCGCGGCGAGGTCGTGCTGCTGCTCGGTCCGAGCGGGGCCGGGAAGTCGACGCTCGCGCTCGCCCTGAACGGCCTGATCCCCCACGCGGTTCCGGCGACCATGCGCGGCCTCGTCGAAGTGGACGGTCTCGATACGGCGACGACGGCGGTGTCGGTGCTGAGCGAGCGGGTCGGCATGGTGTTCCAGGATCCCGATGCGCAGCTGGTGACCGGGACGCTCCTCGACGAGGTGGCTTTCGGGCCCGAGAACCTGCGGCTGCCCGTCGCGGAGGTGCTGGCGCGCGCCGAAGAAGCCCTGCGCCGTGTCGGGCTCTGGGAGCGGCGCCACGAGAACCCCGACCGCCTGAGCGGCGGTGGCCGCCAGCGCCTGGCGATCGCCTGCGCGCTCGCGATGGGCTCACCCCTGCTGGTGCTCGACGAGCCGACGGCGAACCTCGACCCGCAGGGCGTCGAGGAGGCCTACGCGACACTCGGCGAGCTGGTCGCCGCCGGCGATCGGGCGATCGTGCTGGTCGAGCACAACCTCGACGCCGTGGTCGGCATCGTCGACCGGGTCGTCGTGCTCGATCGCGCCGGGCGCACCGTCGCCGACGGAACCGTCGACGACGTGCTGCGCTCCCGCGCCGCGGAGCTGCACGAGATGGGTGTCTGGCTGCCCGTCTCGACCCTCGCCGCGATGCGGCTGCGCGCCGCGGGCTGGGCGCTCGAGCCGCTGCCGCTCGACCCGACCGAACTGCGTAGCGCCCTCGACGCCGCCCCGGCCCCCGCCGCGGCATCCGCCCCTGCCTCATCGCCCGTTCCCCCCTCGGCCGCGGCGGCGGTGTCGGCGGCGGTGCCGACCGCCGAAACCCCGCTGATCCGCGTCCGCGGACTGCGCACCCGCCGGGGCCGCCGCGAGATCCTGCACGGCGTCGATCTCGATGTCGCGGCGGGCGATTTCGTCGCGATCGTCGGCGCCAACGGTGCCGGCAAGACGACGCTGCTGCAGTCGATCGCCGGGGTCGTCCCGGTGGCGCGAGGGCAGGTTCTTCTGGACGGGATCGATGTCGCGCGCAGCGACCCGCGCGAACTGTCCCGGAGGATCGGCTTCGTCTTCCAGAACCCGGAGCACCAGTTCATCGCGCATACGGTGTTCGACGAGCTGGCCCACGGGTTGCGGCGGCAGGGGCTCGCCGAGAACGAGGTGCGGGAGCGGACGGTCGACGTGCTCCGCCGGTTCGATCTCGACGACAAGGCCGACGTGCACCCGTTTCTGCTCTCCGGGGGACAGAAGCGGCGCCTGTCGGTGGGCACCGCGCTGGTCGCGGGCGCGCCCGTGCTCGCCCTCGACGAGCCCACGTTCGGGCAGGACCGCGCCCGCGCGGACGAGCTCATGGGCCTGCTCGAAGGCCTGAATGCCGACGGCACGACCATCCTCGTCGTCACCCACGACATGCAGCTGGTCACCGAGCATGCGCATCGCACGATCATCGTCGGCGACGGCCGTGTGGTCGCGGATGCCGCGACCACCGCGGTCTTCGCGGACGACGCCCTGGTGCGCGCGGCGGGTCTGCGCCAGCCGCCGCTGCGACGCGCGTTCGCGGGGATGACGCGGCATCCCGCTCTCGCGGGTGTCACCCGCCTCGCCGACCTGCCTGCTCCGGAGACGGCACCGTGAGCGCGGCGATCACCGATCCGTGGGCGACCGCCGACCGCGAGAACGCACGTGCGCTGGAGCGCATCAATCCCCTGGCGAAGCTTGCGGCGCCGCTGCCCGCGATGGTGCTGCTGGTGTTCACCCGCGATCTCGCCACCCCGCTCGCTTTCATCGTCATCGCGTACGTCATCGTGCTCCTCGGTGCGCGACTGACCGCTCGGGTCATGCTGCTCTTGTTCGTCGCGCTCCCCGCGGCGGCCGTCGTCATCGGAGCGTCGATGAGCCTGTGGACCGACCCCGCTCGCGTCGGAGGCACGGTGCTCGCGCACGTCGGCTCGTGGACCTTGACCAGTGGAGCCCTGGCGGTCGGGTTCGCGACGGGGCTGCGGCTCGCCGCGATCGTGGCGCTCGCGCTGATCGCAGGACTGTCCACCACGGGACCCGACCTCGTGCGGGCGAGCGTGCAGCAGCTGCGCGTGCCGTACCGGGTCGGTTACACGGCGCTGGCGGCGTTCCGCTTCGTGCCGCGGTTCGGGCACGAGCTCGACGTGATCCGCCAGGCTCACCGGGTGCGCGGATCACACGGCGGCCGGGGGCCTTTTGCCGCGATCGCCCGCTGGTGGGGCTACCTCGTGCCGCTCCTCGCGGGCGCGATCCGCCACGCCGAGCGCGTCGCCCTGGCGATGGATGCCCGCGCCTTCGGCGCCCACCCCGACCGCACCGAGCGCCACGGGGTGCCGTGGCGGACGCGCGACACCGTGTTCGTCGTCGCGTTCTGGCTGGTGAGCGCCGGCATCCTCGTCGCCCTCTTCCCCTGGGCTCCGCCGTCGGTCAGCTGACCGCGCCGCGGAGAGCATCGGCGACCCAGCGCGCGTAGCGATGCCAGGGCGGGATGCCGTCGGCGAGCGCCGCCGCGTGCGCGCGGAGTTCCGGCGCGGCACGGAACCACTCGCCGCCCTCGCGGAGGTGCGCGAACTGCACGTGGCGCGCGTGCTCGACCGCGCGATCGCCGGGCTCGAACGCGAGCAGCTCGTGATGCCAGATCGCGGCGAGGCGCTGACGCGGTTCGCGGCTGGTGCCGATCTTGATGCGATCGTCCCACCGCAGGTAGTAGACGACGTCGACGCGCGGGCGCGGCAGGTCGGGGTCGGGGCTGTCGCCGAGGCGCCACCCGCACACCGGGCAGGTCAGGATGCCGCCGGCATCCGCCTCTGGCCGTGCGAGCCCGCACAGCACGCACTCCTCCCGCCGCGACACCCCCGCACGCTATCGCCCCCCGCCGACACCCGCGCCGCCCGCGCCCCGCCCCCGCGCCCGCGGCCCGCGAGACACCATCTGCGCACCGAAACACCGGTGGTAGGCCCGTTTCTCGGTGCAGCGCTGGTGTCTCGCGGATGCCGACGGATGCCGACGGACGCCGACGGACGCCGCGCCGAGGCGCGGGTCGACTCAGCGCTTGCCGACGATCTGGCGCGACACGATGTCGCGCATGATCTCGTTCGTGCCGCCGTAGATGCGGTGGACGCGAGCGTCGAGGTAGGCGCGCGCGATGGGGTACTCGGTGATGTAGCCATACCCGCCGTGCAGCTGCACGCCGATGTCGAGCAGCTCCGCCTCGCGATCGGTCGACCAGAACTTGACCTTCGCGGCCTCTTCGGCGGTGAGCTTCTTGTCCTTGTAGAGCATCATCGCGCGGTCGTTGTAGGTCCACATGACGTCGACCGTCGTGGCCATGTCGGCGAGCAGGAACCGCGTGTTCTGGAAGTCGGCGATCCGCTCGCCGAACGCCTCGCGGCTGAGCACGTATTCGCGCGTCCACGCGAACGCGGCCTCGCCCGCCGCGGCGGCCGCGACACCGATCGACAGACGCTCGAGCGGCAGGTTCATCATGAGCTGGATGAAGCCCATCCCCTCCTTGCCGCCGATGAGGTTCGCCTCGGGGACGAACACGTCGGTGAAGCTGAGCTCGGCGGTGTCCCACCCGTGGAAGCCCATCTTCTCGAGCTTCTTGCTGTGGTCGAAGCCCTCCATGCCGTCCTCGAGGATCAGCAGGCTGAAGGCATCCGGGCGGTTGCCCTCGCCGGTCTTCACGAACGTGACGACCATGTCGGCGGTCTTTCCCGACGAGATGAACGTCTTCGCACCGTTGACGAGGTATCCGCCCTCGACCTTCTTCGCCGTCGTCTTGATGCCGCGCAGGTCGCTCCCCGCGCCCGGCTCCGTCATCGCGAGCGCCCCGAGGATCTCGCCCGTCGCCATGCCGGGCAGCCACTTCTCCTTCTGCTCCTGCGTCCCCATGTGCACGATGTACGGCACGGCGAGGTCGTCCTGGATGCCGAAGGCACCGGCCAGCGACCCCTGCCCGGCGCCGATGGTCTCCTCGAGCACGATCGAACGGAAACGATAGTCCTGCAGCATGCCGGCGCCACCAAACTCCTCGGGAACGCTCAAGCCGATGATGCCGGCCTCGCCGGCGGCGAGCATGGTGGCGCGGTCGATCTCGCCGTCCGCCTCCCACTGCTTGCGCTTGTCTTCGGTGGCGAAGCGCTTGAGGAACTCCTTCACGACGTCGCGGAACGCCTCGTGGTCCTCGTCGTAGATCTCGCGCTCCATGGTGCGCCCGTCCTCTCGTCCTCGAGTGTCGAATCTGCCGGATGCCGCGGGAAGGACCCCGGATGCCGGTGGCATTGCATCTCAGCATCCATGGTACTGGGTTTCATCGCAAGCGCGACGAGCGGGATTCAGTAGCCGGGCGCGGCGGGAAGACCGAAGAAATCCTCGAGCGTGTGGAACCCGCCGTCGTGGTACGCCTTGGCGAGCTCGGGGCCGATGTAACGCAGATGCCAGGGCTCGGCCTCGTAGCCCGTGATGTCGGTGTAGCCGCTCTCGTAGCGCACGATGTAGCCGAACCGCCACGCATTCGCGGCGACCCAGGCGCCCTGACGCGTGCCGCCGAACGATTCGATGGCGCCGCATCCGCTGTCGCAGGCGGCGACATCGGTGGCCAACCCCGTCTGGTGCTCACTGAAACCGGGGCGGGCGCTCTGCTGGTCCGCCGCGTCGCGGCCGAGCGAGTTCACGTAACCGTTGTACGTGCGCGTCTGGGATGCGAACGAGCGATACGCACTGTTCAGACCGATCGCACCGACACCCTCCTGAGCGGCGGCGGCCACGAGAGCCGTCAGCGCCTCGGCGGCCGCCGGATGCAGCCGGCCGTCGACCGTGCGCTGCATGTCGGCGGGGGCGACCAACTCGGTGGGCTCGACATCCAGCGGGTTGAGGGGACGCTTCTTGTCGACGACGATCCAGAGCCGGTGCGGGTCGCCGAGATCGACGCAGGGTGCGGCGCCGTCGACGACAGCGCCGCGGAAGGCCGCGCCGCCACCGAAGGCGGTGACGACGTCTTCGTCCTTGCCGGCGGCGAGCGCGGCGGCCACGGCGGGATCGTCGCACCGCGCCGCCGCGCCGGTCTGAGCGGGAACCGGTAGCCCCGTGGCGGGTGCCGCCGTCGCATCCGCTCCACCGGGCAGCGCGACCACGGCCTCCGCCCCGTTCGATGTGGCCACGGGCGCGCCGCTAACCGGACCGCGGGCGCCGCTGAGGGAGAACGCCGAGACGCCGAAGATCGCCGCCACAGCCCAGAAGGCGATCGCGAATGCCGTCCACCGCACCCGCAGCGGCACTTTCGACATCCACGCTCCGCGGGCGCGCGGAGGCGCAACGGCGGCGCGCGCGGCGCGGCGACTGATCGGCTGCTCGGGGTGCGGCACCCGCCCATTCTGCCCGCCGAGCCCGTGCGGCGCCTGCACATTGCGCATTTGTCGTATCTATGTTCGAATGTACGACATGCGGTGGCGTGGACAGAGTATCGATGCGACGGATGCCGCTGCCCTGCCCGGCATGGAGCGCCTCGACGGTCTGGTGCGCACCGTCACGACTCCGGAGTTCGCGGGCATGACCTTCCACGAGGTGGCGGCGAAGTCGGCGCTGAATCATGTGCCCTCGGCATCCGCGATGCCGTTCGACTGGACCGTCAACCCCTACCGGGGGTGCAGCCACGCCTGCTCGTACTGCTTCGCGAGGGGCACCCACACCTACCTCGACCTCGACGCCGGTCGCGATTTCGATGAGCAGATCGTCGTGAAGGTCAACGTGGCCGAGGTGCTGCGCCGCGAGCTGGCCGCACCGTCGTGGCAGCACGAGCCGGTCGCGCTCGGCACCAACACCGACCCGTATCAGCGCGCGGAGGGGCGCTACCGGCTCATGCCCGAGGTCATCGACGCCCTCGCGGCCAGCGGCACGCCGTTCTCGGTGCTCACCAAGGGCACGCTGCTGCGGCGCGACCTTCCACTGCTCGCGGAGGCGCGACGTCGGGTGCCCGTCCACCTCGCGATGTCGATCGCCATGCCCGACGAGCAGTTGCGGCAGACCCTCGAAGCCGGAGCACCGACGTTCCAGGCACGGCTGGACACCGTGCGGGCGGCGAGGGAGGCGGGGTTCGCCGTGACCGTGTTCCTCATGCCGATCGTGCCGCACCTGACCGACTCCGTGACGGTGCTCGACGATGCGCTCGCGCGCATCGCGGCATCCGGAGCGGTTCGTGTCGTCTTCGGAGCACTGCACCTGCGCCCCGGTGCCCGGGAGTGGTTCTGGCAGTGGCTGGAGCGCGAGCACCCGGGACTCGTGCCCGCGTATCGCGGGCTCTACCCCGGCGCCACGGTCTACGCGCCCGCCGGGTACCGGAAGTGGCTCGCGGCTCGCGTGCGCCCGCTGCTGCGACGGCACCGGCTCACCGGTGGCCCCGAAGACGAGGTCGAGACGCGGCCCGCACGGCCGGGCCCGGTACGGACGACCGCCCGGGCGGCGGCATCATCGGCATCCGCGGCATCCGCCCCCGCGATGCTGTTCTGACCGGACGGCTCTGCTCCGCCGGGACGGCGGAGGGGCCGCGGCGCGAACGCCACGGCCCCTCCGGAAAGCGCGACTCAGCGGTCGACGTGCGCGGCCTGACGGCCCGAGATCTCCTCGAGCACGTCGTCGCCCGGGCGGGCGTCCTCGAACGGCGCGTCGATCTCGGCGCGGTCGAGCATCTCCGTCATGCGACGGCGGCGCTGGCGGGGGATGAGCGTCACGACCGTGCCGACGCGGCCCGCGCGGCCGGTGCGGCCGGAGCGGTGCAGGTAGGTCTTGTACTCGTCGGGGGCGTCGGCCTGGACGACCAGGTCGATGTCGTCGACGTGGATGCCGCGCGCGGCGACATCCGTGGCGACGAGCACGCTGACCCGACCGGACGTGAGGCGCTCGAGGTTGCGCGTGCGCTTGGCCTGGTTCAGGTCGCCGTGGAGGGCGACGGCGTGGATGCCGGCGTCGTCGAACTGCTCGGCGAGCATCTCGGCGTAGGCACGGGTGCGGGCGAACACGAGGGTCTTGCCGGCGCGGTCGACGAGCGAGGTGAGGATCTCCGCCTTGTCACGGTGATCGATCACGAGCACGCGGTGGTCGATCGTGCCGGAGTCCTGGTCTTCGCCGGCCACCTCGTAGACGGCCGGGTCGACGAGGAACTCATCGACGAGGGCCGCGACCTCGCGGTCGAGTGTTGCGGAGAACAGGAGCTTCTGCGCGTCGGGGTCGACGAGCCGGAGGATCCGCTGCATCGGCTCGAGGAAGCCCAGCTCGCTCATGTGATCGGCTTCGTCGAGCACGACGATTCCGACCTCGGAGAGGTCGAGCTTGCCCTGGTTCTGCAGGTCTTCGATACGTCCGGGAGTGCCGATGATGATGTCGACGCCCTTCTTCAGGGCCCCGACCTGGCGCCCTGCGGGCACGCCGCCGTAGATCTGCGTCGTGAAGAGGCCGACGCTACGGGCGATCGGCTGGATGGTGCGGTCGATCTGCAGCGCGAGCTCGCGGGTCGGGGCGAGGATCAGCGCCTTCGGGCTGCGCCCGAACGCACGGCGCTTGCCGGCCTGGCCGCGCAGCACCGCCTCGACGAGCGGAGCGCCGAAAGCGATGGTCTTGCCCGAGCCGGTGCGGCCGCGGGCGAGCACGTCCTTGCCCGCGAGGATCGGCGCGATCGTGGCGGCCTGGATCGGGAACGGCGCCGCGGCACCGAGCTCGGCGAGGGTCCGCACGATGTTGTCGCCGAGGCCGAGGCTCGAGAAGCTCACGTCCGCGACCTCTTCGGCTTGCACGGCCTGCGCCTGCAGCTTCTCGTGCACGACGTCGGCGTGCTCCTCGTAGGCTTTGCGTGCCGCGGCATCCTTCGCGTCGGAGTTCCAGTCGGAGCGGTTGCCGCCGGCAGTGCGGACGGGACGGTCGTCACGACGCGGACGGTCGTCACGAGCCGGACGGTCGTAACTCCTCCGATCCGCGTCCCGAGAGCCGAAAGCAGGCCGCTCGCGGCGCTCCGCGCCCGACGCGGAGGAGTTGCGGCCGCGGTCGTCGAACGACCGAGCCGGACGGTCATCGCGACGCGGGCGGTCATCGAACGACCGAGCCGGACGATCAGTACTCCGGAAATCGCGGCCTTCCCGGGGCACACGGGCGCCATCACGACCGCCGCGCGCCGATTCTCCGGAGTTGCGAACGTAGCCACCGCGGTCATCGCGACGCGGGCGGTCGTCGAACGAACGAGCCGGGCGGTCGTCACGGGCCGGACGGTCATCACGGGCCGGACGGTCGTAACTCCTCCGATCCGCGTCCCGAGAGCCGAAAGCAGGCCGCTCGCGGCGCTCCGCGCCCGACGCGGAGGAGTTGCGGCCGCGGTCGTCGAACGAACGAGCCGGGCGGTCATCACGACGCGGGCCGTCGAACGAACGGGCCGGGCGGTCATCGCGACGCGGGCGGTCATCGAACGAGCGGGCGGGACGCTCGTCGCGCGCGGGCCGGAAGCCGTCGCGGTCGTCGCGACGCGGGCGTTCGCCGTTGGCGCGCGAGCGGATGCCGCGAGCCTCGTCGCGACCGGCGCGCTCCTGCGCGCTCCAGCGCTGCTTCGGGGCGGATGCCGCGTCGGTCGCCTCGGCAGCGCGGTAGCCGCGGTGACTCGGGCTCTTGCTGCCGGGCTTACCGGCGGACGACTGGCCGGGACGGCGCTTGGCGTCTTGGTAGCTGGTCTTCGACCCGTAGCGGGGCTCGAAGTTCTGGGCGCGGCCGCCGGCCGGCTTCTTGCTCTTGGGCATGGTGTTCTTCCTGGGTTTTCTCGCGCGAGAACAGCGCCGCCGCGCAGCGAGAGCCGGGGCGACCAGGAGGTCGAACGGATCGGGGCGGCGGGCAACCCGGTGCTCCGGGGGCCATTCAACAGTGATGGTTCATGCGCGTCGATCGACGCTCACCATCGGCCCCTTGGACTCACAAACCCACCCGCACCACAGTGCGGTGTCCAGAGCCGACCGCACCACTGTACTCGCCTCACCTGTAAGAGCGCCGGTCGCCTCCGGTGACGCCCCGTCGGCGGGCCCCTACACTGGCGCCATGACCGCAGCCGAACCCGCCCGACTCCCGGCCGGCGCCGAGGCCGATCGCGCCCCGGCGCCGTCGTTGCGCGTCGAGGCGGAGGCCCTCCTCGCCGCGGCAATCGCCGCCGTTCTTGGCGGCGTCGTCGGGCTCATCATCGGGCTGCTCGGCGTCGGTGTGCGCCTCTGGGGCGATGCGAGCATCGCCGGCTGGGCCGCCGCCGGGGCAGGCCTGGCGGCGGCCGTCAGCTCCGCGCTCGGATACTGGCGCGCCCGCACGACCGACGGCCAGGAGTGGCGGCGCAGGATCGCGAGCTGGCGCTACGTGGTGTCGACGGCATCCGTCGTCATCGCGCACGGTGCCCTCGCCATGATCGGGACGGTCGCCCTCTTCGCGGTGCTCTCGCGGGCCTTCATCAACGTCGAGCTCACCGCGTTCTGGACGACGGTGCTGGCCGCGACGGCGACGGGGCTGTCGGGCTGGCTGAGCTACCTCTCCGCCTCGCGGGTGACGAGCAGCGTCTCACGACGCTGCTCGTCACCTTCATCGGGATCGGGACGCTGGCAGCCATGATCACGACCTCCGACCCGATGTGGTGGACGTACCACTTCAGCCAGCTGGGCACGTTCGGCGACATGTCGAGCTTCCTCTTCAACGGCACGCTCATCGCCGGAGGCCTGCTCGTGACGACCTTCACGCTCTACGTCTCCCACGACCTCGCCGCGCTGGGCGAAGGGCCACGCGGCATCCGTGTCGTCGGCACAGCGCTCGCGATCATGGGCGTCATGCTGGCCTGCGTCGGCATCTTCCCCGTCAACGTCAACATGCTGCTGCACAACCTGTCGGCGTCGGGGATGGCTCTGATGTTCCTGCTGCTCCTCGTCGGCGGCCCGTGGATCGTGCGGCGGATGCCGCGCGCCTACTTCCTCGCGTCGTGGGCGTTCCTCGCCGGACTCGTCATCTCGATCGCGC
Source organism: Microbacterium sp. AG790 (assembly GCF_003634765.1). Lineage (NCBI taxonomy): Bacteria > Bacillati > Actinomycetota > Actinomycetes > Micrococcales > Microbacteriaceae > Microbacterium > Microbacterium sp. AG790. Next base: position 342,000 of record NZ_RBWZ01000007.1, read on the forward strand.
TGTTCGCCACGGGCTACTTCGGGCTGACGGCCTTCGAGATCATCGTGTTCGCGCTGATCTTCGGCTGGCTCGCCGTCTTCATCCGCTTCATGGTCGTCGCCGATCAGCCCGATCCGCGCAGCTGACTACTTGCCACGCAGGTCGCGGCGCGGGTGCAGCGCGGCGGCACCGGATGCCGGGGCGACGGGGCCTGCATCGGCATCGGCATCCGCAGCCGCCTTGCGGCCACCGCCGTCGCCCGCCCGCCGCGCAGCCCGACGCTCGCGTGCACCCTCGACGAGGTTGTAGAGCGTCGGCAGCACGAGCAGCGTCAGCACGGTCGAGGAGACCAGTCCGCCGATCACGACAATCGCGAGGGGCTGCGAGATGAAACCGCCGTGGCCGGTGATGCCGAGCGCCATCGGCGTGAGGGCGAAGATCGTCGCCAGCGCCGTCATCAGGATCGGGCGAAGGCGTCGCGAGCCGCCCGCGACGGTCGCGTCATGGGTGCTGAGCCCCTTCTCGCGGTACTGGTTGACGAGGTCGACGAGAACGATCGCATTTGTGACGACGATGCCGATCAGCATCAGCACGCCGATCAGTGAGGCGACCCCGAGCGGCACACCGGTCGCGATCTGCAACAGGATCGCCCCGGTCGCCGCGAACGGCACCGACACCAGCAGCAAGAGCGGCTGACGCAGCGACTTGAACGTTGCGACCATCACGATGTAGACGATGAGGATGGCGGCGAGCATCGCGAGGCCCAGCTGACCGAACGCATCGGACTGCTGCGTGACCACACCGCCGACCTTCGCGGCCGCGCCGGTCGGCAGCTCGAGCCCGGCCAATGCCGTGCGCACGCTCGCGGAGGCGGTGTTCAGGTCGTCCGTCGACGGGGTCACCGTCACCGTCGCGGTGCGCTGACCGCGCTGCGTCGTGATGGAGGTCGGGCCCTCGCTCTGCTCGACGGTCGCGACCTGATCGAGGCGGACGAGCCCGTTCACCGAGGCGATCTGCAGTCCCTTGAGCTCGTCGATCGTCTTCGGCACCGACGACGACTGCAGGTAGACGGTGAGCGACGTGCCGTCGATCTCGACCGATCCGATCTGGCGCGGCTGCATCGTGTTCGAGACGAGTCCGCCGACGGCGACCTCCGACAGCCCCAGCTGCGCGGCCTTGGCGCGGTCGACCGTGACGGCGACGAAGGGGAGGGATGCCGAGAGGTTCGAGGTGACCTGGCCGATGCCGTTCTTGCCCTGCAGACCGGTGACGACCGCGTCGGTCGCGGTCTGCAGCGCATCGGCCGACGGCGCCGTCACGTCGACCTCCACGTTGCTGGAGCCGAAGCCGCCCTGGCCGGACGAGACGGTGACGGTGCCGACATCGGTGAGGTCGGCGAGCGCCTGCTCCACGTCATTGCGCACGGTCACCTGATCGGCCGACGTGTCGGTGGTCACCGAGTAGGTGATGCCGGTGCTGCCGCCGCGGAACGCATCGCGCACGGCCGATCCGCTCGATCCGATCGAGGTCTGCACCGTGGTGATGCCGGCCACGCCCTTCAGCGCGGTCTCGACCTTCTTCGCGGCGGCATCCTCGGCGTCGAGGCTGGGGGCCTGTCCGACCTGCTGGGTGATGGTGAACGTGTTCTGTCCGCTGTCGCCGAGGAAGTTCGTCTTCATGAACGGCGCCGCGGCGATCGTGCCGCCGAGCACCAGGATGGCGACCAGCAGCGTCACCCACGAGTGCTTCAGGGTCCAGCCGAGGATCGGCAGGTAGGCACGCTGCAGGCGCGAGGGCGGCGCCGCGGGGTCTTCCGGGTCGATATGGTTGCCCTCGGCGTCGCGCACCGGCTTGCCCGGTCGCAGGAACCAGTACGCGAGCACGGGAACGATCGTCAGCGCCACGAACAGCGACGCCGCCATCGCGATCGTCACCGTCATCGCGAACGGCCGGAACAGCTCGCCGGTCACGTCGCCCACGAACGCGATCGGCAGGAACACCGCGACGGTGGTGATCGTCGAGGCCGTGATCGCGGCGGCGACCTCACGAACGGCGAGCAGGATCGACGAGAGCTTGTCGGCGCCTTCGACGTAGTGGCGCTTGATGTTCTCGATGACCACGATGGAGTCGTCTACGACGCGGCCGATCGCGATCGTGAGGGCGCCCAGGGTCAAGATGTTCAGCGAGTAGCCGAAAGCCTGGATGCCGACGAACGTGATGAGGACGCTCGTCGGGATGGAGATCGCGGTCACGAGCGTCGAGCGCACCGACAGCAGGAAGAGGAGGATCACGAGCACGGCGAAGACGAGGCCCAGCAGCCCCTCCTGCGCCAGCGACTCGATCGACTGCTCGATGAAGGGCGCCTGGTCGAAGACGACACTGAAGCGGGCATCGCCGCCGATGTCGCTCTGCAGCTTCGGCAGGAGGGCGGTGACGGCGCGGCTGACGTCGACGGTGTTGGCGGCGGGGAGCTTCGTGATGGAGACGGTGAGTGCGGGCTCGCCGTTCACGCGCGAGATCGAGGTCACGGGGTCCTGCGCGAGCGCCACGGTGGCCACGTCGCCGATCTTCAGCGGACCGTTCTTGGCCGCCCCCTCGAACTGGGCCGCCGAGGTGGGCACGAGCGGCAGGGCCGAGATCTGATCGACCGAGGTGAGCTTGCTGCCGGTTTGCACCGTGAGGGTCTGGTCGCCCTCCGTCACGGTGCCGCCCGGGAAGAGCACGCCGTTCTGCTTGAGCGCATCGGTCAGCGCGGCCTGGGTGAAGCCGGCCGCGGCGAGCTTCGCCTGGTCGGGGGTGATCGTGACCCGCTGCCCCTGACCACCGACGATCGTGGCAGCGCTGACGCCCTTGACGTCTTCGAGATCGGGGATCGTCGTGGCCTGCAGCTGCGCCTGGATCGTCTTCTCGTCGCTGTAGCCGGTGACGGCGAGCGCGATGACGGGCAGGTCGTCGATCGAGAAGGAGACCACATTGGGTTCGACGCCGGTGGGCAGCGTCGACTTGATGCGGTTGATCGCCTGCAGGATCTTCTGCTCCGCGGTCGCCAGGTCGGTGCCGTAGGTGAAGGACGCCTGGATGATCGAGGCGTTCGTCGTGCTCGTCGCCGTGGTCGACTCGAGGCCGGGAATGCCCTGGATCGCCGTCTCGATGGGCGTCGACACGTCGTTGTTGACCACATCGGGCGACGCACCGGGATACGTCGACAGGATCGACAGCTGCGGGAACTCGACCGAGGGGATGAGCTCCTGCTTGAGGCTCGTGAGGGCGAGGCCGCCGAAGATGGCCGCGACGATCGTAATGAGGGCGATGAGCGCCCGGTTCTTCAGGCTCAGGACGGCGAGGTGCGACACAGAAGACCCTTGCTCTCGGACGGGCGCGGACGAAACGTTCGATACACGCGTGTATCCGCCTCATTCTCGCACGCCGACAGGCGGCGGGCGGCGGCAGGAGCCGGGGGATAACCCGACAATCCGAACGGGCGGCACCACGGGTGCCGCCGCTCAGCGGGCGCTCAGCGCGGGAAGAGCTCGCCGATGACCAGGCCGGCAGCGGCCGCGATGAGGGCGAGCACGAGCGTGCCGATGAGGTTGACCCACGCCCAGTCCCGGCGACCGCGCTCGGCCAGCAGAGCCGTCTCGGTGGACACGGTGCTGAACGTCGTGAACCCGCCCAGCACGCCCACTCCGAGAATGCTCACCCACGCCGGCGAGATGTTCGGTCCGAGACCGGTGACCAGGCCCAGCAGGAAAGACCCGAGGACGTTCACGAGAAGGATGCCGAGCGGAAACGCTCCGGATCGCCCGCGCATGATCGCGGCATCCATCACATAACGCGCACCGGCGCCGAGACCGCCGCCGACGACGAGCGCTGCCATCTCGAAGAGGTTCACTCGGCATCCTCCGGCTGTTCGATCTCGCCCGGCCGACCGGCGATGCGTCGTCCGAGGGTAAGACCGACGACGGCCGCGAAGACGCCGCCGAACACAGAGACCACGACGAGGATGATGCCGACATAGGGCGAGGCGCTGGAGGTCGACAGCGTCTGCACGGCGAAGGCGCTGTACGTCGTGAAGCCGCCCATGACTCCCGTGCCGAGGAAGAGGCGGGCGCGTGGATGCCGGTCGGCGAGCCAGCCCACGATGACGCCGAGCAGCAGCGAACCCACGAGGTTGATGACGAGCGTGACGGCCGGCACGACGAGCGGATGCGGGTTCGCAGCTCCCAGGGGCACCACCACGACCGCGCGGATCGCGACACCGATCATTCCGCCGAGGATCACCAGCACGAGGGCGACCGGCGAGAACCAGCGAGGACGAGTCACGTCCGCAGACTAGCGTCGCCTCAGGGGGCCAGCAGCGCACGGATCGCCGATTCCGGCGAAACGGTCGTGTCCAACAGCTCGCCGCGTCGATACCGCGCGAACACGCGGGGGTCGATGTAGGAGCCCTTGGCCACCGTCGGCGTGTTGCCCAGGCCCGCGGCGGCCGCCTTGATGGCCAGCGCTTCGGCGCGCTTGCGATCGGTCTTGGTCGCGGTGGTCCCGATGCGCGCCAGGGCGTCGGCCGCGAGAATGGTGCCGCGGAGCGTGCGGAAGTCCTTCGCGGTGAAACTGCCGCCGGTCATCGTGCGGACGTACACGTTGACATCCCGCGGGGTGAGCGCAACGCGGCGTCGGCCGCGCACATATGCCAGCAGCGGCGCGGCCGGTCGGCCCGCCGCGAGCAGCTCGACGACGACGGCGAGGTCCTCGTCATCGACCTCCAGACTCTGCCGCTTGCCGCTCTTGCCCGGAAAGCACAGGCTCGTGACCGTGCCGCTGACGGCGGCATCCCGCCGCTGCAGCGTGGTGAGACCGCGACTGCCGTGCGCCGTGAAGTAGCGCTCGCTGCCCACTCGAGGTGCCGCCTGATCGAGCAGCCGGAATGCGGTCGCCAACACCCGCTCGCGGTCGAGGTCGTCGCGGCGAAGCGACGCAGTGATGCGGCCCCGGGCCCGCGGGAGGCACTCGGCGAGCTGCAGCGCCCGCGCGTACTTGCCCTTGTCGCGGGTCGTCGACCAGTCCGGGTGGTAGAGGTACTGCATCCGTCCGGCCTCGTCGACGCCGGTGGCCTGGACGTGCCCGTTCGCGGCGGCGCAGATCCAGACGTCGTTCCACGCGGGCGGGATGACGAGCGCGACGACGCGTTCACGCTCCGCGGCGGGCAGAGCGGCGCCGTCGGCATCCACGTATCGGAATCCCGAACCGGAGCGCAGGCGCCGGTAGCCGAGGTCGCGTCCGGGGCGGACGCGGCGAAGACGCGGCATGTCAGGAGTCTCGGAACATGTCGATGAGCTCCGCCGTGCGCCCGCCGGAGTACGCGCGGATGCCGAGCTGCTTCGCACGGGCCCGCAGCTCGACGACCGTCCCGTCCTCGTACGAGCCGGACGCACCGCCCCGTCGCCCCACGGCTGTGCGGCCATCCGTGCGCAGCTCCTCGGAGAGCTCGGGATCCGTCAGCGAAGGAGGTGTTCCGTTCTGGGGCATGCATCCGTCCCTATCGCAGTTTCGGACGCCGCGGCAAGGGGGGTGCCCGCCCCTCGGAACACGGCTAGTTTCAGGGGGTCATGGAGTCCCTCGAGAATGGAGCAATCACATGAATCTCGCTCTCATCATCATCATCGTCGTCGCGATCGTCCTCGCGATCGTCGGCGGCATGAACGCCGCCCTGAACTGGCTGCTGTGGGTCGCCCTGATCGTTGCCGTGATCGCGATCATCGCGTTCCTGCTGCGACTCGTTCGCGGCGGTCGCGCGTAGCGACGCCGCTCAACCGGACAACGCGCCGGCTCACCTCACGGTGGGCCGGCGCGTCTGCGTTGCGGACCACGAATCGCTCCCGTCGTCCGTCCCTTGTTGACGCTGCCCGTCAGCGTCAACAAGGGACGGACGAACCAACCGATCGGAGGAGCGCACTGGCAAGTCGAGATATATCGTGTTACTCTCGCATCAACGCGATATATCTCGAATCGCCTCGTGTCAGGAGAACACCATGACTCTGGAGAAGTGGCTCATCAAGCCGGGCGAGACCCGGGTGATCGACCTCGAAGACATCCGCAAGCTGAAGGTGGGCCTCGTCGGCGGCCAGATCGATGTCGTCGCGCACGATGAGCCCGGCGTCCGCATCGAAGTGCATGCCGTCACCATCAAAGACCTCCGCATCGAGGCCTCCGGCGACGTGGTGGAGATCGATCACCCGCAACTGCGCTGGGACAACTTCCTCGAGGTGTTCCGCAACTTCGGCTCCGGCGGTCCCAAGGCGGAGATCAGCGTGGCGGTCCCCCGCGGCATCCTGCTGACCCTCGGCGTCGTCTCCGCGAGTGCGCTCGTGTCGGGTCTCGCCTCGGGCGCGCGCCTGAACACCGTCTCCGGCGACATCATCGTCGACGGCCTCACCGGCGATCTCTCGGTCAACGCCGTCTCGGGCGACGTACAGATCCGCGGCCTGGACGGCGCACTCAGCGCCAACTCGGTCTCGGGCGATGTGGCGGCCACCGGCAGCATCCGCAAGGCCACGATCGACACGGTGTCGGGCGGCATGCTCGTCGACTCGACCGATCGGGTCGATCTCGTCAGCCTCAACACGGTGTCGGGTGACGCCACCGTCCGCCTCGATGAAGGCCACCCGGCGAATTTCGTGCTGCGCAGCGTCAGCGGCCGCCTGATGGTCGACGGCGTCAAGCGATCGAGCTCCGGGCCGTCGAACTACGTCGACTCCGTCGGAGAGCTCAGCGGCAGTTTCGCCGATGTGCGCGCGAACTCGGTGTCGGGCGATGTCACGGTGCTGCGCCGTTCGCCGGCGGCTCCGGATGCCGCGGCATCCGCGACCGCAGAGGAGAACTGAGCATGCCTCCCGTCTTCTCGCACGGCGACCTGCGCCTCTACCTGCTGAACCTCCTCGACGAGTCACCGCGTCACGGCTACGACCTGATGCAGGCGCTGTCCGATCGCACCGGCGGCACCTACACGCCGAGCGCCGGCACCATCTATCCGCGGCTGTCGAAGCTCGAGGAGGAGGGCCTGGTCACCAAGACCGTCGACGGCCGCAAGACCGTCTACGCGATCACCGAGGCGGGACGCGCCGAGGTGGCCGCTCGCGCCCACGAGCTCGAGGGGATCGAGGCCGGACTCGCCGACAGCGTGCGCCTGATCGCCGACGAGGTTCGCGGCAGCGTCCGGGAGGCGATGAAGAGCCTGCGCGCCGACCTGGCCGCCTCGGCGCAGTCCGAGCGCGACAACGCCGAGCGTGACCGCGACGACGCACGCGCCTCGGCATCCGCGTCGGGGTGGGACGAGGCGCGCGCGTCGTCGCGCGAGCAGATGAGGCGGGCCGAGGCGATCCTCGCCGAGTTCCGCGGCACCGTGCGGGCGGATCTGCGCACCCATCTGGCGCACGGCGGACAGCTCGCGGCCGACGCCGTCGACGACCTGTCGCGCGCGCTCGACGACACCCTCGCCGCCCTGACCCGTTCCCTCCGTTGATCTCCTAGGTCGCGGGCCAGAGGTCCTCGTCGTCGCCCACCGGGTCTTCCAGGGGGACGACGAGGATCGGGCGTGACTGGCGGTGGGCGAGACGAGCGGCGACCGACCCCGTGAAGAACTCGCGTACCGACTCGCCGAACCCGCGACGGCGCGTGCCGACGACGATCAGGCGCGCCTGAGCCTTCTCGGAGAGGTGCTTGATCGCCAGAGCCGGGTCGCCGACGAGCTGGGTGACGCTCCAGTCGACGCCCGAGCCGTCGAGGACGGATGCCGCGGCGCTGGTGACCGCACTCAGCTGGGCCTCTCCGATGGCGAGGTCGATGTCGATCGGCGCGGTGTGCATGTAGCCGTCGGGATCCTCGTACGTGACGAAGCGTGTGACGTCGACGTGCGCGACGATCAGCGGCGCCGAGAACAGCTTCGCGTAGCGGGCGGCTTCCTTCAGGACGCGTGTCGGTTGATCGGGGATCGCGCCCACGATCACCGCTCCCTGAGGAACCGGGCTCTCGTCCGTCTCGGCCATGCGACACTCCCCGTCCTCCCCCGCACCGCGAGGCGCCGGGGGCACCGTGTTATTCTGAATGCTACTCTTCCCGGCAGGAAGCCGGATCGTCAATCGCATCGTGAATGCGCCGGGCGAAATGCGGGAAACCCGCATCGTCCGTGACTCAGAAATGAGGGGGTCTCGCATGGGGCGTGGCCGTCAGAAAGCGAAGCACACCAAAATCGCTCGCGAGCTGAAGTACGACACCTACAACGTGAACTACTCCGCGCTCGAAAAGGAGCTCGGACACCACGAGGAAGACCCGTACGTCGACAAGTGGGCCGATCAGTATGCCGACGACGAGGACGAGCTGGAGACAGCCTGACGCGTCGGGAGTCGCTCGCGCGCTGGGAGGCGCTCACCACGTTCCGTGACGGCGTTCCCACTCGTCCTCGATCGTGCGCGGTCTCGTCACGATCAGGCCGGTCGGGATCGTCGCGAGAAACAGCAGGCCGAAGACGATGAGCACCGGTTGCCACTGTCCGGTCAGCTCGTGGACGACGGCGAACATGAGCGGGAACAGCGCGGCGATGCCGTAGCCGACGCTCTGTGCGAAGCCGCTGAGCGCGACGGATCCCTCGTGCGTGCGCGAGCGCAGCTGGATGAGCACCAGCACCGCCGGGAACAACGCCTGCGGGGTGCCGAGCAGCACGACCCAGAGGATCGTGGCCGCGGCGGGCGCGATCAGCATTCCGGCGACGCCCGTCAGTCCCGCGATCAGGGCGGCGGCGTACACGACGCCGACCCGATGCCACCGGGTGATCAGGATCGGCACGATGATCGACCACGGCAAGCCCATCGCGCCGAACAGTGACAACAGCGCGCCGGCCTCGGCGTGCGAGACGCCGGCGATGTCGACGAGGACGACCGGCAGCCACGCGAAGCAGGCGTAGACGCTCGCCGCGGAGATGCCGAACGTCCCGGCCAGCGCCCACGCGAGCGCCAGCCGGGGCAGACGTCCCAACACCCCGGGCGCGGGGGCGTCGACCGCGACGGGCGCCTGCGCGCGGGCGACGTTCGCGCGCGCCACCAGCGTCACCCAGGGCACGACCGCCAGAAGCGCGAGGATCGCCCACATGCCCAGCGAGAACCGCCAGCCCGCAGCATCCGCGACCGGCACCGCCACCAGCGGCGGTACGAACGCGGCCATCGCGAGAAGAGCGGAGTACAGCGCGGTCATCGTGCCCACGCGGTCGGGGAAGTAGGTCTTGATCAACGGCGGCAGGACGACGTTGCCCACGCCCACGGCGGCGAACAGAACCGTCGTCGCCAGCAGCAGCGTGGCCGCATTCCCCGCGAGGGAACGCGCGATGAGGGCGGCGGTGACGATGAGCATGGATGCCGCCGCCAGCCGTTCCAGCCCGAACCGGCGCTCGAGGATCGGAGTCACGATGCCGAAGACGGCGAAGCAGACCGGTGGCGCGGTGCCGATGAGACCCACCACCCACGTCGGCACGGCGAAGTCGGCCTGCACCTCCGAGATGATCGGCGACAGCGCGGCGACGGCCGAACGCAGGGAGAACGCGACGAGCACGACGCCGACGAGCGCGAGGAGCCGTCCGCGCCAGAGGGAGCGGGGGCGGGGGTCGGTCACCCGATCCACCCTAGGCGGGGCGCAGCACGTTTCGACTCGCTCCGCTCGCTCAACGACCGGGGCCAGCACCACCGCTCGCTCAACGACCGGGGCCAGCACCACCGCTCGTTGAGCGAGGCGCACGGCGCCGAGTCGAAACGCCGCGCGCGCGGCCGACGGTCAGTACCGGCCGGAGAGGGCTCGGGCGAGCCTTCCGACGACGTCCGCCACGGCACCGAGCGCCTTCGTGAGGCCGCGGGCCAGTCTCTGAGCACGAGTCGCGGGTTCACCGGATCGGTTGTTCATCGCTGCACTCACTCTCATCGAGCTGTCGCGGACGGGCGAAGGTGTTGGACTACCGTATCGGCGCCGGGGCAGGACGGGGGAAAGACCCGGGTCAGCTCTCCTGCGTGCCTTCGACCCAGGCGAGGTACTCCTCCGAGACGGTGCCGGTGATGTAGCGCCCGTCGAAGCAGCTCATGTCGAGGTCTTCGACGTCGGGCGACCCCTCGAGAATCGCGGCCTTCAGGTCGTCGATCTCCTGATAGACCATGTAGTCGGCACCGAGCTCTTCGGCGATCTCCGGGATCGTGCGGCCGTGCGCGACGAGTTCGTGACGCGAGGGCATGTTGATGCCGTAGACGTGCGGGTAGCGCACCGGCGGGGCGGCCGAGGCGAACGTGACCGTCTTGGCCCCGGCATCCCGGGCCATCTGGATGATCTCCTTGGACGTCGTCCCGCGCACGATCGAGTCGTCGATGAGCAGCACGTTCTTGCCCTTGAACTCGCTCGACATCGCGTTGAGCTTCTGACGCACGCTCTTCTTGCGCACCGCCTGGCCGGGCATGATGAACGTGCGACCGACGTAGCGGTTCTTGTAGAAGCCCTCGCGGTACTCGATGCCGAGCTTGCGCGCGACCTGCATGGCCGCCGGTCGCGAGCTGTCGGGGATGGGCATGACGACATCGATCGTGCCGGCGGGGGTGTACTTGGCGATCGTGTCGGCCAGGCGCTCTCCCATCCGCAGGCGCGCCTCGTACACCGAGATGCCGTTCATGATCGAGTCGGGACGGGCGAGGTAGACGTACTCGAACGAGCACGGGACCAGCTGCGGGTTCGTCGCGCACTGCTGGGTGTGCAGACGCCCCTCCACGTCGATGAAGACGGCCTCGCCGGGCTCGACGTCGCGGACGACCTCGAAGCCGCCGTTCTCCAGCACCAGCGACTCCGACGCGACGATCCACTCGTAGCCGCCGGTGGGGGCGCCCTCGGCATCCACCGCGGGACGCGTGCCGAGGATGAGGGGACGGATGCCGAAGGGATCGCGGAACGCGAGCAGACCGTACCCGGCGATCAGGGCGATGGTCGCGTACGAGCCTTCGACGCGCTCGTGCACCCGGGTGACCGCCTGGAACACCTGCGCCGGGTCGAGCTCGAGACCGGAGATGGAGGACTGCAGCTCGTTGGCGAGCACGTTGACGAGCAGTTCGGTGTCGGAGCTCGTGTTGAGGTGACGGCGGTCCTTGCTGAAGAGCTCCTGCGTCAGCTCACGCGTGTTGGTGAGGTTGCCGTTGTGCACCAGGACGATGCCGTAGGGCGCGTTGACGTAGAAGGGCTGGGCCTCTTCCTCGCTCGACGCGGTGCCCTTCGTGGCGTAGCGCACGTGTCCGAGGCCGATGTTGCCCAAGAGGGCGCGCATGTCGCGGGTGCGAAACGCCTCGCGCACCTGTCCCTTGGCCTTGAACAGATGGAAGACGCCGCTGGTCTCGGCCGTCGCGATACCCGTCGAGTCCTGCCCGCGATGCTGCAGCAGCAGCAGCGAGTCGTAGATGTCCTGATTGACCGGGCCCTGTCCGACAACGCCGACGATTCCGCACATGTGGTGTTGCTCAATCCGTTTCTGCGCCGAGGTGGCTGATGACCTCGGCAGCCGATGAACCTAGACGGCTGATGAATACGCGCCGACGAGACGCACGGCGCCGCCGTCCACGCCCTTGGCGCCCTGCTCGAAGTGGCCCTCCGGGCGCGCGCCCTCCTGGACGACGCCCACCTGCCAGGTCGCGATGCCGGCGGCCGACAGGAGGGATGCCGCGGCATCCGCCTTCTCGGCCGAGACGACGGCGACGAACCCGACGCCGAGGTTCCACGTGCCTTCGGTGTCTTCCAGACGCAGCCCGCCGAGGTCGGCGAGCACGCGGAACACGGGGCTGGGCGACCACGTCGACCGGTCGAGCTCGACCCACGCCTGCGGCGGCAGCACGCGAGCGACGTTCGCGGCGATGCCGCCGCCGGTCACGTGACTGAGGGAGTGCACGGCACCGGGCAGCTCGGTGAGCAGGTTCAGCAGCGGCAGCGTGTACAGGCGGGTCGGCTCGAGAAGCTCCTCGCCCCACGTGCGGCCGAAGTCGGCGGCCGGGGCCCCGTAGCTGATGCCCTTGCCCGCGACGATGTGGCGGATGAGCGAGTAGCCGTTCGAGTGGGGTCCGCTGGACGCCAGGGCCAGCACCACGTCGCCCGGCTGCACGCGGTCGGCACCGAGCACGTCGCCGGCATCGACGACACCGGTCGCCGCTCCCGCGACGTCGTAGTCGTTGATGCCGAGCAGGCCCGGGTGCTCCGCGGTCTCGCCGCCGACGAGCGCTGTGCCCGTCTGCTCGCAGCCGGATGCGATGCCGCGGACGATGTCGGCGATGCGTTCGGGGAAGACCTTGCCGCACGCGATGTAGTCGGTCATGAAGAGGGGCTTCGCGCCCACCACCACGATGTCGTCGACGACCATGCCGACCAGGTCCTGGCCGATCGTGTCGTGCTTGTCGATCGCCTGCGCGATCGCGACTTTGGTGCCGACGCCGTCGGTCGACGTGGCCAGCAGCGGCTTCTCGTACGACTTCAGCGCCGAGGCGTCGAACAGGCCGGCGAACCCGCCGACACCGCCCAGCACCTCGGGCCCGTGGGTGCGACGAACGGCCGACTTCATCAGTTCGACGGCGAGATCTCCCGCCGCGGTGTCGACGCCGGCTTCGGAATAGGGATTCTGTGGGGCTTCTGCCACGCGAACAGCCTACCGGCAGGGGCGGGGCGCGCGGACCGTGGGAGCTGCGCAGCACAGCGCACCCTGTCGCCGCCCCGAGCGCTGTCCCTAGGATGGCGACATGGCAGCGGCGGAAGCACCGGAGTGGATCGTCCGCGAGGACGCCACCCTCCCGGTCCTCGTTGCGCTGTATCTGCGCCAGGTGCTCGGCATCCGCTTTCCGGAGGAGCTGCCGCACCTGCGGGGCGTTCCTCCGCGCAGCGCACCGATCAGCGAGTACGACGACCGCTCCGCGATCGAGCGGCAGTGGCGCGCGTATTGGGATCTGACGGTCGAACCGCAGGCCAACCCCTCCCCCGTCCCGCTCGAACTCATCGACGGCTTCGAGACCGTGGTCGCACTTCCCGTCGAGGGCTTCGAGGAACTCGCCGACGCGATCATGCCCCACGGGCCGGATGCCGTGGCGTACGCCCGGGCGGAACATCAGCACTACCGGTCGCGTCTGGGAACGGGAGCGTCGTACCGCGCCTACGCCAGTGCGATCGCCGAGCACGAGCGCGTCGTGGGGCGGCGGGCGCACTCGTTCGAGCTCAACGTCCAGGTGCTGCCGTTCACGCAGCGCGGCGTCTGGTGGATCGGGGCGCTCACGATCGCGGTGACCGACGGCCTGCGCGGCGACATCGCCGCCTTCGACGCCGCGGTCGCGCCGATCATCGCCGACATCGCCTAGCGGCGGCATCCGGGCGCGGCGGCATCCGGCGGTCGCGGCATCCGTGACCCCTCCGAGCAGAGGCAATCTGCCGGGCGCAGGCCATTGCGCGGCTGATCGGCCTGTTCTGGGCAGATTGCCTGTCGCCGACGACTCCGGGGCGCGCGGCGGGCGGTTACTCCGCGTCGTCGATCGTGATGACCTCGCGCTCGACGCGCACCTCGTGGGCACGACGGGCCAGCGAGCGGTCGAGAACGAGCGCGACCACACCGCCGACGGCGACGCCGATCGGGATCGCGAACAGGCAGATGAACCCGAAGACCTGTGTCGTCGAGTACGAGACCCCCGTGCTCGCACTCTCGTTGTCACCGCCGAAGGCGAACGTGAGCACGAGAGCGGCCAGGATGCCGACAAACGCGCCCGCCAGCAGGAAAACCGTGTACCGCGGGCTGCGGCGCACCTGCGCGGTCTCGATGCGGTGGTCGGCGGAGGGGCTCATCCCCTCATTGTCCCACCCCCGCATCGGCCACGGGCGACAGGGGTCTGTCACGTGGTCGCGGTAATCTGCGGCTATGACGGCATCCGCATCGCAGGCTCCCGACGACTCGACGAACCCGACGCGCGACGCGAGGCCGCACGTGGTCATCATCGGCGGCGGCTTCGCGGGCATCAGCGCGGCGCGGGCCCTGCGTCACACCGACGTGCGGGTGACGCTCATCGATCGCCGCGTCTACAACACCTTCCAGCCGCTGCTGTACCAGGTCGCCACGGGCGGTCTGAACCCGGGCGACGTCACCCACTTCCTCCGCAGTCTGCGGGTACGCCAGCCCAACCTCGACGTCGTGCACGAGCACCTCATGGAGATCGATCCCGAGGCCCGCACGGTGCGCCTGCTCGATGGTCAGGAGGTGTCGTACGACTACCTGCTCGTGGCCAACGGCGTCACGACCGCGTACCACGGCACGCCCGGGGCGAAGGAGAACTCGTTCGCGGTGTACTCCCGCTCGCAGGCGATCGCCATCCGCGACACCCTGTTCACCCGACTCGAGCGCGCAGCCGTGCTCCACGGGCGCACCAAGGGCCTGTCGGTCGTGGTGATCGGCGGAGGACCCACCGGCATCGAGATGGCCGGCGCCCTCGCCGAGCTGCGCGACCAGGGCTTGGAGCCGGCCTACCCCGAGCTCGACGGCGACGCGTTCCGCATCACGCTCGTGCAGCGCAGCGAGATCCTGAAGCCCTTCCTGCCGAAGCTGCGTGACTACGCGGCGGCGCAGCTGCGGCGCCGCGACGTCGAGCTGCGCCTGGGCGCCGGCGTCGACGAGGTGCGACCGGATGCCGTCGTGCTCTCGGACGGCACCGTGCTGCCGTCCGATCTCACCGTCTGGGCGACGGGCGTCGCACCCCACGAGGAGGTGCGCGACTGGAGCCTGCCGCTCGACAAGGGCGACCGCATTCGCGTCGGCGAGGATCTGCAGGTCGTGGGGCTGCCCGGGGTCTTCGCGGCCGGCGACGTCGCGATCGCGCCGCAGGACCTGCCCCAGCTGGCGCAGCCGGCGATCCAGGGCGGCGAGCACGTCGCCCGCCAGATCGTCCGTCTGATCGCGGGACAGCCGACGCAGCCGTTCTCGTACTACGACAAGGGACAGCTGGCGATCATCGGCCGTCGCGCCGCCATCGGAGAGCTGCCCGGCATCGCCAACCTTCCCGGGCTGCACGCTCTGCGCTTCCTCTCGAAGATTCCGCTGCTGCGAAAGACGGTCACCCTCACGGGCTCGTTCGGGTGGCTGACGTGGCTCTTCGTCCACATCACGAGCCTGCTCGGCCCCCGCAACAAGCTGATGGTTCTCATCGGTCTGGTGGCGCGGTACGGCGTGCACCTCTACCGCACGCCGGTGCCGATCGTCGGCGACGTGCCCGCGATCCGCCCGTCGAAGGCGCAGCGCCGGCGGCGCACGCCCGAGGCCTGAGCACGCCGGGCGCCGGGTCGGACGCCGACGCGGGCATCGCGACCGACGCGGGCTGATCACGCCGCCCCCGGCCCGGCGTGCCCGGGTGCCGGGGGCGGACGCCCGCCTCCGGGCGTGGCGTGCCGAAGTGCAAGGGACGCCACGCGAAACGCCGCCGCATCCCCCTGCAGAGACGGCGTGTCGGACACCGCGCCTTGCAGTTCGGGCACACAGGTGCGGGCGTTTCGACTCGACGCTGCGCGCCTCGCTCAACGACCGGGGTGCCGCATGCTTGTGCCTCGTGCGACGGTTCCGTCCGGCATCGATCCGCCCGTGGCCGCGAGTGCTCCCGACGTCGCCGTGTCGCACGGCACCTCCGCGCCCAGCGGGAAGGTGAACGACACCGGGTCGAGGCTCTCACCCGCAGAGTAGAAGCCGCCGAAGGCCTCCGCACCGGCCGCCGTCAGGGTGGCGGCGGCATCCGTCCACACGATCGCGCCGCCGCGGGTCGTCGCCGCCGGGAGCGTCAGGTTCGCGAGCACGACGCGGCCGTCGACCGACGGGCTGCCGCCGTATGCCTGCGACTGCACGTAGGCGCTGAGGGTCGCAGTGCGCGCGCCGGTGACCTGGATCACCGGGTTGGAGATCGTCAGGTCGAGCAGTCCTCCGTGTCCGGTGAAGCTCGCCGCTCCGCCGAAGGACATCCGGCCGATCCCCTCCTCGGTGTTGAAGGCCCCGACCCGCTGCGCCACGCGATCGACGCGGAGGCCTTCGCGATCGGGCCGTTCACGTAAGACACGAAGCTCTGCTTCACACCCCGCGTGAGGGCGGCCCCGTCGACCGCACGCGCCGTGCAGACCGCGACGGGTGCGGCAACCGCCTCGGGTGCGGGGGATGCCGATGCGGTCTCGACCGCGATTGGCTGCTCCACGGCGATGTCGCCCGCACGGACGGCGACCGTGTGCGCGCCCGCGGGCAGGGTGGCCGGGATGAGTCCGGTGACCGAGAAGAGGCCGCCGGCGCCGACGGTCGTGGTGCCGAGGGTGACCACGTCGGAGTGCACGTCGACGGTGACGGCGACCCCGGCGGGGAAGCCGCTGCCGCGCACCGTGAGCGAGCCGCCCTGGACGATGCTGGGAGCGCTGAGGAACACCGTGGGCGTCGTGGTGGTCGGCGTCGCCACCGTGACCGCCGTGAAGGTGTCGAGACTGCGGTCCGTCAACGACAGTCCGTGCGCCGCGCACGTCGCGACCTGGTAGCTCGCGCCCGGCTCGAGGGTGCCGGCCGGGATCCATTCACCGGTATGAACCGCGCCGGGGAAGGATGATCGGTCGGCCCGTGTCGGGGTCGGCCAGCACACGGACGGGGATGCCGTAGACCTCGGCGATCCGCTCCTCCATCAAGACCTCCGCGGGCTCGCCATGCGCGACGAGTCGGCCGCGATCGATGACCGCGATCTCGTCCGCGTAGGCGCCGGCGAGCGACAGGTCGTGGAGCACCACGACCACCGCGCGCCCCTCCGCCGCCAGCTCCCGGGCGATCCGCAGCACGTCCTCCTGGTGGCGGAGGTCGAGCGCGGCCGTGGGCTCGTCGAGCAGCACGATGGGCGTGTCCTGCGCCAGCACGCGGGCGAGCGACACGCGAGCCTTCTCGCCGCCCGACAACGACGGGAACTCCCGCTCGCGCAGGTGGGACACGTCCGTCCGCCTCAGCGCCTCGGCGATGAGGCGATCATCGTCGTCGGCCCGCGCCGTGTTGATCCAGGGCGCTCGACCCATCTCCACGACGTCGGCCGCCGTGAACGAGAACGCGACCTGATGCGACTGCAGGAGGACCGACCGGGCGCGTGCGAGCTCCCGCGCGCGCCACTGGGCGAGCGGACGCCCGTCGAGCTCCACCGTGCCGGCGGAGGGCGCGGCATCCCCGGTCAGCACGCTCAGGAGAGTCGACTTCCCCGCACCGTTGGGACCGACGAGGGCCAGAACTCGCCCGTAGGCGATGTCGAGGGTGATGCCCGCGAGGATCTCGGTGCCTCCCCCCGGCGCCCCGACGCGGTGCGACACCTCGCGGAGCGCATAGGCGAGCCCGCTCACGCCCAGCCTCCGGCGCGGCGACGGGTGCGGCGGATGAGCACGTAGAAGAACGGTCCACCGACCAGCGAGGTCAGCACGCCGATGGGAAGGTCCGCCGACGGGATCACCGTCCGGGCGAGGAGGTCGGCGTAGACGAGCACGACCGCCCCGCCGAGCAACGAGGCGGGAAGCAGGGTGCGGTTCGAGGGGCCCAGCAGCATCCGCATCACGTGCGGCACCACCAACCCCACGAACGCGATGATGCCCACGAAGGCCACGGCGACGCCCGTGAGCAGGGCGACCAGCACGATCGCGATCACGCGCAGCCGTTCGACCCGCACCCCCAGGTGGGCCGCCGTGCGGTCGCCGAGAGCCAGCAGGTCGAGCCGGCGGGCGAGACCGACCGTGGCGGATGCCGCGGCCAGCCCGACCAGGGCCACAAGCCCCACCTCGGCCCACCGGGAGCCGTTCATCGAGCCCAGCTGCCAGAACACGATCTGCTCACGAGACGCCGTGTCGCCCGCGAACATCAGCACGGCGAGCGCGGCCCCCGTGAAGGCGTTGACCGCGATGCCGGTGAGGATCAGCGTGACCGATTCGGTGCGACCCTGCGACCGGGCCGTCGCGTACACGACGAGGGTCGCCGCCAGCCCTCCGACGAAGGCGAACCCGGCGGTCATCCAGCCGCCGAGGGAGGTGAGGCCGAGGGTGATCGCGGCCGCGGCCCCGACGGCGGCGCCCGACGACACCCCGACGACGCCGGGCTCAGCCAGGGGGTTGGCGAAGATGGCCTGCATGACGGCGCCGGCAAGCGCCAGCAACGCTCCCACCAGAACCGACATCACCACGCGCGGGAATCGGATCTGCCACAGCGTCTGCTCGATCAACGGCGACGACGGCGCCCAGGCGTTCGGGATGCCGAGGGGGCGCAGCAGGGAACCGACGACCTCGGCCGGGCCGATCGGCAGCTGACCGATGCCCGCAGAGAGGATGACCCCGACCAGGAGCAGGGCGGCCGTCACCGCGAAGACGGCGCCCGCGCGGCCCCGACGGCGCGGGCGCGACGGCACCCGCGTCGCCGCGCCGCGCGAAGGACGGGTCGAGACGACGGAGGTCACGGGCCCCGCTCCGCCGGCACGGCCGGCGACGCGGCATCCGACGCGCCGTCGGGCGCATAGACCGCCCGCGCGAGCGCATCCAGCACCTGCGCCGACCGCGGGCCGAACGAGAGGATCTGCCCGTCCGCCATGTCGACGAAGCGTCGGTGCTGACCCGCGGAGGTGAGCGCGATCGCGGGCTTCTCGGCGAGCAGCCCGTCGATGCCGCCGACCGACGCGATGCCGGCGGTCATGACGAGGATCAGGTCGGGGTCGGCGGCGACCATCACCTCGTCGGTCATCGGCTGCATGCCGCGCCAGCCCAGCTGACCGGCGACGTCGATGCCACCGAGGGCGCCGATGAGGTCGTCGGCGCCGGACTCGCTACCGAACAGGTAGTAGATGCCCGATGTCCCGCGCAGATACAGGAAGACCATGCGCAGCCGCTCGGACTCGGCGGCGGGCGCGATCCGGGAGATCTGCGCGGTGACGGTCTGCAGTTCGCCCTCGATGCGGCCTGCCAGCAGGTCTCCGGCTTCGGCGGCACCGAAGATCGCGGCGACGGCGCGCGCCTGCGCGGCGGCGCCCGCGAACGAGGACGAGCGCTCGACGAACACCACCGTGATGCCGACATCGCGCAGCTGCTGGACGACGTCGGCCGGACCGATGCTCCCGTCCGTGATGACGAGGGTCGGCGCAAGCCCGATGATCGCCTCGGCGTTGACGGAGTGGCCGCCGGAGGTGATCACGGGCAGGTCGCTCACGCCCGCGAAGGTGGTCGAGATGTCGCGGCCGACCAGTCGGTCCGCGAAGCCGAGCCCCGCGACGGTCGCCGCGAGGGAACCGGAGAGGTCCATGGCGATGACCCGGGAGGCGTCGGTGACGGTGACCTCCACATCGCCCGACAGGTCGTGGGAGGTCACCGTCACCGGCAACTGCGACGACGGCGAGGCGAGGACGGGCTCGATCGCGGCGTCGTCGAGCGTCGCGGTCGAGGGGCCGACATACGCCTTGGGGTCGGCGAGCGGGCGGACATCCGACAACGCGACACGTGGAGCGGATGCCGTGGGCTCGGCGGGCGCCGCCGCGGCGGAGCAGCCGACCAGGAGCACGACGACGAGACTCAGCGCCGTCGCCGCGACGCGGCGGAGGATCACGAGCCCTCCCCTTCCGCGCCGGCGCGGTTGCGACGCCGACGGACGAAGAGCGTCGCGGCGGCGGGAACGACCGCCGCGACGAGCGCGAGCAGGGCGATCGCGATTGAACGCGCAGACGGGGCAGGGCGCACGGGAGCTCCTGTGAGACGATGACCAGGGCCGGTCTTTAATAAGGGTTGCCTTACCTAAGGTACACGGTCGGGTCGCATTGCTGGGCGCCCGTTCTGCGTTTGACATGGAGCGCGCTCCAGGTGGTGTGCTGTGGAGCCATGGACACCACTCACCGCAAGGACCTGGCTCTGGGCACGATGTGGTTCGGAACGCGACAGGATGAGAACACCGCGTTCGCGCTGCTCGACCACTACGTGGCGCGGAGCGGCCGCTGGCTCGACACCTCCGACAACTACGCCTTCTGGGAGTCGCCCACGGGGCACGGCGGCGCGAGCGAGACCGTCATCGGCGACTGGTTCCGCCGGCATCCGGGCATACGCGACGAGGTGGCGATCTCGACCAAGATCGGTGCGAACCCGACGGTACCCGGCACGTGGGCGGCCCCGATGGAGGGGCTCAGCTCGCGCGCCGTCGAGGAGGCGGTCGCGCCGTCGATGGCCCGTCTCGGCGTGGACGTCATCGACCTGCTGTGGGCGCACATCGAAGACCGCGCGGTTCCCCTCGAGGAGCAGGTCGAGGCGCTCGGGTCGCTCGTCGCCGACGGCCGGGTGCGCCGACTCGGCGCGTCGAACCACGCGACCTGGCGCGTCGAACGCGCCCGCTCCCTCGCCCGCACGCGTGGACTGGCCCCCTACGATGCCCTCCAACTGCGGCACAGCTACCTCCAGCCGATCCCCTTCGTGCCGCTTCCCGACACCGGACACGTCGTCGCCACCGCCGAGACGCTGGACTACGTCGCCTCAGAGGGACTCGCCATGTGGGCGTACACGACGCTCCTGTCGGGGGCGTACGCGCGCACCGACCGACTGCAGCACCCCTACCGGCATCCCGACACCGACCGGCGCCTAGCGGCGCTGGACCGCGTCGCCCGACGCCTGGACGCCACGCGCAACCAGGTGGTGCTCGCGTGGCTGATCGGCGGCACGCCGGCCGTCACACCCATCGTCGCCGTGTCCGGCATCGCACAGTTGGATGAGGCGATGGACGCGCTCGCGCTGCAGCTGGATGCCGAGGCGCGCGCCGTGCTCGACGGAAGGGATGCGCAATGACCACGATGCTCACGATGGGCGAGGCCGTCGCGGCGAGCGGGCTCTCGGCCGACACCCTCCGCTACTACGAGGACGAGGGGATCATCGGCCCGCTCGAGCGCGATCACCGCAATCATCGGGTGTTCAGTGACAACGATCTCGCCTGGATCGGCGTCGTGACGTGCATGAAGGATGCCGGACTCGGCATCGACGATCTGCGCACGTTCGCCGATCTGCTCCACGGCCCCCACGCCTCCATCGACCCGGTGGCCTTCCTCGAGGAACGCCGCGCGGCCCTCGAGGAGCGCCGTCGCGTGCTCTCCCGCGCGATCGCGGTCATGGACGACAAGATCGCCCACTTCCGCAGGGGCGTCTCGGAAGCAGGAACGGTCTAGTCTTCCGGTTGGACGCGTTCCGGAAGTACCGACCACATGTAGCGCGAGCGGCGCAGATCCCCGGTTTCACGACGGTCGGCGCTCAATGCCTCGTACTCGTCGAAGATCTCCTGCACGCGCTCCTGCAGGCGCGCCACCTCATCGGGAGCGAGGAGCATCTGGCCCGTGGCCAGCACCATGTAGGCGATATCGGCATCCGGAGCTCGCACCGACCGCGCAGCCAGGACCTCTTCCATGCGCTGACGCATCGGGGTCAGTCGGGAGTCGATCAGGATGGTGCGGTGCACGGCGTCCGCGTCGGCGCTCGCGACGAGCGAGTAGTCCGGGGCGGCGGGAAGCCACGGCCGTTCCCGGCCGTCGGTGGACTCTCCGCGGCGGATGAGCCCCGTCACCTCGACCGCGCGCAGGTGGTAGCTCATCGCACTCGGCGACAACCCGACCAGCTCCGCCAGCTCGGTGGCCGTGGCCGGCCCCTGGCGGCGATACAGCTCGTCGACAGCCACCTGGCGCAAGGGGTTCGCCATGGCTCGGACCGCGCGGGGGTCGGAGATCAGGAGGGTATGCGAGGACATCCCTGCCCAGTCTGCCGCGCCCGCAGACGCCCCGCATCCCGAAGGGTGCGGGGCGTCTGCGAGGACGGCGGTCAGGACCGGCGGCGACGACGCCACACGAGCACCGAGCCACCCGCGACGAGCATGCCGGCGAACGCCGTCAGGAGGAGCACGCCGGTCCCGTCCTGTCCAGATGTGGCCAGCGACCCACCCCGCGGGGCGCTGCTCACCGAGCCGCCCGATCCCGTCGGATCACCCGGGGTGGAGCCTCCCGGTGCGGGCGTTCCGGGGGGCGGGGTCGACCCACCGGCATCCGTCGCGGTGGGCGTCACGATCTCCGCGCGCGCCGCACCGTCGCCGTGCAGATGCAGCACGAGCATCTGCGGCAGGGCATCGCCGCGACGGGTCACCGTCAGCGAACCGGGCTGGTCGGCGAAGATCGGCGTTCCGGTCGTGCCGAACTGCAGTGCGGGCCGGTAGGCGTCGATGGTCGCCGGCGCCGTCTGATCGACGAGCGCACTGCGGATGCCGCCGTCGAAGGCCGGGTTGTAGAACGAACGGGTCTGCACGACGTAGCGCACCGTCGTCGCGGTGGTCTTCGCGGTGTAGCCCAGCGCCGACAGGGAGGTCGACAGCGTCGCCACCGTGTTGTCGAAGACGTTGGTGCCCTGGTCGCCGAAGAGGCCATTCACGGGACGCTGTTCGATGACGTCTCCGGTCACCGCGTCGATCGTCATCGCGACCGGGATGTCCCCGTCGGCGTCCTGCCCGGGCTGCAGCTGCACGATGAAGTCGGGGCGGCTGTCGCCGTTGACGTCCAACTGCACCATCGGCCACGTCAGCGGCGACATCCGCGCCCATTCGCCGGCCATCTGCACGCCGAAGGTCAGCACGCCCTGCGTGGGGTCGCTCAGCAGCGGCGCCGTCGACGACGCTCCGACGGCGAGGATGTCGGCGCTCTTCAGCGTGTGCTGCGCCGATCCGGCCGGGAACGACAGTGCGGGAGAGGTCGCGCCGAGGATGAGCGGAACCATCATCGATCGGTAGCGCTCGCTGCCGTCGCCCTGGTCGAGCCCGCGACCCGACATGGCGAGCGAGCCGGTGGCGCCCTGGAATGCGACACCGTCGACATGCGTCTCGGAGTACGGACGCGGTGCGGCGTACACCGCCAGGCGCACCGGGAAGGTGCCGACCGGTCCGATCGCTTCGAGAACACCGGAAGCGTCGGTCACGAACTGCCGCGGCGCCGTGTCGACGATCTTCGACATGGTCGGATCGATCGTGTGGCGAAGAGCAGTCGGGTCGTCGATACGCAACGTCAGGGTCACGGCCACGGACCCGCCGGCCGGAACCGTGACGGAGGCCGGCGAGACGTCGTAGCTGACGCCCGGTGTCTCCGTGCGCGGCGCGTAGCGCAAAGCGACGGTCTGGGCGGCCGACCCGTCGTTGCCGACCCGAATGGTCCGGGTCTGGACGACCGGCTGGGTACCGACGTTGACCACGCCGAAGGACGCACTCAGCAGATCGCCGTTCTCCTCGGACAGCAGGGTGATCGTCCCCCCGACGGCCGCAAGCGCGTCGATGCGTCCCGTGCCGACGCGGGCGGGCCCATACGCCATCGGGCTGCTGCCGACGGTGAGCACGTCGTGAGCCGCGGTGTTCATGATCTGCTGCTTCACCCGCTCGGGCGCCCAATCCGGATGCGCTTCTTTCACGAGCGCGGCGATGCCCGCGACATGCGGGGTGGCCATCGAGGTACCGCTCATGACCTCGCGCCCTGTGCCGCTGCCGTTCCCGGCCGACGTGATCGTCACGCCGGGGGCGGCCACATCGGGCTTGAGCACGTTGTCGATCGAGCCGTGCGTTCCACGGGAGGTGAAGGAGGCGATCGTATCGATGCGCGACGGGTCCGTGTGATCGATGACGTGCCGCAGGTCGCTGCGCAGTTCGATCACGAGTGTGCCGGACGTCATCGCGGAGCGCAGACTCTGCGACTCTCCGCCGGTGAGCTGCGCACCGGGAATGTCCGCGTTGCCGGCGATGCCGTTCTCGAAGCTGTCGGACTGGCTGGTGAGGACAACGCCGACGGCCCCCGCGTCGCGGGCGTTGTCGAAACGCGTCGCCGAACCGCACGCCACGTTGCTGTCGTCCCACTCCAACCACACGATCTTGCCGCTCGCCCGTTGCGCGTCCGCCGCGCTGAACGGCCGGCATCCGTCCAGGTTGCTCGTGTCGGTGAGCCCGATGACCGAGGCGGTGACGTCGAAGTCCCACACGTAGGACTGGCTGTACTGCACCCGGATCTGCTCGGCCGCGTTCTGAGCCGGGTCGCCGATCGTCGCCCGCGCCGCGTCGGCGAGGCCATGGCCGCTCGCGGATGCCGCGACGGTCAGTGCGCTCGCGGTGGTGCCTGGGCTGCCGGCCACGTCCGTCACGTCGCCGGAGTTGCCCGCCGCGACGACGGGGAGCACCCCTGCTTTGACGATCTGCTCCAGCTTTGCATTGTCGGGGTCGTCGATGGCGCCGTAGTTCGTGCCGAGCGAGAGGTTGACCACGTCGATCTCGGTTCCGGACGCGACCTTCTGCGCGATCCACTCCAGCGCCGCACCCGTCAGCGACGTGCTGCCACCGCCGTCGCCGAAGACCTTCAGCGCGATGAGACCGGCTTCCGGGGCAGCCCCCGGACTGATCGAGAAGTCCTTCTGCACGCTCTCCGACGACAGACTGCGGTAGTCGCCGCGGAACGTGGTGAGATCCGTCCCGACACCCCGACCCAGGATGGTGCCCGCCACGTGCGTGCCGTGATTCCCGCCGGGGCCGTCGATGGGGTTCGCGTCGGGCGCAGGGATCGGGTCGTAGCCGGGCTGACCGGTGGCGCCGTTGTAGGTCGCGCCGGCGAAGTCCCAGCCGCCGAGGTAGACAGTCGGGTCGTACGAGCCGGACTGCGGGGCGTCGGTCGACGCCAGCGCCGCAGCGTACGCGGAAGAGGTGCCCGGTCCTCCGAAGTCGGCATGCGTGTAGTCCACACCGGTGTCGATGACAGCCACGGTCACGCCCTTGCCGGTGTGCCCGGTCTGCTGCCACGTGTCGACGGCTCGCGTCAGCGCATCCGAGGCGCCGTTGTTGGGCGTGGCGCCGTCGACAGCGGGGACCTCGATGGACTGCGGCACGATACGCGAGATCTTCACCACGTCGGGGCGCTCGGCGATCTGAGCCAGCGTCGCGGCGTCGGCGGTCACGGCGACACCGGGAACGGAGTACGTCGAGGTGTAGAGGATGCGCGCGTCGCTATCAACGGCAGTCACGTCGGCCGCGACGTCCTTCGTCGTCTCCTCGTTCTTCGCCGCGACGTTCTCGGCGACAGAGGAGGCCTCGGCGGAGGACGCCCCCTGCCGACGCTGGTCGGTGCTCGCCGCGAGCGCACCTTCGCCGTCCGTCTGGATGAAGACATCGACGGGGCCGTCGGCGGCGGCGATGGTGTCGGGCAGCACCGCCCCGCCCGTGGCCGAAGAGGCCGGGGCGACAGCGATCTCGTCGAGCGAGCCGCTGTCCGCCGCGGCGGGGAGGGCGCCGGCTGTCACGAGACAGGCGGCGATGAGGGCGGCGGCGGGAGCGGCCGCCCGGACGCGCAGAGCGTTTCGGGGCATCGTGTGGCTTCCTGGATTCAACGAGAGGGCGAGGTGGGAACGGGGAGCACCGGGGGTGCGATGTCACCCTCGAGCGG
The DNA here is from genome assembly GCF_003634765.1 of Microbacterium sp. AG790. Classification (NCBI taxonomy): domain Bacteria; kingdom Bacillati; phylum Actinomycetota; class Actinomycetes; order Micrococcales; family Microbacteriaceae; genus Microbacterium; species Microbacterium sp. AG790. The sequence continues at coordinate 367,496 of NZ_RBWZ01000007.1, forward strand.
ATCGGCGTCCGGCGACGGCGACGGACTCGGCACGGCAGCCGGCGCCGTCGGCGCGGGCCGGTCGACGCGCGGCGTCGTCGTGGACGGGGTGATGGCAGCCAGCGGCGAGGTCGGCGCGGGCGCGACAGCGCTGCTGGAGGTACCCGAGCCGGGCGAGCTGGCCGACGGGGGCACGACAGAGCTGTCACCGGTGACCATCAGCGGCAGCTGGACGCTGTAACCGAACGGCGCCGCGCCGGCCGCGATCCACACCGTGTAGGAACCCGCGGCGATCGGGTCGAGGGTCACCAGCGGCAACCGGATGGTGCCGTCCTCGCCGGCATCGACGTAGGCGTCCGCGCCGGCGGTCAACGGCATCCGCTTCCACTGCGCGTCCCGGAGGGACACGCGCAGTGACGTCCCCGACGGGATCCCCGCACCGGTCAGAACGACACCGCCGGCGGGATCGCTGAGCACGGTCGCTGCAACCGTCGACGGGCTCAGCGCGAACGAGGAGGCGGGACTGCCCGGGTTTTCGGTCACCGAGAACGTGCCGATGGCGTAGTCACCGGTGATCGTGGATCGTGCCTCCAACGTGTACAGCCCCTCGGCGACACCGTCCGGAGCCTTGATGCTGTTGTGGTGACGGCCCTCGCCATTCGTGCGCGAGATACCCAACGGGAGCCGGATGCCGCGTGAGGTCACCAGGGTGAGCTCGTACGTGTCGAACGGGATGAAACCGGCCACGTCGAAGACCATTCCGGGCGCGGTCGCGAACGCGTCAGCGGAGATCTCTCCCGCCGCCGGCGTGAGCGTCTTGTTCTGCGTGCGCGGGGCGCCCGGTGTGACCATGAAGGTGCCGACGCCCTGCCGGGTGCCGTCGGCCGACTGGAAGCTGAGGGTCCACTCGCCCACCAGCGCGTTGACGGAGATCATCTGCATCTCGTAGGAGAAATCGCCGTTCTCATCCGAATGCAGCCCCTCGTTCTCGCCCATCGCCACCATCGTGGTGTCGGGCATGCCGAGGTTGAAGAAGACGTGGGTCATCGGCGCGAAGCCGCTCGCGTGCACGACGACGGTCTTGTCGAGGAACTCGTCCTGGCTGATGGATGCCGGGCTGCTCCAGACGTTCAGACGCTGACCTTCCGGAACGGTGATGTCCAGGAGGGCCGAGCCCGCTTCTCCGGTCGAGGTTTCGACGGTGATGCGGGCGACGCCGGGCTCCGGCTGCGTGTTCTCGGGATCGATGTCGAGCGTGCGCACCCTGGTGACGATGGAGCCGTCGGCATCGACCGTGACGGGCGCCCAGTGCTTCTGCAGACCCGAGGCGAAGGTGATGGAGATCGTCGCCGTCGCGCCGGGCATCATTGCGTGCGCCGTCACCTCGACACCCCACGCCCACATCCCGTACTGCTCGATGGAAGGCTGATCGAGCGAAACCTGGATCGGCGCAACGTCGTGCGGCGCGGCGGCCACGACGCGACCGCCCTGCGGCACCGCGCTCCCCTCGCTGGACGCGACAGTCCAGCCGTCGGCCTCGGCGGCAGCGGTGTCGGACGTGGCGACGGCGGTGGCGGCGGTGGGCGCCGATGCGCCGGGCGCCTGCGCGGCGGCGGAGACGCCGCCGCCGATGACGACGAGGGCGACCACAGCGGCGCCGACGATCGCAAGATTTCGCTTCATGGTGTCCTCACGAGACGGTGCGGAAGGTGACGCGCCCAGTGAACCACGTTATGAAGTTTTTTTTCAGATATTCGGCGAAGCTTTACACGACCGTCACATTCGCTCGCACCACAGCGGGGGGGGGAGGCCACCGCTCGTTGAGCGAGCGCAGCCCCCGGCCGTCGAGCGAGCGCAGCGAGTCGAAACGCCCCCACCCGCCCTCCCCGAACGTGAGCGAGCCGTGAGGACCGTCCGCCCACCCGTAGGGAAACCGTAAGGACGGCGCAGCCCGCCGCGACGCCGGAGTTGTATCGGATCCCGTGCCCATGGTGGGCGCCCGCGCGGCACCAGCGAGCGCGGTCAGTGTCCGGGAGTTCCTGTGCTCGATGTGATCTACGTCGTCGTGACGGTCGCGGTGTTCGCGATCGTCGCCCTCGTCGCGAAGGGGGCGGAGCGGCTCTGATGGACGTCTTCTCGATCATCGGCGCCGTCCTCGGTGTCGCCGGCGTCGTCTACCTGGTCGTCGCCCTCGTGAAGCCGGAGCGCTTCTGATGGGCGTCGATTCCGCCGACATCTGGTTCGGCGTGCTCCAGATCGCCACCCTCGTCCTGCTGCTCGCGCTGCTGTACCGCCCGGTCGGCGACCTCATGTTCCGCATCTTCACGGGTGAGAAGGATGCCGCCGCAGAGCGGGTCGTCTACCGTCTCATCGGCGTCGACGCGCGCAGCGAACAGACCTGGCAGGCCTACACGCGGGGCGTGCTCGCCTTCTCACTCATGGGCGTGCTCTTCGTCTACGCCCTGCAGCGCCTGCAGGCGTTCCTTCCGGCCTCGCTGGGGCTGCCGGCCGTGCCGGAGGGCCTGGCGTTCAACACCGCGGCATCCTTCGTCACGAACACGAACTGGCAGTCGTACTCTCCCGAGGCGACGATGGGCTACCTCGTGCAGCTCGCCGGCCTCACGGTGCAGAACTTCGTCTCCGCCGCCGTCGGCATCGCGGTCGCCATCGCGCTCGTACGCGGCTTCGCACGGCGCGGCCAGAGCACGATCGGCAACTTCTGGGTCGACCTCACGCGCGGCCTCGGTCGGCTCCTGCTGCCGATGGCGGTGATCGCCGCCGTCGTGCTGCTGGCCGGCGGCGTGATCCAGAACCTGAACGGTTTCGTCGACGCGCACACGCTCACCGGAGCGACGCAGTCGATCCCGGGCGGACCGGTCGCCTCGCAGGAGGCGATCAAGATGCTCGGCACCAACGGCGGCGGGTTCTTCAACGCCAACTCCGCCCACCCGTTCGAGAACCCCACGCCCTGGACGAACCTGGTGCAGCTGCTTCTGATCCTCGTCATCCCGATCTCGCTGCCCCGCACGTTCGGTCGCATGGTCGGCGACAACCGCCAGGGCTACGCGATCCTCGCGGTCATGTCGACGCTGGCGATCGCGTCGATCGCCGCGGTGAGCGCGCTCGAGGTCGCCGGCCACGGCACCGCCCCGCAGCTCGCGGGCGGCGCGATGGAGGGCAAGGAGCAGCGCTTCGGCATCGTCGGCTCGGCCCTGTACGCGGCCGTGACGACCCTCACCTCGACCGGCGCCGTGAACTCGATGCACGACTCGTACACCGCGACGGGCGGCATGATTCCGCTCCTGAACATGATGCTCGGCGAGGTCGCCCCCGGCGGCGTCGGGTCGGGCCTGTACGGCATGCTCGTGCTCGCGATCATCGCCGTGTTCGTCGGCGGACTGCTCGTCGGTCGCACCCCCGAGTACCTCGGCAAGAAGATCGGCCCCACCCAGATCAAGCTCGCGAGCCTCTACATCCTGGTGACTCCGACCCTGGTGCTGGCGGGAACGGCGTTGAGCTTCGGCATCCCCGCCGTGCGGGCCGACGTCGAGGCGACCTCGATCCTCAATCCCGGCATCCACGGGATGACGGAGGTGCTGTACGCGTTCACCTCGGCGGCGAACAACAACGGTTCGGCGTTCGCCGGACTCACCGCCAACACCCCGTGGTTCAACACGGCGCTCGGCGTCGTGATGCTGCTCGGCCGGTTCGTTCCGATCGTGCTCGTGCTCGCCCTCGCCGGCTCGCTCGCCGCGCAGGAGCGCGTGCCCGCCACCGCCGGCACACTCCCGACGCACCGCCCGCAGTTCGTCGGGCTCCTCGCGGTCGTGACCGTCGTCATCACCGCACTGACGTACTTCCCCGTTCTCGCGCTGGGTCCCCTGGCAGAAGGTCTCTCCTGAAATGAACACGTCCGCTCCGGTCCTCGACCGCCCGCAACCCACCGGTGACGACGCCGCGTCGTCGCCCGCCCCCGCCCGCCGCGCCTTCGGTTGGAGCCAGCTGGTCGCAGCCCTCCCCGGAGCCCTGCGCAAACTCAACCCCGCTGAGCTCTGGCGGAGCCCCGTCATGTTCCTCGTGTGGGTGGGCGCGGCCCTCACCACCGCGATCGCGATCGCCGAGCCCTTCCTCGGCGGCGCGCAGAGCTCCGGCGGCACCCCGGTTCCGGGCGGTTTCACGTGGGGCATCGCCGTGTGGCTCTGGCTGACCGTGCTGTTCGCGAACCTCGCCGAATCGGTCGCCGAGGGCCGCGGCAAGGCGCAGGCGCAAGCGCTGCGCACGACCCGCACGACCACGATCGCCCACCGGGTGCGCGCCTACGACGGCGCCGCGGATGCCGCGGCCACCACCACCGCGACCGACGACATGCCCTCCTCGGAGCTCGCCCTCGACGACGTCGTGGTCGTGTCGGCCGGAGAGCTGATCCCCGGCGACGGCGACGTCATCTGGGGCATCGCCACGGTCGACGAGTCCGCGATCACGGGCGAATCGGCCCCGGTCGTGCGCGAATCGGGTGGCGACCGCAGCGCCGTCACCGGCGGCACCCGCGTGCTCAGCGACCGCATCGTCGTGCGCATCACCTCCCAGCCGGGCCAGACCTTCGTCGACCGCATGATCGCGCTCGTCGAAGGCGCGAACCGTCAGCGCACCCCCAACGAGATCGCCCTCGGCATCCTCCTGGCGAGCCTGTCGATCGTGTTCGTGATCGTCGTGCTGACGCTCAACCCGATCGCCTCGTACGCGGCGAGCCCCGTCAGCATCCCCGTGCTCGTGGCGCTGCTGGTGTGCCTGATCCCGACGACGATCGGCGCGCTGCTGTCGGCGATCGGCATCGCCGGCATGGACCGCCTCGTGCAGCACAACGTGCTGGCCATGTCGGGCCGCGCCGTGGAAGCGGCCGGCGACGTGACCACGCTGCTGCTCGACAAGACCGGCACGATCACCTACGGCAACCGCCGCGCGAGCGCCTTCCTGCCGCTGACGGGCGTGGACGAGAGCGAGCTCGCACGCACCGCCGCCCTGTCGTCGCTGTCCGACCCGACACCCGAGGGTGTCTCGATCGTCGAGCTCGCCGCCGCGCGCGGCGTCGAGGCGGTCGCCCCGGACGACGCCGTCGCGGTCCCCTTCACCGCCCAGACCCGCATGAGCGGTCTGGATCTGGCCGACGGCACCGTCATCCGAAAGGGCGCCGGCAGCGCCGTGCTCGCGTGGATGGAGCAGGCCGGTCCGGTCGCGGCATCCGTGCGCGCGCAGCTGACATCGGACATCGAGTCGGTGTCGCAGTCCGGCGGCACACCGCTGGTGGTGGCCGTTCAGGATGCGGCGGGCGCTCGCGTGCTGGGAGTCGTGCACCTGAAGGACGTCGTCAAGGAGGGCCTCGCCGAGCGGTTCACGCAGTTGCGCGCGATGGGCATCCGCACCGTGATGATCACGGGAGACAATCCGCTCACGGCGCGGGCGATCGCCGCGGAGGCGGGCGTCGACGACTTCCTCGCCGAGGCGACCCCGGAAGACAAGCTGGCGCTCATCCAGCGCGAGCAGGCCGGCGGTGCGCTCGTCGCGATGACCGGTGACGGCACCAACGACGCCCCCGCGCTCGCGCAGGCCGACGTCGGCGTCGCGATGAACACGGGCACCTCCGCCGCGAAGGAGGCCGGCAACATGGTCGACCTCGACAGCGACCCGACGAAGCTCATCGACATCGTCCGGATCGGCAAGCAGCTGCTCATCACCCGTGGAGCGCTGACGACGTTCTCTCTCGCCAACGACATCGCGAAGTACTTCGCGATCATCCCGGCGATGTTCATGGGCGTCTTCCCCGGACTCGCGGCGCTGAACCTCATGCAGCTGCACTCGCCCGCGTCGGCGGTCACCAGCGCCATCATCTTCAACGCGATCATCATCGTCGTCCTGATCCCGCTGGCGCTGAAGGGCGTCGCGTACCGGCCGGCGAGCGCCTCGCAGATCCTCGGGCGCAACCTCCTCATCTACGGCCTGGGCGGCGTCATCGCCCCCTTCGTCGGCATCAAGCTCATCGACCTCGTCGTGAGCCTTCTCCCGGGCTTCTGAGCCGGGTTCTCGAAAGGCATCGTCATGTCCACCCGTACCTCTCTTCGCCACCTCGGCGTCGCCGCCCGTGCGATGCTCGTCGCCACGGCCGTGCTCGGCATCGCGTACACGGCCGTGATCACGGGCATCGGCCAGCTGGCCCTTCCCGCGCAGGCGAACGGCTCGCTCGTGCGCAACGCCGGCGGTCAGATCGTCGGCAGTGCGCTGATCGGCCAATCCTTCACGGATGCCGACGGCGTAGCCCTCCCGCAGTACTTCCAGTCGCGGCCATCGGCCGCGGGCAGCGGCTATGACGGCACGGCCTCGAGCGGTTCGAACCTCGGGCCCGAGAACAGCGACCTCGTGACCGCGATCGGCGAGCGCCAGGCCGCGATCGCCTCGGCGGACGGCGTGCCGGTGGGCGACATCCCCGCCGACGCCGTCACGGCATCCGGATCGGGACTCGACCCGCACATCTCGCCGGCGTACGCGAAGCTGCAGGTGGCGCGTGTGGCGGCGGCGCGCGGCCTCGACCCGGCCGTGGTGACGGCGCTCGTCGATCAGCACACCACGGCGCGGGACCTCGGCTTCCTGGGCGAGCCCCGCGTGAACGTGCTCGAGCTGAACATCGCGCTGGATGCCGCGAGCCGGTGACGCGGCGGCCTGTGGCGCGCGGCGTTTCGACGCGCTGCGCTCGCTCGACGACCGGAGCCGAGTCGGAACGCCCGGGGCAACCGAACTGCAAGGTCGACGCGCCGACACGCCGCCGGAGCGACGGATGCCACGGCGTGTCCCCCGGCATCCCTTGCAGTTCGGGCCCGTTGCGGTTGGGTCAGGTCGGGCAGGTGGGGCCGCCCGATCCGGGGCGGGCGGCCCGGGAACCGACGGGAGAACTAGGGTGAACGCATGAAGCGCGGCAGTCTGCGGGTGCTGCTCGGAGCCGCGCCCGGCGTCGGCAAGACGTACGAGATGCTGTCCGAGGGCCATCGCCTGCTCGCCGACGGTCGTGACGTCGTCGTGGGCATCGTCGAGACCCACGGCCGTGCGGCGACCTCGGCGCGCGCGGAAGGCCTGCCCACGCTCGGACGCCGGCGTCTGCGCCACCGCGAGGTCGAGCTCGACGAACTCGACCTCGACGGCCTGCTCGATCGGCATCCGGAGATCGCGCTCGTCGACGAGCTCGCCCACACCAACGCACCCGGCTCCCGCAACGAGAAGCGGTGGCAGGACGTCGAAGAGCTGCTGGCCGCCGGTATCGACGTCATCACGACCGTCAACGTCCAGCACATCGCCTCGCTCGGCGGAGTGGTCGCGCAGATCACCGGAGTCACGCAGCGCGAGACGGTACCGGATGCCGTGGTGCGCGCCGCCGACCAGATCGAGGTCGTCGACCTCGCACCCCAGTCGCTGCGCGATCGCCTCGCCGCCGGCGCGGTGTACCCCGCGGAGCGGATCGATGCCGCCCTGTCGAACTACTTCCGCCTCGGAAACCTCACGGCCCTGCGCGAACTCGCGCTGCTGTGGCTCGCCGACGAGGTCGACAGCGCACTGCAGAGTTACCGCGAGGAGCACGGCATCCGCGGGGCGTGGCAGGCGCGCGAGCGCGTCGTCGTCGCCCTCACCGGCGGCCCGGAGGGCGACACGCTGCTGCAGCGCGGGGCGCGTATCGCCGCGCGCGCCGCCGGCGGCGAGCTGCTCGCCGTGCACGTGACGACGCAGGAGGGGCTGCGCGCCGCCGCTCCCGGCGCCCTCGCGGCCCAGCGCGCGCTCGTGGAATCCCTCGGCGGCAGCTACCACCAGGTGATCGGCGAGGACGTGCCGCGGACCCTCGTCGAGTTCGCGCGGTCGGTCAACGCGACGCAGCTCGTGCTGGGCGCGAGCCGCCGTAGCCGCCTCGGCGCGGCGTTCACGGGCCCGGGCATCGGGGCCACGGTCATCCGCGAGTCGGGCGACATCGACGTGCACATCGTCACCCACGCCGCCGCGGGCGGAACCCTGCATCTGCCGCGCGTGACGGGCGGGGCGCTCGGCTGGCGCCGGCGCATCCTGGGGCTGGTCGTCGCGCTCACCGGCGGGCCGCTGCTGTCGTGGCTGCTGTTCGCGACCTCCAACGAGGAGACGATCACCTCCGACGTGCTCTCGTACCAGCTGCTCGTGGTCGTCGTGGCGTTGATCGGCGGCATCTGGCCGGCGCTGTTCGCGGCGGTGTTGTCGGGGTTGACGCTCGATTTCCTCTTCATCCATCCGCGTTTCACGGTGACGATCGACAACCCGCTGCATGCGCTGGCGCTCGTGCTGTACGTCGTCATCGCGATCCTGGTGAGCTGGATCGTCGATCAAGCCGCACGTCGCACGCGCCGGGCTCGGCGCGCGGCCGCCGAGTCGGAGCTGCTGGCGACGGTGTCGGGCAGCGTCCTGCGCGGCGAGAGCGCCGTCCCGGCTCTGGTCAGCCGAACCCGCGAGGCGTTCGGCGTGAGCGGGGCGCGCCTGCTCGCCGGAGACGGATCCACCCAGCAGGTACTGGCGACCGACGGCGAACCTGTGCGCGACGGCCGGGCGGTCGTGGTGCCCGTGGGCACGGATGCCGCGGGCGGCCCTCGCGCCACGCTCGAGCTGCACGGCGGCGATGTCGGGGCCCCGGAGCGGCGCCTGCTCGATGTCATCACCGCCCAGCTCGCCGCGGCTCTGGAACACAGCGAGCTCACGCAGACGGCCCGCACCGCCGACGCCCTGGCCGCGACCGACCAGGTGCGCACGGCGCTGCTGTCGGCGGTCAGCCACGATCTGCGCCGCCCGCTCGCTGCCGCCATCGCGGCCGTCGGCGGCCTGCGTGCGGCGGGGCCGTCGCTGAGCGCCGCCGATCACGACGAGCTCGTCGCGACCGCGGACGAGTCGCTCGCCGCGCTCGCGGCGCTGGTCACCGATCTGCTCGACGTCAGCCGTGTGCAGGCGGGCGTGCTCGCCGTCTCGCTGTCCCCGGTCGATCTTGCGGGAGCAGTGCTCGAGGCCCTCGATGAGCTGGGCATCGGACCCGACGTCGTCGAACTCGCGCTCGATCAGACCGTCCCTGCGGTGCGCGCCGACCCCGTGCTGCTGCAGCGGGTCATCGTCAACGTGCTCGCCAACGCGCGCCGCTACGCCCCGCCCGGCACGCGCGTGCGCATCGCGTCGAGCCGGCTCGGGCCGACCGCCGAGCTGCGCATCGTCGACCACGGTCCCGGCGTCAGCGCCGACCGTCAGGACGACATCTTCACGCCCTTCCAGCGGCTCGGTGACACCGACAACACCACCGGGCTCGGGCTCGGGCTCGCCCTGTCGAAGGGTTTCACGGAGGGCATGGGCGGCACCCTGACACCCGAGACCACGCCCGGCGGGGGGCTGACGATGGTGGTCTCGCTGCCGGTGGATGCCGCGGAATCCGACCTCGCCGCCCCGCCGGTGGCCGAGGCGGGAAGATGAGAGCGTGAAGATCCTGGTCGCCGACGACGACCCGCAGCTCGTGCGGGCGCTGCGCATCACGCTCGCCGCGCACGGCTACGACGTCGTCGCCGCGCCCGACGGTGCCGCCGCGATCGCCGCCGCGGCACAGGCGCGCCCCGACGTCGTCATGCTGGATCTCGGAATGCCGCGTCTCGACGGCATCGAGGTGATCCACGCGCTCCGCGGGTGGACCGACGTGCCGATCCTCGTCGTCTCCGGACGCACGGGCTCGGCCGACAAGGTCGAGGCTCTGGATGCCGGGGCCGACGACTACGTCACGAAGCCGTTCCAGATCGATGAGCTGCTCGCGCGGCTGCGGGCCCTCGCGCGCCGGCGGGGCGTGGCATCCACGGCATCCGCGGACACCCCACTCGTGCGCTTCGGCGATGTCGAGGTCGACCTGGCCGCGACCCGCGTCGTCCGCGGCGGCGAGGTCGTGCACCTGACGCCGACGGAGTGGCGGATGCTCGAGTTCCTGGCCCGCAACCCCGGCACGCTCGTGACCCGGCAGAACCTGTTGAAGGACATCTGGGGCACCGACCAGGTAGCCGACTCGGGATACCTGCGCCTGTACATGTCGCAGCTGCGCAAGAAGCTGGAGCGCGACCCCGCCCACCCGCAGCACCTGCTCACCGAGCAGGGCATGGGCTACCGCCTCGTGCTCGGGGACTGACCGCGGTCGAGTCGCCCCGACCCCGCCCCCAGCCGAACTGCAAGGCCGTAGCCGCGACACGCGGGCAGGGACAAGGGATGCCGCGGCGTGTCGGGCAGTATCCCTTGCAGTTGCGTCGCGGATCGCTCGAGGACGGGCGAGTCGACTCGCCCCGCGCCCTCAGGCGGCGACGACCGCCTCCAGGCGTGCGTACGAGGTCTCCATGCCGTCGGTCATGCCGGTGGCGAGGACCATGTCGCGCGTCTCCTTGTCGGGATACTCGATCAGCAACGTCAGCAGGGTCGCGCCGTCCTCCTCGTAGAGCTGCAGGTCATTGACCGTCGCCGGTCCCGGCATCCCGATCATCCGCTCGGTGGAGACCTCGCGCCAGATCGGCTCACTGAGCACCGTCTCGCTCTCGAACCCGAACCGGGTCGACTCGTCGTCGCCCTGCTGCCAGACGAAGCGGGTGGTCTCGCCGACCTCGCACTCGATCATCTGCCAGCCGTCGGGTCCCAGCAGCCACTGCCGCAGCAGCTCGGGCTCATGGTGGGCGCGCCACACCAGCTCGCGCGAGCCCTCGATGAGTCGGGTGATGCGCACGTGTTGATCGGTCAGCAACTCGGTGCGGGTGCCCTTGCCCTGCGCGTAGGCACGGAGGTCCTGCAGCACCGCGTCGAGCTGGCTCATCGCCAGACGCGAACCCTCGATCGCGCCCATCGCGACGACCTGCTCGAGCGCTTCGAGCGATGTGAAGAAGGTGGTGTTGATGAGGCGAGAGCCCTCGGCAGTCGCCTCGAACGAGAAGAGCATCCGCATCGACGGGAAGCCGTCGAGCTTCTCACCGTCGTCGCCGATGAACGAGTCGAGCACCTCGAAGCTGCGTCCGGGCTCGACGTTCAGCACCTCCCACGATCCGGCGGAGCGCTCCCCCCGCGGACTCGTCATGCGGTAGTCCACGCGACCGCCGGGGCGGAGGTCGAACGCGGTAAAGGTCGCCGGCCAGCCGGGAGGACCCCAGAACCGCTCGAGCTGCCGCGGGTCGGTGAAGGCCTCCCAGAGCCGGGAGACGGGAGCCGCGGCATCCGCGACGAGGGTCATCGTGAGGTTCTCGGGGTCGGTCGTGATGTCGGTGACGGGCATGTCAGTCTCCTTGCGTCGGACAGTGATCGTGCGGTTCAGCCAGCAGGGCGTCGAGGCGGTCGATGCGCGAGCGCCACAGGTCTTCGTAACGGGCGAGCAGCGCCCGGGCGCGGGAGATCATGCGCGGGTCGGCGCGCACGAGGCGCTCGCGTCCCTCGGCGCGCTTGATGACGAGGCCGGCGGCTTCGAGCACCGCCACGTGCTTCTGCACCGCGGCGAACGACATGTCGTAGTCCGCGGCGAGCGTCGAGACCGACTGCTCGTCGACGATCGTGCGCCGCAGGATGTCGCGCCGCGTCGCCGCCGCCAGGGCGTGGAACAGGCGGTCGGTCTCATCGTCGCTCAACTCAGTTTGTGCAACCATTTGGTTGCACGTTAGGGCAGTGGATGCCGCGAGTCAATACCCTCGCCGACGTTCCCGACACCTGTCGGGCGAGCGCCGGCCGCCCTGCCGTTCACAACTCCGGAGATTCGTGGCCATCACGGCGCGACCTCGGCGCGTCGCGGGGTCTGCTGGCCACCGTTCCGGAGTTGTGAACGCCGTGACCGGGCAGGGAGCGCTCCGAAGATCCAGAGCGGGCCCGACCGAACGAAGCGGTCAGGGCGGGTTCGCCGGATTGCACACCCTTGACGCAGCCGTCCTCTTCCGCCTGGTGCGTGAGACCGCCGAGTCGTCCACCTCGCGGGCGCTACGGGTCAGGCGGCGCAGTCGATGCAGGTCGTGGCCATCGGCCGGGCTTCCAACCGGCCGGGCGCGATCACGTTCCCGCAGACGACGCAGATGCCGTACGTCCCGGCATCCATGCGAGCGAGCGCGGCGTCGACCTCGGCCCGCTCATCGAGCACCGAGCGACGAAGCGCATCGATGCGCTGCCACTCGCCGGAGAGCGTCGAGCCCTCGGGGTCGTGCTCGTCATCGGCGGTCGCAGCCGACCGGTCGGCGCGCACCGCCGCGTCATCGGTGTCGAGCCGCCCCAGCAGGGCATCGAGCTCCGCCGCTCGCGCGCGAAGCCGGGCGAGCGGGTCGGTCATCCCCGGTAGCCGATGAGCCAGGTCACTCCGAACCGGTCGCGCACCTGACCGTCATGGTCACCCCACGGTCGCAGCGCGAGCGGGTCGAGCACGTCGCCGCCGCCGGCGAGCGCCGCGAACCACTCCTCGAGCGTCGCCGGCTCGGCGGTGCCCAAGAGGGAGAACAGGATGCCGCGGAGCTGCAGAGTCGGCTCGCCGCTCCCGGCATCCGAAGCGAACAGCTCGACGGGACCCTGCAGCATCCCGTGCGCGATGTGATCCGCGGGCCCGTCGTCGCGCCCGAAATCGCCGAACGTCGCGAGGACGAGCTCGCCGCCGAACACCCCTCGGTAGAACTCGAGCGCCGCGCGAGCCGTGCCGTCGAAGGAGAGATACGGGGTGAGTCCGGTCATGGGGGCGACGATACGTCGAAGCGGCCTCATCCACGACTCCTCCTGTCAACCCCCGTGCGTCGCGACCGGTGACGGCGAACAGTGGAGGTCATGACGAACGAGGACGAGATGACCGACCCGCAGACATCCCCCGACAGCACGCCCGGCGTGGGAACCGAAGACGCATCCGCGACGACCGAGCCCGACACCGAGGAGCTGGTCGAGCCGAGCACGGAGAAGGACCCGGGCGAGGAGCCCTTGGCGCCGCATCCCGACGAACCGCTCGCGCCGCATCCGGACGAGCCGCTCGCGCCGAACCCCACCGAGCCCACGCTGCCGCAGGCCGCCGAGCCCAGCCATCACGCCGTGGGCATCGGCGTGATCGACGACGAGGCCTGAACGGCACGGCCCGACCCGCGCCGCCCGGGGACGGCCGCCCGGCTAGACTGAGGCCGTCCCCGGCACCCGAGTCTTGGAGTCCCGCCGCGTGAGCACCCCCGCATCCGACAGCAAGGTCGCAGACACTGTCGAGAACGCCGTCCAGACGCCGGAGAAGGAGCAGCCCTACGCGGCGCTCGGCCTCAAGAGCGACGAGTACGACCAGATCAAGGAGATCCTCGGCCGGCGCCCCACCAGCGGCGAGCTGGCGATGTACTCCGTGATGTGGAGCGAGCACTGCTCCTACAAGTCGTCGAAGATCTACCTGCGCCGCTTCGGCCAGAAGGTCTCCGAGGAGATGAAGAAGCGGCTCATGGTCGGCATGGGCCAGAACGCGGGTGTCGTCGACGTCGGCGAGGGCTGGGCGGTCACCTTCAAGGTCGAGAGCCACAACCACCCGAGCTACATCGAGCCGTTCCAGGGCGCCGCAACCGGTGTGGGCGGCATCGTCCGCGACATCATCTCGATGGGCGCCCGTCCGGTGGCCGTCATGGACCAGCTCCGCTTCGGCGCGATCGACAACCCCGACACGGCCCGGGTCGTGCACGGCGTGGTCAGCGGCATCAGCTTCTACGCGAACTGCCTGGGTCTTCCGAACATCGGCGGCGAGACCGTCTTCGACTCCGTCTACCAGGGCAACCCGCTGGTCAACGCCCTCGCGGTCGGCGTCATGCGCCACGAGGACATCAAGCTCGCCAACGCCACCGGCGCGGGCAACAAGGTCGTGCTCTTCGGCGCCCGCACGGGCGGCGACGGCATCGGCGGCGCATCGATCCTCGCGTCCGACACCTTCGCCGACGGCGGCCCCACCAAGCGTCCCGCCGTACAGGTCGGCGACCCGTTCGCCGAGAAGGTGCTCATCGAGTGCTGCCTCGAGCTGTACCGCGACGAGCTCGTCGAGGCGATCCAGGACCTCGGCGCCGCGGGTATCTCCTGCGCCACGAGCGAGCTGGCGGCCAACGGCGGTTCGGGCATGCGGGTCGACCTCGAGAACGTGCTGCTGCGCGACCCCACGCTCACGCCGGAGGAGATCCTCATGAGCGAGAGCCAGGAGCGCATGATGGCGATCGTCGCGCCCGAGAAGCTCGACGCCTTCCTCGCCGTCACGGGCAAGTGGGATGTCGAGACCAGCGTGCTCGGCGAGGTCACCGGCGACGGCCGCCTGCAGATCTTCTGGCACGGCGAGCAGATCGTCGACGTCGACCCCTCGACCGTGGCCGTCGACGGCCCCGTCTACGAGCGCCCGGTCGCCTACCCGACCTGGATCGATGCCCTCCGCGACGACTCGGCATCCGCCCTGCCGCGCACCGACGACGCGGCCACCCTGAAGACGCAGTTCCTCGACCTCCTCGGCAGCCCGAACCTCGCCGACACGAGCTGGGTGACCAACCAGTACGACTACTACGTCATGGGCAACACGGCCCTCAGCTTCCCCGACGACGCCGGCATGATCCGCGTCGACGAGGAGAGCGGCCTGGGCTTCGCCATCGCCACCGACTGCAACGGGCGCTTCTGCCAGCTCGACCCGTACGCGGGCGCGCAGCTGGCCCTCGCCGAGGCGTACCGCAACGTCGCCGTCACCGGTGCGGTGCCCGCCGCCGTCACCGACTGCCTCAACTTCGGCAGCCCGGAGAACCCCGAGGTGATGTGGCAGTTCGGTCAGGCGGTCGACGGTCTCGCCGACGCGTGCCTCGAGCTCGGCGTGCCGGTCACCGGCGGCAACGTCAGCTTCTACAACCAGACCGGCGACACCCCGATCTTCCCGACACCCGTCGTCGGCGTTCTGGGCATCATCGACGACGTCGCCCGTCGCATTCCGAGCGGCTGGCAGGATGCCGGCGAGAACATCTACCTGCTGGGCGTCACCGCCACCGAGCTGAGCGGTTCGGCGTGGGCAGAGACCGTGCACGGCCACCTCGGCGGACGTCCGCCGGCGGTCGACCTCGGCCAGGAGAAGCGTCTCGCGGAGCTCATCCACGCGGCATCCCAGCAGGAGCTCGTCTCCAGCGCCCACGACCTCTCGTCGGGCGGACTCGCCCAGGCCCTGGCCGAGGCGGTGACGCGCTTCGGCGTCGGCGCCCGCGTCTGGCTGCGCGAGATCATGGAGCGCGACGGTGTGGATGCCGCGACCGCCCTGTTCAGCGAGTCCACCGGCCGCGTCATCGTCTCGGTGCCGCGCGAGGAGGACGTGAAGTTCCGCGGACTGTGCGAGGGCCGGGGCTATCCGGTACTGCGCATCGGCGTCACCGACGCGACCGCCGACACCGCAGAGAACGCCCTCGAGGTGCAGGACGTGTTCACGGTTGCGGTCTCGGAGCTGCGGGCGCGCTCGCAGGCGACACTGCCGGCCGCCTTCGGACCGACGGTCGTCGAGCCCGTAGGCTGAGGCGCATGAGCGAGCAGGACGAGTACGAGGGCATGAACGAGGCGCGCACGCGCCGCACCCGCATCATCGCCTGGGTCACGATCGTCGCCCTGATCCTCGTCGGCGGCGGCGCCACGGTGCTCGCGCTGCTCTTCGGCTGAGCCGCCCCACGAACTCCGCACACAGGCACGTACTCCGCACACGCGTGCCCGGATGCGTGCGGAGTTCGTCACAATCTGCGGAGTTCGTCGACGTTCACGCGGGCGGGCGAGGGGCGGGACGAGCGGAGGCGAGGGGCGGATGCCGCGGCATCCCTCTCTGCGAGCGCTCCCAGCCGGTCTCGCTAGGCTGAGGGCGTGGATCCGCTCTGGGCGACGATCGCCGAGTTCTGGTGGATCGGGCCGGCGACGATCGGTACCGGCACCCTCGGCTGGCTCGGGCTGCGCCGCGAACGCCGCGAGCGCCGCCGTCGCATCGAGCTGGACGCGGCCCGACTGGAGCTGCGCTCGGCGAAGCGCGACGCGGCGACAGCGCGCGCCGCGGTGCGGGTGGCACGCACGGAGCTCGATCGACTGCACGCCGAGCGCGCGACCGGTCGTGCGAGCGCGGCAGATGTCGCCGCGGCGCGGCGGGAGCTCGACCGCGCCGTCGACGAGGTCCGCGTCGCGACGGCGACGGCCCGGTCGCGGCGCGCGCACGTGACGGCCGCGCGTGCGGCGCTGCCGACGGCCGGCGACGACGCCCACCTGCCGGTCGCGCGCACGATGCGGGCACACGACGAGATCATCGCCCGGTGGATGACCTATGAGACCGATCCGGCGCGGCTCATCGCCTTCCCCGCGATGACCGATGCGCGCCAGCCGCTGACCGCCGCGTTTCTGGCCGCCGACAAGGCGGCGCGGGAGCACCGTCCGGCGTCGGCTCGGGCGCGCATCACACCGCCGCAGTTCACGGCGTATCGGGATGCCGTCGCCGCCGTCACCCGCGCGTTCGACGCGGCCGAAGCGGAGGCGTGGCGTCAGGCGCGCGCGGCGGGCGACGCGCCCGCGAGACCCGCGCCCGGCGATCCGGATGCCTCGCGCGCGGGCACGGACACCGTCGGGCAGTGGACCGTGATCGCGCAGAACCTCACCCAGACCTTCGCGCAGACGGTGCTCGCGAAGGGCGCCGAGGCCGTCGGCCGCGCGATGTCGAACCCCCCGCGCACCGCGCCGAATGACGCCGCCGCGCCGCGCTCGGGTGCGCCCCGGCATCCATCCCCTCCGCCCGCGGAAGGTCCAGACGTCGCCGCGCCGGGCGGGGCGGACACGACGGAGCGCGGCGCACGCCCGATCTGGCCCGTTCCCCGACGCCCGCGCGCATAGGGTTGAGGCCGTGGACCAGTTCTGGATCTTCGCCCAGCACTATTGGTGGCTGGTGTTCCCCGTTCTCGGCATCGCGAGCGGGTTCGTACGCCGCTGGGACGTGCTCGCGCAGCGCCGCCACGCGCGCCGGCTCGAGGTGATGCGTGCGAAGGCCGAGCTGAAGACCGTCACCGCGTCCACCCGGGTCACCCGTCCCGACGACCCGCAGCCGATCACCAAGCCTTCGCCCCTTCCCGACCAGCTCGAGAAGCTCTTCGCGGTGCACGACGACGTGACGGCGCGCTGGCTGGAGTACGAGCTCGACGTCGCTCGCATGATCGCCTTTCCCACCATGAGCGACGGGCGGCAGCCCCTGACCGCCGCGTTCCTGCGCGCCAAGAAGATCGCCGACCGGCTGCGCCCGGCGTCGGCGGATGCGCGGGTCAGCGCGGAACAGGTCGCCGAGTACCGCGGCGCCGTCACCGATTACGAGGTCGCGTTCGATCTCGCCGAGCGTGACGCCCGGCGCGTGCGTGACTCCCAGTTCAGCGATGCCGAGCGCAAGCGTCTGGCCACGGCGCAACAGCTGCTGGCCGTCGCGCTCGACCAGTCCGCGACCCCGGCGGAGCGTCAGGTCGCCTATCGCCGGGTGCGGGAGGAGGTCGACGGCCTGCTGGCGCTCTCCGACGAGGCCGTCGAGCGTCTCGAGACCAAGGTCGCCCTGCAGCTCGAGCGTCCGCAGCCGACGCCCGACGACGAACGGGGCCCGGCAGACGCCGGACCCCGTTCCTGACCGCGATCGTCAGGACGTGAGGCTGTCGACCCACTCCTGGTTCTCGGCGATCCACTTCTTGATCACCGGCGCGTAGTCGTCACCGCTGTACTCGTTGAACATCGCGTTCTCGAGCGAGGCGAGCGTGTCGGTGGGCATCGTGAAGTTCGAGATCCAGCCGTGCACCTCGGGATGATCCTTCGCGAACGAGCTCGCCGCCACCGAGTGGATGCTCTCGGCATCCCCCAGCAGGCCCTTCGGGTCGGCGAGGTCCTTCACCGGGAACGCGTTGTACGCCCAGTGCGGCCGCCACAGCGTCACCGCGATGTTCTGCCGGGCATCCGTCGCCTTCTTGAGCTCGGCGAGCATGGCCGGCGTGGACGACTCCACGAGTTCCATCCCCTCGAGCCCGTAGCCGGGAACGACATCGTCGCCGGTGATGCGCATGAGCCCCGAGCCCGGTTCGATGCCGACGATGCGACCGCCGAACTGGTCGGATGCCGCGGCCAGCTGATCGAGCGAGTCGATCGGCGCGTCGGCGTTGACGGCGACGGTGAGTCGCGCGTCGTCGTTCCAGGCCCCGAGGTCGTCGACCTTGTCGCCGTAGCGCTCCATGTAGTCGGCGTGCGTGGTGGGCAGCCAGGTGTCCAGCACGAGGTCGAAGTCGCCGCGAGCGAGGCCCTGGTAGACGGGCGCGACGTCGGCGAACGTGAGCTTCACGTCATAGCCCTTCTCCTCGAGGATCGACTGCCACAGGTACGACGCGGCAATGCCCTCGTCCCACCCGTTGAACACGGCGATCTCGATCGACTTCGCATCGGAACCGCCCGCGCCGCCCGCGCCTCCCGTGCCGCCGGCGCAGCCGCTCAGGGTGAGCGCTGCGGCGGCGCTCAGGGCGATACCGCCCAGGATGCTCTTGGTCTTGTTCATGCTGACGTCCTCTCCATCCGCGTGCTGTCCGCGGATCGGTCGGTGTCAGCCGCGGACTCTCCGCGGCTGGGGCGGGCCGTCGACCCGCCGTTGCGGGTGCGGCGCGCCGCACCCGCCCGGCGCGGGGCACGAGGCCGGCCCAGCGCCGAAGTCAGACGGTCGAGGATCATCGCGGTCATGACGACCGACAGGCCGGCTTCGAAGCCCAGGCCCACGTTGATGCGCCCGATGGCGCGAACGATCTCGCCGCCGAGTCCGCCGGCGCCGACCATGCCCGCGATGACGACCATCGAGAGACTCAGCATGATCACCTGGTTGACGCCGGCCATGATCGACGGCAGCGCCAGCGGGATCTGAATCTGCCGCAGCACACGCGCCGGCGAAGCCCCGAACGCGTACCCCGCCTCCACGACCTCGCTGTCGACGCCCCGGATGCCGAGTTCGGTCAGCCGCACGCCGGGGGCGATCGCGAAGAGGATCGTCGCGATCATGCCCGGCACCGCCCCGACGCCGAAGAAGATGATCGCGGGGATGAGGTAGACGAAGGCGGGCATCGTCTGCAGGAAGTCGAGCACGGGGCGCACGATGCGCGAGACGGCGTCGCTGCGGGCGGCCCAGATGCCGACGGGGATCGCGATCACGATCGCGACGAGCGCCGCGACGATGACCAGGGCGAGGGTGTCCATCGCGTTGTCCCACTGATCGACGCCCACGATCACGAGCAGGCCGAGGGCGGTGCCCAGCGCCAGGCGCCAGCCGCTCACGGCGAACGCCGCCGCGGCGAGCACGACGATCAGCAGCCAGAACGGCGGCGCCATGAGCACGGCGTCCACCGCGTCGTAGACGGCGCCCAGAACGAGCACCACCGCGTCGAACAGTCCGCGCAGCGCGTCGCCGACGACATCGACGACCGTCTCGGCCCACTGGCCCACCGGAATGCGGAACCCGTCCATCAGCGCTCTCCCTCCGTCGCGGCATCCACCAGCGGCGTGAACTCGGCCACCATCTCCAGCGGGGTCTGCACGACCGCCATCTCGCGCGTCGTCGCCGGAACGTTGCCGAGAGCGGCGAGCAGTGTGATGCGCGGGATCACTCCACGCAGACGTCCCTGATCGTCGACGACGGCCAGGGGAACGGACGCCTCCACGGCGGTCTCGACGATGTCGGTGAGCAGGTCGTCGGGACCGACCGTCGGCACGTGGGTGTCGACGATGCGCCGCAGGTCGCTCTCGCCCGACTTCACCGCTCGGATCACCGCCCGGTCGGTGACCACGCCCACGAGGCGACGGTTCTCGGTCGCGAACACGGCACCGGCCTGGTTCTCACGCATCGTGCGCAGTGCCCCGCGCACGCCCGCCGTGATCGGCGTCGACAGCGACGGCGGCTCCATGACGGCGGATGCCGTGAGCACGCGCGCCCGGTCGACGTCCTGAACGAACTGCGCCACGTAGTCGTTGGCGGGGTCGGTCAGGATCTCTTCCGGTGTGCCGTTCTGCACGATGCGACCGTCACGCATCACGGCGATGCGGTCGCCGAGGAACATCGCCTCGTTGAGGTCGTGCGTGATGAACACGATCGTGCGGCCGAGCTCGCGCTGCAGCTCCACCAGCTGCTCCTGCATCTCGCGGCGGATGAGCGGGTCGAGCGCCGAGAAGGCCTCGTCCATCAGCAGGATGTCGGTGCCGGCCGTCAGGGCGCGCGCGATGCCGACCCGCTGACGCATGCCGCCGGAGAGCTGGTCGGGAAGCGCATCGGCGCGATCGCCGAGGCCCACGCGCTCGAGGATGTCACGCGCACGTTCGCGGCGCTCGGTCTTGCCGACGCCCTGGATCTCCAGCGCGTACGCCGCGTTGTCGAGCACGCTCAGGTGCGGCAGCAGGGCGAAGTGCTGGAAGACCATCGACACCGACTCGCGGCGGATGGTGCGCAGCTGTGCCGGCGAGGCCGTGGTGACGTTGCGGCCGGCGATGGTCACCTCGCCGGCGGTGGGGGCCAGCAGGCCGTTGAGCATGCGGATGATCGTGGACTTGCCCGACCCGGACAACCCCATGATGACGAAGATCTCGCCACGGTTCACCGTGAAGCTCGCGTCCACCACGGCCGCGGTGCCGGCATCGGCCACGTCGGCGCGGGAGTGACCCGCGCGCAGGCGCGCCACGGCATCCTTCGGATCACGCCCGAAGACTTTGAACAGATGCCGCGCCTCCAACAGGGGCGCAGCAGAAACAGCGTCGGTCACAGAACACCTCGGCAGCCCGGTGCACAGGCTGCATCGGTCACGCCCGGGTGACGGCCACTCGCGCTCGGGCAGAGCGCTCGGCACCGGACATCGGATCCGGGCACAGGCCGCCGACCTTACGTCCGCCGGTGCCAACGGGCACGACAGCGGTCGCGGACTGGTCTGGGGTCGACCCCGCGTGGGGGCCGCCACCACCGTTTCATCCGGGTGAATGCGCACGCAAATTGGACGCGACGCCGACTTCTCGCTATCGCGCGCACGCGAAGGCGGAGGCGCTCCGGCAGCGCTTGACGTCGCCAGCGTTATTTGGTTACTTAGTCAAGTAACTAACCAACCCACCGGATGCCGGGAGGCCACGTGATCGATGAGGGACGCGCGCTCTTCGTGCAGATCGCCGAGAGCGTCGAGGACTCCATCGTGGACGGGAGCCTTCCCGAAGACACCCGCGCGCCGTCGACGAACGAACTGGCGGCTTTCTACCGCATCAACCCGGCCACGGCCGCGAAGGGAGTGAACATGCTCGTGGAAAAGGGCGTGCTCGTCAAGCGCCGCGGAATCGGCATGTTCGTGGCGGTCGGCGCCCGCGAGAACCTGCGCGCCGAGCGCCGCGCCGCCTTCGCCGCCCGATTCATCCAGCCCCTGCTCGCGGAGGCGCACACGCTCGGCCTCAGCGCCGACGAACTCGCTGCCATGGTCCGCGACCAGGCGGCCCACCCCACATCGACCCCGGAAGGAGGCGCCCGATGACCGTCGTCCAGGTGACCGACCTCGTCAAGCGCTACAAGAACGCCGCTGCTCTGGACGGGGTGTCCCTCACCCTCCAAGAGAACGTCATCTACGGCCTGCTGGGCCGCAACGGCGCCGGCAAGACGACCCTGATGTCGATCATGACCGCACAGAACTTCGCGACGAGCGGCGAGGTCAACGTCTTCGGTGAGAATCCGTACGAGAACAGCCGCGTGCTGGGGCGCATCTGCTTCGTGCGCGAGAGCCAGCGCTACCCCGACGATGCCCGGCCCGTCCACGCTTTCCGGATGGCGGCGATGTTCTTCCCGAACTGGAACCAGGAGCTCGCCGACGAGCTCATCGACGCGTTCCAGCTGCCCATGAAGACGCGGATCAAGAAGCTCTCGCGGGGGCAGCTGTCGGCGGTCGGCGTGATCATCGGACTCGCCTCGCGTGCCGAGCTCACGTTCTTCGATGAGCCCTACCTCGGCCTGGATGCCGTCGCGCGCCAGATCTTCTACGACCGTCTCCTCGCCGACTACGCCGAACACCCCCGCACGATCGTGCTGTCCAGCCATCTCATCGACGAAGTCGCCGACCTCATCGAACGGGTGATCGTGATCGACCGCGGACGCATCATCCTCGACGAGGAGACCGATGCCCTGCGTGGTCGAGCCTCGACGATCATCGGCGACGCCGTCGCCGTCGACGCCTTCACCGCGGGGCGCGAGGTGCTGCACCGCGAGAGCCTCGGCCGCGTGGCCAGCGCGACCCTGCTCGGCGAACTCGACACGCAGGACAGGGCACAGCTGGCGGCATCCGGGCTCGAGGTGGGTGCGGTCTCTCTGCAGCAGCTGATCGTCCGCCTCACCCAGCACGACGCCGAATCCTCGGTCGCGGCGAGCGCCGCCGCGGCCACCCCCGCCGAAGGAGCACGCCGATGAACCGGGTTCTCACCGTCACCCGCATGCAGTTCGTCAACAAGTACACGTTCGTGTGGCTGCCGCTGATCATCCTCGTCGTCAGCCTTGTGCTCTCGATCGCGATCTTCGCGCTCATCCCCTACGGCGGGGCGAAGTACGGCGGCGGAAGTCAGGCCCCGATCTGGTACTTCTTCGGCCTCGGCATCATGTCGCTGAGCTACACGTTCCCGTTCTCTCAGGCGCTCAGCATCACCCGTCGGGAGTTCTTCTTCGGCACGATGCTCGCGGCCCTGGTGACAGCCGTCCTCCTGGGCGCGGTCTTCGCCGTCGGCGGCGCGATCGAGCGCGCCACCGGAGGCTGGGGCGTCAACGGCTACTTCTTCTCGCTGGACTGGGTGTGGACCGCCGGCCCCGTCGGGGCGGGAGTCTTCTTCGCCGTAGTGGGGATGGTGCTGTTCGTGGCCGGCTTCTGGGGAGCGACTCTCTACCGCCGCTTCGGGGCTCTCGGCCTCACGCTGACGCTGTCGGGTCTCGGAATCGTGCTGGTCGCCGCGCTGTGGCTCGTCGGGCGGATGGATGCCTGGGCGTCGGTATGGACGTGGCTCGCCGGCCTGGGACCGATGGGGCTGACGGCGGTGCTGGCTGCGCTCACGGTCGTCCTCGGCGCCGCATCGTTCCTCACGCTGCGGCGCGCCACCCCCTGACCCGGCGGCGCCGTCGCCCGGCCGCAGGAATCAGTCAGCGGCCGCGGCGGCGGCGTGGTGGCGGATCACTTCGGCGACGACGAAGTTGAACCACTTCTCGGCGAACTCGGGATCGAGGTCGGCCTCCAGCGCGAGCCGACGCAGACGTGCGATCTGCTGCTCTTCACGAGCGGGGTCGGATGCCGGCATCCGATGCTCCGCTTTGAGCACCCCGACCTGCTGGGTGCAGCGGAAGCGTTCGGCGAGCATGAAGATCAGCGCCGCGTCGATGTTGTCGATGCTGGCACGCAGGCGCTGCAGGTGAACGGCGGCGTCGGTCATGGGCTTCCTCTCGTCCTCGCCGACATTACCGCCTCTCCGGACGGCATCCGCTGACAGCCCTAGAGTGTGACCATGGCAGCAGCATCGAACGAGCCCCGCTCGCGTTCGCTCCGGCGCGGCACGAAGATCGCGGCGGGTTCCGACCGCGCGAACCCGGCCGACAGTACGGCGTCATCCGATGCCCCTGCGCACCGCTCACACACGGGGCGAGCGGTGTGGACGACCCTGAACCGCCCCTTCGCCGTGGGCTTCTTCCTGACGCTCGGCGGGCTGGTGGCGATCCTTCTGGGCATGGCCGTCACGAGCCTGGTCACGGTGTGGATCTACGTCGCCTTCGCCCTGTTCGTCGCCCTCGGGCTCAACCCCGTCGTGCAGCGACTGCAGCGGCACGGCGTCGGTCGCGCGTGGGCGATCGTGATCGTCTATTTCGCCCTCGCGCTGCTGCTGGTCGCGGTTCTGTGGCTCATCGTGCCGACGGTGGTGCGCCAGATCGCCCAGTTCATCACGGACGTTCCCACCCTCGTGACGTCCTTCCAGCAGACCGACCTCTACCACTGGGCCCGCGATCAGTTCGGCGACCAGGTGCCCGCGATCGTCGCCGAGGTGCAGAAGTTCCTCACCGACCCGGGCCATCTCGCGGCGATCGGCGGAGGCGTGCTGCAGATCGGCATCTCCATCGGCACCACGATCTCCGGGATGATCATCATCATCGTGCTGAGCCTGTACTTCCTCGCCTCGCTGCCCGAGATCAAGCAGGCGTTCTACCGCCTGATGCCCGCGCGCAGTCGCTCACTGACCGCCGACCTGACCGAGCAGATCACCGAGTCCGTCGGTGGCTACCTGGGCGGCATGGTGGTGCTCGCCTTCTTCAACGCCGTGGTGAGCTTCATCCTCTACACGGTGCTGGGTCTGCCGTTCCCCGCCCTGATGGCCGTGGTCGCCTTCTGCCTCACGATCATCCCGCTCGTCGGTACGGTGCTGTTCTGGGGCATCGCCTCGGTGGTCGCCCTCTTCGCCAGCCCCCTGTCGGCGCTGATCTTCGCCGTCGCATATCTGGTCTACATGCAGCTCGAGGCATACGTGCTCACCCCGAAGGTGATGAACAAGGCCATCGCCGTGCCCGGCGCGCTCGTGGTGATCGGCGCCCTCGTGGGCGGCACGCTCATGGGTCTGCTCGGCGCCCTCGTCGCGATTCCCGTGACGGCATCGATCCTGCTCATCATCAAGAAGGTCTTCATCCCCAAGCAGGATGCCGCGACCTGACCCAGGGGTAAGCGCTGGAGCCTCGGCATCCTCTCTCGGCAGCCGACGTGCGTGCCGGGCGCAGGCAATCTGCCGAGGGCAGGCCGATTCGCGCGCAGTTCGCCTGTTCTGGGCAGATCGCCTGCGCTGGGCAGGATGCCGCGGCGCGGCGGGCGGGCCGCGACGGCGGCAGGTGGGTCAGGATGCCGCGAGCAGGCAGGTGGGCGAGGGGGCGTCCACGCGGCGTCGGGCGCGCCCCGGCACCCCGGTGCGCTCATCCAGCGCGAGCGCGGCGATCTCGTCGGAGCGCTGACCCGCCACGAGGAGGGTGTCGCGCACGACGACGTGATGCCGCGGCCAGTCCACGCCCGAGTCGACGAGCGCGATCGGACGCAGCTGGGCCCCGTCACCGCGCACCTCCACGACGGCGATCGTGTTCGAACCGCGCAGCCCCGCGTAGACGAAGCGACCGTCGCGCGAGAAGGCGAGCTCTGCGGCGGCATCTCCGGCGAGAGCGCCCGGTGACAGCGCGACCCCGGCGACGACGCGCCACTGCCCGCTCGCATCGGGGGCCAGTGCGTAGAGCTCGTTCGACAGCTCGGTCACCACGAACAGATGCTCGGACGGATGCCATCGACTGTGGCGCGGCCCGGTCTCCCGCGGAAGCGCGACGTCGTGCGAGCCCCGCGCCGGGTCACCCCGCCAGAATCGCACCAGATCGAGCCCGAGATCGGTCGTCGCGATCGTGTCGCGTGGGAGGAATCGCACGTGGTGCGCGCGCGACGGTCGCGTCTGGTGCGACATGCCGGCGAGAGCATACGGATCGGACGCAGCGGCCAGCACCGTCGGCTTCGACGGGCGACCCTCGGCATCCAGCGATATGCGCACGAGGCGCCCGTCGCCCCAGCAGGCCGCGATCAGTGCGTCGCCGGCAGGGGAGACAGCGAGGTGGCAGACGGCCTCGCCGGCCTCCACGGCAGCACCGAGCCGGACGAAGCTCTCCTCGCCGATGCGGCGATATGCCTGCAGCGAGCCGCGTCCCTCGAGTGCCGCGTAGACGACGGGAAGGGTCGGATGCCACGCGAGCCACGACGGCGAGTCGGCGCGGACCGAGACCTCCGCGCGCCGGGCGAGCTCTCCGCCGGCCGACACGTCACCGACGTTGCCGGCCAGGAGCGTTCCGACGCCCTCCGCGCGGCCGCCCATATCGGCGGAGTATCCGCCGAGGAAGAAGCGCACCTCAGTCGACGAGATCGTGACGCACGATGACCGCGTCGCGGGCGGGTCCCACGCCGATCACCGAGATGCGCGTGCCGCTCATCGCCTCGAGAGCCAGCACGTACTCCTGCGCCGGGACGGGCAGGTCCTCGAAGCTCCGTGCGCCGGAGATGTCGTCCTGCCAGCCCGGGAAGTACTCGAAGATCGGGGTCGCGTGGTGGAAGTCGCTCTGATTGACCGGGACCTCATCGAACCGCTCGCCGTCCACGTCGTATGCGACGCACACGGGGATCTGCTCGAGTCCGGTGAGGATGTCGAGCTTGGTGAGGACGAGGTCGGTGATGCCGTTGATGCGGGTCGCGTAGCGCGTGATCGGCGCGTCGTACCAGCCCACCCGGCGGGGCCGACCCGTCGTCGTGCCGAACTCGAAGCCGCGCTTGCGCAGCCACTCGCCCTTGTCGTCGAACAGCTCCGTCGGGAAGGGGCCGGAGCCCACGCGTGTCGTGTAGGCCTTGACGATTCCGACGATGCGGTCGAGGCGGTTGGGGCCGACGCCCGAACCGGTCGAGGCGCCGCCCGCGGTGGCGGAGGAGGAGGTCACGAACGGATACGTGCCGTGGTCCACGTCGAGCATGGTGGCCTGGCCGCCCTCGAAGACGACGACGTCACCGGCATCCAATGCCCGACTGAGCAGCAGCCCGGTGTCGCAGACCATGGGGCGCAGGCGCTCGACGTAAGAGAGCAGATCGTCGACGACCTCGTCGACGGTGATGGCACGGCGGTTGAAGACCTTGACCAGCAGGTGGTTCTTCTGATCGAGCGCGCCCTCGACCTTCTGGCGCAGGATGTTCTCGTCGAAGAGGTCCTGAATGCGGATGCCGACGCGATTGATCTTGTCGGCGTAGGTCGGACCGATGCCGCGCCCGGTGGTGCCGATCATGCGCTTGCCGAGGAAGCGCTCCGTGACCTTGTCGAGGGTGCGGTGATACTGCGTGATCACGTGCGCGTTGGCACTGATCTTCAGCCGCGAGGTGTCCAGGCCCCGGGCGTTGAGCGCCTCCAGCTCGGCGAACAGCACCTCGAGGTCAACGACGACGCCGTTGCCGATGACGGCGTTCACGCCGGGTGACAGAATGCCGGAGGGCAGCAGGTGCAGCGCGTACTTCTCATCGCCGATGACGACGGTGTGACCGGCGTTGTTGCCGCCGTTGAACTTGACGACCCAGTCGGTGCGCTCACCGAGAAGATCGGTGGCCTTGCCCTTGCCCTCGTCTCCCCACTGGACGCCGACGATCACGATGCCTGGCATGGACTGCTCCCCCGTTTTCGGCCTTCTGGCGCATATCGGACGGTTGCACCGGGAATGCCGGTACACCCCATCCTATCGAGCAGCCCGTGCTGCGCTCCGACGCTGAGCGGGCGGGGCGGGCGGGCGATCATCACGCCCGCCCGCCCCGCGCATCCGTCAGATCTCGCGGCGGCGGCGGCGCGTCAGCAGCACGATGCCGACGATCACACCCGCGATGCCGAAGCCGGACACCCCGAGCACGAGCGCGGAGCTGCCACCGGTCGCGGGCAACGGCTTGTCGAAGCGGTTGTCGACGCCGATCGCGATCGTCGTGTCGGCGGCGATGACCACGCTGGCCGGGTTGGCGGAGTGGCCGCCGTCGACCGTCATGGTGACCTGCTTCGCGTCGCCGGTGCGCGACTCGGTGAGCACGCACGCGGCATCGGTCGGCAGATCCGTGTAGACGACCGGCGTTCCCACCGTGAGATCGCGCACCGCACCACCCGGGATCGGCAGGTCCTCGCCGTACCAGGTGCACACGAGCGTCACTCCGAAGGTGTCGCCGGTGTGCGCGGATGCCGCGGTGCCGCTGACCGTCTTCGTCACCGAGATCTTCCCGGCGGTGAAGGTATTGGCGATCGTCATGAGCTGCGGCTGGTCGCCGCCGGTCAGATCGATCGTCGCGGTCGTCCCGGTCACGGGATCGGCGTCGTCCACCGTGATGGTCGTGGAGGCTGCGTGAGCGGTCACCGTCTCGGTGACCTCGCATGTCGCACCGACCGGGAGGTCGGTGTACGCGGCCCGGTAGTCGTTCGCGGCGGTCAGCTGACGCTCCGCGCCACCGGGCACGGCGATGTCGGTCACGGTGCCGTCCACGACGAAGGTGCAGACCGCGCTGACGGTGAACGGTCCCGCCGCACCCGGGTTCAGCATGTTGCCCTGGCGCTCCTTGACGACGTCGAACGACGCGAGGTCGAAGCGGTTGGTGGCCGTGACCTTCACGTCGCCGATGCCGGCCGGATCGGTCGCCGCCACGATCGTGACCTGGCCGTCGGCGGGGTCGAGCGCGGCTTCGGTCGCACCGCCGGTCGTCAGCTCCTTCACGTCGCACAGGGTGCCGGTGGGATACACGCCGAACGTCTCGGTGTCGCCGTGGCGCAGCGAGAACCGCCGGTCGAGCAGGCTCTGGCCCTGGTAGGTGCAGACCGCGGAGAAGTCGAACGAGCCGGTGCCGTACAGGTCGGCGCCCGCACCGGTCACGACCTTGCCGACCGTGAGCCGGCCCGTGTCGTATCCGTTGGTCACGGTGACCGCAGCGGCATCCACCCCGGGCGTGACGGTGGCCGAGCCGTCTCCGGCGTCGACGACGTTCGTGCCGGTGAACACGATGTGGTTCGCGAAGAACGCGTCCGTCTCGGTGACCGTGCACTTCGCGCGCGCCGGGATGCGGTCGGCCGGAGCGTTCCAGGTCTCGCCGGCCGCGAGAGTGAAGCTCAGCGTGGTCAGGTCGGGCGCGCCGAGAACCACGGGGACGCCCGTCGCCGTCGTGCACACGAGAGAGAAGGTGAAGGGACCGAACGCGCCGGCCGTCGCCTCGGTCTGCACCTGCTTCGTGACCGACAGAGCGGTGTACTGGTAGTCGTTCGTCAGCGTCGCGACCTGCAGCGCCGGCACGTCGCCCGCGGCACCGTCCTGCGGCGCCGCCTCGGTGACGGCGATCGTCGTCGGCGATCCGCTGCGGGAGGTCTCGCCGAACGTGCCGACCGCGCCCTGTTCGGTCACGGTGCACGTCGTGCCCTCGGCGCTCAGCGGGATGCCGTCGATACGCGCCGTGTAGTCGTTCGCCGCACTGAGGGTGACGGTCGAGGCCGCTCCGAGATCGAGCGCGGACCCGCCGACGGTGCAGACCACGTCGGCGAGGAAGCTCGCCGGCGCGTACGTCGCCGCCGGACCGGTGATCTTCTTGGTCACCGCGATCGAGCCGAACCGCAGGTGGCTGCCGACCGCGGCCGGTGCGATCTTGCGGAAGGTGTTCTCGGTGGTGAGCTCGTACTTGACGCCGTACTGGTTCCAGGCGAACTGGTCGGCGGCCGGAACGGTGGCCGACGCGCCATCAGGGCGGTCGGCTCCCGCCAGCCGGTTCACGGCGGAGAACGTCACGTCGGCCGCCTGACCCGGCGTGAGCGCCTTCTCCGGGGTCGTGCGGAAGTCCAGGTGCACGCGGATGCCGGTGACCTTCGACCAGTCGGTGCTGGCGGACATGGCGGTCCACTTCTCACCGTTCTGCTCGCAGACCGGTGCGGTCGTCAGCGTCGACCAGGTGTTGACGCACACTCCCGTGCTGGTGCTGACCTCGACGGTCTGCGTCGTTCCGGCCGGTGCGGCCACCTTCAGCGAGTCGGCCACGAGCTCGGGGCGCAGGGTCGAGCCACGAGCCGCGCCCGAGATGAGCAGCGTGTCGCCCGGCGTGGGCAGCTGGTCGAACACCGTCATCTCGGCGATCGGCACGGTTCCCGCGTTGACGTTGTGCAGCACCCAGTCATCGGTGCCGTCGACCTCGGAGTTCGCGACGCACGGCGCCCGGAAGTAGCCCTTGCCACCGACGACGAGGTTCTGCTGGCAGATCGCGTCGGACGCACCCGGCTGGTACGCGCCGGGCAACGAGCCCGCGACGCCCTTCACCGTGTACAGGTTCGACCCCGCCACGACGCCGACGTAGTCGGTGGTGCCGCAGGTCGTGGGATCGTTCGCGAACGCGCTGGTCGTCGAGCCTCCGG
Source organism: Microbacterium sp. AG790 (assembly GCF_003634765.1). Classification (NCBI taxonomy): domain Bacteria; kingdom Bacillati; phylum Actinomycetota; class Actinomycetes; order Micrococcales; family Microbacteriaceae; genus Microbacterium; species Microbacterium sp. AG790. Next base: position 397,487 of record NZ_RBWZ01000007.1, read on the forward strand.
TGACGGTGTTGCGACACGCAGTGAGCTGCTGCTCCGTTTTGACCGTCATCGTGTTGGTGGCACGATCACCTTGCGACAGCCCGGGCTGCAGCTCGAGGAAGAGGCGGACCTTGAACACCTCGCCGGGCTTCATGCGGTTGCCGTCCGACGGCCACGTGAACGTGACCGTGCGCCCGTCGGGGCTGAGACCCACCGTGACCTTGTCGGAGAGAAGACCGTCGGCCTGCTTCGTGAACACGGGCGCCGGCGTCGCCAGGTAGTTCAGCTGCGCCGGAAGCGTGTCGGTGAGTTCCGAGACGGTGAGGAAGCCGGTGCCGGTGTTCTGGAACGTCAGGTCGAACGGCACGGGAGATCCCACCGAGACGAGACGATCGCCGTTGTTGCTCAGCTTGTTCACCGCGATCTGGTGCGTGCCCTGCGTGAGGGTGATCCGCGCTGACGCCTGCTTCAGGGCGGAGTCGTTGCCGTCGACGCGCGCCGACTGCGAGGACTGGGTGTTGGTCACCGCGTGGTCGAAGGTCACGGGACCGCTCGCGTCACGGTAGGTGTCGCGCACCTTCACAGTGAACGCGGCCGAGGCCGACCAGTTGGCCGCGGGAAGCGAGCTCGAGAAGAAGCCGCCGTCGGCGCGCGTGAAGGTGAACCGGATGCCGTCGACGGCGCCGACGTCGGTTCCCGTCGGCAGGGCGGCCGTCGCTGCGGCCGTGCCGAGCGTCCAGCTCCCGCTCGCGCCGCCGGTGTGCACGTCCACCCGCACGCGGTCGGCGCCGCTCGGCCGCGTGACGGCGCCGAGGCCGACGAGGTCGAAGGTGTTCCAGAAGGCGGTCGCGTCGGTGAAGTCCTCCACGACGACGACGTTCGGCGAGAGCGTGCTCCGCGGGTTCGAGCCCTGGTTGGCACCCAGAGTGACTGTGACGGGGGTGCTCTTGGCCGGCTCAGCGATCGAGGACACACTCACCGACTTCGTCGGAGTGATGTTGACGACACCGCCGGTGAGGACGACCTTCGCGTCGGCGACGTCACCGGTCTTGGTGGTCGGCGCCAGCACCGGGTCGTACGACTGTGCGAAGACGCGATTCCACACGTCGACCGTCTTGCCCGCCGGCAGCACCTGCGCCTCGCCGCTGGATCGCAGTGTGGGCCGCAGTCGGCTGTCGATCGTGACCGTGAAGACGTTGCTCTGGTCGATCGTGCCCGTGTTCGCCGCGCTCACGCCGCGGAAGGTGACGCTCACGCCCACGACGTCGGCGAGCTGGTCGGCGGTGAACGCGTTCACCTGGGCGATGGTGTGCGGGCTCGTCGTGTACGTTCCGCCCGCGTAGTGCAGAAGCCACACCGTCGAGCCCGAGGGGTCGATCTGGGCAGGGATGCTGGAGGCGATCGTGATCTTGGTGGCCGAGAACCGGTCGAAGGGCGTCGGCGTGCCGGCATCCGTCAGGTAGTTCTTCGAGGTGTCGAACGGGTCGGCGAAGGCCGCGGAGACGTCGGACTGACACCCCGCGAGCGCCGTCTGGCTGCAGGTGGCCGGATCGGTCATCCGCAGCGCGCTGGCCTTGGCGGTGGCGTCGTTGTGCGCGGTCATCGTCCACTGCGCCGTCGGATAGTTCTGCGCGGGCGTGCCGGCGACGGGCGTGAAGATCTGATTCGTCGGGGTGGCCGACTTGGTGCCCTTCACCCCCGGCGGCTGATTGAGGATCTGGATGGTGTCGTGATCACCGTCCGTGACATCGGCACCGCCCGCGAGGGGACGCGAGCTGATCTGGACGGCGTTGTCGACGATGCCCTTGGTGGAGGTGTTCAGCAGCGAGTCCGCCGTGATCGGCGTTCCCGAGGAGCGCGTGATGTCGCGCAGCTGCCAGGTCAGGTCGAACTCTCGCTGGACGCTGCCCGAGCCCACTCCCGATCCCGGTGCGGGAGCGAACGGGTCGAAGGCGGGACCGGTCTGCCGCGCGGCCTGACGGGCGGCGGTGTCGGCCGCCGTCTCGTCGAGCACGAGACGGACGCCGGTGGTCTTCGCCGATTCATCGGCGGTGAGCGTGTAGCCGACGAAGCCGCGATTCGCGGTCATCCAGCTTCCGCCGGGCGCGGCGACCGCGTGCCAGGCGTTGTCGAAGAACAGCTCGACAGCAGTGACGGTGTCGTACCGGAGGTACCAGCCGTTGCTGTACGGGTCGGAGCTCGGCGCGATCGCCGCCACCGAGACGAGGTCGAACGCGTCGTAGGCCGTCGCCGCCGGGGTGGCGGCGCTCGTCGCCGGATCGGTGATGGTCACCGGCGCGAAGCCCGACGACACGTTCCAGCGCAGCGTGGTGTCGGCACGTTGGCCCGACTGCGCGTCGAGGAAATCGCGCGTCCACCGCTTCTGGATGTCGGGTCCGGGTCCGGGCGGGTTCTGCTCGGACTGGATCGTTGCGGGTGCCGTGTCGGTGGCGTCGTCGGTGAGGGTCCTGCCCCCGTCGCTCCTGCCGGTGACGGTCGACGCCGCGGTGTTCGTGTACGTCGTCGGGCGATCCGGGCCGGGGGTGGTCGCACCGCCCGTGCGCCGGTCGGCTCGGGCGTCGAAGACGAGGTTCGGGGTGACGTTGGTGGTGTCGGCGAACCCCGTGTCGCTGTGGAAGGAGAACCGGATGCCCTCCAGGTCGGCGGGCGAGAGCGGTGACAGTGCTGCCGCGGTCGCCGCGGCATCCATCTGGAAGACGAATGCCTGCGCCTGTGCCGGCGCGGTGGCCAGCGTCACCCAGGTTCCGTCGTGACGACGCACCTGCACCGTCAGCGTCGTGTTCGCCGGCACCTGGGTCGGCGCGACGGCGGTGAAGCTGAAGGCGTTCCAGAACGCGTCCTGCGCGCCGTTCCAGGCGTCCTCGACGACGATGTCGTTGATGCGGGCGCCGTCACCCGAGGCCGAGGCCACGGTGCGCAGCGACGCGATCACGCTGTCGCCGGGGGCGACGGGCGCACCCGGGCGCACGGTCTTGTCGATCGTGACGGAGACCGACGGGTCGATGATCGTCAGCGTGGCGTCGTCGGTCGCCGTCGCAGTGAGGCCGTTGGGGGCGGTGACCGTCGAGGCGACGGTGTTGGTGAGGGTGACGCTCGGCTTTCCGCCGGTGGCGTTCTCGGTCGTGACGATCGCGAACGCGGCGTTGGCGGTCGCGTTGGCCTGGATGAGGGAGCCCGTGAAGACGAGTTCAAAGCCGGTCGCCGGTCCGCCGGGGGCGGCCGGCACGGCGCCGTCCGCGAAGGACACCTCTTGCGTCCCGCCGGCGGCGAGGTGGTAGACGACCTTCGCCGCGCTGGCGCCGGAGGGCCACACAGGCGCAGCAGTGAACCCGCCGAACGCGACGTCGGTCGAGAAGAAGTCGAGGTCAGCCAGACGCAGCTCGCTGACGGCAACCGCACCGTTGGTGGCGGAGAGCGTCGTGTCGGCGGTCTGTCCGGCGGTACGTCGGTCGGGCGTGATGCTCTTCGAGGTCTGCACGGTCGGCATGGAGGGTGCGACCGTGTAGCTGGCCGCAGCATCCTTCGTGGCCGTGCGCGAGTCCACGGCCGCGATGCCGTTCGCCACGTTGTCGACACGGTGCTGCGCGGTGGACAGATCGGCGCCCGTATCGCGCTGCGTGGAGCGCTGAGCGAGGCCGAGACCCAGGCTGACGGTGTCGCCGGGTGCGATCACACCGACGCAGGTGAGGCGGATGCCGCCGACCTGCGCGTTCGTGACGCCGCTCGGCAGCGTCGCGGTGGCGGCCGGCGGACCGGTCTTCCAGGCCCACGAACCGCCCTGGAACACGTAGGCGTCAACCTGCACGGACGTGCACGACGCGGGGAGGGAGACGTTCTGGAACCCCGTGAAATCGGTGATCGTGAAGGGGTTGCTCGCGTCGAGCGTCGACGCGGCGTCGGCGGCCGTCTTGGGCTCCTGGATGACGAGCTTGTCGACGTTGACGTTCGAGGCGTTGGAGACGCCGAGGGCGATGGCGGACGCGGCTCCGGGCGCGTACGACAGACGGCTCGGCGACCACGTCTTCGTGACGCCGACCGCGATGTTCTCGGGAACGTTGATGTTGATCGTGGCCGAGCTGTCGACGGGGTTCGCGTTGGTCGCCGTGACCTTCGCGGTGTTGACGATGTCGCCGCTCTTGCCGGGCGGGTAGTTGTCGGGCACGCGGAGGCTGACGAGCATCGAGAAGGTGGTGCCCGCCGACATGCCGACACCCGCGGGCGTGTCGGTCGTCTCCTCGATGTAGACCGTGACGGCGGTGCCGGCCGCGACCTTCGCCGGCGGCGTGCTCGCGCCCCCGGTCCAGGTCACGGCGTACGGAGTGGTGTCGGGGGTGAAACGCACCGCCTCGATGTCGAAGCCCACGAGCGCGGCGGGGAAGGCATCGGTGAGCTGAGCGCCCAGGCAGTCCTGCTCCGAACACGTGACCTTGACCGTGTAGGTGAACGTGTCACCCGGAAGCGGCGTCGGCTTGTCCACGCTCTTGTCGATCTGCAGATAGTCGCCGGGACCGCCCGCGGCGGTCGCTGCCGGCGCGATGCCGCCGACGACACCGCCCAGCGCCAGAAGAACGACGAGAAGCCCCGCGACGAACGGACGCTTCGCGGACACGACAGAAGAGCGCGCAGCGCGCATGCCAACTACCCCCAAGGTAGAGCGCCCCTGCCACCGACCCCACGTCGGCAGCCCCGATCCCACATCGGAGGGCGCACGTGGGTCAGACCATAGGGCATACATGCACAGCTATGCGAATCCGGTGACCCCCGCGAGTGCGGGGGCCGCCTCCGCAGGTTGCACCGCCGCCGCTCAGTAGACTGAGGTTCCATGTCGAAGGTCCTTCAGTCCCTGCCCGTCGGCGAGCGCGTCGGCATCGCCTTCTCCGGGGGGCTCGATACGTCGGTTGCGGTCGCGTGGATGCGCGACAAGGGCGCCGTTCCGTACACGTACACCGGCGATCTGGGGCAGTACGACGAAGACGACATCGCATCGATCCCCGGTCGCGCGCTGCAGTACGGCGCCGAGAAGTCGCGCCTCATCGACTGCAAGCCGCTGATGGTCGAAGAGGGGCTCGTCGCCCTTTCGTGCGGCGCGTTCCACATCCGCTCCGGCGGCCGTACCTACTTCAACACCACGCCGATCGGCCGCGCCGTCACCGGCACCCTGCTGGTGCGCGCGATGAAGGAAGATGGCGTCGACATCTGGGGCGACGGCTCGACGTACAAGGGCAACGACATCGAGCGCTTCTACCGCTACGGCCTGCTCGCCAATCCGGCGCTGCGCATCTACAAGCCCTGGCTGGATGCCGATTTCGTCACCGAGCTGGGTGGTCGAAAAGAGATGAGCGAGTGGCTCGTCGCCCACGAGTTCCCGTACCGCGACTCGGTCGAGAAGGCGTACTCCACCGATGCCAACATCTGGGGTGCGACCCACGAGGCGAAGACCCTCGAGCACCTCGACGTCTCGCTCGAGATCGTCGACCCGATCATGGGCGTGCGCTTCTGGGACCCGTCCGTGGAGATCGCGACGGAGGACGTCTCGATCACGTTCGAGGCCGGACGACCGGTCGCGATCAACGGCGTCGAGTTCACCGATGCTGTGGCGCTCGTGCGTGAGGCGAACACCATCGGCGGCCGTCACGGCCTGGGCATGAGCGACCAGATCGAGAACCGCATCATCGAGGCGAAGTCCCGCGGCATCTACGAGGCGCCGGGCATGGCGCTGCTGTTCATCGCCTACGAGCGCCTGGTCAACGGCATCCTGAACGAAGACACCCTGGCGACCTACCACGAGCAGGGCCGGCGTCTCGGACGCCTCATGTACGAGGGGCGCTGGCTGGAGCCGCAGTCGTTCATGCTGCGCGAGTCGATCCAGCGGTGGGTGGGCTCTGCCATCAGCGGCACCGTCACCCTGCGTCTTCGCCGCGGCGAGGACTACACGATCCTCGACACCGTGTCGAAGAACCTCTCGTATGCGCCGGAGAAGCTGTCGATGGAGCGCGTCGGCGACGCCGCCTTCGGCCCCACCGACCGCATCGGCCAGCTCACGATGCGCAACCTCGACATCGCCGACTCGCGCGCGCGTCTCGAGCAGTACGCGGGTCTGGGACTGATCGGCGGCGCGACCGCCGAACTGGTCGGCGAGCTCGCGTCGGGCGAATCGGCGGGGATCACCGGCCACGTGGCTCCGTTCGACGAAGCGCGCGAACAGCTCGCGGAGGCGGTCGACGAGGCATCCGAGTCGGCGTCGTTCGACTTCGGCGCCGACTGAGCCTGCGTTTCGACTGACATCTCGCGAAACTTGCACACCGATGTGCAAGTTAATACACTGGCCGGGTGACCACCACCGCACCCCTTCGCCGCCCGAGAAAGGATGCCGCCGCCAACCGTGCCGGCATCCTGCAGGCGGCTGCGACCACCCTGGCGCTCGACCCGTCCGCCTCGATCGACCAGATCGCCCGCGCCGCCGGATTATCACGGCGCGCACTGTACGGACACTTCGACGACCGCCAGGCGCTGCTCACGGAGCTCATCGCCGCGGGTGCCCAGCGCTTCAACGCGATCGCCTCCTCGCTCGACGAACCGCACCCCCCGCTCGCCCTGGCCCGGTTGACCGCGGCACTGTGGACCGAGGCCGCCCATGCGCAGGTCGCCGCGGCGCTCGCGCTCGATGAGGCGCACCTCGAGCAGACCGCCACCGCGCTCGCCCCCCTGCGACGCGCGCTCGTCGGTGTCGTCCGCGCCGGTCAGGACGACGGAACCCTCCGCGTCGACATGGCCGCCCCCACTCTCGCCCGTCTCATCGAAGAGACGGCGCGCGCCGCGGTCAGCCGCATCGACGCCTCGTCGCCGATCGCGACCTCGATCGCCGTCCGCGCCGTCCTGAGCATCGCCGGGCTCTCGTGGCGCGAGTCCGAGGCACTGCTGAACGCCCACCCCGATGTGCTGGAGGCGAACTGATGCGCGTGCGTCTGGATGAGGTGCAGAAGGGGCGCCGCGGCGAGGCCTTGGGCACGACGAGTCTCACCTATCGCAGCGGCCGCGCCACCCTCGCGGTGGCCGAGACCGAGCAGCGCCCCACGGTGCTGGGCCTCATCGCGTCGGGGCGGATGCGCCCGGATGCCGGCACCGTCGCACTCGACGAGGCCACCGACCGCCGAGCCCACAACGCGCTGCGCCGTCGTGTCGCCCTCGTCGATGCCCCCGATGTCAGCGAGCCCGCGCCGAACATCGCGGTGGCCGGTGTCGTCGCCGAAGAGCTCATGTTCGCGGGCCTCGCCTCCGACCCCCTCTCGGCACGGCGATGGCTCGACGAGCACGACCTCCGATCGTCGGCGCGACTGCCGATCGCCGACCTCGCACCGTCGCACCGCCTGCGCATCCTTCTCGAGCTCGCGGCCGCGCGTCCCGGGGTCGACGGCCTCGTCCTCGTCTCCCCCGACCGCCACGGGGGCGACCCCGTCCAGTGGTGGGAGCTCGCCGAGGAGTTCGGCGAACGCGGGTTCGCCGTGCTCGTCATCGCCGGGGAAGCGGCCGCTTCTGCACTGGCCGACACCTCGGCATCCCTGGCGCCACATCCCTCCAGCGCCCGCGTCCTCAAGCCCAGTCGCGTGCGCCTGCGCACCACCGCTCCCCTCGCCGGAGGCCACCGATGAAGATCCCCGCCATGATCGCTGCCGAGCTGCGGCGCCTGACGGCGACGCGGATGTCGGTCATCGCCCTCGTCGCCCTCATGCTGGTGCCCGTCCTCTACGGCGGGCTCTACCTGTGGGCCAACCAGGACCCGTATGGGCACTTCTCGGAGGTTCCCGTCGCGCTGGTCGACCTCGATGAGGGGTCGGGGACCGGCAGCGATGCGGCGCAGTACGGCAGCCAGGTCTCGCAGCAGCTCATCGACGGTCACGCCTTCGACTGGCGCGCGATGAGCGAGGCGGATGCCGCGACCGCTCTCCACGACGGCACGATCGACTTCATCGTGACGATCCCCTCCGATTTCTCCGCGGCCCTCGTCTCCTCCGGCGGCTCCGCACCGCGCCAGGCGACCATCGGCCTGCAGACCAACGACGCCAACAACTACCTGGCATCGACCATCGGCACTCAGGCCGTGGAGAAGATCCGTCGCTCGGTCGCCGAGCTCGTCGGTCAGGAGGCGGCCGCGCGCCTGCTCGGAGGCCTCGCCGACATCCGCGCCCAACTCGTGCAGGCGGCCGACGGCGCTACCACCCTCACCGACGGCGCCTCCCAGGTCGCCGCCGGCAGCACGACACTGGCACAGGGCACCGCGGCGCTCGCTCAGGGCGCGGGCACGCTCAGCGAGGGAGCGAGCCAGGTCGCCTCGGGCGCCGCGCAGGTCGCCGACGGGGCGAGCCGCGTCTCGGCAGGCACGGCGACGCTCGACGGCTACGCCGACCGCGCGGCATCCGCAGGGCAGCAGGTGGTCGCCGCGATCCCTCAGGCCCGCACCGACATCGCGACGCTGCTCGCCGACCGCGGAGTCGACCAGCCCACGATCGACCGGGTGCTCGCCGCGCTCGATCCGATCGGCGATGCCGCCGTGACCGACAACAGCCGTCTTCAGGCGGCGGCGGCGCAGGTCGACGAGCTGGCCTCGGGCGCGGCGCAGGTCGCCTCCGGCGCCGCTCAGGTGTCCGCCGGCGCGGCGCAGGTCGCCGGCGGCGCCGGCTCGCTCCGGGGCGGCGCCGACCAGGCCGCAGCCGGGGCGGCGACCCTCGCGTCCGGGGCGGGCCAGGTCGCCGGCGGCGCGACGCAGCTGCGTGACGGGCTGGCTTCGGGGGTGAAGGCGATCCCCGATACGGATGCGGCGACCCGCGACGCCCAGGCCAAGACCATCTCCGATCCGGTCGCGGTGAGCTCGAGCGCGCAGACCTCCGCGGGCGACTACGGCGCCGGGCTCGCGCCGTTCTTCGCGGCTCTCGCCGGCTGGATCGGCATCTACGCGCTCTTCCTCATCGTCAAGCCGATCTCGCGCCGAGCCGTCACGGCATTGCGCTCGCCCGTCCGGGTGACCATCGCCGGCTGGCTGACCCCCGCTTTCCTGGGCAGCGTCGGCATGGTCGCACTGTTCGGAGTGCTCTCCTTCGCCCTCGGCTTCCGGTTCGCGAACCCGCTCGGCACTCTCGGCATCCTGATGCTCGCCTCTTTCACCTACGCGGCGATCATCCTCGCGCTGAACGTCTGGCTCGGCTCGGTCGGGCAGTTCGTCGGTCTCGTGCTGATGGTGCTGCAGCTGGTGACAGCGGGAGGGACCTTCCCCTGGCAGACGCTGCCGGCGCCGCTGGCGGCGCTGCACCACGTGCTGCCGATGGGCTACGTCGTCGACGCGATGCGCCAGCTGATGTACGGGGGCGACCTCGCCCGCGTCGGCACGGACATCGGCGTGCTGCTGCTGTGGCTCGGCGGAGCGCTGGCCCTGGCGGCCGTCGGCGTGACGCGGATGACCCACCGCCGCACGCTCCGCGACCTGCAGCCGAGCCTCATCGGGTAGTGCGCGGCGCGGACTCCGCCACCACCTGCTCGCACGCGCAGACCGCATCCTTCGCGAAGCGGTCTGCGCGTGCAGCGCCGGAGTCATCCCCGCAGCATGCGCACGATTCGCTCTCGGGCTGCCGCACCACCCGGCGTGGGCAGGAGAGGGAAGACATGCACGGCGCCTCGGCGCTCGTGGAAGTCGACCTCCACGCCCGCCGAGCGGGCTTTGTCTACGAGAAGGTGGGCATCGGGGTTGAGGACGTCGTGGGTGCCGGAGAACAGCATCATCTGACCGAGACCGTGCATGTCTCCGTGGAGAGGACTCACGACCGGGTCGGTGAGCGGGAGATCTCCGCGCCACTTCTCCCCGAGGTATCGGATGCCGTCGATCCCCAGCCACGGATCCTTCGGGAGCACCGAGATGCTGAGCGGATTGGACATGCTCAGGTCGAGCGCAGGCGAGATGAGCACCGTGCGCAGGTTCTCGACCCCACGATCGCGCAGGGCGAGCGCCGCAGAGAGAGCGATCTGACCGCCGGCGGAGTCGCCGCAGAGAAGAACTTCCTCGCCAGCGTCGTTCACCTCGTCATACAGTCGCAGAACCATGTCGTTGGCCTGCCGCGCGTCCCCGAAGGGCAGCTTGGTCCAGATGGGCGCGGTCACAGTGACACGCGCCTCCGCCGCGAGCTGGAACAGAAGCTTCCAGTGGTACGGGCTGATCTCGTGCACCCATCCGCCTCCGTGCGTGTAGATCAGCCGCGAGGTCGGCGCGCCCGCCGCGGGCGCGATCGTGTAGACCGGGATTGCCCCGTCTCGTTCGACGGTGACGTTCACGTCCGGGCGGATCTTCGCGGGCGGGTTGTACGGTTCGGGGCGGAGCGCTTCCTCCTGCACCGCATCGCGTGCGCCCTGAGCCGTGAGGAAAGTCGTGTTCGCCCGCGTGAGGCGAAGCAGCAGGGGAATGACCGCGTCGGGGATCTTCATGGAGGTGTCTCCTCGTTCTCTCTCTTTGTTCTGAGTGGGTTGGTCGGATAGGGAGGGCGAGGGGCAAGCCACCCCTCCGCTTGTCGTGTCACGGCTCGAGAGACGGTTCGAGAGACGGTTCGACGGCACGTCTACTGGTCCTCGGGGCGCCGAAGAACCGGGCGGAGAAAGGGCAGCGTGAGAAGAGAGAGCAGGACGATTCCCGCGGCGACGAGCTGGAGGAGGAAGTAGTTGTCGGGGGCGCCATTGATGGGATCCGGCCCGCCGGCGGCGAGGATCAGGGGTGCGATGGCGGGTCCGATCACCTGCGGCGCGGTCTTCGCGATGTTGAAAATCCCGAGGTATCTGCCCTCGCGACCTCTCGGCAGTGTTCTCATCGCCAGAGCGAGGTCGACCGAGTAGTAGGCGCCGATAGCGGCTGAAGCCACGACGACGGCGATCCAGAACCCGAGAAGGTCTGCGGCGAACGCGCGGATGATGAAACCGATTGCGATCCCTATGGCAGATAGCGCTATCACCCCGCCATATCGACCGCGCTTCGAAACGAGATATCCGATCGTGAGCGCCGTCACGGCGTTCATCGCCGCTGCCGCCAGTGTCGCAACCGCGGACGTTCTGCTCGCGCCGACGGCCGTCAGTCCGAATCTGGAGATCAGGAAGTAGAGTCCGAACGTCCAGGTGAGGAGATAGCCCAACTGCATGACCGCGCGCTGTATCCAGGTGAAGACGAAGTAGCGCCTCGTGGGCTGGGGGCCAGCCCCCGCCCGTGATGGAACACCCGGATCTGAGCGCGGCGAGGGGGCGGGACCGACGGGAGGGTCCGGGAGCAGCGCACACAGGATGGGCACGATGACGGCAGCGACAAGCGGCATCGCGACAGCGAGCACGATGAGATCGGCGGGGAACAGCGCGGCGAGCGTGAGGGCGGGAACGATGCCGACGAAACCCAGAGCCCCGAAGATCCCCGATGCGCGGGAACGTTGCGCCTCCGGAACCTGATCGGCGAGCATGGCGGACAAAGCCGCGAGCGTCGCGCCGTACGCCGCTTGTGAGCCCACCCACGCCAGTGCGACTCCGGCTACGCTTGATGCCGCCGCCAGTCCGACACCTGCGGTGAGCCCGCCGAACACGCCTCCGACGATCCACGGCCTGCGCCTGCCCCAGCGGCTCGTCGTCCGGTCGGACAGATATCCGGCTATGACGTTCGAGATCATCGCGGCGAGAGCCCCCACGCCCGTCACCAAAGCCAGAGAAGCCACCTTCTGATCCTCTGGGACGACAGCCATCACCTTCAGGGACAAGGTCACGGCGAGTGGGGTCGTCAGTGCGCCCAGAACCGCGAGTTCGATCGCGGCCATGATATATATGCGCGAGGTGGGGAGTTCGCGTCGAGAAGAGCGACCAGGGACAACGGTCGCATCAGAGAGGCGTTGAGAACACATTTCTATTCACTCAAATGGAAAATAACGAGGATCATCGTGTCATGGCGAAAATGGACGTTTGCTGGGGCCGCCCGGGAGCATGCGATGCCGTCTTCCGGCGTGCGTAGGGCTGAACGATGAGCGAGATGCCGCCCGCTCACGAACGTGACGGTCGATTCGCTCGAGGAGACGCCCGCAAGGAAAGGATCCTTCGCGCTGCCATTCGACAGTTCGGCAGGAAAGGATACGACTGCGCGCGGGTCGCGGACATCGCGCGAGAAGCGGGCGTGACAGACGCCGGTGTCCTTCACCATTTCGGGTCGAAGCGTGATCTGTTCTTGGCGGCGACGACCTATCGTGAGGAGGTCGTCTGGAGCGTGCTCGCGAGCAGGCCCGTGTCGGTACGGGCTCTGTTCGACGGTGCGATCGAGATTGTTCGCCGCTCCGCCGACGACCCCGATCTTCTGGCCTTTAGGGCGATGCTCGTCGGCGCCTACAGAGCCGAGGGGAATCCGGTCGCCGGTCGCGACGGGACCACGCTCTCGGCGGCGCTGGAGTGGCTGACTCCGGTCGTCAGAGAGAGTATCGATGATGGCGAGATCGACGAGTCCGTTGACCCCGAACAGCTCATCTTGGAGTTGCTTGCGCTGACGGAGGGGATCCGGAACCACTGGGCGGCTCTGCCCGACCGTATCGACTACGTTCATGTCGCAACGCAGGCCATCAACTCGCTCTACGAACGAGCGCGTTCCCGCCGAGAACCTTCCTCATGATCCGCTTTCGCCCGTCGCAGGCACGTCCGCATCGAGCGGCAGCGGAGCAGGTACGCCGGTCGGAGATGAGGGCGCGCCGCCGCTCGTAGGTGCGGCGGCGGCGATTGTCACTGTGTACTGGATCAGTGCGCTGCCGATCGAATGGCCGTCGGTCATCGTCGCTGCGAACGTGAACGATGTGATGCTGTCGTCGATGCGGAAGGCCCGTCGATCCGCGTCGTAGCCGACCCCATCGGGCAATGCCGGCGTGTCGGCTACGGTCCACTCCGTCGATTTGCCGTCGATGTCCCACTCCAGAAGCTCAGACAGGGGAAGCCAGTCCCCGAAGGCATCGCGCGTCACCGTGAGGGACGGGCTCTGAACGAGGAAGGGTGCGCCGACGCCGTCACCGGCCTCTGCCACAGATAGCGTGCTGATCCGGTTGCGGGCGAAGGCGCCGGTCGCCACCACCCTCACGGAGTCGGGAAGCTGCAGTGTCGCGATGTCGTTGTTCTCGAAAGCCTGGGCTTCGATGCAGACGAGCGTCGCGGGGAGCGTCAGCGTCTGGATGCCGGCGCCCGCGAAACCGACAACATCATCCGACGGCTGCGACGACATCGATGTGACCTTGCGCCCATCGATCGCGGCGGGCACATCGAGGTGCTTCGGGACCTCGCCGCGATAACCGACGATGCGGACCGAGTCGCCGACCCCGCACGTCGTGTCGGAGTCGTAGACGAAACCCGCGTCCGGGATGCTCGTCGCGGTCGCGGGAGCAGCGGCCAGGATCGGTGCAGCGACGACAGCGGCCACCGCTGCGAGAGCGGCGCGCCGGGGGAACAGGGATCGCATCGTTCGCTCTCCGGTCTCTCGTGGGTTTCGTGCGTTGGACGTGGAAAGGGGGTCCGAGGAGGGGAACATCAGCTTCCCGCGCCTCCTCGGTTCGGGCCTCGACGGCCCAGCCGGCCCCCGCCGGCTCCGCGCAACCCCCCCGGGTGCGCAGGTTCATGAGATCTCAGTCGTGCAGGGTCGAGCAAGAAGACGACCACGAGCGCGAGAAGGAGCGCGACGGCGAATCCGATGCCGTATGGCGTACGCAGCATCATCGCGATGTTCCCGATGAACGGCACGTGCAGGACGTATCTTCCCGCGGCAGTGACGATGTAGGGCGACGGGTCCTCGATCTCGTTCGCGTCACCGCGCATCGTCACGGCGGAGTTGCCGCCATCCGCAGGGGTGACACTCGTGACGCGGTGTGTGATCAACCCGAGCCCACCCGGTCGCTCCACGGTCGCGATGTCGCCGGGCTTGAGCTGGGCCGCCGGGACCGTCTGGGAGAAGACGACGGATCCGACGGGGATGGTGGGCTCCATGCTCCCGGAGAGCACCACGAGCGGTCTGACGCCGAAGAGCAGTGAGACACCGAAGACGAGAATGCACACGATGCCCACCGCCGCGGCCGCGGTCAGGATCACTGACCGCGACCACGACCACACGCGCCACCCCCAGTCGGCGGGTGTGATCGATGCACCTGTGTTGACGTGCGAACGTCGGCGGACGCGACGTGTCTGCGTCTCGGTGGTGGTCACGGCTTGGCCGAGACAGCGTCGAATCGGACTGCCACCGCTGACTGGCCTCCGTTGAGTGCTTCGACGCCGGAAGCGTCGAGGTAGCGGATGGTGAGGGTGATGGTGGCGGAACTGCCACTTGCGCCGGTCGCGTAGGCATCGCCTTGCGCGAGCGGTGTCTGGGCGCGCGCTGCAAGGTCGCCGAGTGAGGCGTGAGCATCGGCGAGTGTCGCGTCGGAGAACAGGACGGTGCCGCTACCGGTGACGGCGGTGAAGCGGAGGAACGGGGTGATGTTCGGAACGGTGGCCGAGACTGCACCGTCGCCGTTGCGCGCGATGACGGTCATGGTGGTGCGCGCGAGGAGGTCTGCGGTGTTGTTGAACACGGGAATCTGCGTCACGAGCTCGTGGCCGGGAACGAGGGTGGCGGCGCCCGGCACGGCCCACGCGTATCCGTCGGGGCTGTCGGCCTGTTCCACGGTTCCGTTGGGCAGCACCACTCCGATGTCGAAGCGTCCGGCGTAGCCGACCCCGGCGTCGCCGGCGAGGTTGAGGTTGGCTTGGTCTGTGTAGGCGGCGGAGGTCACCCCGCCGGCGACGGCCGCAACGCCTCCGACGATGGCGAGCGCGACGCTCACCGCGATCAGAGGCCGCCGGCGACGCGCGCCGCGGTGGGCGGCAACGGATGATCTGCTGTTATGCATGTCGCACTTCCTTACTGCACGAGCGCCGAGAGGTCCCAGGAGACCGGGCGGTTCGTCGTGATGGTGCCGATGGGCGTGCCGATCGCTCCCTGGGGGTTGTATCCACGACCCCGGAAGCTGCCGTCTGCGCGTTGCCAGATGTAGTAGCCCTGCCCGGAGGCGAACTGACGGACGTTGTCGTCGACCTTCGCCGGCGTCTGTGCGAGCTGGCCGTAGTCGTCGCTTGCGCCGTAGCCCCACAAGGAGCCGTCGCTCTTCGCCATGATCACGCCGGTGAAGCCGAACTGCATCGACACGATCCCGGTGAGCTGCGGGACGAGCGCGGGAGTCATCGGAACGCCGGATCGCGCGCCGACCCGGCTCGCGACACTGCCCCAGCTGAGGAAGGTGCCGTCCGACAGCACGGCGCCACCCATGTTGATGCCGCCGTCGACGGCGACGATGTATGGCTGACCGGGTGCGACAGCCGACTTGAACCAGGACGACAACGCTGTGACCTTCTTGGCGGTTGCGCTGGAGGTATAGCCGGAGGGCGTGCTCGAGTCACCGCCCCACGCGTAGACGTCTCCGTTCTCGAGGATGACGAAGAAGTTCCGGTAGGCGCCCTTGATGTACACCGGCCTGTTGCCCGCCACCGTCGGATCCGGCAGTCCTGCGACCGGCTGCGCGCCGTCGGTCGACGATCCACCGTACGACAGGGCGCCCCAGCTGTAGATGCGTCCACTGTCGAGGATGGCGGCGCCGGCGGTCTCGGTGGAGGAGATGGCGGTGGCGCCCGTGAGGAGCGGACCGGTTCCGTTCCATGCGGTTCCGATCCGGATCTGTCGCGGGGTGTTCCAGGCACGGAACGCGTCCGTGCCGTTGCGCGTATTGAACTCGCCCCAGCCGTACACCGTGCCGTCCGGCGCGAGAGCGTTGACGTCGTACTGCATTCCCGAGACCTGCTTGATGCCCGCCGGGAGATCGAGAACCGCGCGCGGGGGCACGCCCCCGAGGAGGGGCGAGGAGGGTCCGCCGATTGCCCCGCTACCCATGTATCCCCAGACGTACACCTTTCCGTCGTTGGAGAGCCCGAGGCCGGTGTCGACCATTCGCGAGTTCTTCGCGAGCCCGGGCTGGAACGGGGCGGAGACGTCTGCGGCGATCGCTGCCGTCCGCGCATGCGTGACGTCTTGATAGGCGGCGGAGGTTCCCGCCAGACCGGCGACGACGCCGATCGAAAGAGCGGTCGCGATGGTGGCGACCACCGTGCGCGTCGTCTTACGCATCTGCGCGGGCCTTTCGTCGAAGAATGACAAGTGAGATTCCCGCCGCCGCGGCGATGGCCGCGACGGGGACCAGAAGCGTCGTCAACTCGCCGCCCGTCTGCGCCAAGGGGGTGCGCGGATCGGTGGCGACGAATCGGAAGAGCAGTTCGCCGCCGAGACCCTGGTAGGAGTTGTCCGCGGAGGGGGGAAGCGTTGCCGCACCCTCGAGTTCATAGGTCGATCCCGCGGGCAAGGCGGGCAGCCGCAGGAGCGCGTCCAGCAGGCTGAACGCGGAGGTCGCGGGGATCACCAGATTCCCGGCAGCATCTCGAACGGTGATCTGCAGGGGTGTGTCTCCACTGAACAGCGGAACGGCGTCGCCGGTGATGCGAAGACTCAACGGCACGGAAACCGTGGAGACATTGGTGACGGACATGCTCCAGGTCGTGGTGTGTCCGGGTCCCGGAGTGTCGAGGGTGACCGACACCGGTGTGGCGTCGATGAGGTCGTCCTGGGCGTGCGCCGGGGTCGAGGAAGCGATGACGGCAACGGCGATGCCGAGAGCGACAAGCATCCCTCTCCGTGCCCAACTACGCTGGCTCATCGGCTCTCTCCGTTCGTTTGAAGGCCGATCGCGGTGGACTTTCCAGCGACGGCGATGCCGGCCCCCTGGACGATGACGGCGTCCACGCGGACCTGGTGTTCTACGCCCGGACCGACGTTGGCGAATTCGAGTCCGGCGGTGTTGACGGCGTCAGCGGTCGCATTCGCGATCGCCGCTGTCGCCGAACCGTCGAGGTAGATCGTGAAACGAAGCGAGCCGAACAGGTCTGCTGCCTGCGGGTCCGGGTCGTAGAGCGAGAGTTTCAGGTCGCCCGCGACACCCGGGGCACGGTTCGCGACGGTCACATCGAACCGCACCGGAACGCCTTCCTTGAAGGTTGTCCCCGAGGTGAGCGGGAGGACGACCGCGGCTGCGCGAGTGGCGGCATCCTGGAGCGTTCCGCCGGCGTCACGAACGGCGATGTCGAACTTGTTCGGGTTCCCGATTCCGGATCCTGGAGTCCCGGTGCCGAGGCTGACGTTCGCGTAGTCGGTGTACGCGGCCGCCGTCGCGCCGGCGGCGATCACGGCGACGACGCCGGCGGAGAGGATGAGACGACGCGCTCCGGTGGGGCGACTTGTCCTTGTCATGAGTTCTCCGCTTCGAAGTGGAACAGCACGGCGGTGCTCGCTCCCTGCCAACGGTTGTCCACGGCCGAGGGGAGCTCGATGAGCACGTCCAGAACGACGTCGTCGCCCGCGGGGAGGGGCTCAGCCCATCGGTATGTCTGGAGAGCGGTGGCCGGGACGTGGTCGAACAGGACAGTGGATCCCTGTCGAACCGTGAACACGAGCTGGTCGAAGAGCTCGAGGTAGGCGCCCGTTCGCGGGTCCGTCGCGTTGCCGCGCGGCTGCGGGTCGGTGATGGTCAAGGAGAGGAGGCCCGCCAGGCTCGGGCTCGAGTTCTGCGCGCCGATTCGAACGGCGAGCGATCCCCCGGGGGCGAGTGTTGCGCCGCTGCGCAGGGACACCTCGTAGGCGGTCGGGTTGCCTTGCTCCCAGTCGGCGGCCGTGGGTTCCCACGTGGGGCTGTCGCTGCCCGCGGTGCGGATGTCGAAGGTGTTGCGCGTGCCGTCGAGAGACACGTTCACGTCCGCGTAGTCGACGAACGCGGCTGCTGTCGCGAGCGCACTGGCGGCGATCAGCGCTCCGGATGCGAGCACCAGCCGGCGGGTGCCCAGTCGGGCAGTGGACATGATCGGCTCCTTGGCGTGACGGATAGGGGACCCGTGGGGTGGCAGAGCGCGACGGAACGTGGGGAGTCCGTGCATGGGCGCTGCTGGGGACAGAGCCTGCCCTGAGCGCGCGACTTGGGGTTCGCGCGTCGTGGGAGCTGTTTCTGCTCACCCCACGGGAGTCGTACTACGGCTGGACCGAGACCGCGCCGAAGTGGGCCTGCACGTAGGAGACCTGGCCCTGCAGTGCGTTGTTGGCGTCGGCCGACCCCTGGTCGGGCAGGCTGATCGAGATGGTCAGCGTCTGCTCTTCGCCGGGCGTGTACAGACCCAGATCGAGCGCGTTCACCGCCGCCTGCGTCGCGTTGGTCACGAGGGCGGGGTTGCTACCGAGTTTGACGGTGTAGCGCAGCGCGGCCGCGATCGCCGGGTCGGAGGTCTTGCCGGGCCGGTCCTGCAGCGAGAACGAGATCTTCGCGTTGAGGGCCGGGCTCTCGTTGCGGAACGGGATATCCACGGAGACCGTGTCTCCGGGAGTGATCAGATCCGAACCGGGAACGTTGATGTTGACGCCCGCTGCGGTGTTCGCTTCCTGCCATTGGCCGGGGATCGGGTTCCCGCTCGCATCGGTGTCGACGACCTGGATGTTGAAACGGTTGTTGCCGCCAACACCGCTGTCGTCGGTCCCGTTTCCGAGATTGAGGTTCGCGAAGTCGGTGAACGCTGCGGCTGTCACCAGGCCAGCAGCAGCGAGAAGCGCACCGCCTGCGACGATGACACGCTTCCGCCCGGAGACACCGGTCTTTGTGCTCATGAGTATGCCTTTCGATGAAGTGGCGCACGGAGACGTCCCCCGTGACTGTGGCGCCTGACCCCGCTCGCCTCCGCAAAGAAGTGGAACGTCGTCATGAGGTGAGTGCCGCGACGAGTCCGCCCGTCACACGATTCGGCAAAAAACTTCCGCGTCCCTCACCGCCGCCACAAAACCTAGTGGCTGCGAGGTTATAGTAACCTAGTCGTCACTAGGTCTACTCGTGGGCGACATGGCCCGCGGTAGGCGCCTGATGAGCCGTCGGGGGACAGCCCGCCGCGACGAGGCGTGGGGAACGGTTGAGCGCGGATGGGGGCCGCATGCCTATGGATTCGCGGTCTGTGATGGCCGAGAGAGTTGCGACGCTCTACCCGACGTTGGCACCCGAACTCGGCCGCTACCTCCGCCGCCTGGGAGTGGCCACCGCGGACACGGACGATCTCGTCTCGGACGTCGTCAGCATCGTCCTCTCGCTGGATGCCGAGGGTGCGGAGCGCGTCAAGGAGCTACGCCCCTACATGTTCAGGATTGCGCACAACCTGGGCATGCGACTGCTGCGCTCGCGCTCCGTCGAGTACGTCGCGCCGAACGAGGACCTGGATCAGGCGATCACGGTCCCGGATGAGGCGTCCGCGCGGGAGAACGCTGCACTCGCTCGACGCGCCTTCCGGAAGCTGCCCGAGCTGGAGCGCCGCATCCTCTGGCTCACCATGGTCGAGCACCGGTCGGTGGCAGAGGTCGGGGCCGTCGTCGGACTCACCGCGACCAACGTGAGCACGCGCGCGCAGAGAGCCCGCGCCCGCCTCCGGGAGGGTTACCTCAGCGGCTTCCTCGAGACGACGCCTCCCGCGTGCGGCACCCCCGTCACCCTCATCGCGCAACACGTCGGCGAGACGATGGGTCGGCGAGATCAGAAGAGGTTCCGAACCCATGCGCAGTCATGCCCGCACTGCAAAGCCCTGATCCAGTACTCGAGATCGGAACTCGAAAGCGGGTCGATGCTCGGCCTCGTCCTCATTGGCGGGGTGTCGCTCGCGCTCATCACGGCGACGAGCGACGCGCAGCCCGCCTCGGCATCCTCTTCGGGCAGGAACCGCCTCCTGGCGACGGCCACCGGGGCACTCGTCGCCGCAGTCGCCCTGGCGGCGGCGAGCGTGACGCCCTTCATCAGCGCAGGCGAGGTACCCCCGAGCACGGTTCAGGACGCGTCCGCCCCACCCTCGGCTCGGCGGATCGTCGCCACCCCCGCCACGGTGGAGCTCGTCATGCCCGCTCCGGGCCACGCGTCGTCGTGGACGTCGCGCGTGACGAACACGTCCGATCAACCAGCGCACCTCTACCTCTTCATCCGTCACAGCGGGGAGATGGACGGGGTGGCGGGCGAACTCGGCGTCACGGCTCGAGTGAACGACGTCGTCGTACTCGACCACGCGTCGATGGTCGGCCTCGACGGTCATCCGACCCACCTCGGCTCCATCGCCCCCGGCGAGTCCGTCGATATCGACGGTCGGATAGATCGCGATCGCGGCGGCACACAGCAGAGGATGAACCTGGCATTCGTGACGAGATACGTGAGCACGGATTCATCCACGGGTTCTCCCGGAACAGAGATGTCGGGCGGGCTCACCCCGGCCGCGCCGTGGAACCTGGCCGAGACCGGTGGCACCTCCCTCTCATGGCTGGTTCCTACAGCCGCCGCGCTCGGCCTCTCGGGGGCGGTCCTCGTGATCCTCTCCCGTTGGCACGCGCGAACCTACCCGCCGACACGGCCATACCCGCCGACGCGGCCGCCCGGCGGGGGAGATCGCCGGTCGGGACGTCGGCGATTCAGCTTCGACGAGTCCGCCCTCAGCGAGGGAGAAGGCGGCCGCAGCACCCGGAGAATGCGGGCGACGACGCGTCGACCGGCTTCCGGGTCAGCGGACGCCAGGGCCGCGTCAGATTCACCGTCACGCTCATGCATGTTCGTTTCGAAAGCCGGAGGAAGAGATCCACATGAACACGAGTAAGCACCCATCGTCGCGCGCGAGAACAGTCAGGCCACGTTCGCGACGCGGAAGGACGGCCGCCTTCACCTTCCTCGCGGCCTCCCTGTTCGCCTCGGCGGCTTCTCCGGCTGGGGCGGCGGAGCCCGAGACGATCGGCGCCGACGGCGAGTACAGCTACGCGACGCACTGGGACACCGGGTACACGGCGCCCGCTGGCACCGTGCCGCACGGCGGACACTTCGCTGCACCGACAAACGGCGTCTTCGGTGCCGACGGCTCGCTCTCTGTGATCGCGAATGTCTCGTCCGGCAGTAGCCCATTGATCCAGCGCTTCGACCCCAGGACGGGAGAGCTGCTCGCGAGGTTCGGCGTCGTCACCGGCGACCCCGGCGCCGAGCACTACGACACGTATCCAACCGGGTTGTGGGCTGACCCTGATGGTTCGATCTGGGCACTCGGAAGCGGCTCGACGAATGTGCTCACTCACTTCTCGGCCGACGGAGCGACGCTGTCACAGGTCACGATCTCGAGCTCCGGCTGGCCGCTGGGACTGGCGCGACTCACGGACGGACGCTTCGCGACGATTCTGTCCGGCGCGACGACCGCCGTGGCCGCCATCGACGCTTCGAGCGGCGCAGTAACCGCCGCAGCCCTCCCCGCCGGCACGTCCATGTCCTATGCGACGAGTCAACTGAACGTCACCCCAGAGGGAAAGCTGCTGTGGGTGGGCAATCAAACCCTGTACACGGTCAACCTCGACGGGTCCGATCTGACAGCCGCGTCCGCGTCCGACGTCGTACAGGCCACGATCGGTGCGGACGGCAAGCTCTACACGATCGACTCATCCTCTGACGTCTTCATGCGAGACCTGGCCGATCCGGCAGCACCCGGCAGGAAGATCGCGTTTCGCGAGTCGCCCGCTTTCGCGCCGGTGATGCCGAGGTCCAGCTTCGGAGTCACCGCCGCACCCGACGGCACCGTCTACGTCCTCGGCTACTTCTCCGCGCGCAGCGCCGATTCCGTCGACGGCATGGGTGTCATCGCTCTCCGCCAGGTTCACGCACCCGTGCTTCGGAGCAACGATGCGTACACGGTCGCCGCATGCCGGGAGTTCGCCTCCGATGCGCCGACCGCGACCGGAACTCCGACGCCATCATGGTTCACGATCATCGGCGGCGAGCTGCCCGTGGGGCTTACGCTGGACCAGACAACCGGAGTCATCTCCGGAACGACGACGACCGTCGGCGACACGGTCCTCACCCTGCGCGCCAGCAACGGCGTCACCCCCGCCACAGGGGTGACGACCGACACCGCATCCATCACGCTCTCCGTCATCCCGGCCGCCTTCACCCCGGGTGAGGTCACGATCAGCGGAACGCCGCGCACAGGCGAGACCCTGACCGCCCACGCCGGTAGCTGGACGCCGACTCCCGAGATCGTCGACTATCAATGGCTGCGCGATGGAAACCCGATCGCGGGATCCGCCGGCGACCGGTACGTCGTCCAGGATGCCGACACCGGCCACACCATATCCGTCCGCGCGAGCGCTCGCGCACAGTGCACGATGGATGCTGCAGCAACCTCCACCGCTCTGGCGGTCACGGCACCCGGCTCGTCGCCCACGGAAGCAGCCTCCACGACCGCGGCCGCTCCCCCCTTGACAGCGGAGGCGACAGCGACACTGGCGCATACCGGCGGGGAGCAGCCGTGGGGATGGGGCGTTCTGGGCGCCCTCATGGTCCTGCTCGGCATCGGAACATTCACACTCGCGAGCCGCGTGCATCGGAGGTGACACGCGGCAGCGCCGGCGTCGCTCCTCGCACCCGTCACCGACGCTCGGCGCGCTGCAGCGCAGCACGGCCCGGGCGATGAAGAAGGGAGGGCAGGAGCATGGTCGTGGGCTCCCGCCCTCCGCCGCGTCCGGAACCGCCTCGGTCGGGAAGCTCCGGCCAGCAGGGACGGCCTGGCCTGTGAGGGCCCCGGCGCCCTGTCACCCCCTTCGCGCCCCGTTCGCCGTCGCCTACGATCGGGAGGGACACGGAGGAGACCCCATGGCGACCGCCAGCGTCCGACTGTTCGACTGCACGCCCGACGACGTCTTCGCCGTCCTCGGCGACGGCTGGGTCTATCCGTCGTGGGTGGTGGGCGCCTCGCGCATGCGCGCGGTCGACCCGGAGTGGCCGGCCGAAGGCTCCCACATCCACCATTCGCTCGGCGCTTGGCCGGTGCTCATCGACGACGACACGCAGGTCGTGGAGTGGTCGCCGCCCCGGCGGATCCGACTGCGCGGAAAGGCCGGACCGTTCGGGCGCGTGATCATCGTCATCGAGGTCAAGCCGCGCGGCGACGGCTGCATCGTCCGGCTCGCCGAGGAGCCCGTCGGCGGGGCCGCCCGCATCCCACGCTTTCTGTGGGCGCCCCTGCTGCACCTGCGCAACGAGGAGACCATCCAGCGTCTGCGCTTCCTCGCTGAGGGACGCCGCAGAGAGCGGGATGCCGCGCAACCGACGGCACGCCCGAGCGTTCCCACGCCGGAGGCCGGCGCGGTGGATGCCGACGCGGTCGCGGACGCCGCAGAGGCGACGGATGCCACTGAGGCCGGGGCGGGGCGGGCATGACCGACGTCGAGGTGGTGGGATCGGGCCCCAACGCCCTGGCCGCCGCGGTCACGCTCGCGCGGGCGGGCCTGTCGGTGCGCGTCTTCGAACGGATGGCACAGCTCGGCGGCGGAGCCCGCACCGCCGAGACTGTCGCCCCCGGGTTCCGCCACGACACCTGCTCAGCCGTGCATCCGCTCGCGCTCGCCTCTCCCTTCTTCCGCGCGTTCGGGCTCGCGCGGCGCGTGGAGTTCGTCACCCCGGAGATCTCGTTCGCGCATCCCTTGAGCCCCATCGACGGCGGCTCCGGCATCGCGTACCGCGACCTGGAGCGCACCGTCGACGGCCTCGGCCGCGACGGTGCCGCCTACCGACGGTTGATCGCCCCTCTCGCCAGCCGCGCGCGGGAGGTCGCCCGGTTCACGGGGTCCCCGCTGCTGCGCGTGCCGCCGCATCCGCTCGTCACCGCCCGCTTCGGTGTGCGCGCGCTCGTCCAGGGCAGCGCCGCGTGGGATGCGCCCTTCACCGGCGCCGTCGCACCGGCCATGATCACCGGTGTCGCCGCCCATGCGATCGCGCCGCAGCCGAGCCTGGTCGCCGCGGCCGCCGGACTCGCCCTGCAGACGCACGCGCACGCGGGCGGTTGGCCGATCCCGATCGGCGGGTCCCAGGCGATCTCGGACGCTCTGGCCGACGACTTTCGCGCACACGGCGGCGAGATCGTGCTCGATCATGAGATCACCTCGCTCGACGAGCTGCACGCCCGCGCGGTGGTGCTCGACGTCACACCGCGAGCGCTCGTGCGGCTCGCCGGCGAGCGGATGCCGGGGTCCTATCGGCAACGCCTGGAGCGGTTCCGCTACGGCAGCGGCTCCGCGAAAGTGCAGTTCGCCCTGTCGGGGCCGGTCCCCTGGGCCGACGAACGGATCGCCGGAGCCGGCACCGTGCACATCGGCGGCACGCGTGCCCGGATCGCCGCGGCCGAGCGCGACGTGCTCGCCGGGCGACACGCGGCATCCCCCTATGTGCTCGTCTCGCAGCCGTCGGTCTTCGACTCCACCCGCGCACCGGAAGGCCATCACGCCCTCTGGGCGTACACACACGTGCCGGCCGGTTCGACGGTGGACCAGACCGAGGCCGTGATCGGGGCGATCGAGAACGTCGCTCCCGGGTTTCGCGATGTGATCATCGCGTCGCACAGTACGACCGCCGCCCAGCTCGAAGCCGACAACCCGAACTACATCGGCGGCGACATCGCGGCCGGCGCCGCGACCCTGCGTCAGCTGCTCGCGCGCCCCGTCCTCAGCACCGAGCCGTGGCGCACGCCGCTGCCGGGCGTCTACCTCTGCGGGGCCGCGACGAGTCCCGGTCCGGGGGTCCATGGGCAGTCGGGATGGTTCGCGGCACGCAGCGTCTTGCGGCACGAGTTCGGGATGCCGCACACGCCCTCGCTCGCGCCCTGAGATCCCTGCTCCGGCCGCGTCAGCGCGTCGGCATCACCTTCTCGAAACGGAAGCCCCGGTCCTCACCGTCGAAGCTCTCCGCGGGACCCTCCGGATGGGCCGGACCCCCGGGCGGCTCCGGGTGAGGATGTCCCTCGTGGAAGAACTCCACCGCGTGAAAGCCGCAGACGTTGATGTAGAAGTGGATGTTGCGCACTTCGAAGTGCGGGGTGAAGGTCTCCCAGACCCTCGTGTCGGGATAGCGCTCCTCGATCGCCCGCCACGCCAGACGCCCGAGTCCGTGACCTTCTCGACCGACATCGATGAAGAACAGCTCCAGGGCCCGGTGGCCCGCTTCGCGCCCAGGCACCACGACCGCACCCCCCACGCGCTCGCCTGCCTCGATGACATGGAGGACCTCTGCGCCGGGCGCATCGAACGCCGCTGCCAGCTCCTGGTCGCTGGGGATGGGCTCGGGGCTGGGGTGTCCCGTCTCCCTCTCCACCGCCGGGGCGAACGACGCCTGGAGGCGCGTGCTGAAGTCGGTGAGGTCGTCGCGTAGCGCGGGCTCGAGCGTCAGGGGTGGTGGGGTCGTGGTCGTCACAGTGCGGTGCCTCTCTGGAGCGATGCGTCCAGTACACATTCCGCACCCGCCGAGCACATCGCCCGACCGACCGGTCCTGCACCCCGGTCGGGGGGAATCCTCACCCCGACCCGCACCCGGCCGCACTCGGCCGCACCCGGCGAAGAGTGTCGGGGCCGGACCCGTGACCCCCCAGTTGACGGTCCGGCCCCCGACTCGTCCAGTGTGCCGGGGATGCCGGGCGCGCGCACCGTTGTCCACAGGAGGCATCGGCATCCCCGGCACATCCGCCCATGGGGAGGAGTTCTCGCGCTCAGCCGCCCGCGGCGGGGGGCGTCCGACGGGCTTCGTCGAGCTCGTCGACGTACAGCGAGCGCTCGTCGATCGTGCCGTTGCGATAGGCCTGGCGCCCGACCATGTGCGCTGACAGCGGCGCCGTGGCCAGTTGCATCATCACCACGGGGACGAGGAACGCGACGACCGGCCAGCTACGCAGCGAGAGCGCGATCGCCAGGCAGATGAGGATGAGCCCGAGCACCTGCGGCTTCGTCGCTGCGTGCAGACGCGTCGGCACATCGCGAAAGCGCAGCAGCCCGATCGCGGCCGTGATGCACAGCAGGCCGCCGATGAGCACGAGGACCAGGGCCGCGATGTCGAGGATGTCGTTCATCGGTCGGTGTTGTCCCTTCGTGCAACGAAGCGCGCCACGGCGATGGAGCCGAAGACGCCGACGGCGGCGATGATCAGCAGCGCCGGAAGCGACCGGGTGTGATGGTTGATCACCATGTCCGCGCCCAGGGCGCACATGACGAGCGTCAGCAGCACGTCCGACGCCACCGCGCGGTCGAGGATCGACGGTCCCACGATGATGCGCCACAGCGTGAGAAGGCCCGCCGCGGCGAAGACGACGTAGATGGCGACGATGAGCACGGTCATCGGGGTGCGCCCCCTTCCTGCGGCGAGCGCGCACCGCTCTGCTGGAGGGCCCGCAGCTGCGCGCGCGATCCCACGGCGCGCACGATACGCGCCTCCCACCCCTGCACGGCGCGGCGCTGTCTGTCCACGTCGTCGTCGGACGAGACGCCGATGACGTGCAGGAACAGGATGCGTCGGTCACGGTCGACGTCGACGATCAGCGAGCCCGGGATGAGCGACGCGGTGACGCCGACGTGCGCCATGATCAGGTCGTCGTCGGTACGCAGCGGCACCGCGATCACGGCTGTCCCCGGGTAGCGCCGCGGATGGAGGGTCTGCCAGGCGACGAGCAGCGAGCCGCGGATGAGAGCGAGGAAGAACATCACCACGAAGACGAGGCCGTACCAGAGGTTCACCCGTCCCGACAGCTCGACCGCCGGCAGTCGGAACACCCGCGTCACCACGATCGCCACGATGACGCCTGTCACGGCGGCGAGCACCGTGAACTGACCCCACAGCAGCATCCACAGGGCGACCAGCCACACGAAGAAGGGAAGCTGGCGCCAGACGGCGGCGGCCACCGATGATGTCGGGCTCACGATCCGCCCCCGTCGTCGAGCTGCACGAGCGTCACGGGCGTGAGCAGCGCGTCGCCGATGCTCGCGCACAGCGCGTAGAGGGGACCGGCGAAGACCGTGAGGGCGATGGTGACCGCGACCATTCCCGCCGTCGTGGCGGTCATGATGCGAGGGATGACGCGGCGCGCGCCTTCGTCGTCGGCCGCCGGGGCGTCGCCGAGGTACGAGATGCGGTCGACGACGCCGGTCTCCTCGGTGTGGTCGTCGTCCTCGCGCCAGAAGGCGAGGTTCCACGCGCGCATGAGGGTGTAGAGGGTCAACAACGAGGTGACGATGCCGCCGATGATCAGGATGTACATGAGCGGCGTGCCGACCTCAGCGGCGGCATCGAACAGCGCGAGCTTTCCGATGAAGCCCGAGAACGGCGGCAGGCCGCCGAGGTTGATCGCCGGGATGAAGAACAGCACCGCCAGCAGGGGTGCGGCACGCATCAGACCCTTCACCTTGAGGATCGACGTCGAGCCGGCACGACGCTCGACGAGCCCGACCGCGAGGAAGAGCGTGGTCTGCACGATGATGTGGTGGACCATGTAGTAGATGGTCGCGCCGAGGGCGAGGGGTGTCGCGATCGCGAGCCCGAACACGAGGTAGCCGACGTGGCTGACGAGCGTGAACGACAGGATGCGCTTGAGCTCGGCCTGAGCCAGCGCACCCAGGACGCCGACGATCATCGTCGCCAGCGCGACGATCAGCAGCAGCGTGTTGACGTCGTTGTCGCGGAAGATCTGCGTCTCGGTGCGGATCATCGCGTAGACGCCGACCTTCGTCAGCAGGCCCGCGAAGACCGCGGTGACGGGGGCCGGCGCGGTCGGGTACGAGTCGGGCAGCCAGAACGACAGGGGGAACACGGCCGCCTTGATGCTGAACGCGAGCAGCAGCATGAGGTGCAGGACGAGCTGCGTCGAATCCGGAAGTTCGGTCATCCGCTCGGCCAGCTGCGCGATGTTCACGGTGCCCAGCGCCCCGTAGATGGCGGCGATGGCGGCGAGGAAGAGGATGGAGGAGACGAGCGAGACGACGATGTAGACGACCCCGGCGCGGATGCGCGACTCCGTGGAGCCGAGGGTGATGAGCACGTACGAGGCGACCAGCAGGATCTCGAAGCCGACGTACAGGTTGAAGAGGTCGCCCGCGATGAACGCGTTGAAGATACCCGCCGACAGGATGAGGTACGAGGGGTGGAAGATCGTCACGGGGGTGTCGTCGTCGCCGTCGGCCGCACCCTGCCCGACGGAGAAGAGCAGGACGGCGAGCAGCACGATGCTCGAGATCACGACGAGCAGCGCCGCGAGACGGTCGACGTACAGCACGATCCCGAACGGGATGGGCCAGCCGCCCACCGACACAGCGATCGCCTGCCCCGACGAGTCGACGGTGTAAAGAAGCACGGCGGCGATCGCCAGCACGAGCGTGAGCGTGACGACCGAGACACCGACCTGGACGCGGCGCTGGCGACCGAAGACGAGCGCGATGCCCGCGCCGAGCAGCGGCAGGGCGACGAGAAGGGGAACCAGAGCGCTCACCGCGCATCACCGCCGTCTCGGCCCGGGCGGTCGACGGGCGCGTCGTCGCGGATGCCGTCGAGGTCGCGATGGTGCAGCACCGTGATCGGGGCCGTCTCGGTGCCGATGAAGTCGGTCGTCGCATCCTCGTCGTCGTCTTCGATGGACGTCTCGTCGTCCATCTCGTCCTCTTCGACGGCACCGCGATCACGAAGGGCGATGTCCTCCTCGTCGTCGACCACCGTGTCGGCCTGACCCAACTGCCAGGAGCGGTAGATGAGCGCGAGCAGGAAGGCCGAGACGGCGAAGGTGATGACGATCGCCGTGAGCGTCAGCGCCTGCGGAAGTGGGTCGCTCATCTCATCGACGCCACCCGCGCCGAAGAAGGGGGCGATGCCGGGGCGGCCCATGACGACGAGCAGGAACAGGTTGGTCGCGTTGCCCAGCAGCAGGAAGCCGATCAGCACGCGGGTGAGGCTGCGCTCGAGCATCGCGTAGGCGCCGCACGCGAAGAGGGCGGCCATGATGACGATGAGAACGGCCGAGACGGTCACGAGACCATCACCCCCCGCTCGCGAAGTTCCTGCGTCTGCCGGTCGACCTCGCCACCGAGCGAACGCAGCACGTCGAGCACGAGGCCGACCACGACGAGGTAGACGCCGATGTCGAACAGGGTCGACGTCACGAACTCGATGTGACCGATGATCGGGATCTCCGCCTCCCAGAACACGCTCTTCAGCGGCGGCAGGCCGAACAGCAGCGGCACCACCGCCGTGGCGACGGCGAGCGCCATCCCGGCGCCGAGCAGACGCCCGGCATCCGTGGGGGCCGCCGCACCGAGCTCGTATCGTCCGCCCGCCACGTAGCGCATGACGAGCGCCATGCCGGCGACGAGCCCTCCCGCGAAGCCGCCGCCGGGGAGGTTGTGACCGGCGAAGAGCAGGTAGATCGACACGACGATGATCGTGTGGAAGAGGATCCGCA
Source organism: Microbacterium sp. AG790 (assembly GCF_003634765.1). NCBI lineage: Bacteria > Bacillati > Actinomycetota > Actinomycetes > Micrococcales > Microbacteriaceae > Microbacterium > Microbacterium sp. AG790. The sequence continues at coordinate 426,884 of NZ_RBWZ01000007.1, forward strand.
CGATGACCTCGAGCAGGATCGACCGGTTCTCCGGGCGCACCTTCTGTCCACCCACGAGCCATGTCTGACGCGTGCTGTCGGGATCGCTTCCGCGGGGCCGCGGTCCCTCCGCCGTTTCGATGAGGGGCCGCCGCGTGCGGGTGACACCCGTCGGCAGCGCCGAGATCGACCGTGAGATGAGATCGGAGCGGTGCGTGACGAACACCAGCGAGGCCACACCGGTGGCGGCGAGGATCAGGACCGACAGCTCTCCCATCGTGTCCCAGCCGCGCAGGTCGACGAGAGCGACGTTCACGACGTTCTTGCCGTGCCCGAGTTCGTGGGCGAGGTCGGGGAAGCGCTCGGAGATCGGCGTCGCCACGCGCGCTCCGGTCGCGACCATCGCGACCATCGCCATCGTCGCGCCGACCGCGATGGCGAGGATCGCCCGGAGGATCGGCTTGACGGAGGCGTTGTGCTCCCCCAGGCGCGCGGGGATGCGACGCAGCACCAGAGCGAACGCCACGAGGGTGACGGTCTCGACGAGGATCTGCGTCAGGGCGAGGTCGGGCGCCCCGCTGGTTGCGAACAGGGCGATCATGCCGAGCCCGGTCGCCGAGACCAGCACGACACCGGTGTAGCGCTTTCGGGCCCGCACCGCGAAGATTCCCGCGATGATCATTATCGGAGCGACCACCAGCTGCATGGGCGTCTGCCAGGCGTCGAGCGAGATCTGCCAGTCGCTGCTGGCGAACAGCGCCGTGCCCTCGGCCGCCACGAACACGACGAAGATCGTGCCGACGTAGACCGGCAGCGACCCGCGCTGGGTGAAGGTCGTGGTCCACACCGCGATGCGCGCGATCAGGCGGAGCACGAGGTTGTAGACGTCGGCGGCGGTGAAGGGCAGCACGCGACGCGGCATCCGTCCCGTGCGCTGCGCGACGGTGAACACCACCGCGCCCAGTGCGATGCTGCCCAGCGAGAGGAACAGCGCCGGCTCCCACCCGTGCCAGAGCGCGAGATGGTACGGATATCCGCCGGCGGCGGGGAGTGTGTCGGCGTAGCCCGAGAACGCCGTGTCCAGCAGCGGGGCCGCGAAGCCCGCGGCGAGGGTCAACGCCGCCAGCAGGATCGGCGCCGCAAGGAAGCCCAGGGGAGGGTCGGGCCACGGTGTGACGGGTCGGGCCGTCCCCGCGGCATCCTTCTTCGTCCAGAACGCGCCCCACACGAAACGCAGGCCGTACGCGGTGGTGAGGATCGAGCCGAGAAGGATGCCGAGCAGCGGGATGAGCGCGTCGGGGCGGGTGCCGCCCTCGAGCAGCGAGGTGAGCACCGCCTCTTTCGCGACGAAGCCGACCGTGGGGGCGAATCCGACCATCGACGCGATGGCGATGATCGACACCACGGCGAGCGTGGGCGCCTGGCGTCCGACGCCGGAGAGTTCGCCGATGTCGCGTGTGGACAGCTGGCGGTCGATGATGCCGACGATGAGGAAGAGCGCCGACTTGAAGAGCGCGTGGCCGATCAGCAGCGCGAGACCCGCAAGCGCGGAGTTGCGCTCTCCGTAGCCCAGCACGACGGTCAGCATGCCGAGCTGGCTCACCGTGCCGAAGGCGAGGATGCGCTTGAGATCGGATTCGCGCAGCGCCTGGAAGCCGCCCAGGAGCATGGTGAAGATGCCCAGCCCGATGACGATCGGCCGCCAGAGCTCGTTCTCGGCGAACGCGGGCGCGAACCGGGCGATCAGGTAGATGCCGGCTTTGACCATCGCCGCCGCGTGCAGGTATGCGCTGACCGGGGTGGGCGCGGCCATCGCGCCGGGAAGCCAGAAGTGGAAGGGGAAGATCGCGGACTTGCTGAGCGCGCCGAGCAGCAGCAGGACGATCGCGGTGGAGAGCAGCCCCTCGCTGTCCGGTCTCAGCGCGGCCGTGCCGCTCACGATCGCGGTGATGCTGTTCGTGCCGTAGATCACCGACAGCATGACCGCCCCGACGAACATCACCAGGCCGCCCAGCGTCGTGACGAGCAGGGCCTGCAGGGCGGCTCGCCGGCTCGCACCACGCGCGTGATAGAAGCCGATGAGCAGGTACGACAGGATGCTGGTGATCTCCCAGAACATCACGAGCACGATGATGTCGTCCGTCAGGACGAGTCCGTACATCGCTCCGGCGAACCCGAGGAGCACGGCGGCGAAGAGTCCGACGCCCTGCGTCTTTCCGTCGAAGTACCAGCGGCAGTAGAGCAGCACGAGCGCTCCCACCCCCGTCACGATGAGCGTCAGGACCCAGCCGAGGGTGTCCATGCGCATCGAGAGGTCGACGCCGAGTTGAGGGATCCAGGGCAGGGACTCGGTCGGCACCCGTCCGGCGATGACATCGGGCGTGGCCAGGGCCGCGTGCACGAACGCCACGACCGGCAGCAGCGCCGCGACGAAGAATGCCCGCGGGCCGATACGCCCGACCAGCCACGGCAACGCCAGCGGAATCACCGCGAACGCAGCCAGGAGCACGAGCAATCTGGCCTCCTGACGGGTCGCGGGGGTCGGATGTCCAGTCTACCGGGCGACCGATGTCACCCGGTGCGCGAGGTCGTATTACCGATGCGGAATGTGGAGGTGAGGTCGACCGACTCCGGTTCGCGCCCGTCCAGCATCGCGGCGATCGCGGCGCCCGCCGCGCGGCCTTTCGCCGTCGCGGGCTGCACGAGCGTGGTCAGCTCGTAGGGGGCGAGCCCGTCGACGGGAACGCCGTCGAACCCGGTGACGCTGACGTCCTGAGGAACCCGCAGGCCGGCGTCCTCGGCGGCACGGATGACGCCCGCGGCCAGCAGATCGCTCTGCGCGATGACGGCTGTGGGCCGCGTGCGCGGGTCGGCGAACAGCACACGGCCCGCGGCGAATCCGTCGTCGATGGAGCTGCCCGCGCAGGCGAAGGCCGGTGCGTCGGGGAAGACGTCGCGAGCACCCTGAAGACGATCCCGCGTCACGTCCACGGTGATCTCGGCATCCGATGCGAGCCAGCCGACCGACCCGGCCGCGTCCGGCCACAGGGTGACGATCGCGACGCGGGTGTGACCGAGGTCTTGGATGTGCTGCGCCGCTCGCCGCTGCGCGTCGCGGTTGTCCAAAGCGATGCGCGGAATGCCCTCGCCGGCATCTCCTTCGACGACCACGACGGGGATGCCGCGGGCCTGCACGATCGGCAGGGACTGGCGCAGCGACCCATCGCAGCCGATGAGCACCGCGGCGTCGATGGACGCCGTCGTCAGGGTCGGGGCGTTCTCGATGTCGAGTTCGGCGTCGCGGCGAAGGAGGAGGAGGCCCGCACCGAGGGGGGCGACGGCTTCGGCGAGCCCGTCCATCAGGAGACGCTGGACGGGGTCGACGAACATGAAGTTCAATGATGAACCGACGACGACGGCGACGATGCCGCTGCGGCCCAGACGCAGCGAGGCGGCGCGGGGGTCCGGCCCGGTGTAGCCCAGGGAGTCGGCGGCCTCGATGACCCGCAGTCGGGTGGTGTCGGAGACCGGGGTCTTGCCGCTGAAGACGACGGATGCCGTCGAGGGCGAGACGCCCGCGACGCGGGCGACGTCGGCGATGGTGGCCCGGCGGTTCGTCACCCCCCGATGCTAACCCGCGTCGAATCGTTTCGGGCCGGTGATCGGCCTCGTGGCGCGCTCAACCTCAAGGGATCGAATCGATTCGAGAAAATGTGGATACAGTGAGGTGGTGATCACCCGCCCCCGCCTCGACCGCCGCCAGCTCGTCCGTTGGCGCACCTCGATCTTCACGCTGTTCCTCCTGTGCGGCGTGACCTTCGCGTCGTGGGCGTCGCGGCTGCCGGCCGTCAAGCAGAACCTCGGAATCGACGACTTCGAGGTCGGCATCCTCCTGTTCGCCATGGGCGCCGGCTCGCTCATCGGTGTGATGTCGGCCAATGTCGTCGTCGTGCGCTGGGGCGCCAAGCGCGGACTGTCCGTGACGATCGTGGGCATCGCGATTGGCCTCTTCCTCGCGGCTCTCGGGGTGGACGCGCTGTCGTCGTATCCTCTGACGGTGGTCGGACTCGCGATGCTCGGCCTGTGCTTCGGCGCCACCGACGTGATGATGAACGTCGAGGCCGCCGAGGTCGAGCAGGCGTTCGAGCGAACGCTCATGCCGCTGTTCCACGCGTTCTTCAGCCTCGGCACCGTCGCAGGAGCCGGTATCGGCGTCGCGATGACGGCATGGGGGGTCGGCGCATCGTGGCACCTCGGCACCGTGGCCGTCGTCTGGCTCGCGATCACGGCCAACGCGCTGCGGTCCATCCCCCTGCAGGAGCAGATCGCCATCGATCCCGACGCCGCGTCTCCGGGGCGCCGGGAGCGCCTGCATGCTGCGCTCGAGGTCTGGCGCGACCCCCGCACCTATGCGATCGGTGCGATCATCCTCGGCATGGCCTTCGCCGAGGGCAGCGCGAACGACTGGCTGACGATCGCGGTCGTCGACGGCCACAACGAGTCCGAGGCCACGGGAGCGGTCTTCCTCACCGTCTTCTCCGTCGCGATGACGGTGCTCCGCGCTGTGGGCGGCCCGCTCGTCGACCGGATCGGCCGCGTGTGGACCCTCCGCGCTCTGTCGGTGGCTGCCGGGCTGGGCCTGGTCGTCTTCATCCTCGCGCCGAACCTTCCGGTCGCCTTCATCGGCGTGGCCCTGTGGGGAGCCGGTGCGTCGCTGGGCTTCCCCCTGGGCATGTCGGCGGCGGCCGACGATCCCCGCAAGGCGGCGGCATCCGTCTCTGCTGCGGCGACGATCGGGTACGTTGCGTTCCTGTGCGGTCCGCCCGTCCTCGGCTGGGTCAGCCACCAGATCGGCATCCTCAACACCCTCTGGATCATCGTCGGTCTCATCGCGATGAGCGGCCTGGCATCGGGAGCCGCCAAGCCGATCGCGGGCTCGAAGGTGGGCGCAGGCCACCACTGAGCGGTGCGCCGCGACGGGATACCGCGCTTTCGCGCTCGGACATTAGAACAAATGTCCGAGGCATGCGCGACAATGGAGCCATGACGGAGTTCGCGCCGGGGGGCGTCATCGACACCGAGAGCGGTAGCCGGTTCATGGCTGCGCTGGCGGGCCTCGTCGACGAGACCGCCGCCGTCGCCCGTGCCGTGACGGCGGCCCAGGTCGCAGAGGTGCGGGTGCTGGCCCGCGCCGGGCAGCTCGCCGACCGTGAGGGCGCCGGGCAACGTCTCTCGGTGCGTCAGCATGACATGGTGCTGCGGTCGATCGCGGCGGAACTCGGTGGCGTGTTGCGGGCCACGGATCGGACGGTGCAGCAGCGCATCGGCGAGGCCCGCGAGCTGGTCGAGGGGTTCCCGATGACGCTCGACGCGTGGGAGTCGGGCCGGATCACCCGTGGGCACGTTCGGATCGTCATGGATGCCGGCAGAGTCGTGCCGGTGCGGCGCCGGGCCGAGTTCGAGGCCGAAGCCGTGCGGCTATGCGGGAGCGACACCCCGAACAGGGTGCGGGCGGCGGTGGAGATCCTCGCGGAACGCACGGCGGAGCGCTCGTTCACCGAGCGCCACCGTGAGGCGGCCGCGTGCCGCCGGGTGCGCGTCGTTCCCGGGGCGGAAGGCATGTCCGATCTGGTGGCGACGCTGCCGACGGTCATCGCCGAAGGGGTCATGGATCGTCTCACGCAGCAAGCGGCGGTCATCATCGATGCGGGAGACCCGAAAGACGATGATGCGCGAACGACCGATCAGGTGCGTGCGGACGTGCTCAGCGACCTGCTGCTGAGCGGTGCGCCCACGGTGGATCCCACCGCCACCGGTGACGGACCGGGAGCCCTCGGTGCGATCCGCGCACAGGTGCAGGTGATCGTGCCCGTCCTCACGCTCCTCGGCACCGACGACGGGCCCTGCGATCTCGTCGGGCGCACGCCGGTGGATGCCGATACGGCTCAGTGTCTTGCCGCGAACGCGCCGACCCTCACCCGTGTGCTCACCGACCCGATCGACGGCACGGTGATCTCGGTCGACCGCTACCGCACCGCCGGACCGCAACGCCGGTTCCTCCGAGCCCGCGACCAGCACTGCCGGTTCCCCGGATGCCGCCGCGCCGCGATCCGCTGCGAGATCGACCACACCATCGACCACGCCCAGGGCGGACCCACCGCCCTGGGGAACCTCGCCCACCTGTGCCAGCGACACCACTCGATGAAGCAGTTCACCGCCTGGACGGTGCGCCAGCACGCTCGGGGAATGCTCGAATGGACCTCGCCCACGGGCCGGATCTACCGAGAAGACGCCCCCGTCCCGCCGGTCGCCTTCATCATCGACCGGCCGTCACCTCCACCACCCGAATCCGCGCCGCCTTTCTGAGCATCGACGCCCGGCGATGATCCGACCCCGGAGACTGCGAGACTGGACGGGTGCGTCTCATCATCGCCCGCTGCTCCGTCGACTACTCCGGACGGCTGAACACCCACCTTCCCCTCGCGACCCGTCTGATCATGATCAAGGCCGACGGGACCGTCGCGTTCCATCGAGACATCCAGCACGCCCCGCTCAACTGGATGAGCCCCCCGTGCACCCTCAGCGTCGAGGCGCCGGATGCCGAGTCGGCGTCGGCCGGCGTGATCGAACACTGGCGCGTGACCCACGCGAAGACCGGCGATGCCCTGCTCGTGCGGATCTACGAGGTGCTGCACGACTCGTCGCACGAGCTCGGCGTCGATCCCGGCCTGCAGAAGGACGGTGTCGAGGCCGATCTGCAGCGGCTGCTCGCCGAGCAGGTCGACGTGATCGGGGAGGGTCTCACTCTCGTGCGCCGGGAGTTCCCGACGGCGATCGGCCCCGTCGATCTGCTGCTGCGCAATCCGAACGGCGGCACGATCGCGGTCGAGGTCAAACGCCGCGGTGACATCGACGGTGTCGAGCAGCTCACCCGGTACCTCGAGCTGCTCAACCGCGACCCCCACCTCGCGCCGGTGGCGGGAGTGTTCGCCGCCCAGGAGATCAAACCGCAAGCCAAGACGCTCGCCGGCGACCGCGGCATCCGCTGCGTGACACTCGACTACGAGGGTATGAAGGGCGTCGAATCGGGCGCGCCGCGACTGTTCTGACAGCACCCTAGGCTGGACCCATGACGATGCGATCCCCTTTCACGTGCGTGCTCTGGGACGTCGACGGGACCCTCGTCGATGCTTCCGACGGCATTCTCCGCCGTCTCACGACCGCCCTCGAGCACTTCGGCAAGCCCGCCCCGACGCGTGACGAGCTCGTGCATTGGATCGGTCCGCCGATGTTCAACTCGTTCCAGGACAACGTCGGCATGACGCCGGAACAGGCCACCGAGGCCGTCGCGTACTACCGCACCCTCGGCAAGGCCGACGGGTACACCACGGGAGCGCGGCTCTACCCGGGAGTGGCCGAGATCATCGCCGACCTCGACACCGCACGCATCGCTCAGGCGACCGCGAGTTCGAAGCCGGAGGTGCAGGTCGTCGCACTCATGGAGCACTTCGACCTGGCGCCGCACATGACGGCGATGGTGGGCTCCACCCCCGATGAGAAGACGCTCGCGTCGAAGTCCGACATCGTCGCCGAAGCCCTCCGCCGCCTACACGCGGCCGGAGTCGACACGAGCCGTCCGGTGCTCGTCGGCGACCGTCACCACGACGTCGAGGGCGGCGCCGCGCAGGGGGTGCCGGTGATCTTCGTACGCTGGGGTTTCAGCTGGCCACACGAGGCCGATGGCGCGTCCGCCGCCGTGGAAGATGCGGCGCAGCTGCGGGCACTGCTGCTCATCGACGAAGAGTCCGCGTCTCACGCCGACTGAGCTCGTCCGAGAAAGAGGGGCGCTGCGCGGCGATCGCCGATGCAGCCGTGAGCGCCGAGAAGATCGTGCGACTCGATCCGGAGTGATCCTCGCTCACGACGAACGAGCCGCCGTCGCACAAGGTGTGGACGGCGGCTCGCTCCGACGTGAAAACGGCCCGCGTGAAGCGGGCCGCCGAAATCACAGGGGTCGGATGTTCTCCGCCTGCAGGCCCTTGGGGCCCTGGGCGATCTCGAACTCAACGCGCTGGTTCTCCTCGAGCGAGCGGTAGCCGCTCGATTCGATGGCGGAGTAGTGGGCGAAGACGTCTGCGCCGCCTTCATCGGGAGCGATGAACCCGAACCCCTTCTCCGAGTTGAACCACTTGACGGTACCGCTGGTGCTCATGAACTGCCTTACTGACGTGCGATGCCGACGCGAGTGCGCCGACGGGGTCCACGCTAACGGTCGGCATCCCCGCGCGCACTATCAGATGTGACAAGGTGACACAAACGTTGCAAGAACACCGCCAAAGGTGGCAAGCCCGACACGCTCCCGCGGCGGGCGGCGGCGGCCGTACACTCGTCTCTGAGATGACCCGAACCGTCTCACCAAGATGTCTGCTTATCTACACCCGATCGATCACAACGATCTGACCACTGGCGTGAGCCTGAGCGATGAGGTCTACGCGCGCATCGGCGCGGCCATCGTCGATGGCTCCCTCGCGCCCGGAGAACGGCTGCGCGATGTCGACATCGCGACACAGCTGGGCATTTCGCGCACTCCCGTGCGGGAAGCGCTGCAGCGCCTCGAACGGTTCGGCCTCGTCGAGATCGCCGTCGGCCGCTACACCCGCGTATCCGTGCCCGACGAGCGCGCGCGCCGCGAGACGGGCGTGTTCGCCGCCTACCTCATGGGCAACGCGATCCGTCTCGCCCTGGCCAATGCCACCGACGAGGAACTCGACGGCATCCTCGCGGCGGCCGACGCCGTGGTCGACAGCGCAGCACTCCACGACATCGCGGGACTGTTCGCCCGCTGCACGCAGATGTTCGCGCTCATGATCCGCGCCACCCACAACACGGTCTTCATCGGTGTCGTTCGCGAAGTGGCGCTGACCTTCGAACGCAATCTGCGCGGATGGGACCCGTTCGTCACCGCAGCCGGGAGCCGCGTCGATCTCTTCCACGCGCTGCGACGCCAGCTCGAAGCGCGCGACGGTCGCGGCGCCGAGGAGACGCTGAGGCGCCTGCACGATCTGCACTGAGGCTCCCGACGACGCGGATCGGCGGATGCCGGGTGCCCGGCGCCGCTCAGCGTCCGAGCACCATCCCCCCGTTGGCAGAGATGATCTGGGCCGTCACCCATCCGGCATCCGGGCCGAGCAGCCAGGCGATGATCCCGCCGATCTCGTCGGCATCGCCCACGCGGCCGACGAGGGTCTGCGCGATGCGGTTCTGGACGACCTCGTCCGAGACCCCCGCCCAGAACTCGGTGCCGGGCACGAATCCCGGCGCGACGACGTTGGCGGTGCCACCGAAACGACCCAGCTGTGCGGCGAGATCGAACATCCACGCGTGCAGGGCCGCTTTGGACGCACCGTACGAACCGGTGCGCGAGCCGCGCAGAGCCGCCACCGACGACAGCAGCACGACGCGTCCCCCGTCGGCTTCCAGCGCGGGTCGCAGTGCTTCGACCAGCAGAACCGCGGTCATCACGTTGAGGTCGAATCCCGCATGCCAGTGATCGCGGATGGCTTCGAGGCTGTCGTCGGATGCCGCGGGGGCGTTCCCCCCGGCGGAGGCGACGACGCCCGCGCAGCCGAGTCCCGCCTCTCGCACGGCACCGGCCACCCGGCGCGCGCCGTCGGGGGTGCTGACATCGGCATCCACGACGAGGAACGACGCCGGGTCGTGGGCGGCGACCTCCTGGAGCGGACCGAGGCGGCGGCCGACGAGGGTGACGTGGCGGCCCGAGGCGGCGAGCCGGAGGGCCGCGGCACGGCCGATGCCGGTGCCGGCACCGGAGACGACGACGGTGGAGCGATGCGGGTCGTTCATGACACCACGCTAACGGTGCATGCCGCGGTCTCGGCGCGGAGTGATCGCGAGTGCGGCGAGCGGCGTCGAGCCGACCAGCGCGAACGCGAGGGGGTAGCCCACCAGGGTGATGAGGGCCCCGACCAGCGGGCCGACCGCCGACGCCGCGACGAACTGCCCGGTGTTCTGGATGCCGAGGGCTCGCCCCGACCAGAAGGGTCCGGCCGCCTCCGCGACCGAGGTGTAGGCGAGGCCGTTGTCGGCGACGGCGATCGTGGACGCGACGAGGTACAGCACGCCGACGAGCGCGTCCGCGTGCACGGCACCGGCCGCCGCGAGCGCCGCCATCGCCACCACGCCGGCACCGGCGACCCAGCGCAGCACGCCGACGCGGGTGCCGACGCGATCGCTGAGGTGACCGACGACGATCCTGCCCACCGCGCCCACGAACTGCGATGCCGCCACGAGCGCGCCGGCCGCCGCCGCACTCCATCCCATCGCCGTCACCAACCACACCAGGCCGAAGATCGACAGCACGAACTGCGGGACGACGAGAAGAGCCGAGGCGAGGTGGATGCGCACCAGGAACGCGCTGCCGCGATAGGGGTTGGTCGCGGCATCCGCCGGGCCGATGCGGCGCGCGGGGCGCGGAGGATTGCGGATGCCCCAAGCGCAGAGCACGGCGAGCGCGCCGGTCACCCCCGCGGCGACGACGAAGGGCGCGGCGAGCCCGCCCTCGGCCAGCGGTGGAACCGTCAGTGCTGCGGTCGCGACGCCGAGCGGCTGTGACATCTGTCGGATGCCCATCGCGAGTCCCCGGCGCTGCACCGGGAACCAGCCGATCACGACGCGACCGCTCGCGGCGTTCGTGCTGGCCGACGCGGCGCCCCCGCACGCGAGGAGCACACCGAAGGCGACGTAGCCGTCACTGCTCGCCGCAGCGGCCGCGAGCGAGAACACGGCGGTGAGGACGAGCCCGCCGGCGATGATCTGCCGTTCGCCGTACCTGTCGGTGAGCACGCCCCACACGACGAGCGTGCACACCATGCCGAGAGTGGGCGCCGATGCGAGCAGACCCGCCTGAGCGAGGGGCATGGCGCGATGAGTGTGCAGGAGCGGGATCAGGTAGGCCGGCGCCGAGACGAGGAGGGTTCCGGCGGCCTGCGCCAACACCCCCAGCGCCAGCATCAGCCACGCTCGCGTGGGCGTCGCTGTCGTCGTGTTCGTGCTCGGCATCGTCTGATCCTCCGTCGGGTACACTCTGGTATACCACCCTGGTACACCATAGGAGCGACGTGACCACTTCCCCCGAGACCGGCGGTCCGTACGAGCGCCTGCGCGCCGCGATCCTGTCCCTCGACCTGTTGCCGGGTGAGCGGCTGAGCGAACGCGGACTCGAGTCGATGCTCGGTGCGTCGCGCACCCCCATCCGCGCCGCCCTCATGCGCCTCGAGAACGAGGGACTGACACGGCGCGACGACCGCACCTGGCGCGTGACGCCGATCGACCTCAGCGAGATCCGTGCGCTCATGGAGTACCGCGAGGCGCTCGAGACCGCCGTCGTCGCACTCGCGGTGGACCGCGCCGACGATGCCGAACTGGAAAGCCTCGGCGCGATCGCCCGTGCCGGCGGCGAGCACGACGACGCCGACGCCGTGCTGCGCGACGGCAGCGACTTCCACGTCGCCCTGGCACGACTGTCGCGCAATGCGTTCCTCGTCGACGCGATCGCCGGCACGCTCGTGCGCCTCAGCCGCACCCGCTGGCTCGAGGTGCGCAGCGCCGCCTCCCGCGCCCACGCCGCCGCCGAGCACCGGGAGATCGTGGCCGCGGTCGCTGCCCGGGATGCCGAGCGCGCGCGTGAGCTCGTCGTCGCACACGGCCGCGGCACGCGCGACCGCCTGCTCGCATCGCTGTCGGAGGAGCGCCTGCGGCTGCGCGGGCGAGGTCTGTCGATCGTGGAGTCGGCAGCGGCGGGCTGAGGTCGCGCCGCGTCACCCTCCGACGGTGGGCGGTGGCATGGTTCCGACGACGCCGACGCGCTCCACCCGCCCGCTCAGTGTCGGCGCGATGTCCACCTCGACGCCGTCGACACGATGTATCCAGTCGGCGACCGCCCCGAGGGCGTAGTGGTTGAAGCCCGTCATCTCTCCGGGGTTCACGCTGCCGTCGGGGAGGAGGGAATCCCAGCGCTCCCAGATCGTCGTCGCGCGATGAATCTCCGTGTCGTGCGCAACGCCGTCTCGAGGGTGCTCGCCGCGCGTGCGGATGATCCGCGCCTCTTCTTCCTCGACGGCCGGCATCTGCTCCCGGATGCCGAGGTGTCAGACCTCAACGATGGCCTGCACCCGAACGCCGCCGCCTACGAGCGGATGGGCATCCGCTTCGGGGAGCGCGCGTTCGCTGCGGGTGCGCCGTTGGCCACGCCGCGCGTCTGAGCGTCGGCCCGCAGCGACGTCCCCTGTCGCAGCCGGGTGCGGCGACGTACCATTCGTTCCAAATGAGTGCCACCCTCGCCCCGATCGAGCTCGTCAGCGGGATGATCCTGAGTGACGAGATCTACGCGCGCATCGGCGCGGCGATCGCCGACGGCACTTTCCCTCCCGGACATCGCCTCCGCGATGTCGAGCTCGCCCAGCAGCTGGGCGTGTCGCGAACACCCGTCCGAGAAGCACTGCAACGACTGGAGCGCTTCGGGCTCGTCGAGATCGCGGTCGGCCGCTACACCCGTGTCACCGCGCCCAGCGACGCATTGCGCCGCGACACCGGCGAGTTCGCCGCCTACTTCCTGGGCAATGCGCTCAGCCTTTCGCTGTCACGGTGCTCGGACGACGACCTGGCCGACCTGGTCGCCACGGTGGATGCGGCGCTGGCGGGCATCGACTCCGGCAACGCGGCCGCGGTGTTCTCCGCGGCATCCCGCCTGGGCATCGTCGCTGCGCGGGCGACCGGCAACAGCGTGTTCGACACGATCATCCATGAGACCTCGATCGTCGTCGAACGCAATCTGCGCGGATGGTCGGGGGTCCGGGCCGAGGCCGCGCCGCGCCGCGAGAACTGGCAGCTGCTGCGTGACCGGATCGCGGCGCGCGACGCGGCCGGCGCCGAAGAGACCATCCGGCGGCTCTACGGCGTCACGCCCGGCGCCGCACAGCCCGCGCACCCGTGAGGTCCGTTCGTCCGGTGGTACATCGACGAAGAGGCCGGGCCCGGATCTGATCTCCGGCCCGGCCTCTTCGTTCGCACGTCCTGTGCGCGAGGGGGGAGTTGAACCCCCACGCCCTTTCGGGCACTGGCACCTGAAGCCAGCGCGTCTGCCTATTCCGCCACTCGCGCGAGCCGCGACATCCGAAGATCTCACGGACTCAACTTCCCGAGGATATCACGCCCCGAGACCCGTTTCGACTCGGCGGTGCCTGCCTCGCTCCACGCACGGGCCGGCCGCCTCCCGGTCGTTGAGCGCGCGCAGCGAGTCGAAACGCAGCGCCCGCCCCGCACGTTCCGCGTCTGCTCAGCCTGTGCAACTAGCATGTACGCACCGGTCGGCGATCCTGAGGAGCCCTGTGGGACTACTGGACAGCTTCGAGAAGGGACTCGAGCGCGCAGTCAACAGCGCGTTCGCGAAGTCCTTCCGTAGCGGCATTCAGCCCGTCGAGATCGCGGCCGCCCTGCGCAGCGAACTCGACGCGAAGGCTGCTGTCGTCAGCCGCGACCGCATTCTCGCCCCGAACACCTTCGAGGTGCGCATGTCGCCGGCCGATGCCGAGCGCATGCTGGGTCTGGGCAGCGCGCTCGACTCCGAACTGCACACCCTCGTCGACGCCCACGCGAAGGCGCAGGGGTTCAGCTTCGCCGGCCCCGTCACCATCGCTTTGGCCGGTGACCCCACCCTCTCGACGGGCACGCTGCGCGTAGCCTCGCAGACCGCGGCCGGCCAGGTCGCCTGGCGCGGCGTCGTCGAGATCGCCGGAGCCTCGCACACCCTCGCGAAGGGGCGCACCGTCATCGGGCGCGGCAGCGACGCCGACATCACGATCCCGGATGCCGGGACCAGCCGTCGTCACGTCGAGATCCTCTGGGACGGCGAGCGCGCCATGGTGCGCGACATGGGCTCGACCAACGGCACGCAGCTGAACGGCACGAAGATCGCCGAAGCGCCGCTGCCCCCCGACTCGGTGGTCACGATCGGCCGCACCGACATCGTCTTCCGCGTCATCGCACAGGCCGCGCCCCCTCGCCCCACGACCTCTGCCGCCGACGCGACCCGCGCCTTTGGAATCGGAGGACCCGCGTGAGCGAGTTGACTCTCCTGCTGCTGCAGATCGGATTCCTGATCCTGCTGTGGTTCTTCGTCTTCGCCGTCGTCTACTCCCTGCGCGCAGACCTCTTCGGGGTGAAGGTGCGAAAGCTCCCCGAACCCGCGGCCGCCGGCGTGGGCGTCGCACCCGCGGCATCCGCACCGGCCGCCGCTCAGGCGGCGACGGCACCCATCGCCCCCGCCACTCCTGCCGCGGCTCCGAGTCCGACCGGCCCGCAGAAGGCGACTCGCGATGCCGTGTCACGCATCGTGATCACGAGCGGCCCGAAAGCCGGCCTCGAGCTTCCGCTCGGCTCGGAGGCGCTCACGATCGGCCGCTCGAGCGAGTCGGGTCTCGTGATCCGCGACGACTACACCTCCAGCCACCACGCGCGCCTGCTGCTGTGGGGCGACCAGTGGATGATCCAGGACCTCGACTCCACCAACGGCACCTGGCACGACGGTGCCCGCGTGAGCACGCCGGTTCCCGTTCGCGTGGGAGCACCGATCAAGGTCGGCGCGACGACGTTCGAGCTGAGGAAGTAGCCCGCCTCTCATGGTCTTCGAGGGATCGAGCGTCGCCATCTCCCATACGGGGAAGGTGCGCTCCAACAACCAGGATTCGGGCTACGCCGGCTCGAACCTCTTCGTCGTCGCCGACGGCATGGGAGGTCATGCCGGGGGTGATGTCGCCTCGAGCATCGCCGTCCACCGCCTGAAGAACCTCGATCACCCCTACGCCTCGACCGCGGAGGCCGAGCAGGCGCTGCAGGAAGCCATCTCCTCGACCGCGGGGGTGCTGATCGACACCGTCGCGCGCCGACCCGAACTCGCCGGCATGGGCACCACCGTCAGCGGCCTCATCATGGTGGACGACTACGCCGTGATCGCCCACATCGGCGACTCGCGCATCTATCTCTACCGCGACGATGCGCTCACCCAGATCACCACCGACCACACCTTCGTGCAGCGGCTCGTCGACTCCGGTCGCATCACTCCCGAAGAGGCGCGCTACCACCCGCGTCGATCCGTGCTCATGCGCGTGCTCGGCGACATGGACCCCGACCCCGACGTCGACACGTTCATCATGCCGACCCAGCCCGGCGACCGCTGGCTGCTCTGCTCCGACGGCCTCTCCGGCGTCGTCGACGACGCGCACACCAGCAAGGTGCTCGGCCACCACTATCCGCCGGGCCGCACCGCGGACCTCCTGCTCAAGCAGGCGCTCGACGGCGGAGCCCCCGACAACGTCACCGTCGTCATCGTGGACGTCGGCGGCAGCCACCCGATGTTCAGCGGCACCGCGACGATCGTCGGCTCGGCATCCAACCCGCAGGGCGTCGACGTGCCGGCCGCCCGCCCCGGGCGCACCAGCTGGCTGCACCCCGCCCGCCAGGCGGCCAACGAGCCGACGCACTTCGAGCCCGCCGCCGAGTTCCTCGAGGAGCTCATCGAGGAGGACCGCCGCCGTGCCCGCCGCCGCCGCGTCTGGTGGGTGGTCGGCTTCGTCGTCATCCTCGCGGCCCTGGCCGCGGCCGCGCTCGGCGCCTACAGCTGGACGCAGACCCGCTACTTCGTCGGCGCCGACGCCGACACCGTCGTCATCTACCGCGGCATCCAGCAGGACATCGGCCCGATCTCGCTGTCGTCCGTCTACGAGGACACGGGCATCGTGCTGAACGACCTGCCCTTCTACCAGCGTCTCGCGGTGACCTCGACGATCTCGGCGCGCTCGCTCTCGGACGCCGAGCAGATCGTCGACACCCTGCGCACCACTCTGGAGGGTGAACGATGAGCTCGGCGACAGACACCGTCCAGGCCGACACCACGGTCGTGAAAGCGCTGCGCAAACTCCGGATGCCGCAGACGCAGCGCAACCGCGAACTCGGTCTGCTGCTGTTCGCCTTCGCGATCAACGGTGCCGCGGTCGCCCTCGTGCAGCTGGGCGCGCTCGGCCACATCGACTGGACGTTCCTCTACTACTGCGGCGCACTGACCGTGCTGGTGCTCGGGCTGCACATCGTGCTGCGCTTCAAAGCGTCGCAAGCCGACCCGTTCGTCGTCCCCATCGCGACCGT
Source organism: Microbacterium sp. AG790 (assembly GCF_003634765.1). Lineage (NCBI taxonomy): Bacteria > Bacillati > Actinomycetota > Actinomycetes > Micrococcales > Microbacteriaceae > Microbacterium > Microbacterium sp. AG790. Next base: position 443,081 of record NZ_RBWZ01000007.1, read on the forward strand.
GCTGTCGGGTCTCGGCCTGGCGATGATCTACCGCATCGACATCGAGGACCAGAGCACCGGGTGGGACGCCCTCTCGATCCGCCAGCTCGTGTGGCTGGCCATCGCGAGCGCCGCTGCGGTCGCGATCGTGATCTTCCTGAAGAACTACCGCGTGCTCTTCCGCTACACGTACGTCTTCGGGTTCGTCGGCATCCTGCTGCTCGTGCTCCCCTTCGTGCCGGGGCTGGGCACCGACGCCAACGCCGATGTGTGGATCTCCATCGGCGGCCTCTTCTCCTTCCAGCCCGGCGAGCTGGCGAAGATCGCGTTGGCCATCTTCTTCGCCGGCTACCTCGTGCGCACGCGCGAAGCGCTCACCTCGGTCGGTACGCGCTTCCTCGGCATGACGTGGCCCCGTGCCCGCGAGCTCGGACCGCTCCTGCTCATCTGGCTCGCCTCGATGGCGATCATCGTCTTCCAGCGCGACCTCGGCACCGGTCTGCTCATGTTCGGCATGTTCATCGCGATGATCTACGTCGCCACGGGCAAGACGAGCTGGGCGGTGCTCGGTCTGCTGCTGGCCGTCGGCGGTGCCCTGATCGCCTCGCAGGTGCTGAGCTACGTGGGCGGGCGCTTCCAGAACTGGCTCGACGCCTTCAACCCCGCCGTCATCGACAGCGCGGGCGGCAGCTACCAGCTCGTGAGCGGCATCTTCGGTCTGTCCGAGGGCGGCCTGCTCGGCACGGGCCTCGGCCGGGGCCGCCCGGGGCTGACGCCCCTGTCGCAGAGCGACTACATCTTCCCCAGCATCGGCGAAGAGCTGGGACTGATCGGCGTCTTCGCGATCCTCTGCCTCTACATGGTGTTCACCAGTCGCGGCGTCCGCATCGGCATCGCCGGCCAGGACGACTTCGGCAAGCTGCTGGCCACGGGCCTGTCGTTCACCATCGCGCTGCAGGTGTTCATCATGGTCGGCGGCGTCACCCGTCTCATCCCGCTCACCGGGCTCACGACCCCGTTCCTCGCGGCGGGCGGATCGTCTCTGGTGGCCAACTGGATCGTCGTCGCGTTGCTGCTGCGCATCTCGGATGCCGTGCGTTCGCGCCCCCGGGTGGTGATCGGATGACCCGCGAACTGCGACGGCTGTCGCTGATCATGCTCGCCATGTTCGTGGCCCTGTTCGGCGCGACCAGCTGGATCCAGGTCGTCCAGGCCGGCGATCTCAGCGAGAACCCGCTCAACAAGCGCGCTCTCTACGACTCGTTCGAGGTGCAGCGCGGCTCGATCATCGCCGGTGACACCGTCATCGCCGACTCCGTGCCGAGCGACGACGTGTACGCCTGGCAGCGGCAGTACGCCGACCCGCAGATGTGGGCGCCGGTCACGGGGTACATGAACCCGTTGCTCAACTCGCTCACCGGCCTCGAACAGTCGATGAACAAGGAGCTGTCGGGCACCGCCAACTCGCAGTTCCTCTCGCGCGTCGATCAGATCATCACGGGTCAGCCCGCTCGCGGCTCCAACGTTCTGCTGACCCTCGACCCGGCGATCCAGAAAGCTGCCTTCGACGCGCTCGGCACCTATCAGGGCGCGGTCGTCGCCCTCGAGCCCAAGACCGGCCGAGTGCTGGCGATGGTGACGAGCCCGAGCTACGACACCAACGCGATGGCCGTGCACAACGCGCAGCAGGTCAACGAGACCTACAACCAGCTGATGAACGCCGCCGTCAATCCGCTCGACAATCGCGCGATCGGCACCCTGAACCCGCCTGGATCGACCTTCAAGCTCGTCGTCGTCTCCGCGGCGCTGGCGTCGGGCAAGTTCACGCCGGACTCGACCTTCCCCAACCCCGCGACCTACACGTTGCCGGGAACGTCGACCTCGATCCGCAACTTCGACGGCAACACGTGCGGCCCCGGCGATCAGGTCACCATCGCCACCGCCCTGCGCCTGAGCTGCAACATCCCGATGGCACAGCTCGCCGTCGCGCTCGGCCAGGATGCGCTGCGCGCCGAGGCCGAGAAGTACGGCTTCAACAACGCGAGCATCGACATCCCGCTCGGCGTCGTCACCTCCTCGTATCCGACCGGCGCCCTCTCGGCCGACAAGGTCGCCCTCACGGGCTTCGGTCAGGGCAGCGTCACCGCCACGCCGCTGCAGATGGCGATGGTCTCCGCCGGCATCGCCAACGGCGGCATGGTCATGAAGCCGCGCATGGTCGACCGCGTCGTGGCGCCCGATCTGACCGTGCAGGAGACGTTCGCCGACACCGAGCTGGGTCGCGCGCTGAGCACGACGGATGCCGCGACGATGACCTCGCTGATGATCTCCAATGTCCGTGACGGCGCGGCCAGCGGTGCAACAATAGACGGGGTCGACGTGGCCGGAAAGACCGGTACCGCCGAGCACGGACCTTCGGATCCGTACACTCTCTGGTTCACGGGCTTCGCCCCGGCCAACGACCCGAAAGTGGTCGTCGCCGTGATGGTGGAAAACGGCGGAGGTCTCGGGCAGTCCGGCACGAGCAACGGGATCGCGGCTCCAATCGCGAAGAAAGTCATGGAGGCGGTGCTGAGCAGATGAGACCGACACAGGGTGTGAGCTTCGGTGGACGCTACGAGCTGGATTCGCGGATCGCGATCGGCGGCATGGGCGAGGTCTGGGAGGCCACCGACCATGTGATCGGACGCACCGTCGCGATCAAGATCCTCAAAGACGAGTACATGGGGGACCCGGGCTTCCTGGAGCGCTTCCGCGCCGAGGCCCGCCACGCGGCGCTCGTCAACCACGAGGGCATCGCGAGCGTCTTCGACTACGGCGAGGAGAACGGCTCCGCCTTCCTCGTGATGGAGCTCGTCCCCGGGGAAGCACTGTCGACCATCCTCGAGCGCGAGGGATCACTGTCCACCGACAAGACCCTCGACATCGTCGCGCAGACGGCCGCCGCCCTGCAGGCCGCGCACGCCGCCGGTCTCGTGCACCGCGACATCAAGCCGGGAAACCTGCTCATCACCCCCGACGGACGGGTGAAGATCACCGACTTCGGCATCGCCCGCATCGCCGACCAGGTGCCGCTGACCGCCACCGGTCAGGTGATGGGCACCGTGCAGTACCTCTCGCCCGAGCAGGCGTCGGGGCACGCGGCATCCCCCGCGACCGACATCTACTCGCTGGGCATCGTCGCCTACGAGTGCCTCGCCGGCAAGCGCCCCTTCACCGGGGAGTCGCAGGTGGCGATCGCGATGGCGCAGATCAACGACACCCCGCCGCCGCTGGCGGCCACCATCGCCGAGCCGGTGCGCAACTTCGTGATGAGCATGATCGCGAAGAAGCCGGAGGACCGGCCCGCGACCGCATCCGCCGTCGCCCGCGCGGCGACCGCGCTTCGTCGCGGTGATGTCGCCGGAGCGGCGGCCATCGTCCCCGCCATCGCCGGTGGCCTGGCCATGGACGAGGCGACGAAGCTGCTGACCCCGGGACTCGCGACCCAGGAGGCCACGCGCCTGCTGCCGACCGCGGGAGCGGCCGGCGCCGTCGCGGCCGTCGATGCCGCAGACGAGCCGCAGAAGAAGAAGCGCAGCCCGTGGACGTGGCCGCTGGTCGCGCTCATCGCGCTGCTGCTCATCGTGCTCGGCGGCACCCTGTTCGCCCTCTTCGCGAACCAGGGCGCGCAGCCCGCGCCGACGACGAGTTCCTCGACATCCTCGACGCCCAGCCGCTCGGCGACGCCCCCGTCACCCTCGGCGAGCCCCACGACGGTGGCCATCGACAGCCTCGGACTGATCGGCCAGACGTGCGACGCCGCGAAGGGCATCGCCGAGAAGGCTGGTTTCGCCAACGTCTCCTGCGAGCGTGGGTCCGCGGCAACGACGCAGGACGAGGTCGGCAAGGTCTACCAGACCAACCCGACCACGGGCAACGTGAAGCTCAGCGCCCCGGTGACGCTCACCTTCTATGACGAGATGAGCCCGATCGGCACGCCGAACGCGCCGACGGTGACGAACGACCCGAAGGGGTCGCAGACCTTCACCGTGACCTGGGATGCGTTCAGTGGATGCCCGGCCGGATCGTCGGTGACCGCGTACAACTTCACCGTCATCAACGGCACCTTCAACGCGAACAACAGCACGACGTATCAGTCGCCCACCGCGCCGCGGAGCCTTCAGGTGACGGCCGACAAGAACGTGCAGCCGGGATCGTTGATCCTCGTGAAGTACAGCGCGCAGTGCGGCGACCGCACGAGCCCGGATTCCCAGGAGGGTCAGGCGCCGATCCCGACGACGAGCACGCCCACGGGCACGCCGGCCGCCCCCTGAGCGTGGCCCGCGTCCCCGGGGTGGGGGTCGCGGGCGTAAGGGTCCAGGGGTCGCACAGGAGGGTTCTATTAGGCTGGCTATGAGTCAGCCCAGGGGAGAGAAGTGTCTGCAGATCCGCGTGTGCTGTCCGAGCGGTACCGCGTCGATGAACTCATCGGCCGCGGAGGCATGGCCACCGTGTACCGCGGGCAGGACCTGACCCTCGGGCGTCAGGTGGCCATCAAGATCCTCAAGCGGGAGCTCGCCGAAGACAGCGCGTTCCGCACCCGATTCCGGCTCGAGGCGCAGTCGGCCTCACGAATGTCGCACCCCGCGATCGTCCGCGTCTACGACGCCGGTGAGGATGCCGAGACCGACCCCGACGGCTCGACGCACCCCGTTCCGTACATCGTGATGGAGCTCGTCGAAGGCACCCTCCTGAAGGATGTCGTCAGCGACGGCGGCGTGCCGGTCGGTGAGGCCATCCGCTACGTCGACGGCATCCTCGAAGCGCTCGAGTACTCGCATCGCGCCGGCGTCGTCCATCGCGACATCAAGCCCGGCAACGTCATGATCACCCCCGGCGGCCAGGTGAAGGTGATGGACTTCGGCATCGCCCGCGCCGTGTCCGACTCCTCCTCGACCGTCGCCGAGACCACCGCCATCATCGGCACCGCGGCCTACCTGTCGCCGGAGCAGGCCAAGGGTGAGCCGGTCGATGCGCGCGCCGACCTCTACTCGGCCGGCATCGTGCTGTACGAGCTGCTCACCGGTCGCCAGCCCTTCCGCGGCGAGTCTCCGGTCGCGGTCGCCTATCAGCACGTCAGCGAAACACCTCTGCCCCCCTCCGAACTGGTCGACGCGATCCCCCGCTCGATCGACGCGGTCGCGCTGCGCGCTCTCGCCAAGGATCCGTTCCAGCGCTACCAGGACGCGGCGTCGTTCCGCCAGGCACTCGACGCCACGGTCGACGGTCACACCCCGACGAAGAAGCAGGTCGGCGCGCTGGCCAGCGAGCTCTACGGTGCGAACCCGCGGCAGGCCGCAGAGACGGCCCGGTCGCTGCGCCAGCTGACCGCCGACACGACCATGCGGCGGACGCAGGCAGGACCCCCGGCCGCGTGGATCTGGGCCGGGGTGGCACTGCTCGCCGTCGTCCTGATCTCGGTGCTGATCTGGGTCATCACGATTAGGCCCGGCGCCGCGGTACCGCAGAATTCGCGCGTCGTCGAGGACGTCGTCGACATGTCGTGGGACCGCGCGAGCGAGAAGCTGGTGGGTCAGGATCTTCAGGCGAAGCGCGTCGACCAGAGCGACAATACGATCGTCTCCGGCAACGTCATCCGCACCGACCCCGCCGCGGGCACCATCGTGGCCCCCGGCCAGACGATCACGGTCTACGTCTCGACGGGGCAGCAGACCAGCGCCATGCCCGACATCACCGGCAAGTCGTCGACAGACGCAGAAGCGGCTCTGAAGGCCGTCGGATTGCAGCTGGGGGCCGTGACGACGCGCAGCGATCCCGACCTCGCCCAGGGCATCGTCATCTCGGCCGACCAGACGGCGGGCACGCAGATCCCGGTCGGAACGCGCGTGAACCTCACGGTCGCCAGCGGCAAGGTCGCTCTGGTGAACCTCGTCGGCTACACCGTCGATGCGGCGACCAGGGACCTCACCTCCGCCGACCTCAAACTCACCGCGAGCGTCGTCGAGGACCCGTCGTGTCCCGCCGTGGGCTCGACGCCGATCGTCGCCGGACAGTCACTGCCCCCGGGCGATGTGCCGATCCACTCCACGGTCGAGCTCCGCGTCTGCACCGGTAAGTGATCCCCGCAGCGGCTGCAGCTCGCGGCCGCGTGCTGCAGCCCCGGCGACCCCGACGCGCTCCAGCCATGAGCCCAGCAGCAAGTGCCCGCCCTCGGTGAGCACCGATTCGGGATGGAACTGCACGCCCCAGAGCGGCAGCTCGCGGTGGGCGAGTCCCATGATGACTCCGGACGACGTGCGCGCGGTCACCTCGAGCTCGGCGGGCAGCGAGTCCGGAACGACCGCGAGAGAGTGGTAGCGCGTCGCCGAGAAGGGCGACGGCAGTCCGGCGAAGGGGAACGCGCCGTCATGCCAGACCCGCGATGTCGTGCCGTGGCGCAGCTGCGAAGCCTCGGCCACCGTCGCACCGAACGCCGCCCCGAGCACCTGGTGGCCCAGGCACACCCCCAGCAGGGGGATGCGCGCGGAAGCCGCCGCCCGCACGATCTCGATCGAGGCCCCGGCATCCTCCGGCGAGCCGGGTCCGGGTGAGATCAGCACTCCCGCAGACGGGGCGATCACGGCCACGGGGTCATCGACGGCATCCGCTTCGACCATGTCGGTCGTCGCCCCCAGCTCGTGCAGATAGCCGACGAGCGTGTGGACGAAGCTGTCGTGGTTGTCGACGACGAGAACTCGTCGCCCCTCAGCCGCCGACCGTGGCATCCTGCGGATTGACGAACTGAGCGACCCACGGGAACACGTACCAGAACAGCCCGTAGAGCACGGCGGCCAGCAGAACCAGCAGAATGAGGATGCGCACCCAGGCAGGGCCGGGAAGAACACGCCACAGGGCGGCATACATCAGGCGGACACTCCCTGGGTGAGCGAGGCGGGCGGTCCCGCCGAGGTCGGAGTGAAGCTCTCGAACACGGCGTACGCGATGATGCGCTCGAGCATGTTGAGCTTCGGGGCGCAGCTGGTCAGTGTGAGATAGCGGCCGTTTGCTGCCATGCCGACCTGCTGCGGAACGGGCAGCAAGACCTCGACCTGCGTCGCCTGCACGTACTCGAGAGTGCGGAAGCGGTAGGTGTACCAGCCGTCCGGCGTCTGGATGACGATGGCGTCGCCGATCACGAGCTTGTCGATCGGGTCGAACGGTGCGCCGGAGGTCCATCGGTGGGCGGCGTACACGGTGTTGCCGACCTCTCCGGGCATGGCGGTATCGGTGTAGTGACCGATCTCACCCGCGTCGAGGATGTCGTGGCGGCCCGTTCCCGCAGCCACGGTGAACTGCCAGTTCGGTCCGAAGCGGGGCACGAACATCACCCCGAACTGCTGACCGTAGTCCTTCTGCGCCATCACCGGAACCGGTGCGGCGGCCTCGGGCGATGAACTCGCACTCGGAGACGGCGTGGGCGTGTCGGATGCCGTCGGGCTCTGCGGTACCTGCTGCAGCCAGCTCTGCGAGAGGGCACTGGCCTCCGTGTGCTTCTGCGAGCCGATGATCCAGTCACCGATCCACATCTGCCACGCGACGTAGAGCAGTGCGATGACGCCCGCCGTGATGAGCAGCTCGCCGAGGACGCCGAGGAACGAGGCCCGCCGTCGCGGCTTCGCCGCGCGCAACGGCGCAGACGCACCCTCCGGCTCCTGGGTGATCGGCTCCGCCGGAGTGGTCGGCCCCGACTCCTCCGACTGCGCGGCAAGACGGCGGGCGCGCCGAGACGTGTGCTCGAGCGAGCCGATGCCCTCAGCTGCGTTGTCGTCGATGCCGTCCTTCACGCTGTGATTGTCGCACAGCGTGGCTGAGGGAGACCTGCCAGGTAGAATCGTGGCCATGGCGCGTTCAGGAAAGCACGACGAGCAGGTCGCGGAGTACGGCGAAGGCGAGTCCGCACCCAACCCGGTGTGGTTCAAGCCCATCATGCTCGGGCTCATGATCCTGGGTCTGCTGTGGGTGATCGTGTTCTACCTGAGCAACCAGGCGCTGCCGATCCCCGGTATCGCCGGGTGGAACCTCGTGATCGGCTTCGGAATCGCCTTCATCGGATTCCTGATGACCACGCGCTGGCGCTGATCGCCGGCATCCGCTCTCTTTCCACAGGTGTCATGGCCTGTGAATTACACGGGTGTGATTCATCCCCATCTGTGGATGAACCTGTGGATAACTCTCGGCTGACGGTCTAGGCGTACAGGTACAGCGGAACGGCCAGCGCACCCAGCAGGCCGACGCCCACGGCGACCAGCAGCCAGATCTGCAGCGCGCGCTGGCGGATCTTCCGCGTGCGCGCGAAGATGACGCCGATCAAGGCGCCGACCAGACCGCCGCCGATGTGCGCCTGCCAGGCGATGTTCGATCCCGGCAGGAACGTGATCACCAGGTTGATCCCGAGCAGCACGGCGATCGCCGTGACGTTGGCGCCGAGGTGACGGCCGATGACGAACATCGCGCCGAGCAATCCCCAGACCGCACCGGAAGCGCCGACGACCCACGTGTTCGGGGCGAGCAGCGCCGTCAGGACCGAGCCCCCGAGAGCGCTCAGCAGGTAGAGCGCGAGGAAGCGCCACCTTCCGAGCAGCGGCTCGAGACTGCGTCCGAGCGCCCACAACGCGAGCATGTTGAAGGCGATGTGGAAGATGCTCGCGTGAACGAGTGTCACCGTCAGCAGTCGCCACGGCTGCACGTACGCCAGCTGCGCCTGGAAGGCGAGCAGGTTCTGCACATAGAGACCGATGCCGGGGATCAGTCCGATCAGGTAAAACACGCTGGTGACGATGACCAGCGTGTAGGTGACGACGGGCTTTCCGTCGAGTCCGGCCACGCGGCGCCGCGGCATCCGCGTGACGTTCGCCGATGCCGCCTTGCGCTGTTCGGCGAGGCACTCCGGGCAGATGACTCCCACCGGAAGCGGCGTCTGACACTCTCCGCAGATCGTGCGCAGACACCGCTGACAGAGCACGAAGCTCTGCCGATCCGGATGCCGGTAGCAGAAGTTCTCCGGATTGGTGCGGATGTCGGAGTCGGTCACGCGGGCCGGTTCCGCTCTGCTCAGGCGGGGACGACGTCGATCGAGCTGATCACCACGGGCTCGATCGGGCGGTCGCCCGCGGCGGTCGGAACGGCCGAGATCGCGTCGACGACGGCACGCGAAGCATCGTCGGCGACCTCGCCGAAGATCGTGTGCTTGCCGTTGAGCCACGGCGTCGGATCGGTCGTGATGAAGAACTGCGAGCCGTTGGTGCCCTCGGCCTTGCCCGTGATGGCGTTGCGGCGCAGGCCCGCGTTGGCCATCGCCACCAGGTAGGGGGCACCGAAGGTGAGCTCGGGGTGGATCTCGTCGTTGAAGTTGTAACCCGGGCCCCCGACACCCTGACCGAGCGGGTCGCCGCCCTGGATCATGAAGTTCGGGATGATGCGGTGGAAGATGACGTCCTTGTAGAGCGGTCCTTCGCCCGGCTTGCCGGTCGCCGGGTGCGTCCAGGCCTGCGAGCCGTCGGCGAGACCGGTGAAGTTCTGCACCGTGCGCGGTGCGTGGTCTCCGAAGAGGTTGACGACGATGTCGCCGTGGTTGGTGTGGATGGTCGCGACGGCGGTGTGGATCGGCATGCCTAGCATTCTCTCACCTGTCAACCCCTCGCGAGGCCCGGCAGGTCTGGCAAGATGGGATGAAACCCAGCCGGAACCCAGGGAGGGCACCGTGAGCCTCAGCCGCAAGCGCAAGAAGGAACTCCGCAAGCTCCAGCACCAGGCGAACACGCTGTGGGAGTCGCAGCAGGTCCTGATCGGACAGGCGGGCGAGGTCGCCCGCGAGGCCGGTCGCCAGCTCGGCAACTACAACCGCGAGCAGGTCGTGCCGACCGTGCAGCACACGTACGAGAAGTACGCGGCCCCGTATGTCGAGCAGGGCGTCGCGACCTCCAAGAAGGTCTACAACGACAAGGTCGTCCCGACGGCGGGTGCGCTGATCGGTTCGGCGTTGTCGGTGTGGGATGCCGCGAACGAGAAGCGTCACAGTGTGGCCGCCGGTCGTGGCTTCGGCTCGATCGACCTCGCCGCCATCCAGAAGAAGGCCGACAAGTACGGCAAGAAGGCGACGAAGCAGCTGAGCGTCTCCACTCCGAAGAAGAGCCTGGGCGCCGGCGGCGTCATCGCGATCCTCCTCGGCGTCGCCGCAGCGGCCGGAGTGGTTTACGCCGCCTGGCAGACGCTGCGTGCCGACGACGAGCTGTGGGTGGCGGACGACCCGCTGCGCGCACCGGATGCCTGATCAGCCCTCGGTCGTCGAGCGAGCGCAGTCCCCGGTCGTTGAGCGAGCGCAGCGAGTCGAAACGCCATGACCGATCCGCTCGAACGCGTGCGCACCGCCGCCGCGGCGCGCGGTCTCGACATCGAGCTGCGTGAGCGCCCCGCGGCATCCAGCCTCGCGGAGGCGGCGAGCCTGCTCGGCCTGCAGCCTGCCGACATCGTCAAGACCCTCGTGGTCAAGAAGTCGGACGACACGTACCTGTTCGCCCTGATCCCCGGCGATCTCGCAATCTCCTGGCCGAAGTTGCGGGCCCTCGTCGGGGTGAACAAGCTGAGGCTCCCCGAGCCGGATCTCGCTCTGGCCGCGACCGGCTACGAGCGCGGGACGATCGTGCCGATCGGCAGCACCAACGACTGGCCGGTGTACGCGGACGCGTCGATCGTGGGGCGGCGTATCGCGATGGGTGCCGGGGCACACGGATACAGCCTGTTCGTCGACGCCGACGACCTCATCCGTGCGTACGACGCGACGGTCGCCGACATCTCCCAGCCGGCGGCATCGGCCTCCTGAGCGCGGCGCTCAGCCGGGTCAGCTCGCCCGGGCGACGGGCAGGCCGGCCATCCCGAGTGCGATGTCGACGAGCTTCACCCGTTGCGGTGGGAGCGCGGTGAGGGCGAACCACTCCGCACGATCGGTCGATCCGTTGCGCTCGTAACGCAGCTGCCCGCCGGTCACCTCCGCCCGGTACACGATGCGCAGCGTGTGCAGCGGTTCGGGGTCGTCCGCGAAGACGCGGCGGTTCGCGGGGATCACGCGAGAGTGGATGCCGAGCAGCTCCCCGATACGCACGCGGAACCCCGTCTCCTCCCAGACCTCGCGGCGCGCGGCATCCACCGGATCCTCGCCGTCTTCCAAGCCGCCTCCGGGCATCGTCCAGGCTCCGCGGCGCCCCTGGTGCCAGTGAGCGAGCAGCACGCGGTCGGACTCGTCGACGACGACGGCGTAGGCGGCGACCCGCAAGTCCATTCCGTGAGCCTAGCGGTCGCGGCTGCGTCGCACGGGAGTCCTCTTCCCTCGGTTCCGTACTCAGTCCCGGTGCGATGAGCACCGGCCGGGCATACCGGAATGACGGGCGAGCTCTGCGGCGGCTGGATGGCGGAGACTGAATACGGAACGTCGCGTCCGAGGCTCAGACGGCGGCGGTGCGCAGCTCGCGCTCGCGCAGCGCACGCTCGACGGATTCGACATCGCGGACCGCTCCACGATCGGCCGAGGTCGCCATCGCCGCGTAGGCCCGCAGCGCCAGCGACACGGGACGCTGCCGATCCTTCGGTGCGTAGCCGCCCGCGTCGAGCAGCCGGGCGCGGCGGCGCTCCAACTCGTCATCGTCGACCCGCAGGCTCATCGAGCGTGAGGGGATGTCGATGTCGACGATGTCGCCGTCCTCGACGAGGGCGATGATGCCGCCGCTCGCCGCCTCCGGCGAGACGTGACCGATCGACAGGCCCGACGTGCCGCCCGAGAAGCGGCCATCGGTGACCAGCGCGCACACCTTGCCCAGGCCGCGGCCCTTGAGGAATGAGGTGGGGCGCAGCATCTCCTGCATGCCGGGTCCGCCCTTGGGACCCTCGTAGCGGATGACGACGACATCGCCGGGTTGCACCTTCTTGCCGAGGATCTTCGCCACCGCCTCCTCCTGCGACTCGCACACGACGGCGGGGCCCGAGAAGACGAGGATCGACGGGTCGACGCCGGCGGTCTTGACGACGGCGCCGTCGACGGCGAGGTTGCCCCGCAGCACCGCGAGACCGCCGTCGGCGGAATAGGCGTGTGCGGCGGAACGGATGCAGCCGTTCTCGGCATCCTCGTCCAGGCTCGCCCAGCGCTCGGACTGTGAGAACGCACTCGAAGAGCGCACGCCGCCGGGCGCCGCATGCCACAGGTCGTGAGCGGTCTCAGACGCCGTACCGCCGCGCACGTCCCACTCGGCCAGCCACGCCTCGAGCGAGGGCGAGTGGATCGACGACACGTCGGAGTTGAGCAGCCCCGCACGGTGCAGCTCGCCGAGGATCGTGGGGATGCCGCCGGCGCGGTGGACGTCCTCCATGTAGTACATGCGGCCGTAGGCCGGGTTGGGCGCGATCTTGGCGAGGCACGGCACGCGACGCGAGATGGCGTCGATCTCATCGAGCCCGAAGTCGATGCCGGCCTCGTGCGCCGCGGCGAGCAGATGCAGGATCGTGTTGGTCGATCCGCCCATGGCGATGTCGAGCGCCATCGCGTTGGCGAAGGCGGCAGGGCTCGCGACCGCACGCGGGAGTACCGAGGCGTCGTCCTCGTCATAGAACGCGCGCGTGATCTGCACCGCGACCTCGCCGGCCTTCTCGTAGAGGGCCCGGCGCGCGGTGTGGGTCGCGAGCACCGAGCCGTTGCCGGGGAGGGCCAGGCCGAGGGCCTCGACCAGGCAGTTCATCGAGTTGGCCGTGAACATGCCCGAGCATGACCCGCAGGTGGGGCAGGCGTTCTCCTCGATGCGCTGGATGTCGGCATCCGAGACCGTGTCGTTCGCGGCCTCGGAGATCGCGTCGACGAGATCGAGGGTGCGCACGGTGCCGTCGACGAGGGTCGCCCGTCCGGACTCCATCGGGCCGCCCGAGACGAAGACGGTGGGGATGTTCAGGCGCAGCGCCGCCATCAGCATGCCGGGGGTGATCTTGTCGCAGTTGGAGATGCACACGAGTGCGTCGGCCTGGTGCGCGTTGACCATGTACTCGACGGAGTCGGCGATCAGATCACGCGAGGGCAGCGAGTACAGCATGCCGCCGTGGCCCATGGCGATGCCGTCGTCGACGGCGATCGTGTTGAACTCGCGCGGGATGCCGCCGGCCGCGGTGATGGCGTCGGAGACGATGCGACCCACCGGCTGCAGGTGCGTGTGGCCGGGCACGAACTCGGTGAAGCTGTTGGCGACGGCGATCATCGGCTTGCCGAAGTCGGCCGCATTGACGCCGGCGGCGCGGAACAGGGCACGGGCACCGGCGGCGTTGCGGCCGTGCGTGACGGTGCGGGAGCGCAGAGGGGTGGGCATGATTCCACTCTGGATGCCGTGGCGCACCTCTGGAAGTCTGCGTTGCTCCTAGTAGTGGCAGTACTAGGTTTATGGGGTGAGTGAGGATGGTGCGCGCGACGACGGCCGTCAGCAGCGGCAGGAACTCGGTTCGTTTCTGCGTAGACAGCGCGAGCGCCTCGACCGCACCGCCTACGGATTGCCGCCGGCCGGCCGCGGTCGTGCCGTGGGCCTGCGGCGCGAGGAAGTCTCGTACCTGTCGGGTGTGAGCGTCACCTGGTACACCTGGCTCGAGCAGGGACGCGACATCAACCCCTCGCGGCAGGTCTTGGATGCCGTCGCGACGACGCTGCGGCTGACCGACGCGGAGCACGACTATGTGCTGAGTCTCGTCGGTCTCGCCCCCCGCCCGACGACCCGCGCGGATGCCGTGGACATCGCCCCCGCTCAGGTACAGCGCTTCCTCGATGCGCTCGACGAGCATCCCGCCTACGCGCTCGCCCCGGATTGGGGGATCGCCGGATGGAACAACGCGTACGAGCGGCTGTACCCCGGGGTCGCGACCACCGCGGGGGAGAACCGCAACCTGCTGTGGCTCGTCTTCACCGACCCGTCCGTGCGCTCGCTGCTGGACGATTGGGACGACACGAGCCGGCGCTTCCTCGCCGAGTTTCGGGCGGAGGCCGGACCGCGCCTGAGTGATCCCCGCTACCGCGATCTCATCTCTCGGCTCCGCACGGCGAGCGTCGACTTCGACACCCGCTGGAACGAGCACGGCGTCGGCGGTTTCGTCTCACGCGAGCGCGTGTTCCGTCATCCCGAGCTCGGCCGGCTCGTGTTCGAACACCATCAGCTGCGGCCTTCCGACCACCTCGATCTGCAGCTCGTCGTCTACGTCGCGGATGCCGAGACGCGGCACCGCTTCGGCGCGGCATCCTGAATCCTCGCGGACGAGACCTCGGTAACATGCGCGGCGATGAGGGAGACTGTGGAAACAATGGAGCGTTGCGGGAACAGGCGACCACGAGTCGAGAGGCTCGCTTCCGCATGGAATCACGGGGCCTGACGGTTGCCGCCGCGATCTCGCTTGTGCTCTGACTCAAAGGAGAATCCCATGCAGACCTTCTACGCACGAACTCGCCGCATCGTCGCCGCACTCCTGATCCCGGCCCTCGTCGTGTACGCGGCGCTCGCCTTGACCGGAGGACTCGAAGCGCCGGCGTTGGTGAGCGCCGCGGCCACGATCATCGCAATCGTCCCCCTCTGCTTCGTCGTCGCCACGTCGAAACCACGACTCGGCCTCGACACCCTGGCGTTCCTCATCGGGGGCATCTCTGTCGCAGTGTGCTGGGGGGGCTCGGACTTCGGCGCGGGATACCTGACGTACCTCCCGGCTATCGTTGCCGCGATCGGCTTCGCCACCATGGCGCTGACGCTCCGGACCGAGGCGTCGGTCGCGAGCACCGAGGGCCGTCTGTGACTGTGAAGACGACCTCCGCCACCGCCAGGGCGCGTGCGGACCAGGATCCCCGCCAGGCGGTCTCCGGCGCGTAGTGGCACGTGGATGGCACGCGAGCCCCTGGTGCGAGAACGAAAGAACCCCCAGGTCTTCCGAGAGAATCTCGCTGATCTGGGGGTTCTGTCCTGTGGAGCCTAGGAGATTCGAACTCCTGACATCCTGCTTGCAAAGCAGGCGCTCTACCAACTGAGCTAAGGCCCCGGACGGGTGTTTGGTGGGGCTACCAGGACTTGAACCTGGGACCTCTTCATTATCAGTGAAGCGCTCTAACCGCCTGAGCTATAGCCCCGTCCGGAGGCGGCGTTGCCGCCGTCAACCTCCAAGACTTTACCCGACGAGCGGGCAAACAAAAAATCGGTCAGTTGGATGTGAAGCCGACGAGCAGTCCGCCGGTAACCTTGACCATCAGGTTGTAGATCCCGGCGACGACGGCACCCAGCACCGTGATCACGATCAGGTTCAAGATCGCGACCACCGAGGAGAACGCCATGACCTGCGCCAGGTTGATCACATCGCTCAACTTGAAGTTGTCGTCGAACGCCTTGAACAGGTCGTCGAGCTTGCCGATCAGTCCCGTCGTGCTGAGCACCGTGTAGATCAGGAAGCTGGCCACCACGGTGACGATCGCGATGGCGACCGCGGCGAGGAAGGACAGCTTCACCGCAGACCAGAAGTCCACGTAGACGAGGCGCAGACGCACCTGCTTGGCGCTGGTCTTACTGGATGACTTCTTGGCGAGCTTGTCGGCTACCGTGCTCATGCGTCGGTGTCACTTCCTTCGGGGCGCGAAGCGGGGGAGTCTTCGGCTTCGGTGGTCTCGGCCGGGTCCTGCTCCGCTCGGAGCGCTCGCTCCGAGTTCCGTGCAATCGCGAGGATGCGATCGTCGTCGTCGGGACGGGCGAAGACCACTCCCATGGTGTCGCGACCCTTCGCAGGCACCTCGGCCACGGCAGAGCGTACCACCTTGCCGCTGGCAAGAACCACCAAGACCTCGTCGTCCTCACCGACGATCAGACCGCCCGCCAGATCGCCGCGATCCTCGTTCAACTTGGCAACCTTGATGCCCAATCCGCCGCGCCCCTGGAGGCGGTACTGGTCGACGGCCGTGCGCTTGGCGTAGCCACCCTCGGTCACGACGAAGACGTACGCATCGTCCTTCGCGACGGATGCCGACAGGAGCGTGTCCCGCTCACGGAACGACATCCCCTTCACACCCTCGGTCGAGCGTCCCATGGGGCGCAGCGACTCGTCGGTCGCGGTGAACCGCAGCGACATGCCCTGGCGTGAGATGAGCAGGATGTCGTCGGTGTCGTCCACGAGCAGCGCGCTGACGACCTCGTCGCCGTCCTCCTCGTCCTGCCCGCGCAGGCGGATCGCGATGATCCCGCCCTGACGGTTGGTGTCGTACTCGCTGAGGAAGGTCTTCTTGATCTTGCCGTCGCGGGTGGCCAGCACCAGGTACTGCGCGACCTTGTAGTCGCGGATGTCGAGGATCTGCGCGATCTCCTCACCCGGCTGCAGCGCGAGCAGGTTCGCGACGTGCTGGCCCTTCGCGTCGCGGCCCGCCTCCGGAACCTCGTACGCCTTCGACCGGTAGACGCGACCCTTCGTGGTGAAGAAGAGCAGCCAGTGGTGCGTCGTCGTCACGAAGAAGTGCTCGACCACATCGTCCGCCCGCAGCTGGGCGCCCTTGACGCCCTTGCCACCGCGGTGCTGCGAGCGGTAGTTGTCACTGCGCGTGCGCTTGATGTACCCGTCGCGGGTGACGGTGATGACCATCTCCTCTTCGGGGATGAGGTCTTCCATCGACATGTCGCCGTCGAAGCCGTGCAGGATCGTCGTGCGCCGCTCGTCGCCGAACTTGTCGACGATGCCGGTGAGCTCGGCCGCGATGATCGTGCGCTGTCGGGCCGGCGAGACGAGGATGTCGTTGAGGTCGGCGATCTGCGCCTCGAGCTCCGTGGCCTCGTCGATGATCTTCTGCCGCTCCAGCGCCGCAAGACGACGCAGCTGCATGGCCAAGATCGCGTCGGCCTGGATGTCGTCGATCTCCAGCAGCGCCTTGAGGCCCTCGCGCGCCTCCTCCACCGTCGGCGAGCGGCGGATCAGTGCGATGACCTCGTCGAGCGCGTCGAGCGCCTTGAGGTACGCACGCAGGATGTGCATGCGCTCCTCGGCCTTGCGGAGCCGGAAGGCCGTGCGCCGGACGATCACCTCGACCTGGTGCTCGATCCAGTACGTGATGAACCCGTCGAGGGCGAGCGTGCGCGGCACACCGTCGACGATCGCCAGCATGTTGGCGCCGAAGTTCTCCTGCAGCTGCGTGTGCTTGTACAGGTTGTTCAGGACGACCTTGGCGACGGCATCCCGCTTCAGGACGATGACGAGGCGCTGACCCGTGCGGTCGCTCGTCTCGTCGCGGATGTCGGCGATGCCGGTGATGCGACCGTCGCGGGCGAGGTCGCGGATCTTCAGCGCGACGTTGTCGGGGTTCACCTGGTAGGGGAGCTCAGTGATCACGAGGCACGTGCGGCCCTGGATCTCCTCGACGTTCACGACGGCACGCATCGTGATCGAGCCGCGGCCCGTGCGCTGCGCCTCGCGGATGCCCTTGGTCCCGAGGATCTGCGCACCCGTCGGGAAGTCCGGCCCGTGGATGCGCCCCATGAGCGCTTCGAGCAGCTCCTCGCGCGGCGCGTCCGGGTTCTCCAGCGCCCACAGCGCGCCCTCGGCCACCTCGCGCAGGTTGTGCGGCGGGATGTTGGTGGCCATACCGACCGCGATGCCGACCGAGCCGTTGACCAGCAGGTTCGGGAAGCGCGACGGCAGCACCGTCGGCTCCTGCGTCTTGCCGTCGTAGTTCGGCTCGAAGTCGACGGTGTCCTCGTCGATGTCGCGCACCATCTCCATCGCGAGCGCGGCCATCTTCGTCTCGGTGTACCGGGGCGCTGCGGCGCCCTGGTTGCCGGGAGAACCGAAGTTGCCCTGTCCGTCGGCGAGCGGGTAGCGCAGCGACCACGGCTGCACGAGGCGCACGAGCGCGTCGTAGATCGCGCTGTCACCGTGCGGGTGGTACTGACCCATCACCTCGCCGACGACGCGGGCGCACTTGTTGAAGCTCTTGTCGGGACGGTACCCGCCGTCGTACATGCCGTAGATCACACGGCGGTGCACGGGCTTGAGACCGTCACGGACATCGGGCAGGGCGCGGCCCACGATGACGCTCATCGCGTAGTCGAGATAGCTGCGCTGCATCTCGACCTGGAGGTCGACCTGGTCGATGTTGCCGTGGTTGTGGCCGGCTTTCGGGTCGGGGCGTTCTTCGTCAGTCATGTCTTCTCGTTCTCACGTGGGCCGGGGTGCGTGTGTCGCGTTTCGACTCGTCGCTGCGCTCCTCGCTCGACGAGTCGAAACGCATCAGATGTCGAGGAAGCGGACGTCCTTGGCGTTGCGCTGGATGAAGCTGCGCCGCGACTCGACGTCCTCGCCCATGAGCACCGAGAAGATCTCGTCCGCGGCGGCCGCGTCGTCGATCGTCACCTGCCGGAGGGTGCGGGTGCTGTGATCCATGGTCGTCTCCCACAGCTCCTTCGGGTTCATCTCGCCGAGACCCTTGTAGCGCTGGATGCCCGACTCCTTCGGAATCCGCTTGCCGCTCGCCAAGCCGTCGGCCAGGAGGGCGTCGCGCTCGCGGTCGCTGAACACGTACTCGTGCTCGGCGTTCGTCCACTTCAGGCGGTACAGCGGCGGCATGGCGAGGTAGACGAAGCCGGCCTCGATGAGTCCGCGCATGTAGCGGAACAGCAGCGTCAGCAGCAGCGTCGTGATGTGCTGCCCGTCGACGTCGGCATCGGCCATCAGCACGATCTTGTGATAGCGGGCCTTCGCGACGTCGAAGTCCTCGCCGATCCCGCAGCCGAACGCGGAGATGATCGCCTGGATCTCGTTGTTGCCGAGCGCGCGGTCCAGCCGCGCCTTCTCGACGTTGAGCACCTTGCCGCGCAGCGACAGGATCGCCTGCGTCTCGGGGTCGCGCCCGCGGACGGCCGAACCGCCGGCCGAGTCGCCCTCGACGAGGAAGATCTCGCTGATCGACGGGTCCTTGCTCGTGCAGTCCTTGAGCTTGTCGGGCATGGATGCCGACTCGAACACGCTCTTGCGTCGCGCGGTCTCGCGCGCCTTGCGGGCGGCCAGTCGCGCGGTCGCGGCATCGATCGCCTTCATGATGACGCGCTTGGCCTGGGCGGGGTTGCGGTCGAGCCAGTCGGTGAGCTGATCGCCGACGACCTTCTGCACGAACGCCTTCGCCTCGGTGTTGCCGAGCTTCGTCTTGGTCTGCCCCTCGAACTGCGGCTCGGACAGCTTCACGGAGATGACCGCGGTGAGCCCTTCACGGATGTCCTCGCCCGTGAGGTTGTCGTCCTTCTCCTTGAGCAGGCCCTTCTCCCGCGCGTACTTGTTGATGTACGTCGTCATCGCGGCGCGGAAACCCTCTTCGTGGGTACCGCCCTCATGGGTGTTGATCGTGTTCGCGAAGGTGAAGACGTTCTCCGTGTAGCTCGTCGTCCACTGCATCGCGAGCTCGAGCGAGATGTGCCGTTCGGTGTCTTCGGATTCGACCTCGATGATCTCGTCGTTGACGACCTCGGCCTTGCGAATCTTGTTGAGGTACTCGACGTAGTCGACGAGGCCGCGCTCGTAGTGGAAGTCGTCGAACGGCTGCTTCTCGACGGCCTGCCCGTCTTCGCCGTCGACGACGTACGCCGAGGAGGGTCGCAGATCGCTCAGCGTGATGCGCAGCCCCTTGTTCAGGAACGCGGTCTGCTGAAAGCGCGTGCGCAGGGTGTCGTAATCGAAGTCGATCGTCTCGAAGATCCCGTCGTCCGGCCAGAACGTGATGGTCGTGCCGGTCTCCTCCGTGGCTTCGTCCTGGCTCAGCGGCGCCTGCGGCACACCGCCGTCGCGGAACGACTGACGCCACACGTGTCCCTGCCGGCGCACCTCGACATCCAGCCGCGTCGACAGCGCGTTGACGACGGAGGAGCCCACGCCGTGCAGACCGCCCGAGACCGCGTAGCCGCCGCCGCCGAACTTGCCGCCGGCGTGCAGCACCGTCAGCACGACCTCGACGGTCGACTTGCCCTCGGCCTTGTGGATGTCGACGGGGATGCCGCGGCCGTTGTCGACCACGCGGATCGCGCCGTCTTCGAGGATCGTGACCGTGATGGTGTCGCAATAGCCGGCGAGGGCCTCATCGACGGAGTTGTCGACGATCTCGTAGACGAGGTGGTGGAGGCCGCGCTCACCGGTGGAACCGATGTACATGCCGGGGCGCTTGCGCACCGCCTCGAGGCCTTCGAGCACCTGGATGGCGTCGGCCCCGTACTCGTTCTCGACCTTCTGTGACTGCTTCGGAGGAAGTTCCTGAGGAACGCTGTCGGGGGTATCGGACGTCATAGGTTTCGAGCGCTCCTGGATGGTCGATCAGAGACGTCTCATTCTACCCCCACACGGCCGCCGAAAGTCCGGAGAAGGCCCCTGTGGCGCCCTGAAATCGTTCCGGATGCCCTCGGACCCTCTTCAACCGTAGGTATCGCGAGGACCCCGCCCTGGAACGGCTCTGGGGCCCCATTTCCATGAGGGGACGTCCGGCCCCACGAATCGGACATTCTGCACCCCGGCATCCGGGAACCGCCTCATCAGCTGCGTCACGATCTCCGCGCGCATCAACTGGAGGTTCTTCGCCCAGGCCGTCGAGTCGCACTGCACGGTCAGAAGCCCATCGGCGAGGGCGACCGGATGCGCGTGGCGGGCGGTCTCCTCGCCGGCGACATCCGTCCACTGGAGGACGAGATCCTCCCGCGCCAGCTGCGCGTCCCATCCGGACTGACGGGTGAGATCGGACAGCACGTCCGCGACGCCCTTGGGATCGCGGCCGGGAGCGAAGGGTTGCTTGTCGTCGTCACCGAGCGCGCGCTTCTTGCGGCGGCGCGCGGTACGGGGGGACGGCTCCAGGCCACGCAAGCGCAGGTAGGTGCCGATCGTCTCCGGAACGTCGTCACTCATCGTCGACCTCCGCATCATCGTCGCCGTCGGCGTCGGCGGCCACGATCGTGCCGGCGACGACGCGCACCGTCCGCGCGCGCAGCGCGGCGGGCACATCCTCCTCGACGGCGGCCGTGACGACCACCTGCTCGTAGCCTTCGACGAGGCCTGCCAAGCGCGAACGGCGGTCGGCGTCGAGTTCGGCGAAAACGTCGTCGAGGATCAGCACCGGATCGCCCAGCTGGGACTGCGCGCGGAGCAGTTCGGCCGAGGCGAGTCGCAGTGCGAGCGCGACCGACCACGATTCGCCGTGCGACGCGTAGCCCTTGACGGGCAGGCCGCGCACGCGCAGCAGCAGGTCATCGCGATGCGGGCCCACCAGCGTCAGCCCTCGTTCCAGCTCGGATGCCCGCATCACGACGAGCTGCTCGCGGAAGATGCGCTGGATGTCCTCCGCGCCGAGTCCGCGAAGGGACGATGGCGCACCGTCGACCGCCTCCACACCGTCGTCGTCGGGGTCTGTTCCGCCGATCGAGAGCATCCATTCCATCTCCGGGCGATGGTCGGCGCCGGCGATCGCCGTGTACGCCCGCGAGACGGGGCCGGCCAGGTCGTCGATGAGGGCGAGTCGCGCGCGGATCACGTCGGTGCCGAGCTGGACGAGCTTGTCGTCCCAGACCTCCAGGGTGGACAGGCCCTCCCCGCGGATGCCGCGCGCACGCGCGGACTTCAGCAGCGCCGTCCGCTGCTTGAGCACCCGATCGTAGTCCGACAGCACTCCCGCCATGCGCGGTGCGCGCTGGATGAGCAGCTGATCGGCGAAACGACGCCGCGCAGACGGGTCAGATCGGACGATCTGAAGATCCTCGGGCGCGAACAGCACGACCTGGGCGTATCGCGGAAGCTCCGACGTCTTCACCGGCGAGCCGTTGACGCGCGCCTTGTTGCTGCCCGTTCTGTTCACCTGCGCCTCGAGCATCACCCGCCGCTCGCCATACGCGAGCCGCATGCGCACGATCGCCGCGTCCGCTCCGTCGCGCACCATGGGAGCATCCTGCGACACCCGATGCGATCCCAGTGTGGCGAAGAACCCGATCGCTTCGGCGAGGTTCGTCTTGCCCTGACCGTTGCGACCGACGAAGACATTGGCGCCGGCATCCAGCGAGACGTCGGCGGCCGCATAGTTGCGGAAGTCGACGAGGCTGAGCTGCTCCACGATCACCGACCCAGCCTATTCGGCGGTGCCGACGCTTCGGGGCCGCGCTCGAGCCGGCGGAAGCCGATCAGCGCAGCAGCAGGTTCGGCTGCAGCAGGTACTTGAAGCTCTCCGGCGTGCCCGACGTCTGCGGGGTGATCAGCACCGGGCTGAGCTTGTTGGCGTTGTCGCTGGAGGTGAAGGTGATGCGCGCGAACTCGCTCTTGACCGCGCCGAGGGCTTCCAGGAGGTACTGCGGGTTCAGTCCCAGCGTCACGTCCTCACCGGTGAGGGTCGCATCGACCGACTCGGTCGCGCGCGCCTGCTCGGTGCCCGACGCGTCCATCGAGACGCCGTCCTCGGTGAACGTGAAACGCAGCGGGGCCGAACGATCCAGGACGAGGGCGACGCGACGCACGGCTTCGGCCAGCTCAGCGGTGTTGACGACCGCGTAGTGGTCGGTCTGCTCGGGGAACAGGCGGCGCACCGGCGGGAAGTTGCCCTTGATCAGCAGCGAGGTCACGGTCTTGTTGCCCGCGGTGAAAGCGATGATCTCGCGATCTCCGGATCCCGAGAAGGCGATCTGAATGTCGCCGGAGTGCGCGAAGGTCTTTCCGACTTCGGTGAGAGTGCGCGCGGGAACCAGTGCTGTCGTCGACTCCTCGCTCGCGACACCGCCGCCGTCGAACTTCACGTCGCGCAGTGCGACGCGATAGCGGTCGGTCGCGACGAGGCTGAGCTCGTTGCCGGCCACCTCGAGCTGGACACCGGTGAGAACCGGGGTGACGTCGTCACGGGACGCGGCGAAGGCCACCTGGGCGATCGCGGTGGCGAAGTCCTCCGCGGGGACGAGTCCCGACTCACCGGAGACCTCGGGAATCGCCGGGTATTCCTGCACGGGCATCGACGCGAGCGTGAATCGTGCGGATCCGCACGTGAGCACGATGCCGTCGTCCTCGCCGACCTCGATCTGGATCGGCGCGTTGGGCAGACGGCTGGCGATCTCCGACAGCAGTCGGCCATGCACGAGGATCGTGCCGGGCTCATCGACCGTCGCCTCGATGGTCGTACGCGCCGACGCTTCGTAGTCGAAAGCCGCGAGCGACAGGCCATCTTCGGAGGCTTCGATCAGCACACCGGCCAGGATCGGCTGCGGGTTGCGCTGCGGCAGGAGCTTGACAACGAACGACACGGCCTCGCTGAACACATCGCGATTCACGTGGAACTTCACTGGCGCTCCCTTGACGTCGAGTAGGGCTCTCCCATGCTAGTGCCACGATCCGACCGGATTGACCCGGCATCCTCGTGCCGAGTCCGCACGGTCGGCACCGACGAGGTGATCGAATCGGATTCCTAGATGAAGTTCTTTGTCATGGTGTTAACGGCTGTGGAAACTGTGGATAACTCGACCGATCCCAGTCGCGACAGGGAAACCACACGCGTGTAACTTGTGGGCGCCCTGCGGAGAGTCGGTGAGCGACATGAGCTCCGTCGCCGTTGTCGCCCTCACGTCATCCACAGCACAGCGTCATCGACTCACAAGAGTCCACCGGGATGCCGAGTTATCCACAGCCTGTCCACATTGTGCAGAACGCATATATTGGCGCCGCCTGTGTGAGCCTGTCAAGGACGATCTGCGCGAGAAGACCCCCGGTAACGACACCGGGGGTCTTCTCGGAGGACAGCGCAGCGAGCGCTCAGCGGCCGACGCGGCCGAGCTGCGTCGTGATCTCTGACACCTGGTTGTAGATGGAGCGTCGCTCCTTCATCAACTCGCTGATCTTCTTGTACGCGTACATCACGGTGGTGTGATCGCGATTGCCGAAGAGCTGGCCGATCTTGGGGAGGGAGAGGCTCGTGCGTTCGCGGCACAGATACATGGCGATCTGCCGAGCCGTCGCGATCGACTGCGATCGACTGGAACCGTAGAGATCGTCCACCGACAGCCGGAAGTACTGCGCTGTCGCCGTGATGATGTCGGTCGGCGAGATGACGTTGGCGTCGTCGGTGTCGACGATGTCGCGCAAGACGGTCTGGGCGAGCGAGATGTCGAGCGTCGAGCGGTTCAGGCTCGCGAACGCAGACACCCGGATCAGCGCGCCTTCCAGCTCACGGATGTTGCTCGAGACCTTCGTGGCGATGTATTCGAGGACCTCGTCGGGCACCAGAAGGCGTTCGGACTGGGCCTTCTTGCGCAGGATGGCGATGCGGGTTTCGAGGTCGGGCGCCTGCACATCGGTGATGAGGCCCCACTCGAAGCGGCTGCGCATGCGGTCTTCGAAGCCGGTGAGGTGGCGCGGCGGCACATCGCTCGTGATGACGACCTGCTTGTCGTGGTCGTGGAGCGTGTTGAAGGTGTGGAAGAAGGCCTCCTGCGTCTCGGCCTTTCCCTGGAGGAACTGGATGTCGTCGATCAGGAGGATGTCGACATCGCGGTAGCGCGCCTGGAAAGCGGAGCCGCGGTTGTTGGCGATCGAGTTGATGAAGTCGTTGGTGAACTCTTCGCTGGAGACGTATCGCACACGGATGCCGGTGTAGAGGCTGAGGGCGTAGTCGCCGATCGCGTGCAGAAGGTGGGTCTTTCCCAGCCCGGAGTCGCCGTAGATGAAGAGCGGGTTGTACGCCTTCGCCGGCGCCTCCGCGACGGCGACGGCCGCCGCGTGCGCGAAGCGGTTGGACTGACCGATGACGAAGTTGTCGAAGCTGTACTTCGGATTCAGGCGCGTGTCATTGCGCGAGGGCGAGGCCGCCGTCTCGGCGTAGTCTTCGGCAGCGGGTCGGGCGATGGGCACCGGCGCGGAGGCGGATTGAACAGGCACCGGCACCGTGAGGTGCGCATCGGCGAGCTCGGGGTTGACCACCACGCGGAACGAGGATGCCGCCGGCTCCGCGTCCACGCGAGCCAGAGCCTCCATGATGGGAGCCCGCAGACGCTTGTTGAGCTGAGCCGCGGTGAGGTCGTTGGGAACGTCCAGATAGAGGGTGCCGCTCATGACGCCCTGGGCGACGGCGAGATTGATGAACCCCTGCAGCTGTGGAGTGACGCGCTCGTCTCCGGAGAGCTCTTCCAGCACGGCGGCCCAGACAGGGACATCTGGAATCTCGTGCTGTGACATGTCCCCTCCGGGGGTGCGATCGGTGCGGGACAGGGCGACATCGACGATGATCGAACCTGTGGATAACTATCGCAGTCACGGTAGTCAGCGACCCCGCGAAGAGCAAAATCCACTGTAGATCCGGCCCGCGTGTCTTCACCACACGCTATCCACAGTCGGTGGATAATGATCCGTCCGGGTCGCTCGGTTTGAGTTCTTGTGGTTCTCGACGTAGCCTTAGTCGGTTGACTTATGCCCTGGGGCGCCCTCGGACGCTCTTGGACAGTCCCTGTACCCCGTGTCCCCGGTCTAGAGCGTTCGGGTGACCGCCGATCCGGAGTGATCCTCATGAGCAAGCGCACGTTCCAGCCCAACAACCGCCGCCGCGCCAAGAAGCACGGCTTCCGCGCCCGCATGCGCACGCGTGCCGGTCGTTCGATCCTGTCGGCGCGCCGCGCCAAGGGTCGCACCGAGCTGTCCGCCTGATCCGACAAAAGTGCTGGCGCGCGGGAACCGCATCACCCGCGGGGCGGAGTACAAGACCGTCGTCCGCAGGGGTGTCCGCTGTGCCGCGCCGCACACCGTGACGTATGTGACGACGTCGACGGAGGACCGCCCGCCGCGCTTCGGCTTCATCGTGAGCAAGCAGGTGGGCGGCGCTGTCGTCCGCAACACCGTTCGTCGACGCCTGAAGGCCGTGTGTGCACAGGCGATGGACGATGTCCGCCCCGGTGCGGACGTCGTCATCCGCGCGCTTCCGAGTTCCGCGACCGCCGATTTCGCGCAGCTGCGCGACGAGGTCACCCGATGCCTGGCACGACGGGCCGCCGCGTGAGTACGACGACCCTGCCCTCGTACTCCCTCGGCACCGGACACCTCACGGCATCTGGTGTACTGGCGTCCGTCCCCCTGTTGCCGCGCAATGCAGGCCTCGTTCTTCTGCACGGCTATCGCGCGACGATCTCCCACCTGTACGGCGACGTCTGCAAGTACTACCCTTCCTGCTCTGCCTATGCGGTCGGAGCGGTGCAGCAGCATGGTCTCGTCAAGGGCTCGGCCCTCACGGCCGCCCGCCTCGCACGCTGTCACCCGTGGGCTCATGGTGGAATCGATGATGTGCCCCTGCACGCGAACTTCCGACACGAGCTGACCCGCTTCGGCTTCGTCGTGCCACCCACAGGCGAGGCGTCATCCGACGCGTCGCCGAGAAAGGACTGATCCGTGCTGGATCTTCTCTACGCCGCCGCTGCGGCGACGCCGACCCCCGTCGTGCCGACGCCGACCACACCCGCGCCGTCGTCGAGCCTCGACTTCTTCAGCACCATCATGTGGCCGTTCAAGTGGATCGTCGAAGCGATCCTGGTGTTCTGGCACTGGATCTTCACGTCCATCGGTCTCGAGGCCGACGCGGGACTCACCTGGGTGCTGTCGATCATGGGGCTCGTGATCGTTGTTCGCAGCGCCCTCATTCCTCTCTTCGTGCGTCAGATCAAGAGTCAGCGCAAGATGATGGAAATCGCTCCTGAACTGCGAAAAGTTCAGGAGAAGTACCGCGGCAAGAAGGATCAGCTCTCCCGTGAGGCGATGAGTCGCGAGACGATGGCGTTGTACAAGAAGCACGGCACGACGCCCGTGTCGAGCTGTCTGCCGTTGCTGGTGCAGATGCCCATTCTGCTCGGCATGTTCTACACGCTCAGCGATGTGAAGAAGCACGCCGAATGGGGCGTGGGAGGCGTGGGGCTTCTGAGCAAGGACCTCACGTGGCAGTTCTACGAGGCGAAGCTCTTCGGTGTCGCGCCGCTGCACACCAGCCTGGTCGAGGCCATCAATCAGAAGCCTTCCGGCTGGGAAGCAACGGTCGCGATCCTGATCGTCCTCGTGGTGCTGATGATCGCGTCGCAGTTCATCACCCAGCTGCAGATCATCTCGAAGAACCTCTCCCCCGAGGCCAAGACCGGCCAGGCCTACCAGATGCAGCGCATCATGCTCTACATCCTGCCGCTCGCCTTCATCTTCTCGGGTATCTTCTTCCCCCTGGGCGTGGTGCTGTACTGGTTCACCTCGAACATCTGGACCATGGTGCAGCAGTTCCTCGTGATTCGAAACCTCCCGACGCCCGGCTCCGAGGCGGCCAAGGCTCGCGAAGAGCGCCTTGCGCGCAAGGGCAAGGCCATCGACGCACAGGGAAAGATCGTGCCGCTGGAGAAGTACCAGGCCGAACAGCAGCGCCTCTACGAAGAGGCGCAGAAGGCGAAGGCTGAAGCTCCCAAGCGGCAGCAGCCGGTGAGCAAGCAGCGAGCGAAGAAGCAGTCGCAGCAGCCGAAGAACAAGCCCACCACCGATTCTTGATCGAATCGTCAATCCTCCGAGGACCCTGATGAGCACTACTTCCGAGAGTGACGCCGCCGAGCGTCCCGTCGCGACCACCGAGCAACTCGAGCAGGAAGGCGACATCGCGGCCGACTACCTGGAGGCACTTCTCGACATCGCTGACATCGATGGTGACCTGGCGCTCGATGTGCGTGCCGGCCGTGCGTATGTGTCGGTGGAGAACGATGATGCCGACGCACTTCGGTTGCTCTCCGAGCCTGACACGGTGCAGGCGCTGCAGGAGCTCGTGCGCATTGCTGTGCAGACGAAGACCGGTCGCTTCTCGCGGCTGATTCTCGACGTCGGTGGTTCTCGTGACGCACGCCAGCGGCAACTGGAAAAGCTCGTCGATCGTGCCATCGCGCGACTGGACGAGGGTGCGTCCCAGGCATCGCTTCCGGCGATGACGAGCTACGAACGAAAGCTCGTGCATGACATCGTCGCTGACCGGGGCTTGGTGTCCGAGTCGTACGGCGACGGGGCTGACCGTCATACCGTGATCCGTCGCGCCTGACACCCATGGACGACGTTTCACGTGAAACAACCGGGGTCGAGACCGAACCAGCGTCTGCTCTCGTCGTGTTCGGCGACCGACTCCCCCTCGCCCGTCAGTTCGCGGCCGCCCTTGCGGCACACGGCGAAGAGCGCGGGCTGATCGGTCCGCTCGAACCTCCTCGGCTGTGGAACCGCCACATCCTCAATTCCGCGATTGCAGCGCCGCTCTTCCCGACCGGTGGACGCGTGGCGGATGTGGGGTCGGGGGCCGGCCTTCCGGGTCTGGTGCTCGCTATTGCGCGCCCGGATGTGCAGTGGGTGCTCGTTGAGCCTATGGAGCGACGGGTGGCGTGGCTCGAGGAACAGACCGCGCAGCTCCGTCTGGACAATGTCGAGGTGGTGCGCGCGCGTGGCGAGGAGTGGAGCGGTGGCCCCGTTCTCGACGCCGTGACGGCGCGTGCGGTGAGCGCGCTGCGCACACTGATCCCGCTGACCGTTCCCCTGTTGCGCTCGGGGGGCGAACTCGTACTGCTCAAGGGCGCCAATGCGGAGAATGAGATCGCGGCCGCGGAGAAGGTGATTCGTCGCTACAAGCTAACCGATGTGCGCGTTGAGACGGTCGGTGAGGGGATCATCGCTGAGCCCACCCGCGTCCTTCGCGCGACACGGGCTGCGTGAGCATCGCGCACTGTTCGCCGCTGATGTTTCACGTGAAACGCCCGCGCGGGATCTGCCCGTGACGGCGTGGTGATCGTTTCACGTGAAACATCGACGCACTGAGCTGGTCTTCTTCGGACGGCGTCGCCTGAACGACGACGGGTGCTCGCGTCGCCGATGCGATACATCCTGCACACGCCGGTTTCGCGTGCACACGGGTTCGCGCGCACGATGAGGCTCCCACGCCGGGGTGTACGTGAGGGATCCCCGGGTGAGGCGCAATCGGGACGGTGATCGCCATGCCGATCACCGTTGGGTGGTGGCGATGGTCACCGTCGGCGTCATCATGTGGGCGATACCCGGGCGGCTTCGTCGGGGGCCTGCTCGGGTTCGACGAACTCTTGCGTCCCACGGCTCATGACGCGCTCACCGGGTGAGAGCTGCGGCCAGAGATTCCTGCCCCGGCGCCAAGGCCCGACGCCGGCCCCAGGGGTACGGAGCGCGGCATCTCCCTGCGCGGCATCCCCCTGCGGGTCACTGAGCTCGGCATCTCGATGGACGTCGACGTTGCGGAGTGCGAGCAGGTCGGGCGCGTCGGTTTCACGTGAAACATCAGTGTGGTCGCGTGATGATCGCCGCGCACGTGGACGTGCAGACTGTCCGCGTCGAACGGGTCGCGCTCGCGTCTCGTCTGAGAAGCCGCGGGCGCGCGTTCACCGAAACGCGCGCATGCCCGAGTTCCGGTGGGCCGTGAGTAGACGCCACCGTTTCACGTGAAACACAATGAGACGGCGTGGTGTCAGTTGAGCGCCCGCTGTGCGTCGAACAGCACCCACGTCACGGGCAGCCCTTCGTTTCACGTGAAACATGCTCGGATGAGACCCCCGGGGACCGCCGCGTCGGACGCCTCGACTACAGTAGAGGAGTCCCGAAAAGACAGGAGTTGATGGTGCCGGAATCGGAGAACGCGACCGCACCCGCACCCTTCTCCATCGACGACAGCCCGATCGCTCGCGAACTCGCCGACCTCACGTCGCGCCGGAAGGCATTGGATGCCGTCGACGTCGAGTTCACGGGCGCCACGCGCGTCTTCACGGTATCGAATCAGAAGGGCGGCGTCGGAAAGACGACGACCACCGTGAACCTCGCGGCCGCGCTGGCATCGCTCGGAGCGCGTGTTCTGGTGATTGATCTCGACCCGCAGGGAAACGCGTCCACGGCGCTGGGTGTGCCGCACTCCGCCGACATCCCCAGCGTCTACGACGTGCTCATCGACGAGTTCCCCCTCGCTGACATCATCCAGGTCAGCCCGGAGTCACCGAATCTGCTGTGCGCTCCCAGCACGATCCACCTCGCCGGAGCAGAGATCGAACTCGTGTCGCAGGTGGCGCGCGAGCACCGCCTGCGCACGGCGCTCGACGATTTCCTCGCCACCACGTCGGAACGCATCGACATCGTCCTCATCGACTGCCCTCCCTCGCTGGGACTGCTCACCATCAATGCCTTCACCGCCGCGAGCGAGCTGCTGATCCCCATTCAGTGCGAGTACTACGCGCTCGAGGGTCTGAGCCAGCTTCTGGGGAGTGTCCGCATGATCCAGAAGCACCTGAACCCCCGCCTGCACCTGTCGACGATCCTTCTGACGATGTACGACGGCCGCACGCGCCTTGCTCAGCAGGTCGCCGATGAGGTGCGCCAGCACTTTCCGCAGGAGGTGCTGCGGACGGTCATTCCCCGCTCGGTGCGCGTCTCGGAGGCGCCGAGCTTCGGACAGACTGTCATCGCGTACGACGGCCAGTCGGCCGGTGCCGTGTCGTATCGCGAAGCGGCGGTAGAACTGGTCCAACGCGCTCAGCGCGCCCCCGCGAACGAGGAGAACTCCTGATGGCGAAACGTACCGGTCTCGGCCGCGGAATCGGCGCACTCATCCCCACCGGTGACAGTGCAGAGGCGCGTCCCGTCGACGTCTTCTTCCCCGGTGCGTCGTCTGCCGCGGCTGCGGCCGCAACGGTCGAGTCGCGCGATGCACAGGTCTCCGGTGTCGCAGACTCGGATGCCGCGGCATCCGCCGTGGGTGACGAAGCCGAACTCGTGGCGGTGCCGGGGGCCCGACTGATCACGATCGACCCGAACGAGATCGTTCCCAACCCCCGCCAGCCGCGCACGAACTTCGATCCCGACGATCTTGCGGAGCTGGTGCACAGCGTCCGCGAGTTCGGAGTGCTGCAGCCGGTCGTCGTCCGTCTCAACGACGAGGGAAAATACGAGCTCATCATGGGGGAGCGTCGCACGCGTGCCTCTCGTGAAGCCGGGTTGACGTCGATCCCTGCGATCGTGCGCGAGACCGCCGACGAGGACCTGCTGCGCGACGCGCTGCTGGAGAACCTGCATCGCTCGCAGCTGAATCCACTCGAAGAAGCGTCCGCGTACCTCCAGCTGCTCGAGGACTTCGGCATCACGCAGGAGCAGCTGGCGACGCGCATCGGTCGGTCGCGGCCGCAGATCAGCAACACGATCCGACTCTTGAAGTTGCCCATGCCGGTGCAGCAGCGCGTCGCGGCGGGCGTCATCAGCGCAGGTCACGCACGCGCGATCCTCTCGCTGGATGACGCCGACGCGATGCAGCGACTGTCCGACAAGATCATCAACGAGGATCTCTCCGTGCGTGCCGCGGAAGCCGTCGCGAAGGGCATCGCGGACGCGGGCTCACGTCGGATCGCGCCCAAGGCGGGGGCGCGACGTGCGCACCTCGACGACGTCGCCGAGCGCCTCGGTGACCGTCTCAACACGAAGGTGAAGATCACGTTGACGGCAAGAAAAGGCCAGATCAAAATTGATTTCGCCACCGTGCAGGATCTCAACCGCATCCTCGGTGAACTCGGCGAGGACGGGTACGGCGCCGCAAGCGGCGCGTAGGCTGGAGGGGTGAAAGACGACCCCTCGCTCCCGCGTCGCGCCAGCCTGGAGCTGTTGCGCGCCGAAGCGGCGGACGAGCTGTCGGTGCTCGTCGAGGAGCGCATCCGCGACGGCGAGGACCCGTGGGACTTCATGGAAGATCTGCCGTCGGTCGACGAGCTGGTCGTGCTCACGCTGCGAGCGGAGAACATCGCCTCCGACGGTGGCAACAAGCCCACCGCGTCGCGCAACTACCGCGTGCTGCGACAGATCGCGCTGCAGTATCCGCCACTGACGCGGGCGGTGTGGCGCCTGCTGGGAAGCGAACCGCACCGGCGTTGGGACGCGTCGGTGCGAGCCGAAGCATCCTGAACGCCGGTGCGGGTCAGGGCTTGCGTGCCGCGCGGGGCGGCCGCGGGCTGAGGAGTGCTCAGCCGAGGTAGGCGGCGAGGTCCTGCTCGAGGGCGAACTTCGGCTTGGCGCCGATGATCGTCTTCTCGACCTGGCCCTTGTTGAACACCTTCATCGCCGGGATGGAGGTGATCTGGTACTCCATGGCGAGGTTGGGGTTCTCGTCGACGTTGAGCTTGAGGACCGTGATCTTCTCGCCGTTCTCCGACTGGATCTCGTCGAGGATGGGTCCGACCATGCGACACGGACCGCACCAGGCGGCCCAGAAGTCGACCAGGACGGGTCCCTCAGCGTCGATGACGTCCTGCTGCCAGGTGCTCTCGCTCGTGGCCTTGGCGGTCATGTCTGTCTCCTTCGTTGTGAGCCGCGGTTCTTTCGGCTCCGGTGTGTGAAACGCGGGGGGATGCCGGGATGTTCCCGACCTCGCACGTGCGGCGTCGGTCAGGCGGCGTCTTCGAGGCCGTCGATCTCGGCGGCATCCTTCTCGGGAGCTCCGGCATCGCCGCGGGCGGCGAGGTAGTGCTCGACGTCGAGGGCCGCGGCGGTACCACTGCCGGCAGCCGTGACCGCCTGGCGATAGATCGGGTCGACCACATCACCGGCGGCGAAGACCCCGGGCACCGAGGTGCGCGAGGAGCGGCCGTCCACCCAGATGGTGCCGTGCTCGGTCAGCTGCAGCGAATCGTGGACGAGATGCGTACGCGGGTCGTTGCCGATCGCGACGAAAACCCCGGTCACAGCCAGTTCCCGTTCCGTGCCGTCGACCGTGTCGCGCAGCAGCAGTCCCGAAACCGCGTCGCCACCGAGAACGTCGACGACTTCGCTGTTCCACACGAACTCGATCTTCTCGTTCGCGAACGCCCGCTCCTGCATGATCTTGGAGGCGCGCAGCTCGGCGCGGCGGTGGATGACGTACACCTTCGACGCGAACTTGGTGAGGAAGGTCGCCTCCTCCATGGCCGAGTCGCCGCCGCCGACGACCGCGATGGCCTGCTCGCGGAAGAAGAAGCCGTCGCACGTCGCGCAGTACGACACGCCGTGACCGGACAGGCGCGTTTCGCCCTCGATGCCGATCTTGCGGGGGGCGGACCCGGTCGCGAAGATCACGCTCTCGGCCTCGTGCTCGGCGCCGCTGCCGAGCACGATCTTCTTGACGTCGCCGGTGAGCTCGAGCTTCACGACATCGTCGTAGACGACCTCGGTGCCGAACTTCTCCGCCTGCTCCTGCATCTTCGCCATGAGGTCGGGACCCATGATGCCCTCGGGGAACCCGGGGAAGTTCTCCACCTCGGTGGTGTTCATGAGCTCGCCACCGGCCTCGACCGAACTCGCGACGAGCAGGGGGGAGAGGTTCGCCCGCGCCGCGTAGATGGCGGCGGTGAATCCGGCCGGGCCGGAACCGATGATGATGACCTGTCGCACGTGCTCTTCCCTTTCCGCACGAGCCCCTGTCGGGCTCCAGTGCGTGCAACCCATGCTAACCGCGCGGCATTCCGCGCCGGCGGTCAACGCCCGGTGATGCGCCGCAGGAGACGGCCGGCGATCGCGAGCTCCGGGGTGCGCAGCAGCGCCAGCGTGGCGACATAGACGACGAGTGACGCCGCTCCGACGAGGCCGCCCCCGATCGCACCGAGCAGGCGGTCGGACACGGTCCACCCCGTCGGTCCTCCGACCAGCAGGAACACGGCCCAGCCGGCGGCGAACGCGGGGACGGCGGCGATGGCGAAGCGGCCGAGTGCCCTCCAGGTCGTGCGCAGTGCGGTCGTGTCCGTGTGCCGCCGCAGCAGACGCAGCGCAACCGGGAGCTGCACGTACGTCGACAGCGACTGTGAGAAGGCGACGGCGGCTGCGAGGAAGGCCAGGGGCAGCAGACCCCACGCGACCGCTGCCGCCGCCACTACGGCGCCGAGGGCGGCGAGGGCGGCCTGGACGAAGGAGAACACGAACGGCGTGCGGGTGTCTTGAAAGGCGAAGAACGCTCGCCGGATGATCAGCAGCACGCCGAACGGCACGAGCGCGATGAGGTAGCCGCAGAGCACCCACGCCATCGGCACAGCACCGTCGGAATCGGTCGTGAACACCCGGGACAGCGGGACGGATGCCGCGCCGATCGCGGCCGTGAACCCGAACCCGAACAGCGCGATCGCGCGGATGGACTCGTCGAGGTTGGGAGCGACGCGATCGAGCCGCCCTGCGGCGACCTCCTCGGCGAGCCGTGTGAAGTACGTGGTCGAGATCGACATCGCCACGATCGAGTGCGGGAGCATGAAGATCAGCCACGCGTAGACCATGACGGTGACGCTCGCCTCGCCGGAGGCCTGCGTGACGACGCGCGACTGCACGATGCCCGCGAGCTGGCCGACGACCACGGCGAGAAACGTCCACCATGCGAGCGTGCCGACGTGTCGGAGACCGATGCCGCGCCAGCCGAAGTCGGGTCGGATGTGCAGTCGCGTGCGCTTCCAGAACAGCAGGAGCACGAACGTCTGCAACGCGATGCCCAGGGTGGCGGTGCCGCCGAGGAGCGCGATCATCCCGGCATCCCAGTCGGTGACGGTGGTGAACGGCCCCCCGTAGACCAGGAGGAACACCCCGAACCCGGCGATCGACACCAGGTTGTTCACGGTGGGAGCCCAGCTGTAGGGGCCGAAGACCTTGCGCGCGTTGAGAACTTCGCCGAGCAGCGCGAACAGCCCGTAGAACAGCAGCTGCGGAAGCAACCAGTAGGCGAAGGCGGTGGCAAGGCCCTTCTGCGTGCCGTTCCATCCGTCCGTGTAGAGCCAGATCAGCGCGGGGGCCAGCGCCATCATGAGGGCTGTCGCGGCGACGAGAACGACACTGCCGAGGGTCAGCAGCTTCGACACGTATCGCGAGCCGCCGTCGCTGTGCGCGGCGGCCTTCACGATCTGTGGGACGAGGATGCCGGTGATCACACCGGCGGCGAGCAGCTCGTACACGTTCGTCGGAAGCTGCGCCGCGATGCTGAAGGCGTCGGCGGCCTTGCTGCCGTAGGAGCCGATCACGGCGACGAGCACGAGAGAGCGCACCAGCCCGGTGGCGCGCGAGAACAGCGTTCCCGCTCCGATGATGGCGCTCGCGCGACCGAGATTAGCCATCGACGTCCTCTGTCTGGGGGTTGTGCGCCGCGGTGGCGGCGGTGATGCGGCGGCGGCGCATCTTGCGCGCCGTGCGGACGATGCCGAGCACGAGCATCACGCCGATGAGCACCGACATGACGACGATGCCGACCGACTCCCACTCGGCGCGCACCGAGATGGCGACGCGTACCCGGGGGCCGATCTCTACGCCGGCCGAACTGCGCAGCTGCAGGTCGAGCGTCGACTCGCCGCTGCCCACCCGCGCCTGCACCGGAACCTGCACGCGGGTGCTCTGGGCCGCGCCGGCCGACACATCCGCCGACTTCTGCACGATGAGGCGCGGGTCGTTGGGGGTGGCGGAGAGGGTCAAGGTGACGGGCCACGGCAGATCGTTGCGCACCGAGAAGGTGAGCGGAGCCGAGGAGGCCAGCAGCGTGATGTCACTCGGGGGCACGATCGCCACGGAGCCCAGCGTCGTGGTCGTGGCATCGCGGTGTTCGGACAGTGCGGTGGCGAACTGGTCGGGAGCCGCCCGCCACACGTTCCCCATCAACTGGAGGATCTCCGCCCGATCGGGTGCGGTGAGAAGCGTCGGATCGGCGAGCACGGTGGCGAACGCGGCGACGCGGGTCTCCTGGTCGAGCAGATCGCGGAGCGCGTCGACACGTGTCGGATCATCCGCCGTGCCGCCGGTGACGGAGACGGACGCCGCCGGGGCCGCCAGCAGTGCATCCAGATCCCACGGCGTGCGCCCGGCCAGTGAGGATGCCGCCGTGATCGCCGCCCGCAGGCCCGTCGCGGACCGTCCGGTCGCACGGTCGACGACGACGAGCAGCGGCGCGGAGGCGGCGGCACCGCGCGTGGCGAGACTCGCGTAGGCCGAGGCCGCCGCGAGACCCGCCCCCTGGTGCACGGGGTCGGAGGCGAGCGAGGCGGTACGCAGGGCACTCGAGGCGCCGTCGTCGTAGGCGAGGATGCCGGCGCCTGCGGCATCCGCCCGCGCACCGACGGCTCCGGTGAGAGCATCCGTTCCCACGAGCGTGATCGGAGCGGGGTCGGCGGCATCGGTGGATGGGGCTGCGCTCTTCAGCGCCGAGACGACAGCCGCCGTGGCGGATCCCGTCGCAGGCCAGAAGACGTCGGCGCGCGCCGCGCCGATGTCGAGCAGCTGGGCGAGGGTGGGCAGCGTGCGCCCGTCGGGTGCGGGGGTGGCGGTGGGGCTCGCGCCCGCGCCGGCGGCCGCCGCGGTGGACGTGAAGTTCCGCGCCGACATGAAGGGGTCGAGGCTGGAGACGCTCAGGGGGGACGGGAGGCCTGCAGCGACCTGCGTGGCCAGATCGGCGTCACCGAACTGCAGAGCGAAGCGTGAGTTGGGCAGAGCCAGCAGATCGGCGAGCCATTGCCGCGCCGAGGCCGGCGCGGCTGACCCGAGGACGCGGATGGCCGCGGGGATCGCAGGGTCGACGGCGAGGATGGCCGGCGTTCCGGTGACGGCGTTCAGTTGGGTGCGCAGGGCCCCGTCGTCGGCGGTGAGGGCCTTCAGATCGTCCGCGGTGAGCAGGCCGGTGGTGGTCGGCGGAGCGGTGATCGGCACGACGACCCCCACACCGCTTCCGGCCGACGCGGCATCCGGCACCGTCAGCACGCTGTGCGCGACGAGCGGCTGCGCACCGGTCGACGAGGAGGAGTACGCCGCGCTCAGCGGGTACACCCCGGGTGCGAGCGCGCCCAGGGCCCCGAGGTCGACCGCCGCCGTCGCCGTCGCCGTCCCGCGCGCGGCGACCGCGGTCACCGGCACCGAGGCCACGGCGGTGTCGGCCGGAGTCCGCGCGTCGAGCCAGGCCGTCAGCTCAGCGCTCGTGGTCAGCGGCGACCGGCTCAGCGCGATGCTCACCGTTCCGCTCGCCGCGGCGGCGTCGCCGGTGTTGGAGACGGCGACCGCGACGGAGACGACCGTCGTGGTGACCACGCCGTTGCCGGCCGGAGCCACCGCGACCGAGAGGCTCCCGGCATCCGGGGCGCCGGTCGCGGCATCCGCGGGGGCCGGAGCCGGTGCGGCGACGATCGCGAGCGCGATCCCGACCGAGGCCGCGATCGCGGCGGCGGCCCGCAGGCTTCGCAGCGCCGTACCGGAGAGCGCGCGGCGGCGGTCGCGCACGCCGTCGGGAGATCGGCGGGCGGCGGCGGGGAAAGACACAGTCATGGCGGGAATCGGCTCCTGTGCGATGCCTGACCGCACGATCAGCTGTGATTCTAGGGTCCCCGCGCTGTGGGCATCCCGTGACCGGCCGCGATCGCCGCGATCCGTCCCGTCGCCGATTGCCGCGAACCGTGCCGGCGTGCGTGAGGATGGGTTGCTGTGGAGCCCACCCTGAACCCCGACCCCGCCCTCATCGCCGCGCTGCGCAGCGACCTGAGCGCTGCCGGCTACCGCGCCGACGCCGTGCGCTCGGTCTGGGGCCCGGTCGCCGACACCGCCGTCGGCCACGGCCTGCACGGACCCGCCCTGGCGGCCCTGGCCCCGCGCACCGACGCGCTCGCCACTCTCGCGCGCCTGCTGTTCCTCGGGGTGAGGACCGACCGTGACGCCGTCGCACGCGCGCTGCCGACGCTCGGGGCGCACGGGCTGGTCGACCTCGGCTTCGCGCGCATCGACGGGGATGCCGTCGTGCCGTCGGTGCTCGTGCGTCCTCAGGACGCGGCGGGTGCGTCTGACGACACGGTCCGCTGGTGGATCGCGAGCGACCTCGACGAGGCCGCACTGGGCGGAGCGCTGCCCACGGGCCACGTCCTGGGTGTGGGGGGCGCCTCCCTCACCCTTGCCGGTCTGCAGCTGACGACGCCGGCCCGCCGGGTGCTCGACGTCGGCACGGGCTGCGGCATCCAGGCCCTGCGCGCCCACCTCGCCCTGTCGGACCCGTCCGCCCCGCACACAAGGGCCCCGACGGATGCCGAGGCGCCGATCGTTGCCACGGACGTCTCCGGCCGTGCGCTCCTGTTCACCCGCATCAACGCGCTCCTCAACGACGCGGAGGGGATCGAGACGCGCCTCGGCAGTCTCTTCGAACCCGTCGCGGGTGAGCAGTTCGACCGTGTCGTGTCGAACCCGCCGTTCGTCATCACGCCGCGCGTCGCGGGCGTGCCGGAATACGAGTACCGCGACGCCGGATACGCAGGCGACGACCTCGTCGCGGCGTTCGTGTCGGGGGTCGGTGCGGTGCTCGCACCCGGCGGCACCGCGCAGCTGCTGGGCAACTGGGAGTACCGCGCGGGCCAGGACGGTCTGCAGCGCGTGCGCGAGTGGGTCGCCGCCTCACCGGTGCCGCTGGAAGCCTGGGTGATCGAGCGGGAGCGCCTCGACCCCCTCGCCTACGCCGAACTCTGGGTACGCGACGGCGGCACCGCGCCGGGGACGGCGGGCTACGGCGCGCTCGTCGACGCGTGGCTCGCCGACTTCGCCGCCCGCGAGGTCGACGCGGTCGGGTTCGGCTACCTGCTGCTGCGGCGCCCGGCATCCGCGATTCCCGCGCTGGCCCGCTACGAGCGCATCACGCACCCGTTGCCCGAGGGCGGCGCGCTCGGTGCGCACCTGGGCGCCGCGCTCGCCGCCTTCGACGCCCTCGAGCAGTTCGACGACGCGGCCCTCGCCGCCGCCCGCACCATCGTCGCCGACGACGTCACCGAGGCGCGTCATCATCTGCCCGGCGCCGAAGCCCCGAGCGTCATCGAACTGCGCCAGGGCGGCGGTCTCGGGCGCACCCTCGAGGTCGACCCCGCCCTCGCCGCTCTCGTCGGGGCCTCCGACGGTGAGCTCACCGTGGGCCAGCTCTCCGATGCGATCGCGGAGCTGCTCGAAGTGGATGCCGCGGCCCTGCGTGCCGATCTGCTGCCGCGGGTGCGCGAGCTCGTCTTCATCGGGATGCTGCGGCTGGCGTGACCCCGGGGGCGGCGAGGGTGCGCCGGTAGGCTGGAAACCATGCTCAACATGGCCGAAGGCCTCGACCGGCTCGGGTCGCTCGCGACCTCGCCGATCATGGCGACCCTCGGCGCCGCGTTCGCCCGGGCCGGGTTCGAACTGGCGATCGTCGGCGGTCCGGTGCGCGACGCGCTGCTGGGCCGCCCGACCCACGACCTCGACCTCACCACCAACGCCCGCCCCGACGACATCCTGCGGATCGTCAAGCCCCTCGCGACCGCGACGTGGGACATCGGTCGGGCGTTCGGCACGATCGGCGCGAAGATGCCGGGCCCCTCCGGCACCTCCGAGCAGGTCGAGATCACCACCTACCGCGCCGACAGCTACGACGGGCTCACACGCAAGCCCACCGTCGCGTTCGGTGACAGCCTCGACGACGACCTCGCCCGTCGCGACTTCACCGTCGGCGCCATGGCGCTGCGTCTGCCCGTGCCCGCCCTGGTCGACCCGACCGGCGGCGTCGAGGATCTCATCGCGGGCGTCCTGCGCACCCCGGGCGACCCCGACGTCAGCTTCGGCGACGATCCCCTCCGCATGCTGCGCGCCGCCCGGTTCGCCAGTCAGCTCGAGTTCGAGGTCGCGCCGGCGACCCTCGAGGCCATGGAGCGCCTGCGCGCGACGATCGCGATCGTCAGCCCCGAGCGTGTGCAGGCAGAGCTCGTGAAGCTCCTCGCCACCGACGATCCGGTGCGCGGCATCCGCATCCTCGTCGAGACGGGGCTGATGGGCGAGATCCTCCCCGAGGTGCCCGCGCTGCGCCTCGAAGTCGACGAGCACCATCACCACAAGGACGTCTACGAGCACTCGCTCACGGTGCTGCGCCAGGCCATCGAGCTGGAGCACGCCCGGCATCCGGGGGCGGCGCCCGATACGACGCTGCGCCTGGCCGCGCTGCTGCACGACATCGGCAAGCCCGCGACGCGCAAGCTCGAACCGGGCGGCGGCGTGAGCTTCCACCACCACGACGTCAAGGGTGCGCGCCTGGCGCGCAAGCGCCTGCAGGCGCTGCGCTTCGACGGTGACACGATCGCCGCGGTCACGCAGCTCATCGAGCAGCACCTGCGCTTCTTCGGGTACGCCGAGGGCGCCTGGACCGACTCGGCGGTGCGGCGCTACGTGCGGGATGCCGGGGATCAGCTCGAGCGGCTCCACATCCTCACCCGCGCCGACGTGACCACCCGCAACGCGAAGAAGGCCACGCGGCTGCGACGGGCGTACGACGACATCGAGTGGCGCATCGACGAGCTCGCCTCGCAGGAGGAGCTCGCCGCCATCCGCCCCGAGCTCGACGGCAACCGGATCCAGGAGATCCTCGGCATCCCGCCCGGCCGCGAGGTCGGCGAGGCCTACCGCTTCCTGCTGGAGGTGCGCCTGGACGAGGGCCCGATCGGCGCGGATGCCGCCGAGCAGCGCCTGCGCGCCTGGTGGGACGCCCGCTGACCCCTCTTCCCCTCCGCGAGCCGCCACGTTCGTGCCGAGCCGCCATGCTCCGGCGCGTTGAATCTTGGCGGCTCGGGGCAATCTTGGCGGCTCGCGATCTAGACTGACGGCACCTCCTCACCGTCGAACGGAGTCGTCGTGCCCTCGCCGTGGTCATCGCGCCGCGAGGTCTCGCCAGAGACGTCGCGTCTGCTGATCGAGCGCGCGCACGAAGAGCTGGTCGGGGGCAACGTCGGCGATCCGCGGCTCGGTCAGATCCGCCCGCTCGTGCAGGACTCCTGGCGACGCTCGCTCGCGCACCTCGTCGGCGCCGAGGGGCTGCCGCCGCTCGACCTGGGTGACGACGAACTCGAGGCGTATCGGCGGGCGCATCCTCTCTCGGCGGCGATGGACATGATCCGCGCCCTGCTGCTGCCGGGTGGGGAGAGCGACTCGGGAGTCGTGGTCGCCGTGGGGGATGCCGTCGGCCGTCTGTTGTGGGTGGAGGGCGACCGCCGGGTGCGCAGCCTCACGGGAGACATGGGCTTCGTCGCGGGCGCGAACTGGTCGGAGGAGGCGGTGGGCACCTCGGCGCCCGGCACCGCGCTGGCCCTCGGACGCTCGGTGCAGATCCACGGGGCCGAGCACTACAACCGGCTCGTGCAGCCCTGGTCGTGCACGGCGGCGCCGGTCCACGACCCGGAGACCCGCCGCGTGCTCGGCGTCATCGATGTCACGGGCGACAGCGATGCCGCCACCCCGCAGGCGCAGCTGCTCGTCGACGCGACGGCGCGCGCCGTCGAATCCGAGCTGCTCGTCGGCAGGCTCCGTGCCCGCGCCGAGCCTCCCGCGCCGCGGCGGACGCGGCGGCCCGCGGTGGCAGCGGCGACCGCGACGACGATGCTGCGCGTGCTCGGCCGCGACCGCGCGCTCCTGGACATCGCCGGACCCGACAGTGCCACGGTGACCGAACTGTCGGCCCGGCACGCCGAGATCCTCCTCATGCTCGCCGTGCATCGCGAGGGACTGTCGGCCGAGCGGCTCGGGCAGCTCGTCTACGGCGAGGATGACGCGGAGGGAACGCTGAGGCCGGAACTCGTCCGCCTCCGCAAAGTGCTGGAGCGGGTCGCGCCGCAGCTGGTCCCGGCATCCCGGCCCTACCGCCTCACCGCACAGCTGCACACCGACGCCCACCAGGTGGTCGCGTTGCTCGGACGCGGCGCCCACCGGGTGGCGCTCGCCGCCTACCGCGGACGGGTGCTTCCCGACTCGGTCGCGCCGGGAGTGGAGGAGTTCCGTGACTCGGTGCGGCTCGCCCTGCGCGACGCACTGCTCACGGAGGCATCGGTCGACGTGCTGCTCGCCTACGCCGACACCGATGACGGAGCCGACGACGCCGAGGTCCTGCGTCTGGCCCTCGAGATGCTGCCGGCCCGCTCTCCCCGCCGCGCCGGTCTCGTCGCGCGGATCGAGAAGCTCGAGGCCTGAGCGCCGCCGGCGCTCGGTGGCGGCGCTCGGTGGCGGCGCTCGTAACTCCGCCTGAGCGCGAGTGGTGGTGGGCTGGGGGCGCGGAGCGGTTGGTTGAGGCGGAGTTGCGCGCGCGGCGGCGTCCGACCCGACCCCGGCGCGACAGGGTCGGGCGAGAATGCCAGGATGGGCGCAGACGCCGTCACCGGCGCCGAGGGAGGATCGACATGACCGACGACGCGCCCACCCCCGACCTCGTGCGGCTCGCCGCCGTGCACGGCATCGCGACGGAGTACTGGTCGTTCTTCGGCGACCGGGTGCAGGTCCCGGCATCCACCCTCCGCGCGGTGCTCGCGGCCATGCGCGTCGACGCCTCGTCGGATGCCGCGGTCACGGCATCCCTCATCGCCGAGGAGGAGCGGGTGTGGCGCGAACTGCTCCCCGCCTCGTTCGTGACGCGCGCCGGCGTCGGCGTGCTGTGGGTGCACGTCTTCGACGGGCACGACGTGACCGTGACGGTGGCTCTCGAGGACGGCGCGGAGCGCGCGCTCACGATCCCCGAGCAGCGCCCGGCCGCACGGCTGGTGGACGGCATCCTGCGGTGGCGGGTCGAGATTCCGGTGCCCGACGACCTGCCGCTGGGGTGGCACACCGTGCGCGCGGAGCAGCGCCCGTTCGGCGGCGCCGAGGCCGACCGCACGGCATCCGCTCCCTTCGTGATCACGCCCGATCGCCTCGGCGACCCGCCCGCCCGTGGCGGGCGCACGCGCGGCTGGGGCCTCATGGCGCAGCTGTACTCCGTGCGCTCACGGGCCTCATGGGGCCTCGGCGACTTCGCCGATCTCGCCGATCTCGCGGCGATCGCGGGCGAGCGCGGCGCCGACTTCCTGCTGATCAACCCCGTGCACGCGGCCGAGGTGACCAGTCCGATCGA
Organism: Microbacterium sp. AG790; assembly: GCF_003634765.1. NCBI lineage: Bacteria > Bacillati > Actinomycetota > Actinomycetes > Micrococcales > Microbacteriaceae > Microbacterium > Microbacterium sp. AG790. Next base: position 485,994 of record NZ_RBWZ01000007.1, read on the forward strand.
GCCGTCGCCGTACCGCCCCGCGACCCGCCGCTTCGTGGCCCCGCTGTACGTGCGTCCCGAAGACATCCGCGAGGTCGCCTACCTGACGCCCACCGAGCGCGCCGTCGTCGAGGCCGCCCGCGGACCCGTCGCGGCGATGGACGACGACGCGGACCGCATCGATCGCGACGCGGTCTGGGCCGCGAAACGACTCGGCCTCGACGCGATCTTCGCGGTGCCGCTGACGCCGTCGCGCCGCGCCGAGCTCGATGCCTTCGCCGCGCGCGAGGGGCAGCCGCTGCAGGACTTCGCCCTGTGGTGCGCGCTCGAGGAGCACTACCTCGGTCGCGAGAGGCCCGCCGAGGTCGACGACATCCGCTCCCCGCTGGTCGCCGAGCTGCGCACGCGTCTGGCCGACCGCGTCGCGTTCCACGTGTGGCTGCAGTGGATCGCCGACCAGCAGGTCGCCGACGCGCAGGCCGCAGCCAAGGCGGCGGGCATGGCGATCGGTGTCATGCACGACCTGGCCGTCGGGGTGCACCCGCAGGGGTCGGACGCGTGGTCGCTGCGGGAGATGTACGCGACCGGCATGGCGGTCGGCGCGCCGCCCGACATGTACAACCAGCAGGGCCAGACCTGGAATCAGCCGCCGTGGCTGCCGCGCGCGCTCGCCGTGGCCGGGTACGCCCCGCTGCGCGACATGATCCGCACGCTGCTGCGCCACGCCGGCGCGCTGCGCATCGACCACGTGATCGGGCTGTTCCGCCTGTGGTGGATCCCCGAGGGGCTGAGTCCCGCCGCGGGCACGTACATCCGCTACGACCACGAGGCGATGATCGGCGTGCTGCTGCTCGAGGCCCACCGCGCCGGAGCGGTGCTCATCGGCGAGGACCTCGGCAACGTCGAGCCGTGGGTGCGCGAGTACCTGTCGGCGCGCGGCGTGCTGGGCACCTCGGTGCTGTGGTTCGAGCGCGAGGGCGACGGCTTCCGTCCGCCGGAGCAGTACCGCCGATCGCTGCTGGCCACCGTCAACACGCACGACTTGCCGCCGACCGCGGGGTACCTGGCCGACGAGCACGTCGCCCTCCGCGCACGGCTCGGTCTGCTGACGCGTCCGGTCGAGGAGGAGCTGGCCGACGCGGATGCCGAGCGCGCGAGCATGCTGGCACTGTTGCGCGAACGCGGACTGATCGGCGACGAGCCCGGCGAGGCGGAGGTGATCGAGGCGCTGAACGTGCTGATCACGGCATCCCCCTCGCAGCTGCTCGGGGTGGCGCTCGTGGATGCCGTCGGGGAGCGCCGGGCGCAGAATCAGCCCGGAACAGACCGCGAGTACCCCAACTGGCAGATCCCGCTCGCGGGACCGGACGGTCGTGCGGTGCTGCTGGACGAACTCGCGGACAACCCCCGGTTCGACGCGCTCACGCGCGCCGTCGACGCCCACCTCTGACGAGCGGCTGGGGCGCCGGCCGAGGCCCCGGAGCGGTGGGCGCGAGGGTTCCGATGAGCACGCCGACCACGACGAGTGCGAGGCCGACGATCTGTGCCGGCCCGAACGGCTCGTGCGCGACGACGACGCCCAGGAGCACGCCGGTCACGGGGTTGAGCAGGCCGATCACGCCGACGACCGCGCCGGGCAGTCGCGACAGCCCGGTGAACCACGCCGCGTACGCGACCGCCGTCGCCACGAGGATGATGTACGCGAACCCGAGCAGCGCCGGTCCATCGAGGGCCGGCGGCGCACCCTCCACGATGATCGCGACCGGCGCCACGACGAGGGAGCCGGCGATGAGCTGCCACGCCGTCATCGTCAGCGGCGGGATGTCCGCTCCCCACCGCTTCGTCAGCACGAAGCCGAGCGATGACGACAGCATCGCCACGACGGATGCCGCGATGCCCCACCCGTCGGCATCCCCTCCGCCGGGCTGCAGCATGATGATCACGCCGACGATGCCGAGCGCCGCGCCGAGCGCCGCCCGGAGCGCCGGCCGCTGCCGCAGCAACATCCAGCTGAGCAGCAGCAGCGCCGCCGCCGAGGTGGACATGATCGTCGCGGCCAGACTCGTCGCGAGGCGCTGTGCGGCGACGTAGACGAGCACGTTGAGGCCCCCGACGGTGAGACCGCCGAGCACGACCGAGCGCCACCACCACGCGCCGCGCGGCAGTCGCCGGGTGACGAGCAGCACGAGAAGTCCCGCCGGCAGGCACCGGATGACCGCGCCCCACAGCGCCGCGTCGGGCGGCAGCACATGACGCGTCACGAAGTAGGTGCTCCCCCAGGCGATGGGGGCGATCGCCGTCACGAGAACCCATCGCAGCCTTTTATCTTCCACGGAAGAGAATATAGCTTCCGCGGAAGGTAAAGTCGACGGCGTGCAGGATCATGTCGACCTCGTCCAGGAGCAGTGGCGCCGCGAGCGCCCCGATCTCGATCCGTCGCCGCAGGGCGTCATCGGCCGCCTCCATCGTCTGGCCGCGGCGCTGACGGCGGAGCTGACCGCCGTCTACGCACAGTTCGGGCTCAGCGAGGCGGAGTTCGACCTCCTGGCATCCCTTCGCCGCGCCGGTACGCCGTACGAGCTGCCGGCGGGCGAACTGGCCGACCACACGATGGTCACCACCGGCGGGCTCACCAAGCGCGTCGACCGCCTGATCGACCGCGGCCTCGTCGTCCGCACGGATGCCGACGACGATCGCCGCCGGCGCCTCGTGCGCCTCACCCCCGAGGGCGTCGATCTCATCGACCGTGCGTTCACGGCGCACCTCGCCAACGAGCACCGCCTTCTCGCGCTCCTGCCCGCGGGAGACGCCGCCGCCCTGCGCGACGCCTCGCGCCGCTGGCTCACCGCCCTCGGCCACGACTGACCCCCGGCATCCCGCCCCGCCCCCGCCCTCGCCGCCACCCCCGCCGCGAGAAACCACTCGCGCGCCGAGAAACACCCCACGCAGGGGTTTCTCGGCACGCAACGTGTTTCTCGCGGCGGATGCCGGGGCGCCCGCCGCCCACGCAACGCGATGCAACGTTGCGGTGCGTAGCGTCAGCGCATCCGAACGCGGCGAGGGATGCCGCGGACCATGCACTGTCGAAGGAGACATCATGACCATCGTCGAAGAGGGCGTCTCGAGCGTCTACGCCGCCCCGGGCCAGCGCGGCGCCGTCGCCGAATACCGTCCGCGGTACGGGCACTACATCGGCGGCGAGTTCGTCGAGCCGATCAAGGGCCAGTACTTCGAGAACATCACGCCCGTCACCGGCAAGCCGTTCACCGAGGTGGGCCGCGGCACCGCGGAGGACATCGACCGCGCCGTCGACGTCGCCTGGAAGGCGTTCGAATCGTGGAAGCGGACGACGCCGGCCGACCGCGCCAACATCCTCAACAAGATCGCCGACCGCATGGAGGCGAACCTCGAGAAGATCGCCGTCGCCGAGACGTGGGAGAACGGCAAGCCCGTCCGCGAGACGCTGGCCGCCGACATCCCGCTCGCGGTCGACCACTTCCGCTACTTCGCCGGCGTGCTGCGCGCTCAGGAGGGCACGCTCAGCCAGATCGACGAAGACACCGTCGCGTATCACTTCCACGAGCCGCTGGGTGTGGTGGGCCAGATCATCCCGTGGAACTTCCCGATCCTCATGGCCACGTGGAAGCTCGCCCCGGCGCTCGCCGCCGGCAACTGCGTCGTGCTGAAGCCGGCCGAGCAGACCCCGGCATCCATCCTGTTCCTCTTCGACATCATCGGCGACCTGCTGCCGGCGGGCGTCGTGAACATCGTCAACGGGTTCGGTATCGAGGCGGGCGCACCGCTCGCGCAGCACAAGCGCATCCGCAAGGTCGCCTTCACGGGAGAGACCACGACGGGCCGGCTGATCATGCAGTACGCGTCGCAGAACCTCATCCCGGTCACGCTGGAGCTCGGCGGCAAGAGCGCGAACATCTTCTTCGAGGACGTCGCGCGGCAGCGGGATGCCTACTACGACAAGGCGCTGGAGGGCTTCACGTTCTTCGCGCTCAACCAGGGCGAGGTCTGCACCTGCCCGTCGCGGGCACTGATCCAGCGCTCGATCTACGACCAGTTCCTCGGCGACGGCCTCGAGCGGGTCGGCAAGATCATCCAGGGAAACCCGCTGGACCCCGCCACCATGATCGGCGCGCAGGCCTCCAACGACCAGCTCGAGAAGATCCTCAGCTACATCGAGATCGGCAAGGCGGAGGGTGCGAAGCTGCTCGCCGGCGGCGAGCGGGTCGACCTCGGCGGCGAGCTCAGCGGGGGCTACTACGTGGCACCGACGGTGTTCGAGGGCCAGAACTCGATGCGCATCTTCCAGGAGGAGATCTTCGGCCCCGTCGTCTCGGTGACGAGCTTCGACGGGTTCGACGACGCGATCCACACCGCGAACGACACGCTCTACGGTCTGGGCGCGGGCGTGTGGAGCCGCTCGGCCGACACGATGTACCGCGCCGGGCGCAGCATCGAGGCCGGTCGCGTGTGGACGAACACCTACCACCAGTACCCGGCGCACGCCGCGTTCGGCGGATACAAGCAGTCGGGCATCGGCCGCGAGAACCACCTCAAGATGCTCGATCACTACCAGCAGACGAAGAACCTGCTGGTGTCCTACGCCGAAGGCGCGATGGGCTTCTTCTGAGCCGACACGCTACGGCGAGACACGACCTGCCGCCCCGGACGCCCGTGCGTTTCGGACGGCAGGTCGTGTCTCGGCAGAGAAAGGGGTCGGTCATGACGGCCACACTCAGCAGGGTCGCGGTCACGGATGCCGCGGCATCCCTGCTGCGCCAACTCACGGCGCAGCACGGGAAGCTCATGTTCCACCAGTCCGGCGGATGCTGCGACGGCAGCGCACCGATGTGCTACCCCGTCGGCATGTTCCTGACGGGGCCGTCGGATGTGAAACTCGGCGACCTCGACGTGGGCCTGGACGATCCGATCGAGGTGTTCATCTCCGAGGCGCAGTTCGCGTACTGGAAGTACACGCACCTCACGATCGACGTCGTCCCGGGCCGCGGGGCCGGCTTCAGCGTCGAGGGTCCGACCGGCATGCGCTTCCTCATCCGCTCGCGGATGCTGGACGACGCCGAGCTCGACCACTTCGGCCTGCGCTGACGGCGGCATCCCCGCGGCCTCGCCGGTCAGGCGCGGTCGTGCAGCGTGATGCGGTAACCGTCCGGGTCGACGAACGTGAAGGTGCGGCCGAACGGGCCGTCGATCGGCGCCGCGACGATCTCGTGGCCGGCGGCGACCAGGGCGTCGTGGATCTGCTGCACGTCGGTCGCGTGCAGCCAGAGGGCGATGCCCGCCCCCGGCGGGGTGGCGGCATCCCGGACGGCGTCATCGACGATGTCCCGCACGGCGAACGCGATCGGCGTCGTCGTGAACACGACGGCGTGGGGCGGTCCTGCCGGTGACCGCACGAGGCCGAGGAAGCTCTCGTAGAACGCCTGGGATGCGGCGAGGTCGCGAACCTGCAGGGAAATGAAGTCGGGGCCGGTGACGGGCATGGGATCGTCCTCTCGTGTGTCAGTTATCTGACATGCAACTGTATGTCAGAATACTGACATGAGTCAACCGGGCGAGGGTGTGGATCTGCCGGTCTCGGTCGGGTATCGGCTGAAGGAAGCCTCCAGCGCACTGCGCGCCGCGATGGAGGAGGTGCTGCGGCCGCTCGGCATGAACGTCACGCACTACGCGTGTCTCGAGTTGCTCGCCCAGCGTCCCGGCCTGTCGAACTCTGATCTGGCCCGCGGCACCTTCGTCACCCGCCAGACGATGAACGTGCTCCTGCAGGCGCTCGAACGCGACGGAGCCGTGGAGCGTCCGGGCCGGCCTCCTGCAGGCAAGGTCCTTCCCGCGACGATCACCGACCGCGGCCGGGCCGCGCTCGCCGAGGCCAGTGCTGCGGTGCGCGCGGTCGAGGAGCGCATGCTCTCCGGTCTCGATGATGCCGATCGCGCCGAAGCGCTACGGCTGCTCGGCGCGATGATCGCGTCGCTGCGCCCGACCGCAACGCCGGCTTCGCCCGGGACACGCAACTGACGCGCGCGCTTAACCCGCTCCAGCCCGGGGGCTACAGCCACCCGTTCTCGTAGGCCACGCGCACGGCGTCCGCGCGGTTGCGCGCGCCGGTCTTGCCGGGCGCGCCGAAGAGGTGGGTACGGACGGTTCCCTAGTCGAGGTGACGCGCGTGACGGGTCTTAGTGAGCTTTCTTTGCGCTGTAGGTACCTGAACGTTGGCCCTCCGCCACGCTCGGTCGTACAACGGTCGACTTCGTGGTCTTGGCTCCGGCGCCACTTTTCAGCACTCCGTAGCCGCCTGATGTCTTGACGATGTTCCACTTGTTCTTCGCCATGGGCTCAGTGTAGATCTTCCGTGGGACATTCACCCGCCTATTTGTCTTGGATCCGGGGCGTTGTCGTCTTGACCGATCTCGAACGCGATAGCCATCATTTCTGCGGTCAGTTCAACGAGCGCTACGTCACCGTCGTCGAAGGAGTTAGCGCGCGGGGCATCCAGCGTCACCATGCCGTAGACGCCAGTATCCGTCCAAATCGGAGCGGCGATGAACGTCTTGTACCCCGACATGGTGCCGACATACCCGTCTGGCTTCGGCTTCTTAGGGTTCTCAAGGTCGGGGTAGTGCGAGGTGGCGCGCTTCTCAATGAAAGCGAGTGCCGCGTCGCCGCGCGGAGTGCCCGCGACGAACGGATTGGGCTTCTCCCCTCTGCCACTTCTCCCCACGGGTTGCATCCGGAATGGATCCTCGTCGGTGTTCAACATATAGACGACGGCTCTCGGTCGGTTCACGTGATCAGAAACAACCGATCGCAGAGCAGTGGCGGCGCTATCGGCGACTTGTGACAGATATGCGTGACGTTGTTCGTGGGGCTGACGTGCCATGTCCGCCGTTGTCGAGGCCCACTTCATGTACTCATCTCGGAGCTTCAGCAGGAGTCCCCGCTTCGCCCCATCTGCGGTGACACCTCGGCGATGCTCGACAATTTTGCCGGCGATAGTGATGCTCACTGCCATTGCCAGGCTGGTGCCCGCGGCCGTATAGAGCCATCCGCTGTTGCCGGTCGTGTCGCGAAGCCCCCATGACAGCAGCTGGGCTGCGCCGAAACTCCCGAGGATCGGCAAAGCAGCATTGATTGTGGGCCAAACCCATCCAGCGCCTCGTCGTGCCACTCGCCGAGCGTATTGCAGATGCGGCATGCGTCCGCACATTCGATACGTCGGAATCGCTGCGTTGTCACGAGATTTGCCGAGCTGTTGAGTGACAGCAATGGAGATCAAGCAACCTAGCCGCGCGCATGCCGCGGCTAGAGCCAGCCGTTCTCGTCGGCGACGCGGACGGCGTCGGCGCGATTGCGGGCGCCGGTCTTGCCGATCGCGCTGGAGAGGTGGTTGCGCACCGTGCCTTCGCTCAGGTGCAGCATCTGCGCGATGTCGGCGATCGAGCCGCCCGTGCGTGCGACGGCGAGCACGTCGGTCTCGCGGCCCGTCAGCGGCGACTCGCCCTGGGCGAGCGAGTCTGCGGCGAGGGCCGGATCGACCACCCGCAGCCCCTGCGCCACGCGGCGCACGGCGTCGGCGAGTTGCGCGGCGGGCGTGTCCTTCACGACGAAGCCGGCCGCTCCCGCCCGCATCGCGCGGGTGAGGTACCCGGGTCGCCCGAACGTGGTCACGATGAGCACACGGCAGGTCGGCAGGGCGCTGCGCAGCGCGGATGCCGCCGCGATCCCGTCCATCCCCGGCATCTCGATGTCGAGCAGCGCCACGTCGGCGGCGGCGCGAACCGCGGCATCCACCACCTCGTCGCCGCGACCGACCTCGGCGACGACCTCGATGTCGGGTTCGAGGCCGAGCAGCGCCGAGAGCGCGCCGCGCACGAGCGCCTGGTCGTCGGCGATGAGCAGCCGGATCACAACGCGACCTTCAACAGGAAGCCGCCGAGCTCGCTCCGCCCGAGGGTCAGTCGCCCGCCGGCCGCCTCCACCCGCTCGCGCAACCCGATCAATCCGCTGCCCTCCGTCCCCGCGCCGGATGCCGGGCCCACCCCGTCGTCTTCGACGCTGACGCTGCGGGCACCCAGGCGCACGCGACACCGCGACGCCTGTGCGTGGCGGATCACGTTGGTGACTCCCTCCCGCACGATCCAGCCGGCCAGTTCGCGGCGATCGGCGGGAACGTTCTCGGTCGCGGTGGGCAGCTCGGCCGCGATGCCCGCGGCATCCAGCGCCGCCCGTGCCGCGGCGAGCTCGCCGGCGACCGTGACGCCGCGATAGCCGGCGACGGTGGTGCGCACATCGGCGAGAGCACCGCGCGCCAGGGCCTCCACTTCGCCGATCTCTGTCCGTGCCCGCGCCGGATCGACGTCGATCACCCGTCCGGCCAGCTCCGACTTCACGGTGATGACCGTCAGCGAATGGCCGAGGATGTCGTGCAGGTCACGGGCGACCCGACTGCGCTCGCGTTCGACGGCCATCTGCGCCATCTGATCCCGCGTGGCGCGCAGGGCGTTCATGGCCGCGATGTTGCGTCCGAACGCCGCCATCATCGCGGAGATCGAGATGATGATCGCGGGAAGGAACAGCACGCTCTCGGTCCACCCGTCCGAGAGCACCCCCGCGACGAGGGCGGCCGCTCCCAGGGCGATCAGCAGCAGCCAGGTCGTGCGCAGCCGGACCACGGCCATGCCGATCGCGACGCCCACGTAGCTCCAGACGCCGCGGACATCCCACCCGATCCAGGGGAACAGGCTGAACGAGAGCACGAACAGCCAGGCCGCCGGAAGCAGCCGCAGGCGCAGGGGCAGAAGGCGAGAGACGGGGACGGCGATGAGGAAGGATGCCGCGAAGAGCACCAGCAGGGCGATCACGACGGCGTTGGAGACTGCGGTGTCCGCCGCGGCGACGGCCTCGGTGGCCACGATCAACAGCCAGATGAGCGAGATGAATGCCCCGACGTACCAGCCGCGCGCGGTGCGGGCGGTCAGGATCTCACGGGGCGTCTGTGTCGCCGACGAGGCGGGGACGCAGGGAATGTCCCACCCGGTCCCGTCGAGGTCGTCTCGCGTCGCGCTCACGGACTTCACTGTAGGGCGCGCCTCTCACACGCGCTTCGTGTCGCGTCGGAACGCCCAGGTCGTCCCCGCGACGAACACGACCAGCCAGACCAAGGCGTTGATCAGCCACATCGCGTCGAAGCTCTCCCCGGTCAGGGGCGAGCGGGCGAGCTCTCCGATGCCGTAGACGGGCGTGAACTTCGCGATGGTCTGCATGAAGTCGGGCATGCTGCTCAGCGGGTAGAAGAGGCCCCCGAGGAACGACAGGAAGACGACGATCAGGCTCGTCACCTGCGCGGCGTTCTCGCTCGGCATGAGGTAGCCGACGAAGAGGCCGAGCGTCGTGAACACGGCGCTCGCGAGCACCCAGCCCACCAGGCCCGTGCCGATCCACTGCCCGGCGCTGAGCTGGATGCCGCTGATCGCGCCGGCCGCATACGTCGCGACCACGGCGAGAAGGCCCAGCACCATGCCGGCGATCATCTTGATGATGATGTTGACGAGCGGGTTCAGCGGCGTCAGTCGCAGCTGCCGGCTCCACCCCTGCGTGCGCTCGAGCGCGACGGCCGCTCCGGTCTGCGTCGCCGACATCATGGCGCCGTACATCGCCATCGACACCATGATGTAGGCCGCGACGGAGACACCGCCGTCGGCGACGGGCGTCGCCGTCAGCTGTTCGTCACGCAGACGCATGCCGATGATGACGTACATCACGACGGGGAACGCGATCGTGAAGAAGAGCGTCCGGCGGTTGCGCAGGCGGCGCTTGAGCTCGATGCCCAGATAGGTCAGGTTGAAGCCGCCGAGCGGCGGCACCCGCCGGTCGAGGGTGACGCGATCGGCCGACAGCGTCGACGTGGCGGAGGGTGCGGTGCTCATGCGGAGGCTCCTTCGGAGGTGAGGGCGAGGAACACGCTCTCGAGGTTCTGGGACGTGATCTCGATGTCGCGGGCCGCCGTCTCGGTGAGGAGGTGGCGGGCGACGGCATCCGAGTCCTTCGTGTGGATGCTGATGCGCTCGCCGGCGAACTCGACGTCGTCGACGCCGGGAAGGCCGGCGAGCCGCGCGGGATCGGCGCCGGGCAGGGTGGCGCGGACGATGCGACCGGAGACGAGGTTCTTGATCTCGGCGGTGGAGCCGTCGGCGACGATGCGTCCGCGGCTCATCAGCACGATGCGGTCGGCGTACTCGTCGGCCTCGTCGAGGTAGTGCGTCGCGAACAGCACCGTGCGCCCGCGGGCGGCATCGGCGCGGATCGCGCTCCAGAAGGCGCGGCGGCCTTCGACGTCCATGCCGGTCGTGGGCTCGTCGAGGATCAGCAGTCCGGGGTCGCTCAGCAGCGCCATCGCGAACCGCAGGCGCTGCTGCTGGCCGCCCGAGCACAGGCCGACCCGTCGGCTCCCCAGCTCACTGATGCCCGCGCGCTGCATGACCTCCTCGATCGGACGCGTGTCGGCGAACAGGCTCGCCGTGAGGGCGAGCGTCTCGCGCACCGTGATGTCCTTGAGCAGGCCGCCGGTCTGCAACACCGCCGAGACGAGGCCGTGCGAGATGGCCGCGCGCGGGCTCTCGCCGAACACGCGCACCGCGCCCCCGTCGGGGTCGGAGAGCCCCAGCAGCATGTCGATGGTCGTCGTCTTGCCCGCGCCGTTCGGGCCCAGGAAGGCGACGATCTCCCCCGGGCGCACCCGCAGATCGACACTCTCCACCGCTCGAACGCTGCCGAAGCTCTTGCGCAGGCCCGCGGCATCCACCGCGAGCAGTCCCTGGTTCTCATCCATGTCTCCGACTCTGCCGCGGTGACGCGTCGCGAGCCGCACACGGCCGTCACGGCTGCGGCATGACATTCGTCACGGCCGAAAAATCGTCGGCGTACTCGCGTGACGAATCGCCGGTTTCGCACTCTCTACCGGTGGAGCGCAAGGAGGAGACATGACTGCTTCGGGAGGCGCGGCACTGCGGCGCCTGACGATCGTCGACCCATCGCGTGCCCGCAGGGCCCACGCGCGCGAGCTGCTGGCGGGCCGGCTGGGCATGCGCGTGGTCGCCGAAGCCGCCACGCTCGGCGAGATCGTGGTGCGGCCGGCGGCGGGGGTGAGCGCGTCGCAGCTGCTCTTCCTGGTCGTGACCGACGGTGTCGAGCCCGAGCTGTCGGCGCTCGCCGCCTACCGATGCGTCGGGATGCGTGTGGTCGCTCTCACCGCCGGCGCCTCCGATCACGTCGTTCGCGCGCTGATGGATGCCGGGGTCGAGGGCATCGTGTCGTCGCGGGAGTCGGAGGGTGTCGTGCTGGCGGTCGTCGATGCGGTCCGCCGGGGTGCGCGCGCCTGGTCGCCCCACACACGCGCGAAGCTCGACGCGCTCGCCGTGCGCCCCGCTCTGAGCGCGCAGGAGACGCGTCTGGTGGCCCTCTACGCCGCCGGGTACACGATCAGCGAGGTCGCCGATCGCCTCGGTGTGCGGGGCGACACCGCCCGCAAGTACCTCAACCGGGTGAAGGCCAAGTACGCCGCCGTCGGCCGTCCCGTGCACACCAAAGCCGAGCTGGCTCAGGCCGCGCGCGAGGACGGTCTGCTCCCGCCCGGCGCGTCGGCCGCGCACGATCACTGACACGTCGAGATCGGTTCCGATCAGCGAAACCCCGCGTCACGCGGGGTGGTCCCGGGTTTCATTCCTGTTACAAAAAGCGCGATCACGAGGCAGGCCGGCGATGTGCACGACAGGATAGCGACCTGAGCTTCGCCTGTCCGGCGGGGCCGACCGACATACAGCAGAGGTACTCACATATGGCACTGCACTTCAGTTCGCCGGGCTCCGCCCGCGCCCGCACCGCTCTGGCAGCGGGCGCGCTCGCCGTCTCCGCGCTGCTCCTGGCCGGCTGCGCCGGCGGAGGGTCCACGGGCGGGTCGACCGATGGCGCGGCATCCGGGCCCATCATCATCGGCACGACCGACAAGGTCACCACGCTCGACCCGGCCGGCTCGTACGACAACGGCTCGCTCGCCGTTCAGACCCAGGTCTTCCCCTACCTGGTGAACACCGACTACAACTCCAACAAGGTCGTTCCCGACCTCGCCGAGTCGGCCGAGTTCACCTCGCCCAACGAGTACACGGTGAAGCTGCCCGCGGGTCTGAAGTGGGCCAACGGCCACGACCTGACCTCGTCGGACGTGAAGTTCTCGTTCGACCGCAACCTGAAGATCGCCGACCCCAACGGCGCGTCGAGCCTGCTCTACAACCTTGACAGCGTCTCCACGCCGGATGCCACGACCGTCGTCTTCAAGCTCAAGACCGACAACGACCAGGTCTTCCCCTTCATCCTCACGTCCTTCCCCGGCGCGATCGTCGACGAAGAGGTGTTCTCGGCCGATGCCGTCACGCCCGACCAGGACATCGTGAAGGCCGACGCCTTCGGCGGCCCCTACTCGATCACGAAGTGGGACTTCAACAAGACGGTCGAGTTCACGCCCAACAAGAACTACAAGGGTCTGCTCGCGGCGCCCAGCAACTCGGGCGCCGTGCTCAGCTACTTCGCCGAGTCGTCGAACCTGAAGCTCGCCGTCCAGCAGGGCGACGTCGACGTGGCGTACCGCAGCCTCTCCTCCACCGACGTGGCCGACCTGTCGGGCAACGACAAGGTCAAGGTCGTCGAGGGTCCCGGTGGCGAGATCCGCTACATCGTCTTCAACTTCAACACCCAGCCGTACGGTGCGACGACCACGGAGGCCGACCCGGCCAAGGCGCTCGCCGTCCGTCAGGCGGTGGCCGACCTGATCGACCGCAAGACGATCTCCGACCAGGTCTACAAGGGCACCTACACCCCGCTGTACTCCTACGTTCCGGCCGGGTTCGCCGGTGCGACCGACGCCCTGAAGGGCCTGTACGGCGACGGAAACGGCGGCCCCAGCGCCGACAAGGCGAAGGCGACCCTGGCCGCGGCCGGTGTCACGACGCCCGTCACGCTGAACCTGCAGTACAGCCCCGACCACTATGGTCCGTCGTCGGGTGACGAGTACGCGCTGGTCAAGCAGCAGCTCGAGAAGGACGGCCTCTTCAAGGTCGACCTGCAGTCGACCGAGTGGGTGCAGTACTCCAAGGACCGCACCGCCGACGTCTACCCGGCCTACCAGCTCGGCTGGTTCCCGGACTACTCCGACGCCGACAACTACCTGACGCCGTTCTTCCTGGAGAAGAACTTCCTGGGCAACCACTACGTCAACCAGGAGGTCAACGACCTGATCCTCAAGCAGGCCGTCGAAACGGATGCCGCCACGCGCACGTCCGACATCGAGAAGATCCAGGACCTCGTGGCCAAGGACCTCTCGACCGTCCCGCTGCTGCAGGGCGCTCAGGTCGCGGTGACCGGTGCCGACGTGAAGGGCGTCACGCTCGACGCGTCGTTCAAGCTCCGTTTCGCACCGATCACGAAGTAACGCGTTCCGGGCGTTTCGACTCGTCGCTGCGCTCCTCACTCAACGACCGGGGGATCACACCCCCGGTCGTTGAGCGAGCGCAGCGAGTCGAAACGCCGACGTCCCCCCGGTCGTTGAGCGAGCGCAGCGAGTCGAAACGCCCGTCATCCGTAGAGTAGGCATCTATGACCAGCACCGCCGCGGCATCCTCCGTCGCCGAGCCGCCTCCCGCGCTGGAGGTCCGCAAGACCGGATCCGGCTCAGCCCTGGGCCGGTACATCCTCATCCGGTTCCTGTTGATCTTCCCGACCGTGCTGATCCTCGTGACGCTGGTCTTCTTCCTCATCCGCCTCACCGGCGACCCGATCACGGCCGCCCTCGGCGGACGCCTGCCGGCCGATCAGCTGGCCGAGCGCATCCACGAGGCCGGCTATGACCGACCGATCCTCGTGCAGTACGTCGAGTACCTCGGCCGCATCTTCACCTTCGACTTCGGCACGACCATCACCGACAACCAGCCCGTCGTGCAGGTCATCGCGACCTACGGCACCGCGACCCTCGAGCTCGTGCTCTATTCGCTCGTGATCGCGTTCATCGTCGGCATCCCGCTGGGCATGGTCGCGGCGGCGCTGCGCGACCGCTGGCCCGACGCGCTGCTGCGCGTGAGTGCCATCCTCTTCTACGCGACGCCCGTCTTCTTCGCGGGCCTGGTCGCCAAGCTCGTCTTCGGCGTGTGGCTCGGCTGGCTGCCCATCTCCGGACGCGCGAGCGTACGCACCGAGCTCGCCATCGGCCGCAACGGCGGCACCGGCATCTATCTCATCGACGCGATCGCCTCCGGCAACCCCGCCTACGTGCAGGACGTGCTGCTGCACGCGGTGCTCCCCGCCCTCACGCTGGGTCTGCTCACCGCCGGCATCTTCCTGCGACTGGTGCGCACGAACGTCATCGGCACCTTCAACATGCCCTACATCGACGCGGCCCGCTCGCGCGGTGTGCGAGAGGGACGCCTGGTGCGCACGCACGCGTACAAGCCTGCGCTCATCCCGATCATCACGGTCATCGGCCTGCAGATCGCGCTCATGCTCGGCGGTGCCGTGCTCACCGAGACGACCTTCGAGTGGAAGGGGCTCGGCTTCCAGCTGGCCGCCTACCTCGGCTCGCGCGACTTCGTCGCCGTGCAGGGGATCGTCGCGATGATCGCCATCATCGTCGCGGTCACCAACTTCGCCGTGGACATCATCGCCGCGTTCATCGACCCGCGGGTCCGGTACTGAGGAGGGATGCGGACATGACGAAACCTCGCCTCATCGACCGGATGCCGGTCATCCACCAGCTGCGCCAGAGCGTCGGCCTGCAGCGCGGCATGCTCGTCGCCGGCCTCGTGCTGACCGGCATCTTCGTGTTCTGCGCGATCTTCGCGCCGCTCATCGCCCCCTACGGCTACGCCCAGCTCGACGGACCCGACGGCAACTTCGGCGCGCAGCAGCAGCCGAGCGCGGCGCACCTGCTCGGCACGACGGTCGGCGGCTACGACGTGCTGTCGCGCGTCATCTGGGGCGCCCAGACCGCGCTGATGGTCGTGATCGTCGCGATCGCGATGTCGGTTTTCGTCGGCATCCTGCTGGGTCTCGTCTCCGGCTACCTCGGCGGCTGGGTCGACCGTGCGTTGGTCGTCGTCGCCGACGCGATCTACGCGTTCCCGACGCTGCTGCTCGCGATCGTCGTGGCCATCGCGATCAACAACGGGCAGTCCGGGCTGTGGCCCGGGATCATGGCGGCCGCGGCATCCATCACCGTCGTGTTCATCCCGCAGTACTTCCGGGTCGTGCGCGCCGAGGTGGTGCGGGTGAAGACGGAGGCCTTCGTCGAATCGGCGAAGGTGATCGGTGCCTCGACGCCGCGCATCATGTTCCGCCACGTGCTGCGCAACTCCACGCGCACGCTGCCGTTGATCGTGACCCTCAACGCGTCGGAGGCCATCGCCACCCTCGCCGCTCTCGGCTTCCTCGGCTTCGGCATCCAGCCGACCGTGGCCGCCGAGTGGGGTTACGACCTCAACAAGTCGATCAGCGACGTCGCCGCGGGCATCTGGTGGACCGCGGTTCCCCCGGGGCTCGCGATCGTGCTGACGGTGCTGGGCATCACGCTGATCGGCGAGAGCCTCAACGACCTCGCCGACCCGCGCCTGCGCGCGCGGCGGCGGGCGGGGTCGGCGAAGAAGACACCGACACCGGCGGATGCCGTCGCGGCGAGCCAGCCGGCGTCCCGCGAGATGATGGGAGAGGTGGAGTGATGGCTGCGGCCTCTTCCGACGCACGCGCCGTCGACATCCGTGACCTGGACGTCACCTTCGCGACCGACGGTGGCGACGTGCACGCCGTGCGCGGTGTGAGCCTGGACGTGCGCCCCGGCGAGGTGCTCGCGATCGTCGGCGAGTCGGGCAGCGGCAAGACGGTCACCGCCCGCAGCATCCTGGGCCTGCTCCCCGAGACGGCGCTGACGCAGGGTGCCGTCGTGCTCGACGGCACCGATGTCATCGGCCTCGACCGCGAGGCGATGCGCCGGGTGCGCGGCACCAAAGCGGCGATGATCTTCCAGGAGCCTTCGACCGCCCTGAACCCTGTCTTCACAGTGGGCTGGCAGCTGGCCGAGGGTCTGCGCGCCCACGGGAAGTACTCGAAGAAGCAGGCGCGCGAGCGCGCGATCGAGATGCTCGGCCGTGTCGGCATCCCCGATCCCGAGCGGCGCGTCGACGACTACCCGCACCAGTTCTCCGGCGGGCAGAAGCAGCGCATCGTCATCGCCACGGCGCTGGCGCTCGATCCGACCGTGATCATCGCCGACGAGCCGACCACGGCGCTCGACGTCACGGTGCAGGCCGAGATCCTCGATCTGCTGCGGCGCCTGCGCGACGAAGACGGCACCGCGATCGTGCTGATCACGCACAACATGGGCGTCGTGGCCGACCTCGCCGACCGCGTCGCGGTCATGCTGAATGGCGAGGTCGTCGAAACGGCGCCCGCCCTGGAGCTGTTCGCCGCCCCGCAGAACGACTACACGAAGCGCCTGCTGGCCGCCGTGCCGCGCCTGGAGATCGTCGACCGGCAGCTGCCGGCGGGAGTGGCCGAGGCGGCGCCGGTCGTGGTGGCGGAGGATCTCGTCATCGAGTACGCCGGGCGTCTGCGTCGTGCCGGCTTCCGTGCCGTCGACCGCGTGAGCTTCTCGATCGCGCCGGGCGAGGTCGTGGGCCTGGTCGGCGAAAGCGGATCGGGAAAGACGACGATCGGCCGTGCGATCGCCGGGCTCACACCCGTGACCGGCGGCTCGCTGCGGGTGCTCGGCGTCGAGATGAACGGGGTCAAGGAGCGCACGTTCCGGCCCCACCGCAAGGACCTCGGGTTCGTGTTCCAGGATCCGGCGACGAGCTTCAACCCGCTGCTGACGATCGCGCAGAACGTCGCCGAGCCGTTGGTCGTGCACGGCGGCGCTCGGGATGCCGCGGATGCCCGCGACCGCGTCGACGAGCTGCTCGAGGCCGTGCAGCTGCCGAAGGCGTTCGGCGACCGCTTCCCGCACGAGCTGTCGGGCGGACAGCGCCAGCGGGCATCGCTCGCCCGCGGCCTCGCCCTCGACCCGAAGCTGCTCATCGCCGACGAGCCCACGAGCGCGCTCGACGTGTCGGTGCAGGCACGCGTGCTGGAACTGTTCGGCGAGCTGCAGGAGAGGTTCGGGTTCGCGACCCTGTTCATCACCCACGATCTCGCGGTGGTCGACATGCTCGCCCACCGGGTCGTGGTGCTGCACAAGGGCACGATCGCCGAGACCGGACCGACCGCGCGCGTGCTCGGCGACCCCCAGGACGACTACACCCGCAAGCTCATCGCGTCACTGCCGGTGCCCGATCCGGTGGAGCAGGCCGCACGCCGCGAGGCCTGGCGCGCCGCACGCGGCTGAGCCAACCCGCCCGCCCGCGGCGCTGCGGCCCCGCGGCGCTGCGCTGCGGGCTGCCCGGAAGAGGTGGATGCCGCGTATGCCGCCCTCGCCGTTGCCTCACCGGCGCCGCACACCGTTTCACGTGCAACGGCGGGTGTCAGTTCGACAGATTCTCGATGATCGACGCGAACACGCCCAGCGGGCCGAACAGCATCAGCAGCAGTGCGGCGCCGATCACGATGATCGCGGCCCACGGCACCCGGCGTCGCAGCCGCCGGCCCTCGGGTGCGACGCCGGGCGGCGGGCGGAGGGATGCCGTCGGTGCCGCGAACGGCAGACTCGCCGAGCCCCCGGCCTCGCCCGCCGGGTCGCCGACGACGGCGGCGGGGTCGAGCGCGGACGGGGCCAGGCGCTCGTCGCGCCAGCGCTCCCACTGCGCCAGCTTGTCGAGCAGCGCCGCGACGACGGAGAACAGCCATGCCCAGGTGGCGGGGTCGAGCGTCGACGCCTCGCGCGTGGCGTAGAGGAAGAGCCAGTCGTCGACGATCTCGACGTCGAGGGCGGCAGCGTGGTCGACGAATCGCGCCATGATGTCGGGCGTGAAGAGGTAGAGCGCGTCTGCCTCGTAGCCGGACGGGCAGTACAGGGTGAAGGAACGGTCGAAGTCGCCCTCCAGGCTCAGCCGCTGGGACCCCTCGAGCGCGGCCGGCAGGTTGGAGCCGAACAGGCTGTTGTTGCCGACGGCATCCAGCACGATGTTCGGCAGCGGGGTCGACAGCTTGACGGCGACGTAGCCCCACCGATGCGTCGACTCGTTCTTGCCCGACCCCGTGCGGTACACGTAGTTGCCGAACTCGACGAAGCGCGGCCGCTCGCCGCGGACGACGTCGCTCGCGACGCGGCCGTGTCCGAGGCCGAACACCATTCCCGGCAGTGGCGGGTTCGGCACCGACGGGTACCACGTCATGGCGTTGGCCCGGGCGAAGCGGTCGAGGCGCCACCACCGCTCGCCCCTGCGGGCGCCGAACATGCGCACCAGAGCGGTCGCGAGCACCGCGACGACCCCGACCGCCACGAGGATCGGCGCGATCATGAACGGCGAGAACCCCCCGGATGCCGTCATCATGCCGCCCAGGACGCCGATCACCGTCGAGCCGAAGAGGAACAGAACGGTCACCCCGGCGAGCACGGCGAAGACGGCGCGCGAGGCGATGTTCGACGCCGGTACCCGTCCGCTCGCGCGCAGATCGCGCGCGTATGCGCGCACGGACGCCGGGTCGGCGGGCTCGATGAGCGGGCGCGCGTCGAAGGCTGAGGATGCCGCGGGCGTGCTCATATCGTCACGCTACCCGGGCGAGCTTTCAGGGCGCCGTCAGAGCGTCCTCGTCGCGATAACGGCCTCGCAACTCTTTCTCGACGGCGACGGTCGGAAGCCCGACGGCCACCACGATCAGTCCCAGCACGAGGGCGACGCCCCCGACGAGGTACGCCGCCCAGGCGCCGTCGACGAAGCTCAACCGTGCCGCCTCGAGGATCTGCGCAGCGGCGGCGGGGTTGTTGGCGGCCACGTGGGCGGCCGACGCGTACGACGCCTGGAGGGCGCGGGTGACGTCGTCGGAGACAGACGCGGCCTCGGGAGAGGCGGCGATGAGGCCGGCGAACACGTGGGAGAACCCGCCGGCGAGCACGGCGCCGAGCAGCGCCTGCATCACGGCGCCGCCGAGGTCGGTCTGCAGGTCGCTGGTCGCCGAGGCCATGCCCGCGCGGCGCACCGGGGTGCTGCTGGTCAGGGAGCGGGATGCCGCGGTCATCACGAACGAGGCTCCCCCGCCGACCAGCGCGAACGCGAGGCCGACGACGACCGGCGGCGTGGTTTCGTTCCATGCGAGCATCGTGCCGAAGGCGGCGATGAGCACGATGTAGCCGACGATCATCGCCGTCCGCGTGCCGCGTTCGACGAGGATCGCTGCCAGCGGTGCGCATACGAGCAGCGCGATCGCGGCAGGGATGAGCGCGATGCCCGCCTGCAGCGCGTCGTAGCCGAGGATGTTCTGCAGGTACTGCTGGCCCACGAACATCGCCCCCACGAGCGCGCCGAACGCGAGGGTTCCCGCGACGGCCGGCACCCAGAACAGGCGTCGCCGCGCGATCGACAGGTCGTAGAGGGGTGCCGCGACGCGCAGCTGGCGTGCCGCGAAAGCGGCGATCAGCACCGCCGCCGCGACGAGCAGGCCCGCCCCCGCGCCCGTCTCCCCCGGGGCGAAGACGACCCCGAGTCCGAGCACCAGTGCGGCCACGGCGGCGACCGACAGGATGCCGCCGAGATGATCGACCGGCTCGACCGACTCCTCCACACCGCGGGGGATCGCCCGAGCGGCGATGAGGAGGGCGGCGGCGGCGACCGGCACGGGCAGCAGCAGGGCGATGCGCCAGCCGAACGCGACGACGAGCGCACCCGAGATCACCGAACCGGCGACCGTGGCCACGGCGCCGGTCGCCGTCCACAGGGCGATCGCGCGGACGCGCGCCGGCCCCTCGGCCCAGAGGGCGGTGATGAGGGCGAGGGTCGTCGGAAACGCGCAGCCGGCCGCGATGCCGGTGAGCACGCGCGCGCCCATGAGGAACTCGATCGTCGGGGCGAAGCTTGCCGCGGTGCCGGCGATGAGCAGGCCGATCAGCCCGATGCACAGCAGTCGCACCCGACCGTAGCGGTCGCCGAGGGCGCCGGCGTACAGCACGGTCATCGCGAGTCCGAGGCCCGTGCCGAGCGCAACGAGGTTGAGTGTCGTCTGGGGGGCGTCGAAGGTGCCGGCGATGTCGGGCAGGGCGACGCTGGCGCCGCCGGTGGTCAGATTGCAGACCGCTGCGGCCATCAGCAGCGCGGTCAGGACCACGCCTGCGCGCGCGGGAACGTGCGTGCCCGGCATCCACCGTCCTTCCGTCGCCCCCGTCGTCCAAGAGCGTAGCGGTCGTCGGGTAGACTGTTGTGGTTGCCCGTCTGCGTTCCGTTCCGGAACAACGCTCGGGCACGTGCATCAACCCTCCTGATGCCGGGAAATGCCCGGCATCCGTTCTAGTCCGAAGGAGGTGGGTTAGTGACGCACTCACACCAGTACGAGCTCATGGTCATCCTCGACCCCGAGATCGACGAGCGTCAGGTCGCCCCCAAGCTCGACGGGTTCCTCAAGGTGATCACCGCAGACGGTGGCTCCATCGAGAACGTCGACGTCTGGGGCAAGCGTCGCCTGGCGTACGAGATCCAGAAGAAGAACGAGGGCATCTACGCCGTCGTCAACTTCACCGCCACGAGCGAGGCCACGCAGGAGCTCGACCGTCAGCTCAAGCTGAACGAGCAGATCATGCGTACCAAGGTCCTGCGTGCCGAGGAGGCGATCGCTCAGGTCGCCGCCGAGAAGGAGCGCGCCGAGGCCAAGGCCGCCCGCAAGGCAGCGAAGGCGTAAGGACGATGGCCGGCGAGACCGTCATCACCGTCGTGGGAAACCTCACGGCAGACCCCGAGCTGCGCTACACGCAGAACGGCCTGCCCGTCGCGAACTTCACGATCGCGTCGACGCCGCGTAACTTCGACCGTCAGGCCAACGAGTGGAAGGACGGCGAAGCGCTGTTCCTCCGCGCGTCGGTGTGGCGCGAGTTCGCCGAGCACGTCGCTGGTTCGCTGACGAAGGGTTCCCGTGTCATCGCGACCGGTCGGTTGAAGCAGCGTTCCTACCAGGACCGCGAGGGCAACAACCGGACCGCGATCGAGCTGGAGGTCGACGAGATCGGCCCCTCGCTGCGGTATGCCACGGCTCAGGTCACGCGTGCCGCGTCCGGCGGAGGCAACTTCGGAGGCGGCCAGCAGTCGCGTCCGCAGCAGCAGGTGCAGCAGGAGGAGCCGTGGGCCACTCCCGGCTCTGCTGCCCCCGACGCCTGGAGCGCACCCGGCGCCTACGGCGACGACACTCCGTTCTGATCGTCGCCGCCGGGGGTTGAGCGAGGCCCGCAGGGCCGAGTCGACACCCTCACGCAGAAAATCTTGGATGCCTCGGCATCCGCACACACCTAAGGAAAACAATGGCTGGAAAGGCTACCGGCGATCGCCGTAAGCCGCGGAAGGGCGCGAAGAACGCCGCTCCCGCGAAGGCGATCCGCGTCGGCGTCATCGACTACAAGGACGTCGCAACGCTTCGCAAGTTCATCTCGGAGCGCGGCAAGATCCGCGCCCGTCGTATCACCGGTGTCTCGGTGCAGGAGCAGCGTCTGATCGCCAAGGCGATCAAGAACGCGCGCGAAATGGCGCTCCTGCCTTACGCCGGCGCTGGCCGCTAAGGAGCACCCATCATGGCAAAGCTGATTCTCACGAACGAGGTTGCCGGGCTCGGAAGCGCCGGCGACGTCATCGAGGTCAAGAACGGGTACGCCCGTAACTACCTCATCCCTCAGGGCTTCGCTGTGGCGTGGACCCGCGGTGGCGAGAAGCAGGTGGCGTCGATCCGCGCCGCCCGCGAGTCGCGCGCGATCCACGACCACGAAGAGGCCGTCGCGCTCAAGGACACCCTTGAGTCGAACAAGGTCAAGCTGTCGGTCAAGGCCGGCAAGGAAGGCCGCCTCTTCGGTTCGGTCAAGACCGCCGATGTGGCCGACGCCGTCAAGGCTGCCGGTCTCGGTGACCTCGACAAGCGCAAGATCCACATCACCGCGCCCATCAAGGCCGTCGGTGAGCACGAGGCGACCGTGCGTCTGCGCGACGACCTCACCGCTGTGATCACCCTCCAGGTGGTCGCCGCCAAGTAAGACCCGCCGGGTTTCCCGGTCGTTGAGCGAGGCGCGCAGCGCCTCGTCGAAACGCAGCACGGATGCCGTGACCTCCCCCAAGGTGAGGTCACGGCATCCGTCGTTTACGCCCTGACGGTGCGGGGGCCGGCGCCAGGCACGGTCGCCGACCCTCCGGTCGGAGGTCACTCTGCGCGGGCGTTGCGGCGCAGGGTGAGCATCACCCCCAGTGCGACCGCGAGCAGTCCCGCCAGCAGCGGCAGCGCGCTGAGCACGCCGCCCGTCTGTGCGAGCGTCTTCACGGGCCCCACGGCGGCCGCCATGCCGACGATGCCACCCGTGGCGCCGCCCCCGGTCGTGACCGGTGTCGTGGGCGTGGTGGGTGTGGTCGGGGTGGTGGGCGTGGTGCCCGTCGTGGGTTCGCTGGTCGTGGCGTCGCCGACGACCGCGATGGCGTTGCCGCCGAGCGTGATCGGTGCGGTCACCGGTACCGCCAGCTGAGTGCCGCCGAGGATGCCGCCCAGCCCACTGGTGGTGGCGCCGCCGGTGGTCGAGCCGCCGGTGCCGCCGGTGCCCGCGGCGTTCGTGGTCGCCGCGTTGCTGCTGTCGGCGTCACCGAGAACGGAGATGGCATTGCCGCCGGCGGTGACCGGTGCGGCGACGGGCGCGAGCACCTGGGTGCCGCCGAGGATGCCGTCGGCGCCGTCGGTGGTCGAGCCGTCGGCGCCCGCCGCGGTGCCGGTGCCGGTCGTGGTGGTCGCCTTCGTGCTGTCGGCGTCGCCGAGCACCGAGATGGCATTGCCGCTCACGGTCACGGGGGCGGCGACATCCACGACGCCCTGGGTACCGCCCAGGATGCTGTCGGATCCGCCCGTGCTCGGCGCGCCGGCATCCGCGGGTGCCCCGGCGTCGGCAGAGACCGCCGCCGGGGCGGTGGTGCCGGCATCCGTGCTCTCCGCGTCGCCGAGAACCGACACGGCATCTCCGCCGAGCGTCACCGGCAGGACGACGTCGACGAGCGCCTGGGTACCCGAACCGGAGCCGGCGGAGCCGTCGGTCGCGGCGCCGTCGTTACCGACGCTGATCGAGGGCTGAGCGGTCTGCGCGTTGCTGCTGGTCGCGTCGCCGAGCACCGACAGTCCGGTGCCCGCGACGGTGATGGGAGCCTGCACCGAGATGAGGCCCTGGGTGCCCGACAGCAGACCGTCGTCGCCCGTGGTTTCCGCCGCCTGAGCGACGGTTGCGCCGAGGAGGGTGATGCCTCCGGCGAGGAGCGTGCCCCACAGGGCGCGCTTGATGGTGGTGTTCACGATGATCTCTCCTGAGAATTCGGGGGGTTGTGCGCGCGAGAGCGCGCGGGAACGTGCCGCAGAAAGGCGCGGCCGAACCCCCGTCAGTCGGGAGAGACGTCGGTGTCGAAGAACGGCGCGGGGAGCCCGTGTTCGCCGGTCGACGTGCGTCGCAGCATCCAGGCACAGGATGCGGCGAACACGGCGAAGGCGAGCACGGCGCTGGCGCCGAAGCTGAAGCCGGAACCGCTCGAGATCAACGTCGTCGATTCGAGGGTGAGAGCGGAGAACGGCGCGGCAGGACCGGCCGGGCCGCCGGAGGGCGACGAGAATCCCGTCGCGGCGCCGGTGAGTGCGGTTGCGGAGACGAAGGCGGCGGAGATGCCGCGGGAGGCTCCCGCGACCTGGCCCGTGACCTGTTCCCAGGCGCCGGCGACCGCGGCGCCGAGGATCTGAGGCGCGATGGCCGAGGGATCGAGGGCGGATGCCGCACCGCCGAGTGGCGGGACCACCCCGGAAACCGGGGGGACGAGGTGGTCGACCACCGGGAGGGCGCTCACGGCGCCGGTGACGGGGGCCGCGGCATCCACCACGGGCTGGAGAGCGCCGGTGACCGGCGCGAGCACAGGGGCGAGCTGGCCGACGGTGTCGCCGAGAACGGCGCCGACCGGGGCGACGACGTCGCCGACGGGGGCCAGAGGCTCGAGGACGGGCGACGCCGACGAGACCAGGTCGCCGAGCGATGGGGCGACGACGTCTACCGCGGGCGCGACCGCGTGTGCGACGGGAGTGAGGATGTCGGCGACCGGCTCGAGGACGGGGGCGGTCACGGTCGACAGCGAGCTGGAGATGCCGCCGACCACCGATCCGAGGGGGGTGTCGGCATCGTCTGCCGCGTGGGCCGAGGGTGCGGCGAAGAGCGAGAGGGTGAACCAGGCCAGCGCGGCTCCGGCACCGGCGGCGCCCAGGAGGGCCCATCGCCGTGTGCTACTTCCGCGGCGCAGCGGGGGGACTGCGATCGTTGCCATGGTTCACCTCCCACGACGATGTGTCGGAAATGTCGGCCGGAGCCGTCATGGTGTGCCTGGACCCATGAACATACGCCGAGGGGCCGTTCCTGTCTAGACCCTATGTGCGCGAAATCCGACGCGCCGGAACGTGATCTCGACTTGACAACATCGCATTCATCCCCATGGTTGTCCCCAACCCTCATCCGAGAACCGAACCTTCAAGCGGCACTTCAACCACATTGTGAATCCACAGGGTGTGAAAGAAGCAGGCCCTGATCAGAGGTACTTTCCGAGAGCAAATCTTGAGGAACGGGGGTCTGTTTCCACAGGCACTGTGCACAGGGTCTCCGGCGTTTCGCGCAGATACTCCACAGAGTTATCCACAGGCACGTTTGCGGCTGTCGGAACCCGTCCCTAACGTGGCGTGTGGCCTCGCGAGGGGGCCGGTCATCGAGCGTGTGAAGAGGAGCTGCATGTCGATCGCGGACATCTCCGAAGACCGCTTCGGGGGACCCATCGAGAAGCGCGGTCCCGAGAGGACCCCTCCGCACGACATGCTCGCCGAGCAGAGCACGCTGGGCGGCATGCTGCTGTCGAGCGATGCCGTCGCCGACGTCATCGAGGCGCTGCGCGGCACCGACTTCTACGTGCCCAAGCACGAGTTGATCTTCGAAGCGATCCTCTCGCTCTACTCGCACGGCGAGCCCACCGATGTCGTCGCCGTCACCGACGAGCTCATCAAGACCGGTGACCTGCAGCGTTCGGGTGGTGCCGACTACCTGCACTCGCTCACCTCGATCGTTCCGACGGCGGCGAACGCCGCCTACTACGCGTCGATCGTGCGCGAGCGCGCGTTGCTGCGCAGGCTGGTCGAGGCCGGCACGCGCATCGTGCAGATGGGCTACAACGGCCAGGGCGATGCGCTCGACCTGGTCAACAACGCGCAGGCGGAGATCTACTCGGTCACCGGTGCGGAGCAGGCCGAAGACTACGTGCCGCTGCAGATCGCCGTGGATGCCGCGGTCGAGGAGATCGAGGCTGCGCGCGGCCGGGACGGTCAGATGACCGGCATCCCCACCGGCTTCGCCGGGCTCGACCAGCTGACCAACGGTCTGCACCCCGGGCAGATGATCATCATCGCGGCGCGTCCGGCCATGGGTAAGTCGACGCTCGCGCTCGACTTCGCTCGCGCGGCGGCGATCAAGGCGCAGCAGCCGACGATCGTGTTCTCGCTCGAAATGGGTCGCAGCGAGATCGCGATGCGTCTGATGAGCGCCGAGGGTGCGATTCCGCTGCAGAGCATGCGAAAAGGCACGCTGGATTCGCGCGACTGGACGACCATCGCCGCGACCCGCGGTCGCATCAACGACGCGCCGCTGTACATCGACGACAGCCCGAACATGACGCTCGTCGAGATCCGTGCGAAGTGCCGCAAGCTCAAGCAGCGCGTGGGTCTGAAGATGGTCATCATCGACTACCTGCAGCTCATGACGTCGGGCAAGCGCGTCGAGAGCCGTCAGCAGGAAGTTTCGGAGTTCTCGCGTGCGCTGAAGCTTCTGGCGAAGGAGCTGCAGGTGCCGGTGATCGCACTGTCACAGCTGAACCGTGGTCCCGAGCAGCGCGCCGACAAGAAGCCCGCCCTGAGCGACCTGCGTGAGTCGGGCTCGATCGAGCAGGATGCCGACATGGTGGTGCTGCTGCACCGCGAGGCCGCCTACGAGAAGGACAGCCCCCGCGCCGGCGAGGCCGACCTGATCGTCGCCAAGCACCGTAACGGCCCCACCGACACGATCACCGTCGCCTTCCAGGGCCACTTCTCGCGCTTCACCGACATGGCCCCGGGGGACTTCGGGTAGTTGTGGGTTTTCTTGGAGTTGTCCATTTCGCAGGTGATGCCCACCCTGTGGCCATTTGGACATTTAGGCGATTGAGACCTGCATAGGTATCGCTTCCACGCCGAGATCGCATCGACCGCACGTAGGGGACGGGTGCTTCGCCCTCGGCACAGTTGCAATTGCCCGTCTGAGGAAACGTGGCGATTTCGCGCGGGCGTTCTTCGTCATCAGCGTGCCGGTCCTGCAGTGCCTCTGCGGAGTCCATTAAGCATGAACTATGCCCAGCTCTGACCTCAAGGTCGAACACCTCGAACCCGCCGTGGTGCACCTAGAAGACTGGCGTCAGATACTCCGATTGGCGAAGACTCACAGCACAACGTTGGGGTTTCTTCCCGATTCCGCGTTCGCTGACCGCCTCCGCAAACGTACGCTGATAGCGGCTAGATTAGGCGGCTCCGTGGTCGGCTATTGCCTCTACGACCTACCCAAGGCGGGCCATATCAAGCTTGTGCATGTTTGCGTCGCTGCCGAAGCACGTGGCCTGGGGGCGGGGAAGGCGCTGATTGACGCAGCCATTGGTCGTAACCCGGGCGCTACTGGAGTGCTCGCGTATTGCCGGCGGGACTACGAGGGTCTAGACCGCTTCTGGGAGTCCGCGGGCCTTGCGCCGCGGGGCGAGAAGGCGGGGCGGGCAGTACGAGGATCGATTCTTTGCGCATGGTGGAGACCGCTTGGCGCTCTGGACCTGCTCGAAGAGGCCGCGATGGGTGCCGGGCTCCCGCTTGTCTCGTATGACACAAACGTAGTGTCGGATCTCTATGCTTCGGCGAGTGTGATCCGCCCTGATCGAGAGTCGTCGCTCGGCCTGCTCGCGGGCTGGCTGCAGGCTGCGATCGTTCCCGTTGTGTCGCCCCGTGTCGACGTCGAGCTCAATGCAATCTCGGATCGCGCCGAACGCGAGCTGCAACGGGAGCGGTCGCAAGAGCTCACGAGACTTAGGTCGACTCGCGCTGACGATGACACCTTGCTGAAGCGGCTGCTCGAAAAAATCGGCGACGCGGCGCTCCGCGACGACGAGTCACTGCGTAACGATTTCTGTCACCTCGCAGACGCGATCACTGCTGGAGCATCGTTCCTCGTGACGAACGACGAGAACTTCATCCGGGCCGCAATGAGTGTCCTGTCGGACGCCGACGGCGTGCGAGTCGTCCGGCCGCATGAAATCGTGGCCGAAATGCTCGGTCGCTTGGATCTTCCGACGTTCCGGTCTCGCCTTATCGAGTCGCTAGATCTCGAATGGAGCCCTGCATCCGACTGGCCCATGGACCAGCTCGCATCCAAATTCGTCACGCACGAGAGGCACGAGCGGGCATCAGCGCTCATCCGCCGGATGCGCTCCGCGATCTCGCAGCACCCGACGACAACGAGAGTGCTGTCGGATCCATCGGGTCGCCTGTTCGCGCTGGTCGCGGAGGCGAGGAATGGACATGTTCTGGAGGTCTCCATCCTTCGGGGGGCGCGTGGCGAGTTGTCCACGACGATCGCATTACAGCTGGCGCGGCACCTGCGTTCGACTGCCCGACAGAACGGGCTGACCACGGTCGAAGTTACCGATGATCAACGAGGTCCAGTTGTCGATGCGGCTCTAGCCGAAGACGGCTATATTGGGACCGAACCGCCGCGCGCTACGGTGGTCGATGATCGCGCCGCCGCGGCAGAGTACGACGTACCGATTGTTGATGGTGAGCCTGACTTGCGGGTTGTGCGCGACCTGGAACACCGACTGTGGCCATTGGTGCTCCTCGATCTCAACGTTCCCACATACGTGATTCCTGTCCAACCTGGGTTTGCAGAGCTCCTGTTCGGCATCGATCGCGGTGCATTGTGGAGTGACCGGAAACGTGGTCTCGGTCTCTCGAGAGAGCATGTCTACTACAGCGGGTCCAGCAGACCTGTGCCCGAGCAAGGGTCGCGCATCCTGTGGTACGTCACTAGCGACCGCGGCGGAACTGTCCGCAAAGTGATGGCCTACTCGCGGACACTCAGCGTCGATCGCATGCCCGCCGCAGCGGCTCATCAGGCGAATGCGCATGTGGGCGTCTTCACACTCCGGCACGTCGAGGGCGCGGCTTCCCGCGATGGCATGGTCAGTGTCGTACGGTTCGAAGACACTGAGATATTGGAGCATCCTGTAGGTGGGCACGAGCTCGAGGAGTTGATGAGGAAACACAGCGTGAGGCACCCCATCATGTCGATCCGTCGCGTCGAGCCGCAATTCTTCGACAACATCCTCCGTCGAAAGCAGCTTGGAGTACGATGACTGCCGTTCTACTGTCCCTGCGGCCCCGGTACGCCCGCGCGATCTTGGCTGGCACTAAGACCGCGGAGGTCCGCCGCAGGTTTCCGCATCAACCTCCCGGGACGACGCTATATCTCTATTCGAGCACGCCCGATAGGGCTGTCCTCGGCACAGCACAGCTCGACGTGATCGACCGTCCAAGTGCTGATCGAGTCTGGACTCTTTACCAGGATCAGATCGATATCGAAAAGACCGCGCTCGGCGAATACCTCTCAGACCTCGAGGCCGCCGCCATCCTGCGCATCAACGACGTACGCCGATGGAGGCACCCGGTACCCCTGCGGGATCTGCGACTGCATTTAGGGATCGAAGCACCTCAGAGCTTCCGCTACCTGACAGACGAACACATTGGGCTCCTAGAGACAATACGCGCGCGGGAACCACTCGGCTTGTCATACTCCGTAGCTGGTGCATAGCACAGATCTGCTCGCCACACACTCTCGGCCCGTGGCCCGAGCCATACCCAGCGCACGAGCGCGCCCCGCGACCGCGCAATCCTCGTATGGGGATGCTCGACCGACCACCACTGAGTATTGAAGCTCGCCGCTTAGGACCGCGGGATCGACGCCCTCCACCGTGCACAAGAGCGTCCACTGAACGGAGCTGGGTGGCGGGAGGCTGCATGGCTGAATCACACTCGCGCATTCCAGGGAGTCCTCACCGCAGGACGAGATCAGGATTGACTTTCACAGTTCGTCGAGACCCACACCAATCCGCGCCGCCGCCACCGGGGAGTCTGGCGTGCTCGGCCCGGCCGTCGACCGGTCTCGAACGATGGTTGCGATGTCCTCCCTTCGGTCGAAGGCTCTCGAGCAGAACATCGCGGAGGGTGATCGGTATCGGGCGAACCCAAAGCCATCAACGCCGACATGGGACTGGCGTCTGACATGGCCGGTTTCCCCTTCGTGGGTGAGCAGGGGGAGATTGCGTAGGCCGTGCTGTCGCTCGCTGTGCCGTCAGAGTCCAGCAAACTAGCCGGTGGTCTGAGCCGGTTACGCGCCAAGAAGGAGCTCATTAAGGAGTTCGACGACGTCGCTCGGTATGCATGTTGGTACGTCTCCGTATGCCGATTCGATAAGTCGACGCCTCAGGCCACGCCCCTCCTGGTTGAGACCTGGGAACGCGGAGACGATCGCAGCTTCGAGATCGTGGCCTCTGCGATTCAGCCACTCAGTCGGAACCTGACAGCTGAACCCACCGACATAACTGACCTGCTCATGCGGGCCTCCCGGGCCGAGGACTCGCTGTGTCACCGCGTGAACGACGTTCTGTGCGATCCCTCCGTCAACTTGGAAGTGGCGAAGCGAGTCATCGCCGACCTCCTGACCGCTCAGTATTCCGCGGCGCAGGAGATGCACACCAACTCCGAGCGGATCGAGAACTAGGTTCTCAATCGCGTACCTGCGCTCACAGTAGTAAACGCCCTCCGGTGCTCCGCCTCGGGTGTCCCGATCTACGATCCCGCTCACCCTGTCATTGCCTGACGCGCGGAGTTGGGCTACGAGCCGAAGTACGGCGTCTGAATTGCCTTGACCACCGCGCCCGGAAGCGATGAAATGTAGCGATATGGGTGAGGCTAGTTCCCTTCTTAGCAGGTCATATATCGCCTGATAACAGTTCTCGTCGTCTTCGCTCTCAACGAACACCTGTCGACGGTTGTCAATGCTCACGCTGAGAGTCGGGAGACCGACGATCAGACTGGCGAGCGCCTCGTCACGGGTCGCCTTGATCAAGCGGGGCGAGTTGACCCGCCTCATGACGAAAAGAGCAGACTCAGGTGCGAGCGCCACGGTGGTGGGTGAGTGCGTGGTGAGAATGACGTCTACTCCGTAGCGATCGCAGAATAGTTCCACTATTACGTTGAGCAAGCTTCGGATCATCATCGGGTGGAGGCTCGCATCTGCTTCGTCGAGCAACAGCACTTTTGGCATCTCGATAGATCGATCGAGACGCTCGCCCGTAAAGAGAGTGAGTGCGACTGTTAGAAGAGTCTTCTCGCCACTCGAGAGCTGATCGGTGAGCACGAGATCGCCGCTTTCGAGATGTTTGAGCCGAGCTACGTAGCTGAGAGAGTCTTCGATTCCTTGCGGAGGTACGAATTTGTACCCAAGGCCAATGAGGGCAAGGGTTTCATCAAGGAGGTCCCACGGGGCCGGCCCATAGTTTGCTACAAACTGCTCCTGCGTCAGCGGCGAAAGGCCCTCGTCTCCTTGATCAACGCGCCACTGCTCAAACCGATTCCGGTTGTACCGGTCGTGGTAAGAGAGGAAGATCTCGGTCGCGCTGATAGTGAATGGGTCGCGCACGCCGTCGATCAGAGGGTGATGTTCGCGGAAGTCGTCAAGTTCCAGGTCCAAGATGGAGTGGCCTGAGCGGTCTATGAGGATCTGGAGTGCTGCTTCGGAGACCCATCGGTTCTGAGTGGTCGCGCGTTGGAGAGTTTCGGCCCACGCGGACTCAGGAACACCGCTGTGGGGCTGCCGAAGATTCAGTCGGTAGTTGTCGAACTGCTGGAACGCTTGCACGTAACGCTCACGGTATGCGGCAGGTGACTGCGCGCCATCGGCGAAGGGAACGAGCTCTGCGAGGCGGAACAATCGAACGCCCTGTTGCTGCTGCCCAGGGTGGACGACAGGTAGTCCATCCACCGCGAGAGACCCGTCCAAGATTGCGGTGAGCAGATTCGACTTGCCGGATCCATTCGGCCCAGAGATCACCGTAAACCTAGGAAGGTCCTCGAGCGTTACGGCTTCACGGATGGTGCCGCTTACACGATTGAAGACGAGTCTCACTTCGTACCCCCTTTAGGGCGGATCGAACTCACTGGCTCAGAATATAGCGGCCCAGCCCAGCCCTGTGGCGACTGAATGCCCGCCGCGCGACGCACCCATCGCCGGCCGAGATCAAGGGTGGCAAGACCAGCCCGCAAACCCCCGAACTGAGGCCGTCCTCTGAGGCGAAGCGGATCAAGCTCCTCTGCCCAGAACCTTCGGCGGCGGGGTAACCATCGAACGAATCGATGACCGGATTCTGACCTGCCCGTTTGAGGATCAGCGCGTAGACCCTCGAGTAATCGTCTGAGAAGAAGCCGAGCCGGCGGCTGTCTCCGACCGCTCTCGAACGAACGCGAGTGGCCACTCGACTCGTCATGGCTAGGAGTCCACTGTTACAAGAATCAGCTGGGCGACTTGCGTGGAGCCTGACCCGCTTTTCCGGACGGGTTGTTTGTGTTGATCATGCCGCGGTTGCGGCGGGGATGTGAAGTCGTTCGAACTCCACGGGGCTGAGG
>NZ_RBWZ01000008.1:0-355141 GCF_003634765.1 Microbacterium sp. AG790
GCTGCACTCCTACAATCACCACAGGCCCCACACCGCGATCGGCGGCCACCCACCCATCAGCAGATTGACCAACGTCCCTGGGCAGCACAGCTAGCCTTCGAATAAGAGACAGGGTGTCTCGATATGGAGTGCAGCATGAGTCTCACACGAGCGGCGAACGCGAGCCCGGGCCGGCTGGCGGTCACCTCGATCGCGTCTGCCGGCATGTTCCTGGTGATGATGGACTCCAGCATCGTGAACGTGGCCCTTCCGGCCATCGCACGCGACCTGCGCACACCGCCGGCCGCCTTGACCCTCGTCGTGCTGGCTTATCTCGTCGGCGCTGCGGCAACGATGCCGCTCTCCGGCTGGCTCGCATCCCGCTTCGGTGCGCGTCGCGTCCTCCTTGCAGCACTGACCCTGTTCACCCTGGCCTCGCTGGCGTGCGCCCTCTCGCTACGACCGGAGCAACTCATCACGGCGAGGGCGTGTCAGGGGCTGGCGGGCGGTCTCATCACCCCGGTGGGCATGGGCTGGTTGCTGCGGGTCTACCCGAAAGACCAGCGCACGCGCATGGCCGCCATCGTCAGCGTCCCGGCGGCGCTCGCGCCCGTCGTCGCGCTGGTTGCCGGGGGAGCGATCGTACAAGCCTGGGGATGGGTTCCGATCTTCCTCATCAACGTTCCGATCGGCGCCGCGGCCGTCGCCCTCGGCGGCTGCGCCCTCCCGCCGACGCCGGCGGCAGAGGCCCCGCCGGCCCTGGACCGGGCCGGGGCGCTCCTTTCGGCCGCATCCCTCGGGCTGCTCGTCACCGGTGCCGGCACCGGGCCGACGCAGCACTGGTCGCTCGGCCCGACGGTGATGCTGGTGGCGGGTGCGGCGCTGCTCGTGCTGCTCGTCTGGCAGCAGCGGCGAGCGCGGATGCCGCTGCTGCATCTCGAGCTCCTCGGCAACCGGCTCTTCTCGTCCGCGGCGCTCATCGTGCTGTGCGCCGCCGGCGGGCTGCAGGGGATGCTGTTCATCACCGCGCTCTTCGTGCAGGAGTCCATCGGGCTCGCGCCGGTGCAGGCCGGACTCGCGATCGTGCCCCAGGCCATCGGTGTGCTGCTCGGCATCCAGCTCACCAGCCGTGTGCTGTACCGCCGTGTCGGCCCTCGGCGACTCACCGCCACGGGAATGGCGGGCATCGCCGCGAGCGCCTGCGCGCTGGCGACCGTGGTGCCGACCGGCCCGACGGGGATTCTCCCCTCGGGGCTGTTCGTTGCGGGCCTGTCGTTCGGCCTCGTCCAGGTGTCGTTGCAGACATCCGCGTTCGCCTCCCTCGCGGTCTCCGAGAGCGCCCACGCGAGCGCCCTGTTCAGCATGGTGCGCCAGGTCGGTAGCGCCGCCGGCGTCGCCGTGCTCGCCACCGTCCTCAGCGCATACGCCGACACCCTCGGCGTATCGGGCTCGAGTCCCGCGCCCTACCACGCGGCGCTGGTGACCGCAGCGATCCTCGCGGGCGTCGGCGCGGCGCTGGCGCTGCGCATCCCCGATGCGGACGCGGCGGCGACAAGGGCGCCATGAGCGGGCAGCGTCCGCTCCCGCATCCGCCGGCCAGTCGCCCCGCACCCACCGACCACCCCGTCCGCATCCGCGTGACGAGGACACCTCCGAAGAGACGAGAACACGTCACATGACCTCCCTTCGCCCCTCCACCGGCCGCGGCCGGGCGATCGTCGCCACGGCATTCGCCTTCCTCGTCGCGATGATGGGCACCACCCTCCCGACCCCGCTGTATTCGATCTACTCGGCCCTGCTGTCGTTCACGCCCCTGACGGTGACGGTCCTGTTCGCCGTCTACGCCATCGGCGTCGTCGGCGCGCTCATGCTCTTCGGGCGCCTCTCCGACGACCTCGGGCGGCGCCCCGTCATGATGGGCTCCCTGGCACTCGCGCTCCTGAGCGCGGTGCTGTTCCTCCTGCCCCCGTCGCTGCCCGCGCTCGTGGTGGCGCGTGTGGTCTCGGGGCTTGCCGCCGGGCTCATGAGCGGCACCGGCACCGCCGCGATCCTCGACCTCTTCCCGCCCGAGCGGAAGGCAGCGGCGGGCACGCTCGCGGTGGCCGTCAACACCGGAGGGCTCGCGCTGGGCACCGTGGCCGCCGGAGTGCTCGCCACTCTCGCGCCGTTCCCGCTGGTGATCCCCTTCGTCGTGCACCTGATCCTCTGTGCTGTGGCCTTCCTCGGCCTCGCGGCCTGGGCGCCGAGGTCGAATCGTCGCGGGCCGCTGCGCGTGCGCGCACACCGCCTGCACGTGCCGCGCGAGATCCGGCCCGCGTTCGTTCGCGGCGTGCTCGCGGCCGGGACGGGCTTCGCGGTCACCGGGGTGCTCACGGCGGTGTCGGCGATCTTCCTCGCGCGCGACCTCCACCTCGACAGTCACGCCCTGTCGGGGTTCG
This sequence comes from Microbacterium sp. AG790, assembly GCF_003634765.1. Classification (NCBI taxonomy): domain Bacteria; kingdom Bacillati; phylum Actinomycetota; class Actinomycetes; order Micrococcales; family Microbacteriaceae; genus Microbacterium; species Microbacterium sp. AG790. The sequence continues at coordinate 2,418 of NZ_RBWZ01000008.1, forward strand.
TCGTCTTTCTCGCGTTCGCCGGCATGGCCGTCGGGCAGCTGATCGCGCGCGGGCTGCGCCCCGGCACGAGCCTGGTCATCGGATGCCTCGGACTGGCCGCTGCCGCCGCGGCGCTCGCGGGCGCCCTCGCCCTCTTGGCGCTCTCGTTCCTCCTCGCGGCGGCGATCGTGCTCGGAGTCGCCGCGGGCCTGTGCCTCAACGCCGGTATCGCGACGACCGTCGAGCAGGTGCACCCGGCGCACCGGGGCGAGGTCTCCTCGTCGTTCTTCGCGGGTCTGTACGCCATGCTGGCCGTTCCCGCCGTCGGCGTCGGGGTGCTGGCGAACCTCGTCGGTCTTCGCGAAGCTGGACTCGCCTTCAGCGCCGTGGTGGGCCTGCTCGCGCTCGCCGTGGCCGCTCTCGAAGCCGCGGCCGCGCGCTCTCGCCGACGCTGAGCGGGGGAGTCCCGCTCGACGCTGCGGGCGCCGCCGCCGGGCCGACTCGCCGACGCGCGGCGCCCTCCCGCGTCACATGGGGCTGATGTACTGACCGCCGTCGATCGCGAACATCTGGCCGGTGACGAACGCGCTGTCGTCGGAGAGCAGGAACGACACCGCGGGGGCGACGTCGGCATCCGGGTCGCCCAGGCGCCCGAACGGGATGGCGCTCAGCAGCGCGGCGAACTGCTCGGGCTGGGCCTCGGAGAAGGCCTTCGAGGCGGGCGTCATGGCGGAGGGTGCGTATGCGTTGACCCGGATGCCGTGGCGTCCCCATTCGCGCGCCGCCGTGCGGGTGGCGGCCATGATGGCGCCCTTGCTGGCCACGTAGCCGAGGCCGCCTTCGAACCCCTGCAGGGCCGTGGACGAGGTGACGTTGACGATGCTCCCGCCGCCCTGCTCCTTCATGTGCGGGAACACGGCCTGCATGAAGCGGATCGACCCGAAGGCGCCGCTCTCGACGGACTGCTGGAGCTGGTCGTCGGTGTGGTCGATCAGGGGGATGCCGTTGAACGAGATCTGCGCGTTGTTGACGAGGCCGTCGATGCGCCCGAACTTCTCCAGCGCACGCTCGACGGTGCGCGCGATGTCGTCGCGACTGCGCACGTCGCCGGCGACGGCGGTGACGCTCAGGCCCTCGGCGACGAGCTCGGCCTCGGCCGAGGCGGCCGTCTCCGGGTTGTACTCCGCGATCGTGACCGACGCGCCGTTGCGTGCGAAGTTTCGCGCGAGTGCCAGGCCGATGCCCTGCCCCGCGCCCGTCACGATGATGCTCTTTCCTGTCAGGTCGGCCATGACCTCACCTCTCGGTTCTGTTTCGTAGGCTTCCTCCGTGGGAGAACGCCTTCATATAGTTGCCAATGGCAAGTGTATTCCCGTGGGGCGAGAAATGGGGATCGGATTTGAGTGACGGCTATCGACACCGCACGGCGCTGGCTCAGGACGTGTTCGAGATCGTCCGGATGCTGGAGTCCCACGATCTGGGTGAAGCGCTCGCGGCGGCGGCGGGCTACCCGCTGACCTGGTTGCAGGTGCGGGCCTTCTGGTTCATCGGCGCAGCGCCGGGGCTCTCCCAGCGCCAACTTGCGGAGCGTCTGGGTCAGTCCGCACCGACGACGAGCAAGCTCGTCAGCCGCCTGGCCGACCTGGGGTTCCTCCGCGTCGGCCGCGATCCGGGCGATCACAGAGCTCAGCAGATCCATCTCTCCACGCGGGGCGATGCCGTCGTCGCCGCGATCTACGGCGCGGGGGACGGCCTCATCGAGGCTGCGACCTCACGCCTGACCAGTGACACCCGCGCGCACCTCGACACCGCCGTCTCCGCGTTGCGGGACGCGCTCGGCGCCGTCGTCGATCAGAAGGACCTCACGGGTTGACGCCAGCATGGCGCGCACCGCGGAGAGGTGCGGTGTCGTGGAAGCCGGGACCCTCGCCGTACACGCGGGCGTCGCCGCCGACCCTCACGTGGGTCAGCGCGGCTTCCGGGAAGACCTGCTGCGTCAGCGTGACGGCGCCGTCGTCCACGAACACCTCCACCGAAGTCGCGTCGATGATGACGAGAACGTCGACCAGACCGTCCCGCCCGCTCGGGAGCGGCGCGTCGTACTCTCGGGCGAAGCTCGCGTGGAAGCCCCCGCCGTGGGCCTCTGTGCGCGTGACCCGGATCCGCTGCGCCGCGCCGTCGAACGTGAAGGTCAGCGCCGCGGCATCCCCGTCGCCGACCTCGACGACGCTGTGGGCGGCGCGCGCGGTCGACGCCTGAAGGCGGGCGACGGTGAGCCCGTCGACGCGCGGCGGCAGGACGGGACGCTGTCGCAGGACGTAGTCTCCCGGCGTCCCCGACAGCGACAGCGCGCGGACGAGCGTCAGGGCTGAGCGCCACGGAGAGGTCGGAGTGACCTCGGCGTACTCCCAGTTGTTCATCCAGCCGAGAGTGAGGCGGCGGTCGCCCGGAACGTTGCTGAACGACACGGCCGCGTAATAGTCGGGGCCATAGTCGAGCCAGTCGAATGCCGAGAGGTCAGCGCTTGCCGACAGGCGGTCCGGCACGAACCTGCGGCCGTCGAAGTCGCCGATGAAATACTGCGTGCCCGATCCGCCCGCGATCCCGCCGGGGTTGAGGCTCACGAGGAGAACCCACTTGACGTCCCGTGACCCGTCGACCGAGAGAGGGAACAGGTCGGGGCACTCCCACACCCCGTCCGCGGCGTGCGCGGGACCGAAATCGGACGCGAACTCCCAGTGGATCAGGTCCGCTGACGTGTAGATGACGACGCGACGGTCGGTCGCCTCCACGGCCACCATGACCCATCGTCCTCCGTCGGCGTCACCGTGCCAGAACACCTTCGGATCGCGGAAGGCGTCCGAGCCGACGTCGAGCACGGGGTTGTGCGCATACTTCGTCCACCGCATCCCGCCGTCGACGCTGTACGCGAGAGCCTGAGCCTGCCGCTCGCCCCGGCCCCCGACACCAGCACGCACGCTCGTGTAGATCGCCACGAGCGCGGTCTGGCCCGCTCCGGCGAATCCCGCGGTGTTCGCCGCGTCGACCACGACGCTGCCCGAGTAGATCTGCTCGTCCTCCGCGAAGATGATCGCGGTCTCGTGCGCAGTCCAGTCGACGAGGTTCGTCGACGTCGAGTGGCCCCATGACATGTTCCCCCACACGGAGCCGAGCGGATTGTTCTGGTAGAACGCGTGATACACGCCGTCGACGTACACCAGCCCGTTCGGGTCGTTCAGCCACGTGTCGCGGGCGGTGAGGTGCGCGACGGGTCGTGTGCGGATAGCGGGGGTCGCGCACGGGCTGGCGGCGTTCACGGTTGTTCCATTCCTGCCGCGCGGGGCGGCGGCATCCGAGGTGATGTCGGGCGGGGGCGGGGTCGACGTCGTGCCGTCGCGGCGCTACTTCACCGAGCCCGCGGTGAGGCCCCGCACGAAGTAGCGCTGCAGCGCGAAGAAGAGGACGAGCGGGATCACGAGGGTGATGAACGAGCCCGCGGCGACCCGCGGCCACCCCTGCCCGTACTGTCCCAGCAGGCCGTAGAGCCCCTGCGTCAGCACGGCGTGCGGTCCCGATTGGATGAAGATCGCCGCGACCAGGAAGTCGTTCCACACCCACAGGAACTGGAAGATCGCGAACGATGCCAGCGCCGGCACCGACATCGGCAGCACGAGCCTCCAGAAGATCTGGAAGTGGCTCGCGCCATCCACGCGCGCCGCCTCGATGAGGGAGTTCGGCAGCGTCGACATGTAGTTGCGGAAGATGTAGATCGCCAGCGGCAGCGCGAAGGTCGCGTGCACGATCCACGCCGCCGGATACTGCCCGACGATCTGGATGCCGGTCGTGTTTCCGAACCAGACGAACAGCTGCAGCACGGGGATGATCGCCAGCTGGATCGGGACGACCATGAGGCCCAGGACGATCGCGAAGTAGACCTCCTTGCCCGGGAAGCTGAAGAACGTGAACGCGTAGGCCGCCATCGCGGCCACCAGGATCGGCAGCACCGTCGCCGGGATCGTCACCGCGAAGGTGTTCCACAGCGATGTGCCCACATCGAGCGCGTCCCAGGCCTGCGAGAAGTTGTCGAACGTCCAGGACTGTCCGAACGGGTTCGCCAGCGCGGTCCACCATCCGGTCGCATCGACGTCCGCCTTGGACCGGAAGCTCGTCACGAGCACGCCCAGCAGCGGAAGCAGCCAGGCGACGGCGATGATCCCCGTCACGACGGTGATCACGGGGTGCGACCTCGTCGCCGTCGTTTCGCGGACGGCGCCGCGTGTGCGCTTCGCGGGTGCGCGGGTGTCGCCGATCGTCGGGATCTCGGTCATCGCAGTTCCTCCTGCGCCTTGTAGCTGCGGATCTGGTACACGATCAGCGGCACGATCGCGATCATCAGCACGACCACCACGGCGGCCGCCTTGCCCGGGTTCTGGAAGCTGAACATCTGGTTGTAGAACTCGACCGCGAGCACGCTCGTGTTGTACTGACCTCCGGTCATCGCGTAGATGATGTCGAAGATCTTCATCACGAAGATCACGATCGTCACGAACACGGCGAGGATCGTCCCGCGGATCTGCGGAGCGATGATCGTCAGGAAGATGCGGCGCTCGCTGGCGCCGTCTAGACGCCCCGCCTCGATCGTCTCCTCGGGAACGCCCTTGATGGCGCCCGACAGCAGCACCATCGCGAAGCCGACCTGCAGCCAGATCGCGATCACCATGAGCAGGAAGCTGTTGAGTCGACCGGCATCCACGGTCATCCAGGGAACGGGATCGGCGCCGCCCGCCGTCCAGAGCGCGTTGAGGATGCCGGTCTGCGGCAGACCGGGAGCCTCGTAGTCGTAGACGAACCTCCACGTGGCGGCGGCAGCGACGCCGGAGATCGCCATCGGGAGGAAGATCATCGCCTTGAACGTCGACTCGCGCCGGCGTCCCAGTCGATCGGTGAGCGCGGCGACGATGAGTCCGACGATCACCGCGACCGCCGGCACCACGAGCACCCAGAGAAGGTTGTTCACCAGGGTTCCGAGGAAGCTCGGGCTGGAGAACAGGTCGATGTAGTTGTCGAGACCGACGAAGGACGCGCCTTCGCCCCGGCGCTGACTGGCCTTCGTGAAGCTCTCGATGATGGTGCGGATCGTCGGGTAGAGAAGGAACACGGCCACCAGCACGATCCCCGGGGCGAGGAACACGTAGGGGATGAGCCGGGGTCGCCAGCGCCCGGGCGCGCGACCGACCGCCCAGTTGAGCAGCCAGAAGATGAGTAACGAGACGCCGAGACCGATGGTCACGGACGCGAGTGCGCTGATGATCGCCATGAGGGCAGCCCTAGATCGTCGTGGGTGGAGGAAGACGGCCGTGGGGTGGGCCGCCGACCGAACGTCGGCGACCCACCCCCGCTGTCGCTACCGCTTCGGCCAGGAAGCGTCGATCGCCGTGAAGGCGTCCGCCATCGTGGTCTGACCGGCGAACCAGCTCGTCAGCTGCGTCCACTCGGTGCCGGCGCCGACCTCGCCCGGCATCTGATCCGACGCGTCGAAGCCGAAGACCTTGGCGTTCTTCAGCAGGTCCTGCGCCTTGCGCTGGAACTGCGTCGTGTAGGCGCTGGAGTCGAACGTGCCATGCGGCGAGAGGAAGATCGCCTGGCTCGCATAGCCGTTCGTCCCGAAGTCCTTGCCGGTCAGGTACTCGACGACCTTCTTCGTCGCCTCGCTCTTGCTGAACGCGCCGACGAGGTCGCCACCGCCGAGCATCGAGTTCTCCGTCCCCGCCGGCGACGGCAGCTGGAAGAAGTCGATGTTGCTCAGGTCGCCCTTCGCGATCTGCGCCTTGATGGCGTCGGGGAAGAAGTCGGCGACGAACGACCCCTGACGCATCATGAAGCACTGACCGTTGCCCTTGCCGTTGACGAAGAGCTGGTTGCCCGCCGTCTGGAACGAGGTGGTCGCGGCCGCCGCGCCGCCGCCGTTCACCTGACCGGGGGCCAGCAGCTCCGCGGCGACCTTGTCACCCGCCTTGGTCACCAGGCTGCTGTCGAACTTCACGTCGCCGGTGATCCACTTGTTGTACTCGTCGAGCCCGCCGTAGCGCAGCACGTACTCCTCGAGCCAGTCGGTGGCCGGCCAGCCGGTCGCCCCACCCGACTCCAGCCCGACGCACCAGGGGTAGCCGAGGCCCTGGTCGACGATCTTCTTCTCCAGCGCCGTCATCTCGTCATCCGTCGTGGGCACCGACAGGCCCGCCGCCGTGAAGGCGCTCGGGTTGTACCAGACGAGGGACTTGACGTTGATGGAGTAGGGGAGGCCATAGGTCTTCCCGTCCTTCTGGGCGATGGTCCCCAGGCCATTCGCCTCGTCGGCCGTGATGTCCGCGACATCCACCCCGAGATCCTCGAGGGGATAGAGCTGGTTGACCTGGCTCTTGAGCACGCCCGGCTGCGGGTAGATCGCGATGTCGGGCGGGTTGCCGGCGGTGGCGCGCGCGACGATCGCGGTCTGGAAGTCGGAGCTCGGCTCGTACTTCACCGTGATCCCGCTCGTCTTGGACCACGCGTCGAGGTCCGCCTGGAAGGCCGTCGCCTGCGCGTCGGTGAAGGCGCCCATGATGGTGACCGTGGAGCCCGACGCCTGATCCGTCGGCGTTGACGTACTGCAGCCCGCGAGAAGAACCGCCCCCACGGCGAGTGTCCCCACAGCACTGAGACCGCTTCGAAGCCTCATTGATTCTCTCCTTTACTCCGATGTAAGGGCACGGACCCAAATCGTTTTGGGTCGTGCGGGGTTAGCCTACCTGTATCGACAGGGCACCCCAAAACGATTTAGGTAACGGCGGCATAACGATCCCGCCCGCTCCTCAGCTCACGCGAGGGCTGCGGGCGGGCGTACCGAACCGCGGCTCTTCAGGCGTCCGGGAAGCACGGCGATGGGCGGTGCGGCCGCGAGGTCGCCGTCGAGCGCGTCGAGAAGGGTGCTGACGGCCCACGCTCCCATCTCGAAGTGGGGGAGGGCGATCGTCGTCAGGCCGGGCATGAGTCCGGCCGCGATCGGCTCGAAGTCGTCGACGCCGATCACCGACAGGTCGTCCGGCACGGACAGTCCCGCGGCTCCGGCTTGCTGGTAGGCGCCCATCGCCATGGCGTCGTTGAAGCAGAACACCGCCGTCGGGCGGGGGGCATCGGAGGCGAGCAGACGGGACAGCGCGACCCTGCCCGCGTGCGCATCCGGCGGATCGCCACCCATGACGACGCGTGGCTGAAGGCCCGCCTCCCGCATCGCCCGCTCATACCCTTCGATGCGGCCGTTGGCGCCGGGGCCCGGTCGCGACACCGTCGCGTGCGCGATGTCGCGGTGTCCCGCGTCCAGCAGCGTCCGAGTGGCGGAGGCGCCGATTCCCACCTCGTCGGGGACGACGGATCCGACGCGGCCCTGCGCGTCGGTGATGTCGATGAGCACGGACGGGATCGAGTACAGCTGATCCGGAAGCTGGACGGGTTCCTGGTGGAACATGCGCGCGTAGAGAATCGCATCGACCTGCGCCGAGAGCAGACCGGCCAGCTGATCGGCCTCGGCATCCGCGTCGTGGTTGGAGTTCACGACGACGAGCAGTTGCCCGCGCTCCCTCGCGACGCTCTGCGCCCCGAGCACCACCCGTGTCGCGTACGGCGTCGTCGCGATGTCGTCGGAGACGAAACCCAGGATGTTCGATCTCCTGCTGCGCAGCGCGCTGGCCAGGCGGTTGGGGGCATAGCCGAGTTCGTCGGCGACGCGTCGAACCCGCTCCCGCGTGGCTGTCGCGACCTGGCCGCGGCCGCTCAAAGCGTGGGAGACGGTGGTGGCCGACACCTGGGCGGCTCGCGCGACGTCTTCGATCCCGACAGGCTTGCCCCTGTTGTCGTTACCGGTCACCGCGCCACCTCCTCGATGCTCCAACATACTCGGGCGCGGGTGGCCGCCGGTCGCCCGGCCCGTGCCGCGACTAGAGGTGTTCCAGGGGGTTCGCCGCGAGCGTGGCGACGATGCCGCCGTCGACCAGGCGCCGCGCGGCCGTCTGGGGTTTGCGCGCGGCTTGATCGGTCACGCACGCCCCGAACTCCGCGGCCAGCCCGCCGCGCGGGTAGACCGCGAGCACCTCGCGCAGGAACGCGGCCGGCAGTGCGTCCGGTCGCGCGCCGGAGATGTCGAGCCCGGTGGAGGCTTCGAGCAGATACCCCTCGGCATCCACCGCGGGGTCCACGCGCGGCCAGTTGTGCCGCACGATCACGTCGAGCACCCGCTCTCGCCGCTCCTCGGGCCAGCCCGCTCCCGCGGTGAGAGCGACGGCGACGTGGCCGCCGGCGTGCTCGTAGGAGATCGTGTGGTTGTCGAACGCAGGCACCGTGCCGATGTCGTGCAGCACGGCGGCGACGTACAGCAGCTCGTGGTCCACGTCGTCGATGCCGTCCACGCGCGCGAACGCCTCCGCCCAGAGCCACGACCGCAGGGCGTGGGCCGTGATGGCGGGGGAGTGGTACTGGCGGGCGAGCGCGAGCGCTCCCCGCGCGGCGGCGGTGTCGGGCGCGCGGAGGTCGGTGAGGTGCATGCCTCCAGTGTCGCCACGCCGACGGCTCGAGCGGATGCCGGGACCCGCCGAGCCTCGTCCGATTCCTGCCAACACAGTCGACGTCGCCGGCGGCCCGTGATCGGAACTCACAGCCGGCATCCAGCCTCGAGGGACCAAAACCGGCGCATCCGCTGTTGGAACGGGTGACGCCGCAGCCAGCGGTGTCGCAGAGGAGACACCATGTCGAAGGACTACCGCAAGACTCCCGAGGCGCTCAGCCGCCTCACCGATCGGCAGTACGCCGTGACGCAGGACGAGGGCACCGAGCCGCCGTTCCGCAACGCCTACTGGGACCTGCACGAGGACGGCATCTACGTCGACGTCGTCTCGGGCCAGCCCCTGTTCTCATCGACCGACAAGTTCGACAGCGGCACGGGGTGGCCGAGCTTCACCCGACCGATCGACTCGGATGCCGTGGTCACGACCACCGACCGCACGCTCTGGATGACGCGCACCGAGGTGCGCTCCTCCGGTGCGGGCAGCCACCTCGGTCACGTCTTCGATGACGGCCCCCGCGAAGACGGCGGCCTGCGCTACTGCATGAACTCCGCCTCGTTGAGGTTCGTGCCCGTCGAGGAGCTCGCCGCCCAGGGCTACGGTGAGTATCTCGATCTTTTCCCCACCCCCGACAGCCCCACCACCGAGGAGGATGCAGCATGACCAGCGGACCGAGCGACACCGGAGCGATCACCCAGCCTGCCGGCACCGAGACCGCGATTCTCGCGGGAGGTTGCTTCTGGGGGATGGAGGATCTGATCCGCCGCCAGCCCGGCGTGATCAGCACCCGCGTGGGGTACACGGGAGGTCAGAACGACCACGCGACCTACCGCAACCACCCCGGTCACGCCGAGGCGGTCGAGATCGTCTTCGACCCGAGCGCGACGACCTACCGCGACATCCTCGCGTTCTTCTTCCAGATCCACGACCCGTCGACGCTGAACCGCCAGGGCAACGACATCGGCACGAGCTACCGGTCGGCGATCTTCCCCGTGGGCCCCGAGCAGGAGCACGTCGCGCGGGAGACGATCGCCGACGTCGACGCGTCGGGCTTGTGGCCGGCTCCCGCCGTCACCACGATCGAGCCCCTCCAGCCGTTCTGGGAGGCGGAGCCCGAGCACCAGGACTACCTGCTGCGGTACCCGAACGGCTACACCTGCCACTTCCCGCGAGCGGGCTGGGTGCTGCCGTCCCGCGCCGACGCCTGATCGACGGCCCGTGCGCCCCGAAGCTGTGAGCCGCACATCTTCGGGGCGTACCGTCAGGCCATGAGTACACCGAGCACGACCACGACCTCGTCCGCCAGCGCCCCCCTCGGCCTCGGATCGGTGCTGGTCGGCTCGCTGCCGTCCGCGCTGATGACCGCCGACGCGCCCGCCCGCTACACCGTCGAGGCGGTGTTCACCCGGCGTCCCCAGCGTGAGGAGATCGTCGAGATCCTCGGCGATGAGACGCGGCAGACCCTCGTCCGTGAGGGGTATCCCACGGTCGAGCTCACGGTCTCCGACCGTCGGCTGGAGATCGCGAACACCACTCTCGAAGAGCTCCGCGACGGCCTGGGGTGCGTCCTCGCCGAGCGTCTCGCCGCCATCAGCGACCACGCGCACGAGCGTCGCGATGCGGCCGCGCGGCGCGACGAGAAGACGGCGGAGAGCGAGCGCGAGCGCGCCGCGGCCGTCGTCGCCCTCGCCGCCTCGGTCAGCTTCGGTGCGGGCGCGAACGCCGCCGGATGATCAGTTCCGGCTCCGAGGCCGGTCAGCACTCCCACAGACCCGTGTGAGACGGTGGGTGCATGCTCCACTGCGGTGACGGCATACCGACCTGAGAGGACGGTGCCATGCGAGCGTGGTGGGAAGAAGTGCTCCATATCGTGACGGGTCGTGTCAGCCGGCACGACGATCTGCCCGATCTGCGCGGGCTCGACACGCGGCGGGTCGCTCTCGAGAAGACGCACTTCCTCGTCAACGACCGCGAGCGGCGCGGTGACGAGCGGCGCGCGTACGTGATGCGCCACGTCGCCTCCACCCGCCACGACGACGCCACCGTGACGGTGTCCTCGAACGGACGCGGAGTCGGCTCGCTGCCGCCCGAGGCCGCGGTGTCGATCGCTCCGCTCCTGCGCCGCATCGGCGGTGCGGCGATCATCAACGGTGCCGGATCCCTCCCGGGCAGCATCCGTCTCTGGGTCGACCTGCCCACCTCCGCCGCGCTGGGCGAGTTCGCCCAGCGCTGACGCGGCGGCGGAGCACAATGGCCTCATGGCCGACCCCATCTGGAAGAACGACCCGGACGAGCACGACTTCCCCGCGGCGGAGGACTACCTCCGTCTCGTGGCCGACGCCGACCGCGCCCGCTCGCTCGTTGCGGCCTTGCGCACGCGGGCGACGGTCGTGAAGAAGGCGAAGGACATCCTCCGCGCGGCGAACCTGCCGCTGCTTCCCACCGACAACCCCCACGTCGCCGACGACCTGCGCAAGGTGCGCGCGGGAAAGCCGCTGTCGCCGGTGCTCATCGTGCACGGCGACCTCGCACGCGGTGTTCCCGCGCAGATCGCCGATGGTTATCACCGGGTCTGCGCGAGCTGGCACCTCGACGAGAACAGCGAGATCCCGTGCCGCATCGTCGGCCCCGACGCCACCGCGGCGTGAACGCGTGAACCTGCAGACGCTCGCGCTCGTCGGCGCGGTCGCCCTGCTCGGTCCGCTGCTGTCGGCAGGAAGCCGGTGGCGCGTGCCGGTCGTGATCGGCGAGCTCGTCGCCGGCATGATCATCGGCGCGTCGGGGCTGCGTCTGGTCGACACCACCGACGTCACATTCAGCTTTCTCGCGACGCTCGGGTTCGGTCTCACGATGTTCGTCGCGGGCACCCACGTGCCGCTGCGCGACGCCCGGCTGCGGCCGGCGCTCGGACGCGGTGCCCTCGGGGCGATCGTCGTCGGTGTCGTCGCGGCGTTCGCCGGCTGGGGCCTCGCGGCGATGTTCGACACGGGTCATGGCGCCGTCTATGCGGTCGTGATGGCATCGTCGTCCGCCGCGCTCGTGCTGCCCGCCGTGCAGCAGACCCGTCTCGGCGGCCCCCAGCTGCTGCCCACCATCGCGCAGGTCGCCATCGCCGACACGGCGTGCATCGTCGCGCTGCCCCTCGCGATGGATCCCGAGCGCGCGCCCGTCGCCGCGCTCGGCGCGCTCGGCATCGCGGCGGTGGCGTTGCTGCTTGCTCTCGCGCTGCGGTGGGCTGATCGCGGCGACCGGTGGAGGCGGCTGCGCGAGACGAGCAAGGCTCACGAGCTCGCGATCGAGTTGCGCGTGAGCCTCATCCTCGTCTGCGGCCTCGGGGCGCTGGCGACCGTGTCGCACGTCTCCGTGCTGCTCGCGGGGTTCGCCGGCGGTCTCGCCGTCGCGAGCGCGGGGGAGCCGCGGCGGCTCGCCCGGCAGCTGTTCGCGGTGACGGAGGGCTTCCTGTCGCCGCTCTACTTCGTGTGGCTGGGGGCGTCGCTCTCGCTCGGCAGCCTGTTCGCATCACCGGCGTATCTCCTGCTCGGAGTGCTGCTGGGCGTGGGGGCGCTGATCGCGCACCTGTCCGGCGTGCTGCTGCGCCAGCGTCCGCTGTGGGCCGTGATCGCGGCCGCCCAGCTGGGGGTTCCGATCGCCGCCGCCACGATCGGCGCCGAGACCGGAGCGCTCACGGCGGGGGAGCAGGCGGCGCTCGTGCTCGGGGCGATCGTCACGATCGCGGCGCTCGCGGCATCCACCGCGGTCGCGTCGCGACGCACGGCATCGCCGCCGAACGGCCAGGATGCCGCGGGTGAGGCGCCCGACGCGGCGACGAGCGTCAGCCCGCCATCGCGCTGATCGCACCGGCGACGTAGGGGATCAGCCAGATCGCCCAGACGACGATGCTGAAGCGATGGAACGCGCGCTTCTCGCTCTCGCGGCCGCGCAGGAGCACGATCACGGCCCAGATCAGATGGATCGCCATGAGCACGATGGCGGCGGTGCCGGTGAAGGCCATCAGGGTTCCCGCCGCGGTCTCGGCGATGCCGTCGGCGCGTCGGCCGGCGGAGATCTGCGTCATGAGCAGCGTGCCGGTCGTGTCGGCGGCGAGCCCCAACGCGAACATGCCCGCGTGCCACCACCGCAGCGTGCGCTGGATCCGCTCGGCCCAGACGCCGATGCTGTAGAACACGAGGGCGGCCGTGATGATGACGATGGCGAGAGGGAGCATGCGGCCACTCTACGCGAAACCCTTCAGTTGTGTTGAAGCTTTTGTGTCGTGCGCCAGACCTCGGCGATCGGCACCGTGCGGCCCAGGACGTTCTCGGCGGCACGGTGGCCCGAGCACAGCGCCGCCGTGACGGTGGCGGGATCGTCGGTCCAGGTCGCCTCGCCGGCCAGATGCAGCACGCCGCCGACGGGCGTGGCCAGGGCGTCGTGGTCGTCGGTCGTCGACCCGGGGAGCATGTAGGCGTACGAGCCGTGCGCGAACGGATCGTTCTGCCACGCCGTCCGCTGGACGTCCAACGGAGCGGGCACCGCGTCCCCGTAGAGGCGGCGCAGCTGTGCCATAACCGAGGTGACGACCTCGCCATCCGTCCACTCCCGTGTCGCCGCGGCGGCCGCGCCCGCCGCGAACGTGAGCAGCGTGGGCTCGCCGTGCAGCGCGGTCAGGTCGTACCAGGAATGCCACCACCGCCCGGCGGGCCCCTGCTGACGGATCGCGTAGACGTCCCGGTCCCAGAAGCGCTCGCCGAAACGGAGGAACACCTTCTCGAACGCGTTCATGCGCAGCCGTCCGAGCGCCCCCGCGACCGGCTCGGGCAGAGGCGGCTCGATGGTGAACGCCGCCGACTGCAGCACGCCCACCGGCACGGTCACGACGGCGTCGTGCCCCGTCAGCTCCGTGCCGTCGGCGGTGACGGCGGTGACGCCGCCGGCGCCCCAGCGCACGCGCGTGACGACCTGGGTGAGCCGGATGTCCAGCCCGGCCGCGATGCCCGTCGCGAGGGCGTCGTACCCCTCGGGGAAGACGACCTCGTCGCCGTCGATCTGATCGTCGTCGAGGCCGTGTGCGGCGAGGTCGGCGATGTCCGCCCCGTACTGCTCCTCGCTGCGGTGCTCCAGGTACTCCCGCACCCGTTGCGCGCGCTCGGCATCCCACGCCTGCGCGCCGAGAGCGGCCTCCGTGACGTCCCGGTAGCTGGCGTCGGGGGCGGATGCCGCGATCAGCGGCCCCAGGGCGGTGTCCACGCTCCGGATGTCGGCCACGTAGGCGGCGGCCTGCGCGGCGTTCAACCGCGTGCCGCCGGGGGAGTAGTGGGCGATCGGGCGGCTGTCGGGCTGGTAGCCGCCGACGGTGAACTCGACCATCGGCATGCCGAACGCCTGCGCGGCGGCGGCGACGGGACTGCCGGTGATGCCGTGGATCCACGAGGCCCCACGGTCGGTGACGCGGCCGCCGGAGCGGTCGCTCCACACCCGCCCGCCGATGCGGTCGCGCGCCTCCAGGACGACGGTGCGGCGCCCGGCATCGGTCAGCAGGCGCGCGGCGGTGAGACCGGCGATGCCCGCGCCGACCACGATCGAATCGAATGCGGCCATCGGCGCGTCCTTCCGTCGAGACGGCGCCGTCGGCGGCGTCGTACGAGCGAGGCTAGCGCCTCAGCCGGTGCCGCGGACCTCGTCCAGCGCGGCATCCAGCGTCGCGAGGATGGTCGCGCACCGCTCCACGTCTTCTCGCGTGCCGGACAGCTCGAACTCGAACAGCACCGGGCGTCCCGACGTCTGCGACAGCTGCCGCGCGGCCGCCTGATAGTAGTCGCCGAAGTTGCGGTTTCCCGACCCGATGATGCCCACCATCCGGCGCCGCGTCATCGGCGAGCGCAGGAACGCGCGCACCCCGGCCGGCAGGGTGACCTCGTCGGCGTTTCCGGCCTTGTACGACGGTGTCAGCAGCACCCAGGGGCCGCTCGGCTCGCCGCGCCGCACGTCGGAGCGGGCGAGATTGAGCACTCGGCGCCCGTCGATCCGCGCGAGGGCCTCGGCGAACCGGCCGGTCAGGTTCGATGACGAGGAGTAGTAGTACACGGGGATCTTCCGCATGCCGCCAGTCTGTTCGGATGCCGCGGCGCCCGCTCGCCGCATCGGCGTGACAAACCCGATCGGGCGATCCCGCACGCTGTGCACTCTGCACAACGGTGACGGTGAATTGGGCCGTTTGTGCCGATGGCGTGTTTTTCACGGCCGCCTAACCTGACGTCACGACCCATTGTCACCGTCGACGAAGAGGACGACCCGATGCTCTCCACCTCCGCCCCGCGCATGGCGCAGCTGCCCTGGAACGGACCCGCCGCCGGAACGGATGCCCCCGCCGTCCGCGACGTGCACCGCGCGCTCAGCTACCGAGGCCTCGAACAGGAGGCCGCCGGCTTCGCCGAGCAGCTGCGCTCGCTCGGGATCGGCACGGGAGATGTGATCGGGGTGATGCTGCCCAACTCGATCGAGCTCCTCGTCGCGATCCTCGGCGCGTGGCGTGCGGGTGTGGCCGTCACTCCCATCAACCCGACTTTCACTGCCCGCGAGGCCGGGTACCAGCTCTCCGACTCGGGAGCGCGGCTGATCGTGGGGCCCGCACTGGAGGGGATCGACCTTCCCCGCCTCAGCCCCGACAGCCTGCAGCGCGAGCCCCGCGATGCCGTCCCCGACCCGCGCATCGAGCCGAGCCGGCTCGCCCTGCTCGTGTACACGAGCGGGTCGACCGGCCGGCCCAAGGGCGTCATGCTCGACCATGCCAACCTCGAGGCGATGGCGACGCAGATGGCGTCGCACTTCCGTCTCACCGCCGCCGATCACGCGCTCCTGGTCCTGCCGCTGTTCCACGTGAACTCGATCTGCGTCAGTTTTCTGGCGCCTCTCACCGTCGGGGCGCAGGTCACGGTGCTGGAGCGGTTCGCACCGGCATCCTTCATCGACGCCGTCGCGCGCTACCGGCCGACGTACTTCTCCGCCGTCCCCGCGATCTTCGCCCATCTGTCCGTGCTGCCCCCAGACGCCGCATTCGACACGTCCAGCCTGCGTTTCGCGGTGTGCGGCGCGGCGCCGGCGTCACCCGAGCTGCTCGCCCGCTGCGAGGAGCGGTTCACCATCGTGATCGCCGAGGGGTACGGGCTCACCGAGGCCACGTGCGCGTCGGCGTGCAACCCGATGGAGGGCCCGCGCAAGCCCGGATCCGTCGGGCCGGCGTTGCCCGGTCAGCGCATCCGCGTCGTGGATGCCGAGGGGCGGGACGTGCCTGTCGGTGAGCGGGGAGAGATCGTCATCGCCGGTCCCACCGTCATGCGCGGCTATCTGGGGAAGCTGGACGCGACGGCCGAGACGATCCGCGACGGCTGGCTGCACACCGGCGACGTGGGCATCCTCGACGCCGACGGCTACCTCTCGATCGTGGACCGCATCAAGGACATGATCATCCGTGGCGGGGAGAACATCTACCCGAAGGAGATCGAGGCGTTCCTGGCGACCCACCCCGCGGTCGTCGAGTCGGCCGTCGTGGGGCGTCCCGATCCCGTGCTCGGCGAAGTGCCGGTGGGGCAGGTCGTGCTGACACCGGATGCCGCGGGCATCACCGTCGACGACCTCCTCGCGCACTGCGCCACCGGTCTCACCAAGATCAAGGTCCCGGTCGCGCTCGAGATCGTCGACGCGCTGCCGCGAAACCCCGTCGGCAAGGTCGACAAGCCGGCGCTTCGCCGCGCCCTGCTCGCCCAGGTCTGACCCCGCCCGCAGACGCCTCGCGCATGCCGCCGCCGCGGCATCGGCAGAACGCGCGCGCCCGCAACACGTTCACCTCATCCGCAAGACACCACGAAACCCATCACCGAAGGAGTTGACATGGGATTCACCACCGGCGATTTTCCGCCCGTCGATCTCGACACGTTCCTGCACCGGCCGCTGCGCGACCGTCTGCGCACACTCGCCCTCCACTGGGCGGAGTTCGGCTTCGGCTCGCCGCGCATGATCGCGACGACCTACATCGCGAAAGTCGTCTTCCTCTGGGTGTTCCTGGGCGCCGTGATCATCACCGCGACCAGCGGCGTCGGCTGGTTCTGGCAGGTCGACCTGTGGTGGAACCAGCCCATCGTCTACCAGAAGGCCATCGTCTGGACGATGCTGCTCGAGGCGATCGGCATCGCGGGATCATGGGGGCCGATGGCCGGGAAGTTCAAGCCCATGACCGGCGGCATCCTCTTCTGGGCGCGGCCGGGCACGATTCGTCTGCGCCCCTGGCGCTGGGTGCCCGGCACCGCCGGCGACACGCGCACGGTGCTCGACGTCGTGCTCTACCTCGCCTTCCTCGGCGCGCTCGCGACGGCCCTCCTGATGCCCGGGGCCCCCTCGGCCTCGCTGACGGCGGTGCTGCCGGAGAACACCAGCGGGCTCGTGCAGCCGATTCCGGTGATCGTGGCGATCGTGCTGCTGGTCGCCGTCGGCGTGCGTGACAAGACGATCGCGCTCGCCGCGCGCATCGAGCAGTACCTGCCCGCCCTGGTGATGTTCGTCGTGCTCCCGTTCACCGACATGATCATCGCGCTGAAGATGCTGATCGTGCTGGTGTGGGTCGGTGCGGCGATCTCGAAGTTCGGCAAGCACTTCGTGAACGTCATTCCCCCGATGCTGTCGAACACGCCGTTCTGGCCGCCGCTGTGGCTCAAGCGCGCCCACTACCGCGACTTCCCGAACGACCTGCGCCCCTCGAAGCTCGCGACGTTCATGGCGCACGTCATGGGGACGACGGTCGAACTCGTGGTCCCGCTGGTCCTGCTGTTCTCCACGAACCCGTGGCTCACGCTCGGCGCGGTCATCGTGATGGTCGGGTTCTGCCTGTTCATCGTCTCGACCTTCCCCCTCGCGGTGCCGCTGGAGTGGAACCTGCTGTTCGCGTTCGGCGCGGTGACGCTGTTCCTCGGCTTCCCCGCGTGGCAGGGTTACGGGGTGTTCGACTTCTCCTCCGTGTGGGTGGGCGTCGCCGTCGCCGCGGCGCTGCTCTTCTTCCCGGTGCTGGGAAACCTCCGTCCCGACAAGGTCTCGTTCCTGCCGTCGCTTCGTCAGTACGCCGGCAACTGGGCGTCGGCGATCTGGACCTTCGCACCCGGCGCGGAGGCGAAGCTCGACGCGGTCGTGCGCCCGACGCGCAACCAGATCGACCAGCTCCAGGCGATGGGCTACCCCCAGGCGGTGGCCGAGATCACGTTGCAGCAGACGCTCGCGTGGCGGTCGATGCACAGCCAGGGCCGAGGGCTGTTCTCCCTCGCCTACCGCACGCTGCCCGACATCGAGACGCGCACCATCCGCGAGGGGGAGTTCGCCTGCAACTCGCTCATCGGCTTCAACTTCGGCGACGGGCACCTGCACAACATCGACCTCATCCGTGCGCTCCAGGCGCGTTGCGGGTTCGCGCCGGGGGAGTTCGTCGTGTTCTGGGTCGAGTCGCAGCCCATCCACAAGAAGACGCAGTCGTACCAGATCATCGACGCGGCCCTCGGCGTGATCGAGCGCGGCACCTGGAAGGTCGCGGACGCGGTCGCCGAGCAGCCCTGGTTGCCGAACGGGCCGATCCCGGTCACCGTCGAGTGGCGTGCCCAGACGACGCCCTCGACGACGGCGACCAACAGCACGCGGGTGCCGTCCTCGACGCGAGACGGTGCGCCCGAGACAGGGGTCGCACAGCGATGACGAGCGCGGTGGTGGTCGGCAGCGGGCCCAACGGGCTCGCGGCCGCCACCGTGCTCGCGCGCGCCGGCGTCGAGGTCACGGTCTACGAGGCCGATGTCGAGCTCGGCGGCGGCGCGCGATCGGGTGCGAGCCTCGTTCCGGGACTGATCCAGGACCACTGCTCCGCCGTGCACCCGATGGCGGCGGCCTCCGACTACATCGCCTCCTGGCGCCTCGAGGAACGCGGTGTGCACTGGGCGCGGGCCCCCCTCGACGCGGCGCATCCCTTCGACGACGGCGACGCGGCGCTGCTCAGCCAGTCGATCGACGAGACGGCGAGCCGGCTGGGTCGAGACGGCTCGACCTGGCGCGGCATGTTCGGGGCGCCGTCCCGCTCCTTCACCGCGCTCACCGAGGACATCTTCCAGCCGCTGCTCCGGATGCCGCGCCATCCGCTGCTGCTCGCCCGCTTCGGCGCCGTCGCGGGGCTTCCGCCGACATGGACGGGGCAGGCGTTTCGCACGGAGAAGGCGCGGGCGCTGTTCACGGGCGTCGCGGCGCACGCGATCAACCGCATCGACGTGCCGCTCGTCGGCGGGATCGGCGCGGGGATCATCACGGCCGGTCACGCGGTCGGCTGGCCCGTGGTCGCCGGCGGCACGGGGGTGCTGACCGACGCGATCATCGGGGGACTGCGCGAGCTCGGCGTGCGCTTCGAGACCGGCGTGCGGGTCCGGGATCTGCGCGCGCTCGCGCGGCACGACATCGCGATGCTCGACGTGCATCCGCACGAGGCCGCACGTCTGCTGGCCGACCGGATGCCGAGCCGCAGCCTCTCGGCCTACCGGCGCTTCCGACCCGGACCCGCCGCGTTCAAGGTGGACTTCGCGGTGGACGGGCCGATCCCGTGGCCCCATCCGGACGTCGCTCGCGCGGGCACCGTGCACCTCGGCGGCCGCGCGAGCGAGATCGCAGCGACAGAGGGCGAGATCGCGCGCGGGCGCATGCCCGAGCGACCGTTCGTGCTCGTCGGGCAGCAGTTCGTCGCCGACCCGACGCGCGCGGCGGGCGACATCAAGCCCGTGTACGCCTACGCCCACGTGCCCGCGGGATACACCGGCGATGCGACCGCGGCGATCATCGCGCAGATCGAGCGGTTCGCCCCGGGGTTTCGGGAGCGCATCGTCGCCACGGGGGTGGTCACGGCCACCGAGATGGCCCAGCGCAACCCGAACTTCGTCGGCGGCGACATTCTGACGGGCGCGAAGAGCCCCCTCCAGTTCCTGCTCGGGCCTCGGTTGAGCCCGTTCCCGTACGATACGGGGGTGCCCGGCAGCTACCTCTGCTCGGCGGCGACGCCGCCCGGACCCGGCATCCACGGGATGAGCGGGGTCAATGCTGCACGGCGCGCACTGCGATGGGCGCGGGCGCAGTGACCGCGAACGCGATGCCCGTCGCCGCGGGGCGGGATGACCTGCGGCCGTACCTTGCTCAGGTCGCGTCGCAGCTGGACGAGCGGCTTCCGGAGATCGTCCGCGAGATGCGCGATCTGCTGGCCACCAGCATCGGTCCCCTTGGCGGAGATCCGCAGCTCGTGGAGATGCTGCAGGCGAGCATCGAGGGCAACGTCTCGACGATCTGCCACGTGCTCGGCAACGACATCAGCCTGGAGAACCTGCAGCCCACGACGGCCGCCGTGGAGTATGCGGCGCGACTGGCTCAGCACGACGTGCCCGTCTCCGCCTTGACACGTGCGTATTACCTCGGCCAGAGCATGTTCCTGCGACTGGGTATCGACGCCGTCGAGAAGCTGCCCGTGCGCGACGACCAGCGCATCGAGCTGGTGCGCAGTGTGGCCGACGTCGTGCACCGCTACATCGACTGGATCCTGCAGTACGTCTCGACGGTGCACGAGGCCGAGCGACGCCGCTGGTGGAACGCGCGCGCGACCATGAACGTCGCCGCCGTCATGAAGATCTTGAACGGCGATGTGCGCAGCGCCCATGCCTTCGAAGTCGAGACGGGCTACGCGCTGGATCAGACGCACGTCGCACTCATCGCGTGGGTCGACGGCGTCGCCGACGACGCCGACCAACAGCGCATCGAACAGACCGTGCGCCGCATCGCCGCCGAAGCCGGCACGTCGCAGGCGCCGCTGTCCGTCGCGGCCGACCGGGGCACCGCGTGGGCGTGGATCGCGACGCGTGCGGCGACCGCGGAGGTGCGCGCCGCCGCCGAGCGCGTCGCGACGGAGTGGCCACGGCTGCGGGTCGCCATCGGTGCTCCCGGAGTCGGCGCGCGTGGCTTCGCCGCGTCGCACGAGGCCGCAGCATCCGCCCGACTGGTGGCGCTGTCCAGCGCCCACGGGCGCGAGCGGGCGGTGGTGGCTCACAGCGACCCCGGAGTGGTGCTGCTGGGGCTGTTCGCGGCCGACCCCGGTGCCGCCCGATCATGGGCCGCCGGTGTTCTCGGCCCCCTCGCCGAGCCGGGGGAACAGGCGGCGGTTTCGCGTGCGACACTCGCGGGCTACTTCGCGAACGGTGAGAACGTGATGCGCACCGCCGACGCCCTCGGCCTTCATCGCAACACGGTCCGCGCGCGCGTCTCGCGCTGCCTCGACAGTCGGCCGGAACCCTACGATTCCATCGAGATCGCCCTGGCGCTCCGGCTCTTCGACGCGTTCCCGGCCGATGCGGTGGGTGCTCGGGCATCATCTCGGCATCCGCTGATCTGACCGGCAGCAATCGGTCGCACGCGGCCCGCGGGTGCGGCCTACACTGACCGCATGCAGCGGTCCGGCGCACCCGATGCCCAGCGCCGTCGCGCCTGCGCGTCGTTGGGAGCCGCCCTCGTCGTCGCCGCCCTCGCCGGGTGCGCGCCCACACCGCCTCCTCCCGCACCCGCCGGCATCGCCGTCTCGGTGCAGCAGAACAGGCTCGACATCGCACGCGGCAAGATGACCGTCGTCGTGCACAACGGCGGTGCCAGCGCCGTGACGCTCACGTCGCTGGTCTACGCCGACGCGCGCTGGGCTTCCGTGCTGGAGTGGACGGGCGCGCTGCCGGTGCCGGCCGGCCGCGCCCGTTCGGTCACCGCCGACCTGATGTCGCCCGCCTGTGCGACGAGTCCGACGGATGTCGCAGGCACGGCGCATCTGGTCTTTCAGACCGACCGCGGTGCGGCATCCGACGACTACGGGGTCGACGATCCGTTCGGCTTCGTCGCGCGTGCGGCGCAGCAGGGGTGCTTCGCGAGTCGGTTCGCCGCGACGGCCGCCGTCGATCTCGTCGACGTCGCTGTCGTGACCGGCGCCGGTGCCGCGGTCGCGGAGCTCACCGTGCGCATCGTCAACCACGGGGCCGCGCCCGTGCGGCTCGACACGGTCAAGAGCACGACGCTGTTGCAGCCGGCCGCCGGTGGATGGCTGTGGGAGCCGGCCCAGGTCGTCGCGGCGGGGGAGAGCGTCACGGTTCGACTCGAGGCCGCACCCGCGCGCTGCGACCTGCACGCCATCGCCGAAGACAAGGTCGGCACCCGCTTCGAGGCCGCCGTGTCCGTGCTGAGCGACCCGATCGACCGGGGGAGCCTCACCCTCGTCGCGAGCGACCCGCAGCGCGCGCGGCTCTACGACTTCGTCGCAACCACCTGCGGCTTCGCGCCCTGAGGCGTGAAGACCTGCGCCGTGATGGTTATTCACGGTCGGTGTACTTCGGCGGAATCACGTGGGTCTTGTGTGGTCAGACCACAAGTGCCATACTGGTCTCAGACAGGCCCGAGAGCCCTCGGACCCGGAAAGCGATGACGCGGACACCGTGTCCGCGCCGGGTAGGAGAACCCACAATGTCCACCTCGATCGATGCTCTGGTCGAAGGCGCACAAGCCGCGCTCGCAGAGTACGCATCCTTCACGCAGGAACAGGTCGACCACATCGTCCGCAAGGCGAGCGTCGCGGCCCTGCACTTCCACGGCGAACTCGCGCTCATGGCGGTCGAAGAGACCGGCCGCGGCCTGTTCGAAGACAAGGCCGTGAAGAACATGTTCGCGTGCGAGCACGTGACGAACTCGATCATCAACCAGAAGACGGTCGGCGTCATCTCCCACGACGAGATCACGGGCATCACCGAGATCGCCGACCCGGTCGGCGTCATCTGCGCGCTGACCCCCGTCACCAACCCGACCTCGACGGCCATCTTCAAGTCGCTCATCGCACTGAAGACCCGCAATCCGATCGTCTTCGGCTTCCACCCGGCAGCGCAGAAGTGCTCCGTCGCCGCGGCGAAGATCGTCCGCGACGCGGCGATCGCCGCCGGCGCTCCCGAGAACTGCATCCAGTGGATCGAGGAGCCCTCCATGGACGCCTCCGGCGAGCTGATGAACCACCCGGGCGTCGCCCTCATCCTCGCCACCGGCGGCAACGCGATGGTCCGGGCTGCGTACTCGTGCGGCAAGCCCGCCCTCGGCGTCGGCGCCGGCAACGTCCCGGCCTTCATCGAACGCACCGCCAAGGTGGGTCGCGCCGTCAACGACATCGTGCTGTCGAAGTCGTTCGACATGGGCATGGTGTGCGCCAGCGAGCAGGCCGTCATCCTCGACGAGCCGATCGCCGCCGAGGCCCTCGCCGAGTTCGCGCGTCTGCACGCCTACATGGCGACGCCCGCCGAGAAGCGCATGCTCGAGGAGTTCATCTTCGGCGTCACCGCCGACAGCGAGAACTGCGCCGGCGCGAAGCTGAACCCCACCGTCGTCGGCCAGTCGCCGCAGTGGATCGCCGAGCACGCGGGCTTCACCGTCCCGGAGAACACGTCGATCATCCTCGCGGAGGTCTCCGGCGTCGGTCCGCACGAGCCCCTGACGCGCGAGAAGCTCGCGCCGGTGCTCGCGGTGCTGCGCGCGAAGACGCCGGCGGAGGGCATCGACCTCGCCCGCCAGATGGTCGACTTCGACGGCCTCGGCCACTCGGGTGCGATCCACTCCAACGACCAGGACGTCATCGCCCAGTTCGGCGCCGTCGTCAAGGCCGTCCGCATCATCGAGAACAGCCCGTCGGCCCTCGGCGGCATCGGCGACATCTACAACGCCTTCATGCCGTCGCTGACCCTCGGCTGCGGCTCCTACGGACACAACTCGGTCTCCAACAACGTCTCGGCGGTGAACCTCTTGAACGTCAAGCGCATCGGTCGTCGCAACAACAACCTGCAGTGGTTCAAGATCCCGGCGAAGACCTACTTCGAGCCGAACGCGGTCCGCTACCTCGCCGACATGCGCGGCGTCGAGCGCGTCACCATCGTCACCGACGAGACGATGACCAAGCTCGGCTACGTCGACAAGATCATGGACGTGCTGAACCGCCGCGACAACCGCGTGCAGGTGCAGCTGATCAGCACCGTCAAGCCCGAGCCGAAGGTCTCCGAGGTGCGTGCGGGTGCCGACCTCATGCGCCAGTTCCAGCCCGACACGATCATCGCTCTCGGCGGCGGATCGCCCATGGATGCCTCCAAGGTGATGTGGCTGCTCTACGAGAACCCCGAGATCGAGTTCTCCGACATGTGCGAGAAGTTCTTCGACGTGCGCAAGCGTGCGTTCAAGTTCCCGGAGCTCGGCAAGAAGGCCAAGCTCGTCTGCATCCCGACGACGTCGGGCACCGGCAGCGAGATGACCCCCTTCGCCGTCATCACCGATGACGAGACGGGCATGAAGTACCCGCTCGCCGACTACGCGCTGACCCCGTCGGTCGCGATCATCGACCCCGTGCTCACCAAGATGCTGCCCGGCTTCCTGGTCGCCGACGCCGGCTTCGACGCTCTGACGCACGCCACCGAGGCGTTCGTCTCCGTCTACGCCAACGACTACACCGACGGCCTCTGCCTGCACGCGATCAAGCTCATCTTCGAGAACATCGAGCGCAGCACCAAGGCGCAGCCGAACTCGACGGATGCCGAGGACATCAAGGCCCGCGAGAAGATGCACAACGCGGCATCCATCTCGGGTATGGCCTTCGGAAACGCCTTCCTCGGGATCGTGCACGCGATGGCGCACGTGACCGGCGCGACCTATCACCTGGTGCACGGCCGCACGAACGCCGTCTACCTGCCGCACGTGATCCGCTACAACGGGACCGTCCCGACCAAGCTCACCAGCTGGCCGAAGTACGAGCGCTACATCGCGCCCGAGCGGTTCCAGGAGATCGCCAAGCACCTGGGCCTTCCCGCAGCCACCCCGGAGGAGGGCGTGGAGAGCTACGCCCGCGCCGTCGAGGAGCTGCGCGACCGGGTCGGCATCGAGCGGTCCTTCCAGCAGCAGGGCGTCGACGAGACCACCTTCATCTCGGGCCTGCAGGAGCTCGCCCTGGCCGCCTACCGCGATCAGTGCGCCCCGGCGAACCCGCGGATGCCGATGATCGATGACATGAAGACCCTCATGGAGGCCGCGTACTACGGCACCTCCTTCGAGGAGGTCCATGCGGCCCGCAAGGTCGCCCACGCCGAGAGCGAGGCCGTGACGGGAACCGTCCGCACCGTGCCCGCCAAGGCGGCCGCCAAGAAGGCCAAGGCCAGCGCCTGACCGACGCTGCGGAACGAGGGGGGCCGGGGGAGCATACCCGGCCCCCTTCTCCGTGCCCGCCCGCCGTCGGGGCGATCCTCCTGGGGGCGGCGGCAGCGGTGGCGCCATCCGGGTCGGCAGCGCCGTGATCGTCTACCCGTAGGGCACGTTCCACCCCCGAACCCGATGAAGCGTGGCGCTTTTGGGGTACGCGCCGCCGCGTCCGCCCAGTTCGAAGAGATCGAGCATGAGAAAGACGGGATAGGAGGGAGACTGCGCCCATCGCCCGACCACTCTGCCCTCGCAGCCGATGAGCGTCTCGCGCCCGTCCCAGATCACCGTCCAGGTGTGCGCCGTTGCGGTATCCACCGGCACCTCGATCTCCCGCATCTGCGTGACCAGCCGCGGGTCGTGGTGGCTCTTGATGCCGGTGCGAACCGTCGTCGACATGCCGACCGCCGCCGCGTCGATCTCGAAGATACAGATCTCTCCCGCCTCCGTGGGAGCGCGATGCTCGGTCCCCACCAGCCAGGCCGCTGTCATGCAGCCCGGATCTATGCTTGCGCTCAGCGTGATCTCGATGCGGCCGCGAGAGGGCGCGAAGAGCAGTCGTGTGGGCGTGTGGGTGCGCACGAGCAGCCCGTCGCGGCGATGGCGGTGTGTTCCCCTCGGCGAGCCGACCGGGCCGGAGAACGTGCCGGTCTGCAGGTTGGAGACGCGCAGCGGTGCGTCCTCGCTCCGCCAATCGGGCTGATCGCTCTCGATGCGCAGTTCGAGCCCGCCCGTGACGCAGAGCGTTCGTGCGGCCGCGCGCCGCGCCGTCGTCCAATGCGGCAGGTACGCGGGGATCCACCGGCCCTCGTCGATGCCGTCGTGGAAATCGTCGTCGAACACCGGGAGGCGACGCGGGGGTGGAGGCACCTCGTCGCGGGGCGACCCGGGCGCTCGTATCGGATCGGTTCGCATACGGGATGCTCTCACGGGCCTCCGACACCCGCTCCGCGTCATCCGCTGGTCGCCGCGGTGTGCCGTGCCGGCGAGGAGCGCTCTCCACAGGGGCCGTTCGCGTCGAGCGTGCGATCGCTACGATGACCGGGTGCGCTTCGAGTTCGACGGTGAGATCTTCCGCTGGTCGGCCCGACAGGAGGACTGGTACTTCGTCGAGCTGCCGGCCGAGGCCAGCGCCGACATCCGCGAGCTGCCACGGCCGCCGCGCGGGTTCGGCGCGGTACGCGTGCAGGCCGGCATCGGAGGATCCCGCTGGCGCACCTCGGTCTTCCCCGACGCCGAGCGCGGGCGCTACGTGCTGCCGTTGAAGCGCTCGGTGCGCGAAGCGGAAGCCATCGAGCTCGCGGCCCCGGTTCACGTCCGCCTCGAGGTGCAGGGTGGCTGATCCGGCCGCCGCCCTCGCCGCGGCCGCCTTCGTCGTCGCCGCGGTCGTCGGCGTGATCCTCACGATCGTCGATCTGCGCACCCACCGCCTGCCGAACGCGCTGGTGCTTCCCGCGCTCGCTGCCACGCTCGCGCTGTTCGCGGCATCCTGTGCGGCCGGCGCCCCCTGGTCGGCGTTCGTCCGGGCGGTCACGGCCGGGGCGGTGCTGTTCGCCTTCTTCCTGCTGCTGCGCATCGTCGGGCGGGGTGCGATGGGCGGCGGCGACGTGAAACTGGCCGCGCTCGTGGGAGTGCTCCTCGGCTGGGTCGGCTGGTCGGCTGTCGTCGTCGGCCTGGCCGCAGCCTTCCTCC
The DNA here is from genome assembly GCF_003634765.1 of Microbacterium sp. AG790. NCBI lineage: Bacteria > Bacillati > Actinomycetota > Actinomycetes > Micrococcales > Microbacteriaceae > Microbacterium > Microbacterium sp. AG790. The sequence goes on from NZ_RBWZ01000008.1 coordinate 28,982, forward strand.
TGGGCGGTCTCGTCGGTACCGTCCTGCTGCTGACGCGGCGCGCCTCGCGTTCGACCCGCATCCCGTTCGGCCCGTTCCTCGTCGCGGGGACGTGGATCGGAGTGCTGTCCGAGAGCGTCTGATCGCGGCCAACGCTGTCAAGGCCCTCCGGCGCGACGGTGCGTCCGCATAGTCTGGGCGGCATGGACATTTCCCGCGTCGTCGCTCGCGCACTGTCGCTGACGCCCGTTCGCGCGTTCCTCCGCTACAGCGAGCGCCGCGGCGCCATGCTCGCCGACAGCGTCACGTATCGCACGCTGTTCAGTGTGTTCGCCGCGGCACTGCTCGGCTTCTCCGCCGCTGCCCTCTGGCTCTCCGGAAACCCCGAGGCCTGGCAGGCGCTCATCGCGTCCGTCGACCGCACGATCCCCGGTCTCGTGGGGGAGAACGGTCTGATCAAGGCGGATGAGATCGATGTGTCGATCGGTCTGTCGATCGCCGGCATCGTCTCGCTCGTCGGCCTCGTGGGGGCGGCGATCGGTGCGATCGGGTCGCTGCGTGCCGCGATGCGGATCATGTGCGACAAGCTGACGGACGACGTGCCCTTCTGGCTCGTCCTGCTGCGCAACGTCGCGCTCGCCGTCGTCGTCGGGGTGGCTCTGGTCGCCTCGGCGCTCGTGACGATGCTGGGCACGGCCGGCCTCGACCTGGTCGCGCAGTGGTTCGGTGTCGCCCGCGACGGTGTGGCCATCGCCTGGGGGACGCGGCTGCTCGCGATCCTCGTGACGTTCGCGCTGGATGCCGCGGCCATCGCGGTCTTGTTCCGTGTGCTCTCGGGCGTACGCGCCCCGGCGAAAGCGCTCTGGACGGGCGCGGTGCTCGGCGGCGTCGGGCTCACGGTCCTCCAGCTGCTGTCGGGCCTGTTCGTCGGCGGCGCGTCGGCGAACCCCCTTCTCGCATCGTTCGCCGCGCTGATCGCGCTGCTTCTCTGGATCAATCTCTCCGCGCAGGTGATCCTCATCGCCACGGCCTACGTCTTCACGCTCGTCGAGGAGCAGGAAGACCGCGTCCGGGCCCGCCACGGCGCGTCGACGTTCGCGCAACGCCGCGTGCAGACAGCCGAGAACGCGCTCGCGCGGGCCGCCGCCGACCTGGACGCGGCGCGGCGCGCGGAGCAGGAGGAGCGCGAGCGCGCGGCCGCCGCCGGGGGTGGCGTGTAACGGCCAGGTAAGGGCCTCGTGAAATGACCCCCGCCGATGTGCATCCCACGGGGGCGCACGTTAGCGTGTGATCTGTGTCAGAACCCGAAGCCGTGACCGCTCCTGCTCCCGCGCCCCACTCGCTGAGCGCGACCCACCCCCTGGCGCTCGCGCCCGTGACCGGGCCCGCCAGTTCCGTGGACGGATTCGTCCGACAGTTCCTGCGCAACCTCAACTACGAGCGGGGCGTGCCGCTGTCGGCATCCACCCCCAACGACCGCTACTTCGCGTTCGCGATGACCGTCCGCGACTACCTCATGGCGCGCTGGCTCGAGGACCTCCGTCGACAGCGCGTCGTCCAGGCCAAGGGCGTCTGCTACCTCTCCGCCGAGTATCTGCTGGGCCGTCAGCTCGACAACAACCTGCTCGCGAGCGGCCTCACGGAGATCGCGACCGAGGCGATGGCCGCGTGTGGCATCGACATCGACGACCTGCGTGCACAGGAGGTCGAGCCCGGACTCGGCAACGGCGGCCTCGGGCGCCTCGCGGCCTGTTTCATCGACTCGCTCGCGACGATGGGCGTGCCCAACATCGGCTACGGCATCCGCTACGAGTACGGCATCTTCCGGCAGACGTTCGTCGACGGACAGCAGGTTGAGCAGCCCGACGCGTGGCTGACGCTCGGCTCGCCCTGGGAGTTCCCGCACCCCGAGGCGGCACGCCGCATCTCCTTCGGCGGCCACACCGAGACCTACGACGACGCCGGCGTCACCCGGTCGCGCTGGGTGCCGGGCTGGGACGTGCTCGCCGTCCCCTACAACTACATGGTACCCGGCTACCTCAACGGGCGGGTGAACACGCTGCGGTTGTGGAGTGCCAAGGCGACCGACTCGTTCGACCTGCGCGTCTTCAACTCCGGCGACTACGAGGAGGCCGTGCGCGCCCAGACGTTCGCCGAGAACATCTCCAAGGTCCTCTATCCCGAGGACTCCACGCCGCAGGGCAAGGAGCTGCGTCTGCAGCAGCAGTACTTCTTCGTCGCGGCATCCATCGGCGACTTCCTGGAGCACACTCTCCCGGCCGACTTCGACATCGACAAGCTGCCGGACCGCGTCATCTTCCAGCTCAACGACACCCACCCGGTGATCGGTGTTCCCGAACTCATGCGCGTGCTCGTCGACGAGCGCAAGCTCGAGTGGGATGCCGCGTGGGCGATCACCCAGCAGTGCTTCGCCTACACGTGCCACACGCTGCTGCCGGAGGCGCTCGAAGTGTGGTCGGTCGACCTTCTGGGACGCCTCCTGCCGCGCCACCTGGAGATCATCTACCGCATCAACGAGGAGTTCCTCGAGGCGGTGCGCGAACGCTACGGCGATGACGAGATGCGTATCCGCAACATGTCGATCATCGGGGAGTTCCCGGAGCGGAGCGTCCGGATGGCGTACCTCGCCACGGTCGCCGGGGCGAAGGTGAACGGCGTCGCGGAGCTCCACTCGCAGCTGCTGCGCGACAAGGTGCTGCCCGACTTCAACGACTTCTTCCCGGGCAAGTTCACGAACGTCACCAACGGCATCACGCCGCGCCGATTCGTGCGGCTGGCCAACCCCGGGCTGTCGGGGCTCATCACCCAGGCGATCGGCACCGGTTGGCTCACCGACCTCGAGCGTCTCCGGGAGCTCGAGGCGTACGCCGAAGATCCCCAGTTCCGTCAGGCGTTCGCTGAGGTCAAGGCCGCCAACAAGCGTCGGCTGGGCGATGTGCTGCGCGCGCGCGACGGCCTCGAGATCAGCGACGGCCACATGCTCGACGTGATGGTCAAGCGTCTGCACGAGTACAAGCGGCAGATGCTCAAGCTCCTTCACGTGGTCACCCAGTACGAGAGCATCGTGTCGGGGCGGGTCGCGGCATCCGACGTGCTCCCGCGCACCGTCATCTTCGGCGCGAAGGCCGCTCCGGGCTATGCCATGGCCAAGCGCATCATCCACCTCATCAACGCCGTCGGAGAGGTCGTCAACACCGACCCACGCGTCGAGGGGCGCCTGAAGGTGCTGTTCCCGCCGAACTACAACGTCACGCTCGCCGAGCGCCTCATCCCGGCCGCCGACCTGTCGGAGCAGATCTCGCTCGCGGGCAAGGAGGCCTCGGGCACGGGCAACATGAAGTTCGCGCTCAACGGGGCGTTGACGATCGGCACCGACGACGGCGCGAACGTCGAGATCCGTCAGCTCGTGGGCGATGACAACTTCTTCCTCTTCGGCATGAGCGAGCCCGAGGTGGAGGCGCTGTGGGCTCGTGGCTACAAGCCCGCCGACTTCTACCAGGGTGACGAGAACCTCCGCCGCGCGATGGATCTCATCGCCTCCGGCGCGTTCTCGGGCGGCGATCGCAGCGTGTTCGAGCCGATCGTGTCGAACCTGCTCTACGACGACCGCTTCATGGTGCTGGCCGACTACTCGTCGTACGTCGCGGCGCAGGAGCGGGTGGATGCCGCCTACGTCGACCAGGATGCGTGGACCCGGTCCGCGATCCTGAATGTCGCGCGCTCCGGCTTCTTCTCGTCCGACCGCTCGATGCGCGACTACATCGAGCGCATCTGGCACACGCCGCCCCTGCTCTGACGCGGGCGCGTTTCGACTCGCTGCGCTCGCTCAACGACCGGCCCGCCTCGCGTCCCGGCCGTTGAGCGAGGAGCGCAGCGACGAGTCGAAACGCGCCGCCGCGCCTCGCCCTGCCCGTCCGCAACTGCAAGGCGTGCTGACCGACACGCCGCCTCCGCGAGCGATGCGGCGGCGTGTCGCGCGGCATCCCTTGCATGTCGGCTCGCGCCTGTGCACGGCGGTGTCAGCGGGCGTAGCGTTCGACGAAAGCCCGCAGGATGCTGCCGGTGTGCACGACGGGCAGGCGCCGCACGGCGTCGAGGGTGAGATCCAACTCGTCGGGCGCGAAGTACCCGTAGCCGGCATACGCCCGGATGCGCGTGCTGATGCCCTCGACGTCGCACTCCGGGTGGAACTGCGTGGCGTAGACGTTGCGGCCGACGCGGAACATCTGCACGGGACAGGCTTCGCCTCGAACGAGCAGTGTCGCCGTCGCCGGCAGCGCGGAGATCGCCTCCTTATGGCCGACGAATGCCGCGAAGCGGTCGGGCAGGCCGGCCAGGAGCGGGTCGTCGTGCCCGGCGCCGGTCTTGTCGACCTCGATGACACTGATGGGCTCCCGGTAGGTGCCGTCGATGACAGCGCCCTGATGTGCGCCGAGGGTTCCCACGCCGTAGCAGGCGCCGAAGAAGGGGAAGTCCCGCGCCACCACCTCGTCGAGAAGGGCGGCGATCTCCGCCTCGACGCGCCGCTGTGCGGGTGACTTCTTCTCGATCGGGTCCGACGCGTTGAACGGTCCGCCGCCCACGAAGATGCCCGAGTACGCGTCCAGGTCCACCTTTCCGAGGGGCCCTGCCTCCATCCGTACGCGGACGAGCTCGTCCGGCGACAGTCCGGTGAAACGGAGGAAGAGGCGGTACTCCTCGTCGGCGGGTACGTCCTCCGCCCGCGTCGCGAGCAACAGGAACGGCTTCATCCTCGGACCGTTTCGATGTAGGAGATGAGGGCCTCCAAGGTGGCCGCGACGGCGGGGTTTCGCGGACCCTCGTCGCGAGCGACGGCCCAGTAGGCGAGGGGATGCGCGTAGGCGCCGTCCAGCACCCGGGTCAGGCGCGGGTCGGCGTCGCCGAGGAAGTCGGGCAGGATTCCGATGCCCGCTCCGGCCGCCGTCGCCTCGACGTGGGCGAAGACGCTCGTGGAACGGACGGATGCCGGCGAGTCCGGCAGCTCCTGCAGCGCGCGGTCGAGCTCATCGACCTGCAGCGAGCTCTCCACGTAGTACACGAGCGGGTGTGCGGCCAGCTCCGCGATGGAGTCGGGCCTACCCGCCTCGTCGAGATAGTCGGGCGTCGCGTACAGACGCAGCGCGTACGCGCAGACCGGTGTCGCGTACGCCCGCAGCACCTGGGGTCGTCCGACGACGATCTCCAGGTCGACGCCGGAGCGGTTCTGTCGCACGCGCTGCGTCGCCGAGAGCAGCTCGACCGCGAGCTGCGGGTGCTCGCGTCGCAGCGCGGTCATCGCCGGTGCGAGGAAGACCGAGGTGAAGGCATCGGGGGCGGAGATGCGCACCATGCCGTGCACGGCGTCGGCGTTCTCCCCGTCGACGAGCTCGCGCAGTGACGCTTCGATGCGCTCGGCGATGGCCACGGCACGGTGACCGAGGTCGGTGACCTCCCATCCGCCGGCGGTGCGCACCAGCACACGTCCTCCCATTGCGGATTCGAGTGCCGTGACGCGCCGGGACACCGTGGAGTGGTTGACCCCGAGAACCTCGGCGGCCGCGGTGTAGCGACCCAGGCGCGCGACCGACAGGAACGTCATCAGCGCGTCCAGCGGGGGATCCGGGGGAGCGGTAGGCATGCCGACGAGTGTGCACCAGCGCACACCCGCGGTGCAAGTTTGCGGCGGCTGTGTGCATTGATCCACGGTCACGCCGTGCCTACGCTGGCCACGGGCGACGTCGAGGACGACGGCCGCCACCGCCCGCGACGACGACCGTCGCCGGTGTCGAAGGGAGTCTCATGTCCACGATCGCCTTCATCGGATTGGGTCAGATGGGTGCACCCATGTCGGCGCACCTCGTCGCCGCGGGTCACACCGTGCGCGGTGTCGACCTCAACCCCGCCGCCGCGGCGGCCGCCGCCGAGCGGGGAGTGCAGATCGTCTCCTCGGTTGCCGAGGCCCTCGACGGCGCGGATGCCGCGATCACCTCGCTGCCCAAACCCGAGCACGTCCGCGGCGTGTACGGGGGCGTCGACGGCATCCTCGCGCACGCGGCGCCGTCGACCTTGCTGCTGGACACCTCGACCGTCGACGTGGAGACATCGCGCTGGTGCCATGCCGAAGCGCAGCAGCGCGGTGTGTCGTTCGTGGACGCGCCGATCTCCGGCGGAACCGCGGGTGCGCAGGCCCACACGCTGACGTTCATGCTCGGCGGGCGCGCTGCCGACGTGGAGAGGGCGCGGGAGGTCGTGGCGCCGATGGCGGGCAACGTCATCGCCTGCGGTGAGGCCGGAGCCGGCATCGCCGCGAAGCTCGTCAACAACATGATGCTCTTCATCTCGGTCATGGCCGTGTCGGAAGGCTCGCAGCTCGCGGAGCAGCTCGGCCTGGATCCGCAGGTGTTCTGGGACGTCGCCCGCGTCTCGTCGGCCGACTCGTGGGCACTGCGCACCTGGTATCCGGTGCCGGGCATCGTCGAGAAGGCGGCAGCGAACAAGAACTTCGACGCGACCTTCTCCGTCGAGCTCGCCCGCAAGGACTGCGCACTGGCCGTGCAGGCCGGATACGACACCGGCGTGCACCTGCCGGCCGCACGTCTCGCACTCGGCCAGCTCGACGACCTCATCGCCGAAGGGCTGGGGGACAAGGACTGCACGCTGGTCGCGCGGTTCGCCTCGCCGGACGGCACACTCCGCGGCTACGACCCGTCCCGCGACGGCGCGTCCGCCGCCTGAGCGGCCATCCCCTGCAGACCCCGATCGAGAGGGCAATCCATGACCACCGCATCCGCACCGCAGACCTCCGCCGATCCCACAGCTTCGGTCACGGTGATCCCGCACATCGTCGCCGGAGAACGCCTCAGCCCCCAAGGGCGGACCGGTTCCGTCTTCAACCCCGCCACGGGCCGGCAGAGCGCCGAGGTCGCCTTGGCCTCGGCGGCGTTCGTCCACGATGCGGCCCGGCGCGCCCAGGCCGCTCAGCGCGGCTGGCGGGACACCGGCCTCGGCAAGCGTCAGCAGGTGATGTTCCGGCTCCGCGAGATCGTCGCCTCCCGCGCCGAGGAGCTCGCCCGCATCATCACGGCGGAGCACGGCAAGACGGTGGACGATGCCCTCGGCGAAGTGGCTCGAGGGCTCGAGAACGTCGAGTTCTGCACCAGCCTGATGCACCACCTCAAGGGCGACTACTCCGAGCAGGTCGCGTCGGGCGTGGATGTGCACCACGTGCGTCAGCCCGTGGGTGTGGTCGCGTGCATCACCCCGTTCAACTTCCCCGCGATGGTGCCGCTGTGGATGGTCACGACCGCCATCGCCGCCGGCAACGCGGTGATCCTCAAGCCCAGCGAGCGCGACCCCTCGGCGGCGGTCTGGCTGGCCGAGGCCTTCTCCGAGGCGGGGCTTCCCGACGGCATCCTGAACGTCGTCCACGGCGACAAGGAGACGGTCGACGCACTGCTGGACGACCCGATCGTGCGCGCCGTGTCGTTCGTCGGCTCGACCCCGATCGCCAGGTACATCTACGCGCGTGCCGCCGAGAACGGCAAGCGCGTGCAGGCGCTGGGCGGTGCCAAGAACCACATGATCGTCATGCCCGATGCCGATCTGGACGCCGCCGCGGATGCGGCGGTGTCTGCGGCCTACGGTTCCGCGGGGGAGCGCTGCATGGCCGTGTCGGTCGTCGTCGCCGTGGGTGGTGTCGCCGATGCCCTCATCGAGAAGGTCGCCGAACGCATCGGCGGGCTCGTCGTCGGCGACGGCGCCGACCCCGACAGTGACATGGGCCCGCTGATCACGCGCGATGCCCTCGACCGTGTCCGCGGATTCGTCGCGGGGGCTGCGGACGAGGGCGCCCGCGTCGTGGTGGACGGCCGCGAGCTCGCGGTGGACGGCGACGGGTTCTTCATCGGACCGTCGCTCGTCGACGCCGTGACGCCGGGCATGCGCGTCTACGACGAGGAGATCTTCGGGCCGGTGCTCTCGGTCGTGCGTGTCGCCTCCTACGACGACGCCGTCGCGCTGATCAACGACAACCGCTACGCCAACGGCACCGCGGTGTTCACCCGCGACGGCAAGACCGCCCGCCAGTTCGAGTACGACATCGAGGTCGGAATGGTCGGGGTCAACGTCCCCATTCCGGTGCCGATCGGGGCGTTCTCGTTCGGCGGCTGGAAGGATTCGCTGTTCGGTGACACTCACATGTACGGCCCCGAGGCGTTCAACTTCTACACACGCCGAAAGGTCGTCACGACGCGGTGGCCCGACCCCAGCGAGAGCCAGATCAGCCTGGGCTTCCCGACCCACTGAATCGCTCGGGATAGGCTGAAGTTCCACATTCCGCTCCATCGTCGGAGGTACACCATGGCGATCGCACGACTGCACGGAGGCCCGCTGGACGGGCAGGTCCTTCCCCTGGACGACGAGAGCCAGGACCGGCTCATCCTGCCCTACAGCGAGACCCAGATCGTCTACGAGCGCGCCGGCGCGGCCGAGAACACCGGCGAGGGTGACGGCCCGACATCCGCCGAGTTCCACTTCGTGGAGGCGGAGGACGACATCGATCCCGACCCCGACGGCCGGGACGAGTGACACCGCATCCCCAGCGCGCGCTCGAGATCGAGCTGACGTTCGACGTCCACGGCGACACCCCGCTGCCCGACCTGTCGGGTCTGCCGGGTGTCGCCGTCGTCGATGGGCCCGCGCATCGTGACCTCGATGCCCGGTACCTGGACGTGCCGGGCTTCGCCCTGGGACGCGCCGGCTACGCGGTGCGCCGCCGCACCGGGGGACCGGACGAGGGGTGGCACATCAAGGGGCCCAAGACCGCCGACGGCGGACGGGTCGAGACGCACTGGCCGCTCGATGAGGCGCCAGCGAGCGCGCCCGCCGGTGAGGTGACGGTCCCGGATGCCGTCGCCACCGCCGTGGCCGAGATCGCCGCCGGAGAGCTGGCGCCGATTGCCCGCATCGTCAACGACCGCCATGCCTACGCCCTCCGCGACGAGGTGGGCGCGCTCGTCGCGGAGTTCGTCGACGACCACGTCGTCGCGACCGACGAGGTCCGCGGTGTGCAGACGACGTGGCGCGAGTGGGAGTTCGAGCTGGGGCCTGCGGCGCCGGCCGACGGTGCCCGCACCGCGCTCTTCGACGCCGTCACCGCCGCCGTCGCGGCGGTCGGCGGACGCCCCGCGGCATCCGATTCGAAACTTGCCCGCACCCTCGGACTCTGACTCCCGTCGGTCCCGTCCGGTCGCTTCCGCCTGCGGATGACGTCGAGAAGGGACCGACGAACGTCGCTCGGATGCCGGAAACCACTGACGCCGCCCCCGGCTTCGGTTGGGGCGGCGTCAGTCGTAGGTGTCAGCGTACTCCTGTGATCCATGCATTCACATGGTCAGCACACAGGCGGCCGCTGTGCACTCAGAGGTTGATCATGTGTCCCGCGAGACCGTGGAAGGCCTCCTGCAGGGCCTCGGACAGCGTCGGGTGCGTGTGCACGTTGCGGGCAAGCTCCAGAGCGGTCAGGTCCCACTTCTGGGCGAGGGTGAGCTCCGGCAGCAGCTCCGACACGTCGGGGCCGATGAGGTGCCCGCCGACGAGCTCGAGGTGCTCGGCATCCGCGATGAGCTTCACGAAGCCGACCGGCTCGCCGAGGCCGTGCGCCTTGCCGTTGGCCATGAAGGGGAACGTCGCGACCTTGTACTCGCGGCCGGTCTCCTTGTACTGCGCCTCGGTGTAGCCGAACGACGCCACCTGCGGCGAGCAGAACGTCGCGCGCGGCATCATGCGGTAATCGCCCAGCGCCATCGTCTCCGCGCCGCCGATCGTCTCGGCCGCGACGACACCCTGCGCCTCCGCGACGTGCGCGAGCTGCAGCTTCGCGGTGACGTCGCCGATCGCGTAGATGCCCTCGACGTTGGTGCGCATGAAGTCGTCGATCTCGATGGCACCGCGTTCGGTGAGCTTGACGCCCGTGTTCTCCAGGCCGAACCCGTCGACGCGGGGAGCGAAGCCGATCGACATGAGCACCTTGTCGGCCTCGATCGAGCCCTGTGCGCCGCTCTTGTTGTCGGTGTAGGTCACCGTGACCTTGTCGCCGGAGTCGACGACCGACTCGACCTTGGTGGAGACGAGGATGTCGACGCCGAGGTTCTTGTACTGCTTCGCGATCTCCTTCGAGACGTCCGCGTCCTCGTTGGGGAGGGCGCGGTCGAGGAACTCGATGATCGTGACCTTCACGCCGTAGTTCGTCAGCACGTAGGCGAACTCCATGCCGATCGCGCCGGCACCGACGATGACGATCGAGCCGGGCAGCTCGCGCGTGAGGATCTGCTCCTCGTACGTGACGACGTTCTCGCTCAGGGTCACACCCGGAAGCAGACGCACCGTCGAGCCGGTCGCGATGATCACATTGTCGAAGGTGACCTCTTCGGTCGATCCGTCCGTCTTCGTCACGGTGATCGCCTTGGGGCCCGTGAACGATCCGCGGCCCTCGAACTCGGTGACCTTGTTCTTCTTCATCAGGTAGTGGATGCCCTTGACGCGGCCGTCGGCGACGACGCGCGAACGGTCCCACGCCTTGCCGAAGTCCAGCGTGAACTCACCCGAGATGCCGAAGAAGTCGGCCTTGTGCTTCAGGGTGTGGGCGATCTCCGCGTTCTTCAGAAGCGCCTTGGAGGGGATGCAGCCGACGTTGAGGCAGACACCGCCCCAGTACTTCTCTTCGATGATGGCGACGGACTGGCCGAGCTGAGCGGCGCGGACCGCTGCGACATAGCCACCAGGGCCGGCACCGAGGACGACGACGTTGAAATGAGGCATGTTCCCAGCCTAGTCCTCAGGGGTGGCTCGCGACTTCCGCAGGAGCACCGCCACGAGGGCGCCGAGCGCGGCGGCGACCACCAGCCCGAGCAGCACCCAGACGAACACCGGGACGCCTGCGTCGCCGCTCGATGTCGGCGTCGCCGTCAGCGTCTGCGTGGTCGTCGTCTCGCCGGGTGCGACCGTCTGCGACGAGCCCCCCTGGACCGTGAAGGTGTACTGGCCGGAGACCGGGTGACCATCGCTGGAGACGACGCGCCAGGTGACGGTCACCGGGCCGGACGCGCTGCCGCTGAGCGACTGCATCAGGTGCGTGCCGTCCAGCGTGGGGTCGCCGTCGGTCAGCGAAGTCCCCGCGGCATCCGTGACCACGACCTGCGTCGCACCGGGCTCGTCCATCAGCACGCCGCTGAACGTCATGGTGATCTGGGCGGGCAGCGCGCCGACGTCGGCGTTGACGCTCGGGTCGGCGCCGATCAGCTCATCATGCGCCCAGGCAGGAGAGGCCACGGCGATGGAGAGCCCTCCGAGCAGGAGCGCGACGAGGCCGACGAGAACCGAACGGAACGTATGAACTCTGTGTGACATCACGTCCTCGACACTAACCGCGCCTGTTGTGCGCGGGATCAGAGTCCTAGCATGGCGGCAGGCGGGCGTCTCGCTCGCGGTGACCGGAAGGACGGTGCGTGATGGACGCCAGGATGATGGACGCGATGGCCGGCGAGATGATGTCGATGACCGAGATGCCCGCGGTGGATGCCGCGCTCATGCAGGCCTGCATGGACGCCTGCGCCGCCTGCGAGCAGGCGTGCACGGTGTGTTCGATGCAGATGATGGACTGTGCGCCGTCGTGCATGAACTGCGCAGACATGTGCAACACCATGATGCGTGCGATGCTGCGGATGCCGGGCATGACGCCGGCGTCGATGATGGCGATGCTCGACGCCTGCATCGCGATGTGTCAGACGTGCATGGACATGTGCATGATGCACGCTGACGACAGTGCCGTCTGCGCCATGTGCGCCGAGGCGTGCCGAGCCTGCATGGACGCGTGCATGGCCGTCAAGGATGCGATGATGGCCGCCGCCTGAGCGGTCCCCGTCTCACGCGGCTCAGACCACGAGCACGTTGAAGAGCCGTCCCGCCGCGTGGAGGGCGTGATAGCGCGGGTGGAACGCGACGGGCGCGCCTTGCGGCACAGACGCGGCGGCCCCGGAGCCGTTCCACAGTTCGATCTCGCGGCCCTCGAGGGTGAGAACGGTGAGTGTGCCGTCCGTCGCGGAGTGCACGGCGATGGCATCGACCCACTCGCTGGGCGTGGCCGACACCAGCCTGGACTGGATCAGGTGGACGGCGTGACCGGCGGCGAACGAGGAGCAGGAGCGTCCCGTCGCGCACATGCAGAGGGCGTCCTGACGCACCGGGGCGGGCGTGAGGCGGTTCTGCTGTGCGGACACGGGGATCCTCTCGTGGGTGGCGCCGGTGTCGGCGGTGCGATCAGGCTACGTCGAGCGGATCGCCGGCCGCGCGGGTGTCGTCATACATCGACACACGCCGCCGTGCCGCAGCGCTCGGCGGCATCGGGGAGCACACTGTGCGAAACCGAGTCTTGCGCGGGGGTTCGCAGCCCGGGCCGATCCGTTAGGGTGAAGGGGAAGGAGGTCATGGTGGAAGAGAACGCTCGAGACGCTGGTGTCAGCGGTATCCGACGTGACGCCGGAAGTGGCGGCTCGGCCGATACCACCCAGACTTTCGGTCACGACTCCGACCTCTCCTTCGTGCCGTTCGGCACAGACCTCACGGACGTCGAGCGGGAGGCGATCGATGCGCTTCCGTCGCGCGCCGCGCTGCTCCTCGTCCGCTCTGGCCCCACGGCGGGCGCGCGCTATCTGCTCGACACCGACGTCACCACCGTCGGGCGCCACCCCGAGGCCGACATCTTCTTCGATGACGTGACCGTCTCTCGTCGCCACGCGGAGATCACGCGCACCGGCGCTGTCTTCGAGCTCGTCGATCAGCGCTCTCTGAACGGCAGCTACGTCAACGGCGAGCGCGTGGACCGCGCCGTGCTCGTCGACGGCTCCGAGGTGCGCATCGGCAAGTTCCGTCTCAACTTCTTCGCGTCGCCGGCCGACCGCGGTCAGGTGACGAGCGGGTGAGCCCGGCTGCCTCGCCCCGTGGACGTGCGTCGTCCTCGGGTTATCTCAGCATTGGTCAGGTGCTCGCACGCCTGACCCCGGAGTTCTCCGATCTCAGCGCCAGCAAACTGCGCTACCTCGAGGTGCAGGGCATCGTCACACCGCTTCGCACCGAATCGGGGTACCGCAAGTTCTCGCCGCTGGATGTCGAGCGACTGCGCACCGCGCTCACGCTGCAGCGCGACCACTACATGCCTCTGGCTCGCATCCGTGAGTACCTCGACGAACAGCACGGCGGTTCCGTCGCACCCCCGGCGACGGCGTCGATCGTCACCGCCCCGCGCCGCTACCGCCGCGAGGAACTGTTGCAGACGGCAGGCGCGTCGGCGGCGCTGCTGAACGACGCCGTGCGCGCAGGGCTCATCGCGGCAGCCGACAGCTACGACGAGAAGACGCTCGGCGTGCTGCGGGCACTCGTCGCCCTCGACGGGCACGGCATCCAACCCCGACACGTGCGGGGCATCCGGCAGGCCGCAGAGCGCGAGGTCGCGCTCGTGGAGAGTGCTCTGACACCTCTGCTGCGGCGCTCGGATGCGGTGTCGCGCGCACGCGCGAGCGAGCTCGCGCCCGAGCTGCTTCGTCGTCTGGACGAAGTGCGCGCCGCTTTCGCGCACGCGGCGTTGGACCGCATCGCGCCGTGACGGCGACGCGACACGCCGTGGCCCGGGATGCGGATGTCGTTGCCGCAGGCACGGCGCTGATCTACCGTGGAGGAAACGACAGACTGTCCCCGTGGAGGCGAGCATGACTGCGCACGATGCGCCTGATGAGGTCCGCTTCGCCACCGAGCTGCTGTTCACCGACGGTCTGCCGCAGATGGATGACGAGGTCGGCTACCGTGGTGCGGTCGCCGCACGCGCGGCCGGCATCACCTACCGTCAGCTCGACTACTGGGCGCGCACCGAACTGGTGCAGCCCACGGTTCGTGGAGCCAGCGGCTCCGGATCGCAGCGGCTGTACGGTTTCCGCGACATCCTGGTGCTCAAGCTCGTGAAGCGCCTGCTCGACACCGGCATCTCTCTGCAGCAGATCCGCACCGCGGTCGAGCAGCTTCGCGTCGCCGGCATCCGTGACCTGGCCGGCACCACGCTGATGAGCGACGGAGCCTCCGTCTACCTGTGCACCTCGAACGACGAGGTCATCGACCTCGTCAGCCGAGGTCAGGGCGTGTTCGGCATCGCCGTCGGCAAGGTGCTGCACGAGGTGGAGTCGACGCTGCTCGACTTCGACCCGCAGGCGCCGGACCCCGTCGACGAGCTCGCCGCTCGTCGCGCCGTCAAGTCCGCCTGAGACGCGTCGACGCGCTGCGTTTCGACTCCCGCCCGCGGCGGCGCTCGCTCAACGACCGGTCGTGAGGCTCAGGCGCGCTGCTCGCCCGCGGTGATCCGGCCCGTGCGCATGACACGGTCCAGCAGTGCGTCGAAGTCTCCGGCGAGCTCCTGAGCCGAGTCGCCCGGCCAGATGTGCAGGGGCTTCGCAGCGCCCTGCGCCTGCTGCAGCGACGTGCGCTCGGGCAGCTGCGGCGACAGCACGAGCGGACCGAACATGTCGCGCAGTTCCTTGATGCGGAACTGATGCTCGATGGACTGCGGCCGCACGCGGTTCACGACGATTCCGAGAGGCTGCAGGCGCGGAGACAGACCACGACGGATCTCCTCGATCGCGCGCAGCGCGCGGTCGGCGGCGGCGACCGAGAACAAGCCCGGTTCGGTCACCACGATGACCCGGTCAGAAGCCGCCCACGCGGTGCGCGTCAGCGCGTTGAGCGAGGGCGCGCAGTCGATGAGCACGAGGTCGTAGTCGGCCTCGATGGTGGCCAGAGCCTCTTCAAGCTTCCAGACGTCGCGCACGCTCGGGTGCGGGCCGTCGAAGTTGATCGCCGACGGGCTGCCGATCATGACGTCGATCGTGCCCGGGTGCACCTTGGCCCAGCCGCTTGAGGTGATGGCCTGGCGGACCACCTTCTCCTTGGGGTTGGCGAGCACGTCGGCCACGTTCAGCCGGCCGGCCACCTGGATGTCCATGCCCGTCGACACGTCAGATTGAGGGTCGAGGTCGACGACGAGAGTCCGCACCCCTCGGGCGAACGCCGCGGAGGCGAGGCCGAGAGTCACGGTGGTCTTGCCGACACCCCCCTTGAGCGAGGAGACGGAGAGTACGTGCACGAGGCTCTACGTTACCGTCCTCTAGGCTGTGAGGACACTCAGGCCCTCGTGAAAAGGGGGCTCGTCGGGGAATGTGGTCTCTCGGCACGCGGGAGCCGCTCGGAGAAGAGGTCCGCATGTTCCGCAAGATCCTGGTGGCCAACCGCGGAGAGATCGCAATCCGGGCGTTTCGTGCCGCCGTCGAACTCGGCGCGCGCACGGTGGCGGTCTACCCCTACGAAGACCGTTACTCCCTGCACCGCCTGAAGGCCGACGAGGCCTACCAGATCGGCACGGTCGGCCAGCCCGTCCGCGCGTATCTCGACGTCGAGGAGATCATCCGCGTCGCGAAGGAGTCGGGCGCGGATGCCATCTACCCCGGCTACGGCTTCCTCTCGGAGAACCCCGAGCTCGCCGCGGCAGCCGCGCGCAGCGGCATCGTCTTCATCGGCCCGCCGTCCCGCGCGCTCGAGATGGCTGGCAACAAGGTGACCGCCAAGGAGCACGCGATCGCCGCGGGCGTGCCGGTGCTGCGCTCGACGCCCGCGTCCGATGACGTCGACGATCTCGTCGCGCACGCGGACGAGATCGGCTTTCCCATCTTCGTGAAAGCCGTCGCCGGCGGCGGCGGACGGGGCATGCGCCGCGTCGAGAGCGCGGCGCAACTGGCCCCGGCGATCGCGGAGGCGATGCGCGAGGCCGATGCCGCGTTCGGCGACGCCCGCGTCTTCCTCGAGCAGGCCGTGCAGCGGCCGCGCCACATCGAGGTGCAGATCCTCGCCGACAAGACGGGCGAGACGGTGCACCTGTACGAGCGGGACTGCTCCGTGCAGCGGCGCCATCAGAAAGTCGTCGAGATCGCGCCGGCCCCCAACCTCGCCCCCGAGATCGCCGCGGCGCTGCACGCGCACGCGATCGCGTTCGCCCGGTCGATCGCCTACGAGAATGCAGGAACGGTGGAGTTTCTGCTCGAGACGGCAGGCCCTCGCGGCGGCGAGGTCGTCTTCATCGAGATGAACCCGCGCATCCAGGTCGAGCACACGGTGACCGAAGAGGTCACCGACGTCGACCTGGTGCAGTCGCAGATGCGGATCGCCGCGGGCGCGACGCTCGCCGACCTCGGACTGCGTCAGGATCAGATCCGCCTGCGCGGGGCGGCGCTGCAGTGTCGCATCACGACCGAGGACCCGACGCAGGGCTTCCGTCCGGACACGGGGAAGATCACCACCTACCGCTCGCCGGGCGGCGCCGGCATCCGCCTCGACGGGGGCACGACGGCCGCAGGGTCGCAGGTCAGCCCGCACTTCGATTCGCTGCTGGCCAAGCTCACGTGCCGCGGACGGGACTTCGGCGCCGCGGTCGTGCGCTCGCGACGTGCCCTCGCCGAGTTCCGCATCCGCGGGGTCTCGACCAATATCCCCTTCCTTCAGGCGGTACTGGACGATCCGGCCTTCGTCGCGGGCGACATCAGCACGTCGTTCATCGATGAGCGCCCCGAGCTGTTGCGCGGTCGCGCTTCCAAGGATCGAGGGTCGAAGATCGTCGCCTGGCTGGCCGAGACGACCGTCAACCGTCCGCACGGAGAGAGCCCCGCCGTCGTCGACCCGCGCGTGAAGCTGCCGTCCGTCGATCTGTCCGCATCCCCTCCCGCGGGTTCGCGACAGCGACTCCTCGCACAAGGGCCCGCTGCGTTCGCGGCGGCGCTGCGCGCGCAGACGCCTCTCGCCGTCACCGAGACGACGTTCCGTGACGCGCACCAGTCGCTGCTGGCCACGCGCGTGCGTACCCGGGACCTGGTGACGGTCGCGCCCTACGTCGCCCGGCTCACACCCCAGCTGCTCTCGGTGGAGGCCTGGGGCGGCGCCACGTACGACGTCGCGCTGCGCTTCCTCGGCGAAGACCCCTGGGAGCGGTTGGACGCCCTGCGCGCCGCTCTGCCGAACGTGGCGATCCAGATGCTTCTGCGAGGCCGCAACACGGTGGGGTACACGCCCTACCCGACGCGCGTGACCGATGCCTTCGTCTCGGAGGCCGCGGCATCCGGCGTGGACATCTTCCGCATCTTCGACGCCCTCAACGACGTCTCCCAGATGCGCCCCGCGATCGACGCCGTACTGCACACCGGCACCGCTCTCGCCGAGGTCGCCCTCTGCTACACCGGCGACCTCCTGTCACCGACCGAGGACCTCTACACCCTCGACTACTACCTGCGGCTGGCCGAGCAGATCGTGGATGCCGGAGCGCACGTGCTCGCCGTCAAAGACATGGCAGGGCTGCTCCGCCCGGGCGCCGCCGCGCGCCTCGTGCGGGCACTGCGCGACCGCTTCGACCTCCCGGTGCATGTGCACACGCACGACACCGCCGGCGGACAGCTCGCGACCCTGCTGGCCGCGGCCGCCGCGGGCGCCGATGCCGTGGATGCCGCCGCGGCCCCGATGGCCGGAACGACGAGCCAGCCCTCGCTGTCCGCGCTCGTCGCCGCGCTCGCGCACACCGAGCGCGACACCGGCCTCGACCTCGGCGCCGTCTCGGACCTCGAACCGTACTGGGAGGCGATGCGCCGCCTCTATCGCCCCTTCGAGTCGGGTCTTCCCGGGCCGACGGGACGCGTGTATCGGCACGAGATTCCCGGCGGTCAACTCTCGAATCTGCGCCAGCAGGCGATCGCTCTCGGCCTGTCGGAGGATTTCGAGCTCATCGAGGACATGTACGCCGCCGCGGACGCGATCCTCGGGCGCATCCCGAAGGTGACGCCCTCCTCCAAGGTCGTCGGCGACCTCGCCCTGCATCTCGCCGCCGTGCGCGCCGACCCCGCCGACTTCGCCGAGAACCCCGACACGTACGACATCCCCGACTCCGTCGTCGCTTTCATGGCGGGGGAGCTGGGTGAGCTTCCGGGGGGCTGGCCGGAGCCGTTTCGCACCAAGGTGCTGCGCGGGCGCGAGATCCGCACCGGGATCACCGAGATCTCCGACGCCGATGCCGCGAACCTCGAGGCCGGCAGTGCGACCCGGCGCGCCACGCTCAACTCGCTGCTGTTCCCCGCCCCCACGGCGGCCTTCCGTGAGATCCGCGACGCATACGGCGACCTGAGCGTCCTCGACACGGCGGACTACCTGTACGGACTCGCGCCCGGAACCGAGCACGTCGTCGAGATCGAGCGCGGCGTACAGCTGTACGTGGGGCTGGAGGCGATCGGCGACGCCGACGATCGAGGCATGCGCACCGTGATGACCACGCTCAACGGGCAGCTGCGTCCGGTGTTCGTGCGCGACCGCTCCATCACGGTCGACGTGCGTCAGGCGGAAAAGGCCGATACGGCCGTGCCCGGCCATGTCGCTGCTCCGTTCTCCGGCGTCGTCACGCCGAAGGCCGCGGTGGGCGATCGGGTCTCGGCGGGGCAGCCGGTCGCATCCATCGAGGCGATGAAGATGGAGGCGGCCATCGCTGCACCGGTGGATGGCGTCGTCGAGCGTCTCGTCGTCCGGGCGGCGACACCGGTCGAGGCCGGCGATCTTTTGCTGGTGGTCCGACCCTCCGAGTAGCCTGGAGCGGGGGCGTGAGTCGTCCCGCGAGCCATGGGGGTCGGGACCCCGCCCCGCGGCCCGGCGGTGACGCCGCGGCTGCGCCGTCCCGAGGACGACCCGAATCGGCCGGCGCCCGACGGCGACGGCCCGGAACTGGAGTGTGTAGCCGTGCCTGACCGCAACGAGACTGCGAGCGAGGACGCCGACAACGGCGTGCTGGAGAGTGTGACCGGCGTCGAGACCACCGGGATCGGCATCGTCGACGGTGCCACCGCGCAGATCGACGTCGCGTTGCCCGTCGCGGTCGACGACGACGACTTCGACGACGATGTCGTGCTCGACGATGATGCTGAGATCCACGGGAGTCTCGTCGAACGGCCGGATGCCGCCGCGGCATCCGCTCTCGTCGTCGAGGACGTCGAGGAGGTGGATGTCGTCGAGCACGTCGAGGACGTCGATGTCGTCGATGAGACGGACGAGGTGGAGGTGTCCGATGCCACAGCGGTCGCGCTGACCTCGGTCTCCGTCGCGACCGCAGACGCCGCGCAGCACGAGCGCCTGCGTCCTCGCACGTCCGAGATCACGCTGCAGTCGCGCCGTCTCGGCGACTTCGAGGCGGGGCGGGAGAGCTCCGACCTGCTCACCCCCGACCGGCTGCTCGACCCCGCCCACGCGGTACGACCGGAGCCCGACGGAGCTTGGCAGCACCTCGTCTACACGCTGTCGGGACGTCGGATCAACCTCGGCGACAGCAAGCGCGCGCGTGCGCGCAAGGCTCTCGACCGTCGCATCGCCGCGCCGCTGCACGGGGGAGCGAAGTTCGTCCCCGTCCTCTCGCGAAAGGGTGGCGTCGGAAAGACCACGATCACGACGCTGCTGGGCATGGCGCTTGCGGACGCCCGTGAGGACCGGGTGATCGCCGTCGACGCGAACCCGGACCGCGGCACCCTCGCCGAGCGCATCGGGCGCTCGAGTGGCAAGACGGTCCGCGACCTGGTGCGAGCCCACGCCGACGTCCGGGGGTTCAACGACATCTCGGAGATCGTCGCGCGCGATCACACCCGGCTCGACATCATCGCTTCCGACACCGACCCGCATGTGTCGGAGGCCTTCAACGACAGCGACTACGACGCGGTGGCCGATGTCGCCGCACACTTCTATTCCCTCGTGCTCACCGACACCGGAACCGGCATCGTCCACTCCGTCATGGCGGCCACCCTCGAGCGCGCCGACCAGCTCATAGTCGTCGCGGGTCTGAGCGTGGATGAGGCGCGCCTGGCCTCGGAGACGCTGACCTGGCTGGAGAGCAACGGCTACGCCGACCTCGTTCGCTCCGCCGTGGTCGTGCTGAACACGGCCCGCCCGGGAGCTGCGCTCGTTCGCGCCGGCGAACTCCAGTCGCACTTCCAGACGCGCGTGGGTCACGTCGTGCGTGTGCCCTACGACGCGCACATCGCGTCGGGCAGCGCGATCGTCTTCCGCGACCTGCAGCCCGAGACACGCGAGGCCGCGCGCGAACTCGCCGCCATCGTCGTCGAAAGCCTGCGTCAGCGGGTCGCCGCCTGATGGCCGTCCGTCCGATCCGGCTGTTCGGCGACCCGGTCCTTCGGGCGCCCAGTGCGACCATCGACGTGATCGACGACGGCATCCGCTCACTCGTCCAGGACCTGCTCGACACGGTCGAGCTGCCGGGCCGTGCGGGGGTGGCAGCCCCGCAGATCGGGGTCGGCCTGCGCGCGTTCAGCTACAACATCGACGGCGACATCGGCTACGTGCTGAACCCGGTGCTGACGGACGTGTCGGGTGAGCCGGCCCTCGTCGGAGAGGGATGCCTGTCTGTGCCCGATCTCTGGCACGAGACGCTGCGCTACCCCTGGGCTCGCGTCGTCGGTATCGACCTCGACGGCAACGAACTCGTGCTCGAGGGCGAGGGGCTCATGGCGCAGGCGCTGCAACATGAGACCGACCATCTCGACGGCATGCTCTACATCTCCCGGCTCAGTCCCGAGGAGCGCAAGGTCGCGATGCGTCGCATCCGCGAGTCCTCCTGGTTCTGACCGCTGGACAAACGACGACGGGGCGGCCCGTCAGGCCCGCCCCGTCGTCGCTTGCGCCCGATCAGCCCAACGACACGTTGGTCGTGGTCACCGGCACCGTGTAGATGTCCTCGATCTCGTTCGCGAAGTCGGTCAGGATCACGTTGCGCTTGATGCTCATCTTGGGCGTGAGGTGCCCGCTCGCCTCGGTCCATTCGGTGTCGAGGATGGTGAACTTGCGGATGGACTCGGCGCGCGAGACGTTCTTGTTGGCGATGTCGACCGCCCGCTGCACCTCGGCTCGCACCTGGGGGTTCTTCGCGGCATCCGAGAGGGACATGTCTGCCGCGAGACCGTTGTTCGCCAGCCATGCCGGGAGCATCTCGGGGTCGAGCGTGATCAGTGCGGAGATGAACGGCTTCTGATCTCCCACCACGACCACCTGACCGACGATCGGGTTCGCCCGAATCGGATCTTCCAGCGCCGCCGGGGCGACGTTCTTGCCGCCGGCGGTGACGATGATCTCCTTCTTGCGTCCGGTGATCGTGAGGAACCCGTCGGTGTCGAAGGCCCCGATATCGCCGGTCTTGAACCAGCCGTCGTCGAACGCACCGGCCGTCGCCTCGGGGTTGCGCCAGTACTCCTTGAAGACGTTGACGCCACGCACCTCGATCTCGCCGTCGTCGGCCAGACGCACGCCGACACCGGGGAGCACCGGGCCCACCGTGCCGATCTTCGACTTCGTCGCGAGGTTGACGGTGGCCGGAGCGGTCGTCTCGGTGAGTCCGTAGCCTTCGAGGATGGTCACGCCGAGACTGTGGAAGAAGTGGCCGAGGCGGGCGCCCAGGGGAGCGGACCCGGAGACGGCATAGGTGACGCGTCCACCCATGGCCTCGCGGAGCTTCGCATAGACGAGTTTGTCGAACAGGGCGAACTTCACCTTGGTGCCCAGCGGGATCTTCTTCCCCTCCTGAAGCAGGCGGGAGTGCTCGATCGCGGTGTGGGCCGCGGCGCGGAAGATCTTGCCCTTGCCGCCGGCTTCCGCCTTCTGCTCCGCCGAGTTGTAGACCTTCTCGAAGACGCGGGGGACGGCCAGCAGGAAGGTCGGCTTGAACGAGCCCAGGGCCGGCAACAGCTGCTTGGTGTCGGGCTGATGGCCGGTCTTCACGCCGGCGTGCACGTCGAGGATCGAGATGAAGCGGGCGAAGACGTGCGCCGTCGTGATGAAGAGCAGAGTCGACGCGCCGCCGGGCGTGTTCATCACTTCGGCGAGGGCCTTGGCGGCGTTGCGGGAGAGCTCGACGAAGTTGCTGTGGGTCAGAACGCACCCCTTGGGTCGCCCTGTGGAGCCCGAGGTGTAGATCAGCGTGGCGATGTCGGAGCCGACGGCGATGCGGCGACGGCGCTCGATCTCGGCATCCTCGATGGCGCTGCCGCCCGCGCGGAGAGTGTCGAGATCGCCTGCCTCCATCGACCAGACCTCGCGGACGAGCGGGACCTCCGAGCGGATCTCCGCGATGCGCGCCGCGTGCTCGCTCGATTCGCCGAGCACCGCGACGGCGCCCGAGTCGGAGAGGATCCAGCTGATCTGCGCGGCCGAGCTGGTCTCGTAGATCGGCACCATGACGGCGCCCGCGAAGAAGAGGGCGAAGTCGACGAGCGTCCACTCGTAGGTGGTGCGGGCGATGAAGCCCACCTTGTCGCCGGGGGCGATGCCGGCGGCCGCGAAGCCCTTGGCCAGTGCGATCACTTCTCGTTCGAACTCGGCGGCGGTGATGTCGCGCCAGCCGTCACCGTCCGGGACGGCGAACAGCGCCAGCGACGGCGTCGCTTTGACGCGCTCGACGAGAAGATCGGCGATGTTGGCCTGCGGGTCGGCGGCAACGACGGCGGGGACTTCGAACTGTACGGCGCTCATGGGCGGCAACTCCTTCGGTACCGGGTGGCGTCGGCGATCGACGGCTGGAATCGAGTCTAACTCCTGGTGGAACTCAGTCCCATGGAAGACAGCGTCGGCCGAAAAAGCACGGCCTGCCCCGACCGTGGGTCTGTCCTGTCCACACTAGACTCTCGGATGCCGTGCCGCCCGGGCCGGCCGGAAGGGAGCGCCGTGCTCAACGTCGGCATCGACATCGGGGGGACGAAGATCGCCGGAGGTGTCGTCGACGACACGGGCGCGATCATCGAGCGTGCGCGCGTCGTCACGCCGGTCGACACCGGTGAGCTCGCCGACGCCGTCGCCGCGATGGTGCACGAGCTGGCCTCCCGCCACGAGGTCTCCGCAGTGGGTGTCGCCGCCGCCGGCTACATCGACCGCAGCCGCTCGGTGATGCTGCTCTCGCCCAACATCGACTGGCACAACGAGCCGTTGCGCGCCCAGTTCGAAGCGCGCATCGGCCGTCCGGTCACGCTGGAGAACGACGCCAACGCCGCGGGCTGGGGTGAGTACCGCTTCGGTGCAGGACAGGGATCCACCGACATGGTGATGGTGACCCTCGGCACCGGGGTCGGCGGAGCCGTCATCAACGACGGCCGTCTGCTCATCGGCGCCAACGGCAGCGCGGCAGAGCTCGGTCATCTGCGGTTCGTCCGTGGCGGTCGCCCGTGCGGCTGCGGTCAGAACGGCTGCCTCGAGCAGTACGCGTCGGGACGCGCCCTGCAGCGCGAACTGGGTGACATCGCCGAGGCCGGGGGCATCGGCGAGCGGCTGGCCGCACACCGCGACGGGGACGGTATCGTCCACGGGCCTGACCTGGCCCGACTCCTCGCCGAGGACGACCCGGGTGCCGTCGAGGCGGTGCGCCGCGTCGCCACCGCCCTGGGTGAGGCCTGTGGGGCGTTCCAGGCGGTTCTCGATCCCGACCTCTACGTCATCGGCGGCGGGGTCGCCGACCTCGGTGAGGTGCTCCTCGAGCCCACGCGCCTGGCCTACGAGACCTCGCTGCCCGGTTTCGGCAACCGGCCGACCGCGCGCTTCGTCACGGCGACGCTCGGCAACGACGCCGGCATGGTGGGCGTCGCCGATCTCGCGGGGCTGCGCAGTCAGTGAGCCGTCGGGTTATCCTCATCGCATCGTGGACACGGACAGACGTCACAGAGAGGTGAGTCCCGGCTGATGTTCTACTGGGTCATGAAGTACATCGTGATCGGCCCGATCGTCAAAGCGATCTTCCGACCGTGGATCGTCGGGCGGACGAATGTCCCGTCGTCGGGGGCGGCCATCCTCGCCAGCAACCACCTCTCCGTCAGCGATTCGATCTTCCTGCCGCTCATGATCGACCGTCCGATGAGCTTCCTCGCCAAGAGCGACTACTTCACCGGCACGGGGCTTAAGGGCTGGGCGACCCGCATGTTCATGAAGGCGACCGGGCAGATCCCCGTCGATCGCACCGGCGGCAAAGCGTCGGAGGCATCGCTGAACACCGGACTGCAGGTGCTCGGGCGGGGAGACCTCCTGGGCATCTACCCGGAGGGCACCCGCAGCCCGGACGGCAAGCTCTACCGCGGACGCACCGGGCTCGCGCGCATGGCGCTGGAGGCGCGCGTACCGGTCATCCCCGTCGTCATGGTGGACACGGATGCCGTCATGCCGATCGGCCGTACGATCCCCCGCGTCGGTCGGGTGGGCATGGTGATCGGCGAGCCCCTCGACTTCTCGCGGTTTCAGGGCATGGAATCGGACCGCTACGTGCTGCGCTCGGTGACGGACGAGATCATGGTCGCGCTGCAGCGGCTCGGCGAGCAGCAGTACGACGATGTGTACGCCTCCACCGTGAAGGAACGCGCAGCGCGCGCGTGAGCCGTCGTCATGCGGCATCCCCGCCCTGCGGGGCGCCACTAGACTGACCGGATGCCCACCCTGCACGCCGATCTCGATCACTGGCGCACGCTCCCGATCAAGCAGCAGCCCTCTTGGACCGACCTGGATGCCGTCGCCGTGGTATCCGACGAGCTGGCGACGCTGCCGCCGCTGGTCTTCGCCGGTGAGGTCGACAACCTCCGCGACCGCCTTGCGCGCGCGGCATCCGGCCGGGCCTTCCTCCTGCAGGGCGGTGACTGCGCGGAGACCTTCGCCGGGGCGACCGCGGAACAGATCCGCAACCGCATCAAGACGGTGCTGCAGATGGCCGTCGTCCTCACCTACGGCGCCTCGATGCCCGTCGTGAAGATGGGCCGGATGGCCGGCCAGTTCGCCAAGCCCCGCTCGAGCGACACCGAGACCCGCGGCGACATCACGCTGCCGGCCTACCGCGGCGACATCGTGAACGGCTACGACTTCACCGAAGCCTCCCGCACCGCCGACCCGCAGCGCCTGCTGAAGGGGTACCACACGGCGGCGTCCACCATCAACCTCATCCGCGCCTTCACGCAGGGCGGTTTCGCCGACTTGCGCGAGGTGCACAGCTGGAACAAGGGCTTCGCGCAGAACCCCGCCAACCAGCAGTACGAGCGGCTCGCGACCGAGATCGACCGTGCGATCAAGTTCATGGAGGCGGCCGGCGCCGACTTCGACGAGCTGCGTCGCGTCGAGTTCTACACGGGCCACGAGGGTCTGCTGATGGACTACGAACGCCCCATGACGCGCATCGACTCGCGCACGAGCACGCCCTACAACACGTCGGCGCACTTCCTGTGGATCGGCGAGCGGACGCGCGAGCTCGACGGCGCCCACGTCGACTACTTCTCGAAGATCCGCAACCCCATCGGCGTCAAGCTCGGCCCGTCGACCTCCCCGCAGACGGCGCTCGAACTCATCGACAAGCTCGACCCCGAGCGCGAGCCGGGCCGGCTGACCTTCATCACCCGGATGGGGGCGGGCAAGATCCGCGACGCCCTTCCGCCGCTGCTGGAGGCCGTGCGCGATTCCGGAGCCACGCCGCTGTGGGTCACCGACCCCATGCACGGCAACGGCATCACGACCCCGACCGGCTACAAGACGCGTCGCTTCGACGACGTCGTGGACGAGGTACGCGGCTTCTTCGAGGCGCACCGCGCCGTCGGAACGTTCCCGGGCGGCATCCACGTCGAGCTCACCGGCGACGACGTGACCGAGTGCCTCGGCGGATCGGAGCACATCGACGAGGCCACTCTCGCGACGCGCTACGAGAGCCTGTGCGACCCGCGCCTGAATCACATGCAGAGCCTCGAGCTCGCGTTCCTCGTCGCCGAGGAGCTCGAGAAGCGCTGATCCGCGGCAGCGCCCTGCGCTGCAGACGACCGCACCCGCTGCCGAATCCTCTGCAGCGGGTGCGGTCGTGTGTGCGCCATGGGCGCTCCAGCTCAGCCGGTGGAGCGGACCGTGATCTTGGTTCCGGGCAGCTGCATGGTGCCGGCGGCAGGGCTCGTGCTCGACACGGTGAAGATGCCCCAGACGATCTCGGGGAGCGCCGTTCCCGGTTCGAAGCCCGCCTGCTTCAACTGGTCCATGGCCTGCGCGACGGTCTTGCCGGTGACGTCGGGGACAGCGATCGGCTGCGGCCCCTTCGAGACGACCAGGGTGACCGTGTCGCCCGGGCGGAACGGTGCGCCGCCGTCCTTGTCCGCGACACGGATGACGCGGCCCTCGGCGACCTCGTCGTCGTAGGCCTGCGTCGTGGTGGCGTTCAGATTGACCGCCGAGAGCGCCGCCGTCGCGGCATCCACGGTCTTCCCGGCCACATCCGGGACGGGCCCCGCCGAGGTCTCGAACGCCACGGTCGACCCCTCCAGCGCCGTGCAGCCCTTCGAGCAGTCCACCGCAGTGCCGCCGCCGGGCGGAGTGATCGACGCGCTCACCACGGTGCCCGCGGGAGCATCGGTGAAGATCTGCGGCGGGTCGCCCGAGGGGGTGATGTAGATCGTGCCGAGGGAGGTGGTGGCCGCCTGCAGACTCTGTCCCGCCAAAGCGGGGATGTCGTGGGATGCCGGGCCCAGCGAGATCACGACGGTCACGGCGCTGTTCTTGTCGACGCGGGCGCCGGCGCCGGGGTCGGTGCGGATGACGAGATCGACGGGGACGTCGCGGCTGTGATCCTGCACGGGCCGCGCGGTCAGTCCGTCGGCGGCGAGGGCAGTCGTCGCCTCGTCCAGGGTGCGCCCCGCCACGTCCGGAACGCCGACCTGCGAACCCGGTCCGGACCCGAACCACCAGCCGGCTCCGCCCGCGAGAGCCGCGAGCAGCAGCACGAGCACCACCAGCCATCCGCCCCGTCGCGCTCGGCGGCGGCTGCGCAGCCGCAGTCGCGTGGAGTTGTCCACCGTCTCGGTGACCGTCGGGGCGGTGAAGGTCCCCGGCATGACCTTGGTGAGCTCACCCGAGTCGGCCCCGTCGTCGACCGCGACCACGCCGGCGGCCGGCGCTCGGACGACATGCGGGTAGACGCCGAGTTCCTTCTCGATCTCGCGCAGACGCTCGAGCATCGCGCGCGCATCGACCGGCCGGTCGTCGGGGTTGCGTTCGGTCGCCCACATCACGAGCTCGTCGAACTGCTCAGGGATGCCGGGATTGCGTGCGCTCGGGCGCGGGACCGAGTCGGTCGCGTGCTGGTAGGCGATCTGCATCGGCTGCTCGCCCTTGTACGGCTGCTCGCCGACGAGCATCTCGTAGAGCATGATGCCGAGGGCGTAGATGTCGCTGCGGGCGTCGGCGGTTCCGCGGGTGACGAGCTCGGGCGCGAGATAGGCGATCGTTCCCAGGAGCATCTGCCCGGTCGCCGTGTTCGCGCTGGTCGCGCGCGCGAGACCGAAGTCGCCGATCTTGATCCGGCCGTCCTCGGCGAGCAGCACGTTCTCGGGCTTGACGTCGCGGTGGACGATGCCCGCGCGGTGCGCGGCCGCGAGGCCGGAGAGCACGGCATCCATGATCGTGATCGTCTGGGGGATGCTGAGACGCTTCTGCTCACGCAGCAGTTCACGCATGGTGATGCCGGGGAGGTACTCCATCACCAGGTACGCCATCTCGCCGTCCTGGCCCTGGTCGAAGACGTTGACCACATGGGGATCGGCGAGACGGGCCGCCGCCCGTGCCTCCTGGATGAACCGGCTCTGGAAGACCGTGTCATCGGAGAGATGGCTGTGCATCACCTTCAGGGCGACGCGACGCTCGAGGCGCAGATCGGTGGCGACGTACACCGTCGCCATCCCGCCGCGAGCGATGCGAGCGCGGACGCGGTACCGTCCGTCGACCAGACGGCCGATCAGCGGGTCGGTCTGCTGGCTCGTGCTCACCCTGCGATTCTAGGGAGCCGGAGCGCTCCGGTCCGGGAGCGGCTCACCCCTCACGGCATGTGCGCAGGCACCGGCGCGGCGCGCGGGCGCTCAGCCGAGGGCCGCGAGCCACGCGTAGGCGGTCTGCTCCCACGGCCCGTAGCGCTCCGGATACGCCGAGACCTGCACGGCCTGGGCGGCGGCGGCGAAGTCCATCGACTCCCATCCGGGCACGTCCAGCAGTCCGCGCGTGATGAGGCCGTCGGGGCCCGAGACCCCTTCGAAGAACGCGGTGGTCGAGCGCACGGGGTCGCGCACCTGGTCGGGAGTTCCCCATCCGGTGCTGGGACGCTGCTGGAAGAGCCCCAGCGAGTCGCGGTCGCCCCAGTCGAGGTTGCGGATCCAGGACTCGACCATCGCCGTGGCCAGAGCGATCGCGATGCCGCGGTCGGGGACGCCCAGTTCGCGCCCGACCCGGATGATCGTCCGCGCATTCTCGATCTGCTCCGCATCGAGATCGGTGGACGGTGCCGCCGTGGGCACGGGCGTCGCGACCGCGGCACGGGTCGCCTGGAGTACGGCATCCGCCCCGGGGATCGCGAGCGTCTGTCCGGGGTAGATGATGGCGTCACGTCCCAGCCCGTTGGCCTGCAGGAGCGCGTCGAGGCTCACCCCGTGCGCGTCGGCGATGGCCCAGAGGGTGTCGCCCGCGCTCACCTCGTACGCCGAGCCCGCGGGAGCCGGCGAAGCGGCGGGAGGCTCCGGAACAGAAGAGCCCGCAGCGCGGGCGCTCCCGCCGGGAAGAACCAGCACCTGACCGGGGTGGATCAGCGTGCTGACCTCGAGGCCGTTCGCCGCACGCAGGGCGGACAGCTCGACTCCGACCCGCTCGGAGATGTCCCACAGCGTGTCGCCGCTGTGCACCGTGTACGTCGCCGGTGAGGCTGCGTGCCGCGGAACGGGAGTCAACGTCGGCGCGTCGATGCGCGTCTGATCGCGGGTCGTCGGGCGCGGATCGGCTGTCGCCGCCGAGGCGGGGGAGACGCTCAGCGTCAACGCCAGCGTGCCGATCGTGCCGATCACGCCGGTCGTGGCGACGCGCGCGGCGCCCGGGCGGGGGTCGAGTCGTGACAACGTTCTTCTCCTTCTGCGCACCCGATTCGTACCGTCGCCACCGTGTCATGGAAGTAAATTCATGTCAACGGGTGCTATAAGAAGTGACTGCTGTGACAGAAGTGAAAATCGTGTCGACGGCGATGAACGCACCGACGGTGCGCTCGCGAGATGCGATAGTGGAAGGGTGACCGACGACATCGTCCCCGCGTCCACCCGCTGGCTCACTCTCCCCGACCTGGTCGAGGTTCTCGACGAACCGCTCGGCCGCGTGCGTCGACTGCTCGACGACAAGCACCTGATCGGCTCGCGCCGCGGCGGCGCGTTCGCGGTGCCGGAGATCTTCATCGTCGACGGGCACCCGCTCTCGTCGCTGCGCGGCACGATCATCGTGCTGCAGGATGCCGGGTTCACCGACGACGAGGCCATCGACTGGCTGCTGAGCGAGGAGGACTCCATCGGCCAGGCGCCGATCTCGGCACTCCGGCAGGGCCGCAAGAGCGAGGTCCGCCGCGTCGCGCAGACGCTCGCCTGACGCTGACGCTGACGCTGACGCTGACGCTGACGCTGACGCTGACGCTGACGCTGACGCGCGTCACGCCGTGCGGCTGATCGACGCCTCCGCGAGTTCTCGCAGCTCGTCGACCGCCGACGGAGACAGTCGGGCATCGCGCAGCGCCTGCTCCGCTTCGGCGGCGTAGGCGGTGATCGCGGATTCGACCCGCTCCAGCGCACCGGTGGCGACGATGCTCTCCTGGATATGAGCGATCTGCTCCGCCGTGAGGGTGGGGTCGCCGATGAGCGTGTCGAGCGCGGCACGCGCGTCGGTGGTGAGTCCCTCGCGGGTGTAGGCCACGAGCAGCGTGCGCTTGCCCTCTCGCAGGTCGTCACCCGACGGCTTCCCGGTGACGGCACTGTCGCCGAACACGCCGAGCACATCGTCGCGCAGTTGGAACGCCAATCCCAGCGGGTGTCCGAAGCCGGCCAGAGCCGCCGACTGGGCGGCGTCTGCGCCGGCGAGCGCCGCGCCCAGGAGGAGGGGATGCTGGATGCTGTAGCGCGCGGACTTCAGCGAGGCGACGCGAAGGGCGCGGTCGGCATGTTCCTCGTCGGGAGCCGTCGTGAACGCCGCCTCCTCGGCGATGTCCAAGAACTGCCCGATGGTGACCTCACGGCGCATGAGCGCATAGACCTCCCGCGCGGATGCCGCGTGTGACGCGTGCGCGAGTCCCTGCTCGAGCAGATCGTCGCTCCAGGCGACGAGGAGGTCGCCGAGCAGGATCGCGGCGGACCGCCCGAACGCCGAGCCATCGCCCGCCCAACCGGACGCTGCGTGCGCCGCCTCCAGCGCACGGTGCGCGGCGGGTTGTCCGCGCCGGGTGTCGGAGTTGTCGATGATGTCGTCGTGCACGAGCGCGGCGGCGTGGAACACCTCGAGCGCGGCGGCGGCATCGAGCACGGCGTCCGGGATCTCCTTCGCGTCCCCGCCGGCGTTCGCGACCGCGCGCCAGCCTGTGACGCAGAAGCGTGCCCGCAGTCGTTTTCCGCCGGACAGGGTGCGGGTCGCGGCATCCAGGAACACCTGCGTCTCCGGGCCGGCGTCGGCCCACGCGAGCCGCTGGGCCGCCACGAAGCTTGCCAGTCGCTGGGAAATGGCCTCGATTGGGTCGGCGGAAGCGTGCACGGGCCTAGCCTAGTTCTCGACCGCACGCGTAGAATCGACCGCACGAGATGCCGGTCCGAAACGGCGAGGAGGGGGCAGCATGCCGCTGTCAGAGCAGGAGCAGCGTCTGCTCGATGAGATGGAACGTCATCTCATGAACAAGGACGCAGACGTCGTGAGCGCGTCCCGAGACGGCCGCACCCTCAGCTATCGCAACATCGTGTACGGAACCATCCTCGTGCTGGTGGGCCTGGGCGGACTGATCGCAGGTGTCTCCACCGGCATCATCGCCATCGGCGTGATCGCCTTCCTGGTGATGGTGGGTGGCGTCGTTCTGGCCGCCACTCCCGCGAAGGGACTTGCCGCGCTCAAGACGTCGCCGGAGCACAAGGGTCAGCGCAAGCCCTCCCGTGCCGGATCGTCGTCCTTCATGGACCGCATGAACGACCGCTGGGACCGCCGCCAAGACGGATCCTGACCGCAGCACACCGCACGACACGAAGAGCACCGACCGCCAGGTCGGTGCTTTTTTTGTGCCCGGCGGCGGGCACGCGCTCCGACACTCGGCCCCGTCGTCGCCCCGTGAGGGAGCTCCGGGGAGCGCGGCGCCCAGGAAGTCATAGTCAGGTGGAGGAAAGTGGAGTAAAGTGGTGCGCACCTTGATCGGGCCGGAGGAAGGGGGAGTCGCCGATGCTGTTGGGCACCTACACCCCCA
Organism: Microbacterium sp. AG790; assembly: GCF_003634765.1. Lineage (NCBI taxonomy): Bacteria > Bacillati > Actinomycetota > Actinomycetes > Micrococcales > Microbacteriaceae > Microbacterium > Microbacterium sp. AG790. Next base: position 60,381 of record NZ_RBWZ01000008.1, read on the forward strand.
AGCTCGACGACAAGGGCCGCGTCATCCTTCCGGCGAAGTTCCGTACCGACCTGGGTGACGGGCTCGTCGTGACCCGAGGCCAGGAGCGCTGCCTCTACGTGTTCAGCACGAAGGAGTTCGAGCGGGTCTACGAGAAGATCCGCGAGGCACCCCTGACCAACAAGCAGGCGCGCGACTTCCAACGCATGTTCCTGTCGGGCGCCAGCGACGAGAAGCCCGACAGCCAGAGCCGCATCACGATCCCCCCGCACCTGCGCGCCTACGCCAACCTCGGCCGCGAGCTCGTGGTCACGGGCGTCGGCGCTCACGCGGAGATCTGGGATGCGCAGGCATGGAACGCCTACGCAGACAGCAACGAAGACAGCTACTCGGACATGGAGCAGGAGGTGATCCCGGGCTTGTTCTGAGCCGTGGCCGTGACTCCCAGCCGCACGCCCTGACACACTTCCCCGGTGTCAGGTCAGGCGGATGGGGATCACGACTCCGGCTCACGCCCGCCTCATCATGAGCACCTCCGACATCCACACCCCTGTCCTCCTCGAGCGCTGCGTCGAGCTGCTCTCACCGGCCCTCGCCCACCCGGGCGCCGTTCTGGTCGATGCGACCGAGGGAATGGGCGGGCACTCCGAGGCCCTGCTGGAGCGCTTCGGCGACATCCGCCTCATCGGGCTCGATCGCGACACCGACGCCCTGCGGATCGCGGGGGAGCGGCTGGCGCGTTTCGGCGACCGCGTCACGCTCGTGCACACCGTCTACGACGGGATCGCCGCGGCGGTGCGCTCCGCCGGCGTCGACCGGGTCGACGGCATCCTCTTCGACCTCGGTGTCTCGTCGCTGCAGCTCGACGACGCCGATCGCGGGTTCGCCTACGCGCGGGACGCGCCCCTGGACATGCGCATGGACCAGACCGCCGGCACGACGGCAGCGGAGATCGTCGCGACCTACGGTGAAGGCGATCTGCGCCGCATCTTCGAACGCTACGGCGAAGAGAAGCTCGCCGGACGCTACGCCCGGGCCATCATCTCCGCGCGCGCCGACGCTGCGATCGAGCGCTCCGGTCAGCTGGTCGACATCCTCGTGGCGGCGACGCCGGTCGCGGTGCAGCGCGAGGGACGCGGCCACCCCGCCAAGCGCGTCTTCCAGGCCCTTCGCATCGAGGTGAACGCCGAGCTGTCGGTGCTGGAGCGTGCCCTGCCGCCGAGCATGGACCTGTTGAACGTGGGCGGACGCATCGTCGTGATGAGCTACCAGTCCCTCGAGGATCGTCTCGTCAAGCGCGTGTTCGCGGATGCCGCGGCATCCACCGCACCGGCGGGACTGCCCGTCGAGCTTCCCGAGCACGCTCCGCGATTCCGGCTCGTGGTCAAGGGCGCCGAGCTGGCCTCCGAAGAAGAGAAGGCACGCAATCCGCGGGCCGCACCCGTGCGCCTGCGCGCGGCCGAACGCATCCGGGAGGCGGCATGAGTGTGCCCGCAGAGAGCAACCTCGATCCGTTCGTGGGGGCGGCTCCCCTTCCGCTGCGCACCCCGGGGGCGCCGGAGCGCCGGCTTCATGCGGTCGAGCAGCCCGCGCCGCGACGCCGTCCGCGCCTCGTGTACGGCATCGTCGCGGTCAGCGGCGCGCTGCTGATCGGCGGCGCGCAGATGGGGCTGTCGATCCTGACGACGCAATCCTCGTACGAGCTGTCGACCCTCGGCGACCAGCAGCGCAGTCTCGACTGGCAGAAGCAGATGCTGCAGGACAGCATCGCCGGCCTGAGTTCGCCGCAGTACCTCGCCGCCAATGCGGAGGCGATGGGCATGGTCACCGGCCAGGCGCCGACCTACCTCCGTCTGAGCGACAACGCCGTCATCGGCACCGCCGCGGGACTGACCGGTGCCAGCGCGGTCAACGCGTTGAGCAAGGCCGCCGTCGGCAACGCCCTCGTCAGCGGACGCCCGCTCGTCGGCGATCCCGCGGCGAGCCTCGGCGCGACCGGCGGCAGCTCGGTGGTCGACAAGGCCATCCCCGATACCCCGACACCCCCTGCCATCGCCGACGGTCTGCCCGTCCCCGCCACACACTGAGTCCATGACGACACGAGCAACACGCAGCCCGCGGCGCCGCACCGTCGTCGCCCTCGCCGTCGTCCTGGTGGTCCTGTCCGCCTTCGTCGTGCGTCTGGTGGACATCCAGGTGGTCAACGCGCGCGAGCACGTCGACGACTCGGAGCAGTTCGCGACCGGGGCCAAGAGCACCCTCTACGGCGCGCGCGGCGACATCGTCGACGACAACGGCGTCGTCCTTGCGAGCAGCACGACGCTCTACGACGTGCAGATCGACCCCATGCTCGCGGCGCAGGGTGCCGTGCAGACCGATGCCAGCGGCAACGCGATGACGGATGCCGACGGCAAGAACATCATGACGCCGTGGACCGACGTGGCGCCCAAGATCGCCGCGATCACAGGTCAGTCGGCCGCGGATGTCGAGAAGATCGTGTCCGACGCGCTGGCCGAGAACTCGGCGTCGCGATTCGCGTACGTGAAGCGGTACGTCTCCACGGAGGAGTACCGCGCACTCGCGGCGCTCAAGCTCCCGTTCCTGACCTTCCCCCTCCACCCCTCTCGCACCTACCCCGACGGTGCGGTCGCGGGCAACCTGATCGGTTTCGTCGGGTCCGACGGGGACCCGCTGGAGGGCCTGGAGTCTCTGCAGAACTCCTGCCTCCAGGCAACGGACGGCTCGTTGACCTACCAGCGCGGGGCGGACGGTGTCATCATCCCCGGCACCGAAATCGAGAAGCCGGCCGTCAACGGCGGCACACTGAAGCTCACGATCGACAGCGATCTGCAGTGGTTCATGCAGCAGCTGATCGCCGAAGAGACCGCGCGCTACCAGGCCGACTGGGGCGGCATCATCGTCATGGAGGCGAAGACCGGCAAGATTCGGGCCCTCGCCGAGACGAACACGGTCGACCCCAACGATCCCGGCGCCTCCGACCCCGACAATCGCGGTTCGCGGCTGCTTCGCGTCTCGTACGAGCCGGGATCGACGTTCAAGCCGGTGACGGCCGCCACGGTCATCGAGCAGGGCGGTCTCACCCCGACATCGACGGTCGAGACGCCAGACCGCATCCAGTTCCCCAACGGTGCGGTGATCAACGACTCCGAGAGTCACCCCACGCAGAACCTGACGCTCACCGGCGGGCTCGTGGAGTCCTCCAACGTCGCCATGTCGCAGTTCGGCGCGCAGGTTCCCGCCGAGACGCGCTACGACTACCTGAAGCGCTTCGGCGTGGGCGACGGCACAGCGCTGAACTGGTCGGGCGAGCCCACCGGAGAAATCCGCGACGCCTCCACCTGGGACAACCAGACCTTCTACACGACGACCTTCGGGCAGGCCTTCACGGTGACCCCGACGCAGGTGACGAGCCTGTTCCAGACGATCGCCAACGGCGGAGTGCGGATGCCGGCACAGCTCGTGGAATCCTGCACGAAGCCCGACGGCACCGTCGTCACGCCGACCTTGCCCGCCCCCGTCCAGGTCATCAAGCCGCAGACCGCGGCCGAAGTCTCCCAGATGCTCGAGAACGTCTACGCCCAGGGCACGCTCGCCGATGACATCAAGATCCCCGGCTACCGATTGGCCGTCAAGACGGGTACCGCTCAGATTCCGGACGGCCACGGCGGCTACAAGGACAACCTCTTCATGACCTCGCTGGCCGGTTACGCCCCGGCTGATGATCCGCAGTACGTTGTGTTGACCCTTTTCAACGAGCCGAAGACCAACACCATGTCCTCGGCCAACCGCTCGGTCTTCAAGAAGGCGATGACCCAGGTGCTGACGCACTACCGGGTGATGCCCTCGGGCTCGGACACCCCGCTGCTGCCCGTGACACAATGACGACACCGTGACGCGCCACCGCGCGTGAGGAACGAACCCTATGATCCGGATGACCCTCGCCGAGGTCGCCGCCGCAGTGGCGGGCACCCTGCACCCGGCCCCCCACGACACCCCTGACACCGTCGTCGACGGCAACGTCGACACCGACTCGCGCGAGATCGGCGCCGGCGATATCTTCGTCGCCAAGCCCGGAGAGGTCACCGACGGCCACAACTTCGTGGCCGGAGCCGTCGCCTCCGGCGCCGTCCTCGCGATCGTCGAGCGACGCGTGGAGGCGCAGGTCAGTCAGATCGTCGTCGCGGACGCCGTCGCCGCCCTGTCCGACCTCGCGCGCACGGTGGTCGCCGCCGTGCGCGATCGCGGGAGTCTCAAGATCGTCGGCATCACCGGGTCCAACGGCAAGACCACCACGAAGAACATGCTCGCCCGCATTCTGGAGGGAGAGGGCGAGACCGTCGCCCCGCGCGGCTCTTTCAACAACGAGGTCGGCGCGCCCCTGACGATGCTGCGGGTCGGGGAGGACACCCGCTTCCTGGTCAGCGAGTTCGGCGCATCCGGCCCCGGAGAGATCGCGAAGCTCGCCGGACTGGTCACCCCCGACGTCGGCGTCGTCCTCATGGTGGGACTGGCCCACGCGGGAGGCTTCGGCGGCGTCGAGGCGACGCTGAAGGCGAAGACCGAACTCGTTCAGGCGGTGCGCCCCGGCGGGATCGCCGTGCTCAACCGCGATGACGCGCGTGTCGCCACGATGGCCGACGTCGCGGCATCCCGCGGTGTGGACGTGCGGTGGTTCGGGAGGGGATCCGCCGCCGATGTGCGCGCCGAGGACGTCGAGGTCACGGCCGCCGGCACGACGTGCACCATCGTGGCCCCCGAGGGGCGGTGGCCGCTGCGGCTGCGTGTCCTCGGGGAACATCACGTCATGAACGCGCTGGCCGCGTTGACCGCCGCGCGCGAGCTCGGGGTCGCTCTCGACGCGGCGATCGCACGGTTGGAGACGCTCGAGATCGCCGAACGCTGGCGGATGCAGCCGATGGGCTCGGAGCGGGTTCGCATCATCAACGACGCGTACAACGCGAGCCCCGACTCGATGGCCGCGGCCCTGCGTACGCTCGCACAGATCGCCGGCCCGGGCGAGCGCAAGGTCGCCGTGCTGGGAGCGATGAGCGAGCTCGGCGAGCTCGCCGGCGAGGAGCACGACCGCGTCGGCCTGCTCGCGGTGCGTCTGCGCATCGAACGCATCGTCGTCGTCGGCCGCGACGCCCGCCGTCTGTACCTCGCCGCCATCGGCGAGGGCTCGTGGGACGGCGAAGCCGTCTTCTTCGAGACGTCCGACGACGCGTTCGAGTATCTTCGCGGTGAGCTCCGCGACGGCGACCGAGTGCTCGTGAAATCGTCCAACTCCGCGGGCCTGCGGCACCTCGGCGATCGTCTGGGAGAATCGTTCTCGTGAGATCACTGCTGGCGGCTGCGACGATCTCGCTCGCGTTCACCCTCTTTCTCACGCCGCTGTTCATCCGGCTTTTCGAGAAGCTCGGCTGGGGTCAGGTCATCCGCACCCCCGAGAACGCGCACAATCCCAGCCATCAGACGAAGCGCGGAACACCCACCATGGGCGGCATCGTCTTCATCGTGGGCTCGATCGTCGGGTACTTCGTCGGAACGCTCACCGGGGGAGCACCGCCGTCGATCTCGGGTCTGCTCGTCATCTGGATGATGGTCGGGTTCGGCGTCGTCGGTTTCATCGACGACTTCATGAAGGTGCGCCAGCAGCGCAGCCTCGGTCTGTCGGGGTGGCGCAAGATCGTCGGCCAGGTGATCGTGGCGGTTCCCTTCGGCATCATGGCGCTGAACTTCCCCGACGCGCGCGGTGAGACGCCGGCCTCGCCCTACGTCTCCTTCTTCCGGGACATCCCGATGCTGTCGTTCTTCGCCCTGGGCGCGGTGGTCGGCTGGATCGTCTACCTCATCTGGATCACGTTCATCTCGGTGGCGTGGTCGAACTCGACCAACCTCACCGACGGCCTCGACGGCCTCGCCACCGGATCCGGCATCTTCACCGTCTCCGCGCTGAGCCTCGTGACCTTCTGGCAGTTCCAGCAGCGCTGCGCGAGCGAGGCGCTCGTGACCGCGTACGTGGGCGGGTGCTATCCGACGCCCGACCCGATGGACCTCACGATCGTCGCGGCATCCTTCGTGGGCGCGCTCGTGGGCTTCCTCTGGTGGAACGCGCCGAAGGCGAAGATCTTCATGGGGGACGTCGGCTCGATGGCCATCGGCGGTGTGATCGCCGCGATGGCGATCCTCTCGCGTGCCGAGCTGCTCTCCGTCATCATCGCCGGCGTCTTCATCATCGGCCCGGGGTCGGTGATCCTGCAGCGCATCTACTTCAAGGCCACCGGCGGCAAGCGCCTCTTCCTCATGAGCCCGTTCCACCATCACCTCGAGATGCGCGGCTGGCCAGAGATCACGATCGTCGTGCGCATGTGGATCATCGCCGGCATGCTCGCGGTGACCGGCGTCGCCCTCTTCTACGTCGAATGGCTGTCGGCACTGTGACGGGTATGCGCGACCTCGATGCCCTCCGCAGCTGGCATGCCGACTGGCGTGGACTGCGCGTCGCCGTGCTCGGTCTGTCGATGACCGGATTCTCCGTCGCCGACACCCTCGCGGAGCTCGGCGCGGACGTCCTCGTGCTCAGCGAGACGGCGAGCGAGGAGTACGCGCGACTTCTGCCCGTGATCGGCGCGCGTCTGCACCTGGGAGCGCTGAGCGCCGTTCCGGACGAGCTCGTCGACTTCGACCCCGAGGTGGTCGTGGCCTCGCCCGGCTTCGCGCCCCACCATCCGGTCATCGCCTGGACCCGCGAGCGGGGGACGGCCCTCTGGGGGGATATCGAGCTCGCCTGGCGCGTCCGCGACAAGGTGCTGCGCGCCGATGGCACGCCCGCGGATTGGGTGCTGATCACCGGCACCAACGGCAAGACGACGACGACCCAGCTCACCGCGACGATGCTGGTGGCCGGCGGGCTGCGTGCCGCACCGTGCGGCAACATCGGCGTGCCGATCTTGGACGCCGTGCGTGACCCGAGCGGGTTCGACGTGCTCGTCGTCGAGGTCTCCAGTCATCAGCTCTGGTATCTCTCGCTCCAGCAGGGATCGGAGCCGGTGTCGCCGTTCGCGAGCGTATGTCTGAACCTCGCCGACGATCACCTGCAGTGGCATGGATCGTTCGCCGCGTACCGCGATGCGAAGGCGATCGTCTACCAGCACACGCGCGTCGCGTGCGTCTACAACAAGTCCGACATCGCAACCCGCGTCATGGTCGAAGAAGCCGATGTCGTTGACGGATGCCGCGCGATCGGTTTCGATCTCGGGGTGCCGGGGCCGAGCGATCTCGGGATCGTCGACGGCATCGTCGTCGATCGCGCCTTCCTGGAGGATCGGCGCACCAGTGCGCTCGAGATCACGACGCTGGACGATCTCGCCGTGCAGGGGCTGATCGCGCCGCACATCGTCGCCAACATCCTCGCCGCATCCGCGCTGGCTCGCTCGCTCGATGTGGCCCCCGCGCGCATTGCGGAGGCTCTCGGCAGCTTCCGGCTCGACGCCCACCGCATCGAGGTCATCGCCACCGCAAACGGCATCACCTGGATCGACGACTCCAAGGCGACCAACCCGCACGCGGCCGCGTCGTCGCTGGCGGCGTTCCCGGGAGCGGTCTGGGTCGTCGGCGGCGACATGAAGGGCGTGGACATCGGCGAACTGGTCGCCGCGCGCGGCCCGAGCGTGAAGGCCGTCATCGTCATCGGGGTCGAACGCACACCGATCACCGACGCGTTCGCGCGACACGCGCCGGCCATTCCCGTCTTCGAAGTGGACCACGCTCAGACTGAAGACGTCATGGCAGACGTGGTCGCTGCGGCGGCACGGATCGCCCGTGACGGTGACGTGGTCCTCCTCGCCCCCGCTGCGGCATCCTTCGACCAATTCGACTCGTATGCCGACCGCGGCCGGCGATTCGCGATGGCCGTGCGGGAATGGACGTCCTCGTCCGCCTCGCAGACACCGAACGAGAACGGCGCGACAGACACAGGGGGAGCCGATGACCACGACGACCCCGCCGACCCGTCCCGCCGCTGACGGGCCGGACGACGCCGGGACGGCGGGCTTCGCAGCGCGCGTCTCCTTGGGCCGCGTGTTCGCCCCCGTCTCGAGCGAGTTCCTGCTCGTCGCCTCCACCGCGCTGCTGTTGACCGGCTTCGGGCTCATGATGGTCCTCTCCGCGACGATGGCCTCCGCCATGGCCGCCGGCCAGAGCCCCTTCGAGGTGGTCATCAAGCAAGCCATCTTCGCCGTGATCGGCATCCCGTTGATGTTCATCGCGAGCAGGCTGCCGGTCACGTTCTGGAAGCGGATCGCATGGCCGGCGCTCATCGCGGCCACCTGTTTCCAGATGCTCGTCTTCGTTCCCGGCCTCGGGGTTGCGAACGACGGCAACCAGAACTGGATCCAGATCGGCGGGATCCAGGCTCAGCCCTCCGAGTTCCTCAAGCTGGCCCTCGCGCTCTGGCTCGGCTACGTGCTGTTTCGCAAGCAGACGCTGCTCGGGTCCTGGACGCACGTGTTCATCCCCGTCGTGCCCGTCGGCGGTCTCGTGATCGGACTGGTCGCGGTCGGCAGCGAAGACCTCGGTACCGGCATGATCTTGATGGCGATCCTGCTGGGCTGCCTGTTCTTCTCCGGCGTCAAGCTGCGGATCTTCATCATTCCGCTCATCGTCGTGGTGGTCTCCGCCGTGTTCTTCGCGGTGACCAACTCGAACCGCATGGCGCGCATCATGAGCAGCTTCGTCAACTTCGACTCGATGGACTGCTACAACGCGGCTGTCGGTGACTGCTATCAGGCGGTGCACGGAGTGTGGGCCCTCGCCAACGGGGGGCTCTTCGGACTGGGGCTGGGAAACTCGCGCGAGAAGTACGGCTGGCTGCCGGCGCGGTCCAACGACTACATCTTCGCGATCCTCGGTGAGGAGCTGGGACTGGTCGGCTGCGCCGTCGTGCTCCTGCTGTTCACGGTGTTCGCGATCGCCGCCTTCCAGATCATCCGCAAGACCCGCGACCCCTTCGTCCGCATCGTCACGGGCGGCATCATCGTCTGGATCGTCGGGCAGGCTCTCGTCAACATCGGGGTCGTCCTGCGCCTGCTGCCGGTGCTGGGCGTGCCGCTGCCGTTCATGTCGCAGGGCGGCACCTCACTGCTATCGGTCCTGTTCGCGTGTGGTGTGCTCCTGTCTTTCGCGCGGACGATTCCCGTCGGCCCGTCCACGGCGATCGCCGCCGAGCCACTTCCCCGCCGCCGGTAGGCTCTCTCGGGTGACGACCCCGGCTTCCTCGACGACGTATCTCCTCGCCGGCGGCGGCACCGCCGGACATGTGAACCCGCTCCTGGCGGTCGCCGACGGGTTGCGGGCGCGGGACGCCGCGGCATCCGTGCTCGTCCTCGGCACTCGTGAGGGTCTCGAAGCACGTCTGGTGCCCGAACGCGGGTACGAGCTGTTGATCGTCGACAAGGTCCCCTTTCCGCGGCGGCCGAACCTCGCCGCGCTGCGGTTCCCGCTGGCGTGGCGTCGTGCCGTCGGGCAGGTGCGACGGCACATCCGCGATCATCACGTCGATGTGGTCGCCGGGTTCGGCGGCTACGCGTCGGCTCCCGCGTACGTGGCCGCCCGCCGCGAGGGGGTGCCGTACGTCGTGCACGAGGCGAATGCGCGCCCGGGGTTGGCGAACATCTTGGGCGCCCGCCGCGCGGCGGGCGTGGGAGCGGCGTTCCCCGACACCCCGCTGCGCGGCGCCCAGACGGTCGGTATGCCGTTGCGCGCGGAGATCGTCGAGCTCGATCGCACGACGATGCGCGACGAGGCGGCGCGCTTCTTCGGCCTCGACCCGGCACGTCCCGTGCTCCTCGTGTTCGGCGGATCGTTGGGCGCGCGCCGGCTCAACGAGACGTTCGCCGCGGCATGGCCCGCGGTCATCGACGCCGGCTGGCAGCTGCTGCACGCCGCGGGGGAGCGCGACCCGATCGTCGACCCGGGACACCCCGACTACCGAATCGTTCCCTACCTCGACCGGATGGACCTCGCGCTGGCGCTGGCGGATCTCGTGGTCTCGCGCTCGGGCGCGGCCACCGTGAGCGAGGTGTCGGCTCTCGGCATCCCCGCGGTGTACGTGCCGTACGCCGTCGGCAACGGAGAACAGGCGCTCAACGCGCGCGGAGCCGTCGCCGCCGGCGCCGCACAGCTGATCGAGGATGCCGCGTTCAGCCCCGACCGCGTGCGTGAGCAGATCGTGCCGCTGCTGCGCGACGACGCGGCGCTGTCGGCGATGCGTGCCGCGGCGCAGGCGCGAACCGCCGCCGCGCGTGCCGGCACGGCCTCGGTGATCGCGATGCTGGATCGGGCGCTCGCGGGCTGAGCGGGTGTGGCGGGGCCGATCGGTTTCGTCCGTCCTGTTCTGTCGCTGCGCGTGCCGCACCGCGACAAGTGGGGACGGATGAGGCTCAGGGAACGGTGGGCGCGCTGTGCAACGCGGCGTGAACGAGCGCGAGAGCCTGCTCGGGATCGATGCGCAGCGTGCGGACCTGGTCGACGAAGCTCGCGGCGGCGCGCTGCGCTTCCCGGAGGGCCGCGTCACCCTGCGGGGCGACGAAGGTGCCGTTGCGCCCGCGTGTCTCGATGATGCCGGCAACCTCGAGCTCGCGGTAGGCGCGCGCGACGGTGCCGGGAGCAAGCCCCAGGTCCTCGGCCAGCCGGCGCACGGTCGGCAGACGGGTGCCGGGGGACAGTGCGCCGCTCGAGACGTCGTCGATGAGCTGGCGCCGCAGCTGCTCGAACGGGGGCACCGCGGATGCCGGGTCGATGACGATCATGCGAGGGAGCTTCCTGCGGGCACGTACGGAAGACGCGGGCGCGGACGCAGACGAGCGGGCAGCCCAGGGCTCGTCGTGGGAAAGACGAGCTGAAGGGCGAGCAGAGACCACACGATGATCTGCGACGCGAGGAAGCGGTTTCCGGTGATCGCCGTGACCACGAGCGCGGCGCTGATCACGCCGGGGGCCGCGCAGGCAATGCGGACACTGTGCAGGGTCGAGATTCGGAACAGATCGTCCCAGGCGAGCTCGATGGGGGTGGACGCCGGCTGCGCGCGTTCGAGCAGGATTCGCTCGAACCGGTGCACGAGGGGCACGCCGCTCACACCGAGCAGGCCGATGACGAGAGCCGCCACGGCGAGGCCGGGGGTGAACGAGGACGAGGGATGCAGGAGAAGCCACGAGGCCCCGATCGCTGCGCAGAGGGACAGGATCGCGGTCGCCAGCCAGAGCGCCCGGCGCGTCACCCCGAGGTAATCCGCGGAGGTGAGTGCCCGCGTTCGCGCGACGCGACGCGAGAGCGGGTCCGGAGCGAAGAGGTGCGCGCGAACGCCGACGGCCGCGCTGACCAGGGCGGAGACGGTCAGCATGATCGGCAACAGGAACGTGGTCGGGAAGTCGGGGTCCTTGCCGACCGGTGATAGCAGTCCCAGCGCCCCGAGTGCGACGCCGACCGCGGCACCGGTGGCAGCCGTGATCGCATCCTGGCGCAGGCGTGCGACGATCCGATCGGCGATCGGCGACTCCTGCAATGGCAGGTCGGCGTTCTCCGACCATCTGAGCGCTCGGCGTTCGCTGCGCGAGGGCAGGAGGGCCCACGCGAGGAAGCAGCCCGCGAGCACCCCACTGAGGGCGACGAGAACGATGTTCGTCGTCAGCGCGGTCTGCGGATCCATGACGCTTTTGTATCACCATTCGTATCAACATGTCCAGGCAAGGTGGTGGTCGCGCTCAAGCCCGTTCGTGCGCCGCGCGCCGCAGCATCCGCTCAGGCGGCCTCGACCTAGACTTGACGAGCCATGATTCGACCCGACCTGAGCCTGCCCATCCCCGAGGACATCACCGCCGCCCACTTCATCGGGATCGGTGGATCGGGCATGTCGGGACTCGCCGGCATGTTCCTCGATCGCGGCATCCGGGTCTCCGGCTCCGACCGCGCCGACAGCACCGCCCTCCGGGCTCTCGCCGCGCGGGGTGCGACCGTGCACGTCGGGCACGACGCGGCGAACCTTCCCGACGATGTCGACGCCGTGATCCATACGGGCGCCATCTGGCCGGAAAACCCGGAGTTCCTTCTCGCGAAGGAGCGCGGCCTGCACGTCATCCATCGCTCCCAGGCGCTGTACTGGCTGATCGGAGGGCGCCGACTCGTGAGCGTGGCCGGTGCGCACGGCAAGACGACGTCCACCGGCATGCTCGTGACGGCCCTGCGTGCGCTCGGGACGGCGCCGACGTTCGTGAACGGGGGAGTCATCGCCGATCTCGGCGTCTCCAGCGGCACGGGCGGCGACGAGCTGTTCATCATCGAAGCCGACGAGTCCGACGGAACGTTCCTGCTGTACGACACGTCTGTCGCGCTGATCACCAACGTCGATCCCGATCACCTCGACCACTGGGAGTCGCGTGACGCCTTCTACGACGGCTTCGTCCGCTTCGGCGACGCGGCACGAGAGGCCGTCGTCATCTCTGCCGACGACTCCGGCGCTCGCTGGGTCGCTCAGGCTCTTCGCCATGAGCGGATCGTGACGTTCGGGGAGGATGCCGCCGCCGACGTCCGTCTGAGCGACATCGTGACCGAAGGTCCCGTCTCCTTCGCGCTCACGCACGACGGCGAGACGGTGACCGGGCGGCTCGCCGTTCCGGGCGCCCACAACGCGGTCAACGCGGCGGGGGCCGTCGCGGTGCTGCTCACGCTCGGATACGCGCTCGAGCCCGCCCTGCGTGCCGTGGAGGGGTTCGGCGGCACGGTGCGACGCTTCGAGCTCCACGGTGTCCAGCGCGGCGTGAGCGTCTACGACGACTACGCGCACCACCCCACCGAGGTGGCCGCCGCGCTGGCTGCGGCGCGCAGTGTCGTCGGCGACGGTCGCATCATCGCCATCCAGCAGCCCCACACCTACTCGCGCACACAGGAGATGTACCGCGAGTTCGCCGATGTGCTCGAGTCCTTCGCTGACCACACCGTCATGCTCGACGTCTACGGGGCGCGCGAGGACCCGGTGCCCGGCGTGACGGGGGAGCTCGTAAGCGGAGCCTTCCGCGATCCCTCCAAGGTGCACTACGTGGCCGACTGGCAGGAGGCGGCCGAGTACACCGCGACCGTCGCGCGGGAGGGTGATTACGTCATCACGCTCGGATGCGGCAACGTCTACCAGATCATCCCGCAGGTGCTCGAGGCGCTGTCGACGCCGACGGCGGAGGCATAGTCCATGCGTCGGCCGACGCCGCTCCCGGCGCCGGATCAGGGTCCGGCCGATCGCGACCCGGCGCCGGATCGCGGCGTCGAGCCGCCCGTGCGTCAGGTCGGTCCGCCCCGCCGGGCGGAAGCTCCCGTCGAGGAGGACATCGCGGACCGCGACGATCATCTCACCGCCCCGCTGATGCCCCTCTGGGTGTCCTCGCCGCCCCGCATCGATGAGCCGGCGGATATCCCGGTCGGTGAGGAGGAAGCGCCCGTCGGCGTGCGCGAGGTGTGGGCGGCCGCACGGGCGAGACGCCGCGCGTTGCGCGCCGAGGTGCGGCGGTTCACCGCGCGCCAGCGTCGGCGGCGAATGACGTGGATCGTCGCGGGCTCGGCGCTCCTTCTGCTCGTGCTGGGTACCCTCGGGGTCGCGTACAGCCCGCTCTTCGCGGTGCAGCAGATCACCGTCGTCGGCACATCGACGCTGGATCCCGCGTCCGTCGAGACCGCGCTGGACGGGCAGCTGGGCACTCCGCTGCCGCTGGTCGACTCCTCCGCCGTCAAGGCCGCTCTCGTGAAGTTCCCGCTCGTGGAGTCGTACTCACTGGAAGCGCGCCCGCCCCACGAGCTCGTGGTGCGCATCGTGGAGCGCACTCCGATCGGGTCCATCCAGACTCCCGCCGGCTTCACTCTGGTGGATGCCGCGGGTGTCGCCCTGTCGACCGCGCCCCAGCCGGCCGCAGGGCATCCCGTGCTCACCGTGACCGGCGGGCTCTCCTCACCCGCCTTCACCGCCGTCGGAACGGTCTTCCGAGCCCTCCCGGGCGACATCCGGGCTCAGGTCACCGCGATCGCGGCGACCTCTCCCAATGACGTCACCCTCACTCTCGGCTCCGGCGGAACCACGGTGGTCTGGGGCAACGCCGATGACTCGCCGCTGAAGGCCAAGAATCTCGCCGCGATCATGACGGCGCGCCCCGGGGCGCGCAGCTACGACGTGTCGTCGCCGAGCACGATCGTCGTTCGGTAGCACTCGACACGCTTTTCTGCGCGACACGCCCCCAGCCTCTCGGTTCGCGGGAGGGCTGCCGCATACCTTCAATCAAGGAATTGCATACTGAGCAATTCTTTAAACCTCAACTAGAGGTTCAAGGTTTAGCAGTCAGGGTTCGGGACACAATGGAGGCCGGCATGAGCCAGAACCAGAACTACCTCGCGGTGATCAAAGTCGTGGGTGTGGGTGGCGGCGGCGTGAACGCCGTCAATCGGATGATCGAGCTCGGACTGCGGGGTGTCGAGTTCATCGCGGTGAACACCGACGCTCAGGCTCTGCTGATGAGCGACGCGGACGTCAAGCTCGACGTGGGTCGTGAGCTCACTCGCGGGCTCGGCGCCGGCGCCGATCCCGAGGTGGGCCGTCGCGCCGCCGAGGATCACGCGGAGGAGATCGAGGAAGCCCTCGCGGGCGCCGACATGGTCTTCGTCACCGCGGGCGAGGGCGGCGGCACGGGAACCGGCGGCGCACCCGTCGTCGCACGCATCGCGAAGTCGATCGGCGCGCTGACCATCGGTGTCGTCACCAAGCCCTTCAGCTTCGAGGGACGCCGCCGGCAGAGCCAGGCCGAGGCGGGCGTCGCGAAGCTCAAGGAAGAGGTCGACACCCTCATCGTCGTGCCCAACGACCGACTGCTGGAGATCAGCGACCGCGGCATCTCCATGATCGAGGCCTTCGCCACCGCCGACCAGGTGCTGCTCGCGGGTGTTCAGGGCATCACCGACCTGATCACCACGCCGGGTCTGATCAACCTCGACTTCGCCGACGTCAAGAGCGTCATGCAGGGCGCCGGCTCCGCCCTCATGGGCATCGGGTCTGCGCGCGGTGCCGACCGGGCCATCAAGGCCGCGGAGCTCGCGGTCGAGTCCCCCCTGCTGGAAGCGTCCATCGAAGGGGCGCACGGCGTTCTGCTGTCGATCCAGGGTGGGTCCAATCTGGGCATCTTCGAGATCAACGACGCCGCACAGCTCGTCAAGGAGGCTGCGCACCCCGAGGCCAACATCATCTTCGGTACCGTCATCGACGACACGCTCGGCGACGAGGTGCGTGTCACCGTGATCGCGGCGGGATTCGACGGCGGCGAGCCCCAGACGCGCATCGAGCCGATCACCGCGGCGCGCCCGGCCACGCCCCTGGTGCCGGCGGTGCCCGCGGAGGAGGCCGCCCGGGAGGGTGCGGCGACCGAAGAGAAGCAGGCGGTCACCGTGTCGGCGCCCGTCGCGGAGTCGTACGACTCCGTCTACGGCGACGACGACCTGGACATTCCCGACTTCCTGAAGTGACCACGCTGGCCGAACGCCTCACCGCCCTGGACGCCCGCATCGCGGACGCGGCCAGGGCGGTCGGTCGCGACCCGGGAGAGCTGACGCGCATCGTCGTCACCAAGTTCCATCCCGCGCGCCTGGTCGTCGACCTCGCCGCGCTCGGCGTGCACGATGTCGGCGAGAGCCGACAGCAGGAGCTGACCGCCAAACGCGGCGAGACGACCGACGCTGTGAGCGATGTGCGGTGGCACTTCATCGGGCAGCTGCAGACCAAGAAGGCGAAGGCGGTACGCGCGGCATCCGACTGCGTGCACTCCGTCGACCGCGATCGCGTCGCCGACGCCCTGCATGCCGCCGATCCCGAGGGCAGTCCTCTCGACGTGTTCCTCCAGGTCAATCTCACGGACGATCCCGCCCGTGGGGGAGCGGCCCCGAGCGAGGTCGAGGCCCTGGCGACGCACATCGCCGCGCGGTGCGCGTCGCTGCGCCTTCGCGGCGTCATGGCCGTCGCTCCGCTCGCGGCGGCGCCCGCGGAGGCGTTCGAGCGTCTCGCCGGCGCGGCGGCGACGGTACGTCGCGTCGTTCCGGATGCCGCGTGGATGTCGGCGGGGATGTCGGGCGATTTCGCCGAAGCGATCGCCGCCGGCGCGACACACCTGCGGATCGGCACCGCAATCACGGGACCGCGCCCTGACCGCGGCTAGCCTCAGAACAGACGAGCAAACGGAGGAATGCGATGTCGAACCCGCTCAAGAAGACCATGGTGTACCTGGGCCTCGCCGATGAGGAAGAGGTCTACGAAGAGCCCGCTGCCGAGACGCCTGCTCGCCGTGAGCGCTCGAGCGAGCGCCCGATCGAGAAGGCGGCCCCTGTGACCCCGCTTCACCGTCCCGCCGTCGTGCGTCAGCCCACTGCAGGCACCGTCAGCGAGATTCTCACGGTGCACCCCAAGCAGTACCGCGACGCGCAGATCATCGCGGAGAACTTCCGCGACGGCATCCCGGTCATCATCAACCTCTCGCAGATGAGCGATGCCGACGCGCGGCGCCTCATCGACTTCGCGAGTGGGCTGTCGCTCGGCCTGTACGGTCGCATCGAGCGCGTGACGAGCAAGGTGTTCCTCCTCTCGCCCGAGAACGTCGCGATCTCCGGTGACGGCACGGTGGCTCAGGCCGACCCTGAGTCCGCGCCCTTCACCCAGTAGTCGTGGAGTTCGTGCGCCTGGCGGCATTCGTCGTCGACGTCCTTCTCCTGCTCTACATCCTCGTGCTGCTGGCGAGACTCGTTCTCGAGTACATCCCGATGTTCAACCGCCAGTGGCGTCCGCGGGGATTCGGTCTCGTCTTCGCCGAGGCCGTCTTCACCCTCACCGATCCGCCGCTACGGTTCTTCCGCCGGCTGATTCCTCCGTTGCGGATCGGCCCTATCGCCCTCGACCTCGGTTTTCCGGTGACGATGTTGGCCTGCTTCGTGCTGCTGACGATCGTCCGCGTCATCGAGCGTCTCTAGCCCCCCGTCGCACGCCCCACCACCGCCGACTACACTTGGTCAGTACGGCTCGCCGGTGGCGGGCCGACCGAATCGGCCCGCGTCGTGAGCCCCGAAAGAGGAAACACCATGGCTTTGACCCCGGAAGACGTCGTCACGAAGCAGTTCCAGCACGTGCGGTTCAAGGAGGGTTTCGACCCGGATGAGGTCGACGACTTCCTGGACGAAATCGTCGTCGAGTGGCGTAAGACGATCGCCGAGAACGAAGAGCTGAAGGCGAAGCTCGCTGCGTACGAGTCCGGTGAGTCCTCTCCCGCGGAGGTCGTCGAGGCGACCGTCGTCGAGGAGTCAGCTCCCGCCGTCGTCGAGTCCGTTCCCGCTCCCGCGGTCGAGGCTCCCGCCGCCGGCGGCGTCGCCGCTTCTGCCGGCATCATCGAACTGGCTCAGCGCCTGCACGACGAGCACGTCGCCGAAGGCCAGGCCCAGCGCGACAAGCTCATCTCCGAGGCGCAGGCCAAGGCCGCCTCGATCCTCGCCGAGGCCGAGGCCAAGGGCCGTGACGAGATGGCACGCCTCGAAAGCGAGCGCGTGACGCTCGAAGGCCGCATCAGCGAGCTGCGTCAGTTCGAGCGTGACTACCGCTCGCAGCTGCGCGGGTTCATCGAGGAGAAGCTCCGCGACCTCGACGTCGCCGGCGCCACCTCGGGCGCGTCCTCCGTCTCGGCTTCCTGAGCCCGGTGACGGACCACGCCACAGAGCGCAGTGCTCCGCGTCGGAGCCTGAACAGGGCAGCGGCCGGTGCCATCGTCGCGATTCTCGCGGCGCTGGTGCTGGCCGCTGACCAGTTCGCCAAGTATCTGGCCCTCACCACTCTGCCGTTCCAGCAGCCCGTGCAGGTCTGGGGTGACGCGCTCCAGTTCTATCTGACACGCAACCCCGGCGCCGCCTTCTCCCTGCTCGAAGGTCAGACGTGGATCTTCACGATCGTCATGACGGTCGCCGCCGTCGTCATCGTCTCCCTGACGGTGACGCGGGTGCGTTCGCGTGTGTGGGCGATCGTGCTGGGTCTGCTGCTCGGCGGAATCCTGGGCAACCTCAGCGACCGTCTTTTCCGTGACCCCGGCTTCCTCGTCGGGCACGTCGTCGATTTCATCAACACGCCGTGGATGTGGCTGGGCATGAATCCCGCCATCTACAACGTCGCCGACATGTTCATCGTGACGATGATGATCGGCGTCGCGCTGTTGGTACTGATCGGCGTTCGCCTCGACGGCAGTCGCGAGCGCCGCGCAGCCGACGAGTCCGCCGCGACGGAGCCCGCCGCCCCCGGCGAAGGCGACACCACGACCGCCCCGCGTGAGGCCTGATGCCGTCTCGCGTCCTGCCCGTGCCCGACGGCCTCGACGGCGCCCGTGTGGATGCCGCGCTGGCCAAGATGCTGGGGTTCTCCCGCTCCTTCGCCGCTGAGGTCGCCGAGGCCGGCGGGGTGCGGATGGACGGCCGCGCGCTGGGCAAATCCGACCGCCTGCGTGCAGCAGGCTGGCTCGAGGTGGAGTGGGAGGAGCGGCGCGAACCGGAGATCGTCCCGGTAGCCGTCCCGGATCTCGGCATCGTCTACGACGACGATGAGATCGTGGTCGTCGACAAACCCTCCGGCGTCGCCGCACATCCCTCCCTCGGTTGGGAAGGGCCGACGGTTCTCGGTGCGCTGGCGGCTGCCGGCTTCCGTATCGCCACCACGGGTGCCGCCGAGCGTCAGGGTGTCGTGCACCGCCTCGACGTCGGTACGAGCGGCCTCATGGTCGTCGCCAAATCGGAGCGCGCCTACACCGCGCTCAAGCGCGCATTCAAAGAGCGCGAGGTCGAGAAGATCTACCATGCGGTCGTGCAGGGGCACCCCGATCCGCTCGCCGGAACGATCGACGCGCCCATCGGGCGCCACCCGTCGCATTCGTGGAAGTTCGCCGTCACTCCCGACGGCAAGGACTCGATCACCCACTACGAGACCCTCGAGGCGTTCCCCTCGGCATCCCTCCTGGAGATCCATCTGGAGACGGGACGCACCCACCAGATCCGCGTGCACATGGCGGCCCATCGCCACCCGTGCGTGGGAGACCCGCTCTACGGTGCCGACCCGACGTTGTCGGCGCGTCTCGGGCTCACCCGGCAGTGGCTGCACGCGCACGAGCTCTCCTTCGCGCACCCGGCCACGACCGAATGGGTCACGTTCAGGAGCGATTATCCGGTCGATCTCGCACACGCGCTCGACGTCCTCCGGGGCTGAGCTTCGACTCATGCCGGCGGACGTACGTAAGGGTGCCTAGCCTGGAGGGATGTCGCTGTCCGACCGTCCTTGGCTCTCCTCCTACGCGCCGGGGGTGCCCGCCGAGATCGAACCGGTCACGCAGACCCTCGTCGACATGCTCGACGACTCCGTCCGACGCTATCCTCGTCGGCCCGCGTTGGAGTTCTTCGGAGCGGTCACCACGTATCGCGAACTCGGAGACCAGGTCGCGAGAGCAGCCGAGGGCTTGCGGCGTCTGGGCGTCGGACCCGGCGATCGCGTCGCGCTGATCCTCCCGAACTGCCCCCAGCATGTGGTCGCGTTCTACGCCGTGCTGCGGCTCGGCGCGATCGTGGTGGAACACAACCCGCGATACACCGCGCCGGAGCTGCGCCATCAGTTCGAAGTGCATCACGCGCGGGTTGCGATCGTGTGGGATGCCGTGGCCGACACGATCGCCGAGTTCCCCTCCGACATCCGCCCGAGCCAGGTCGTCGCGGTGCGGATGACCGACGCGATGCCGGTCCGCACACGGGCTGCCCTGCGTCTTCCCGTTGCGAAGGCGCGTGCCTCGCGGGCAGCGCTGACGACGACTCCGCGCGCGAAGGGCGTGCTCACCTGGACACGGGTGGCGTCGCATCGGCCGGTGCGCCGGCGCACTCCGCGTCCGCAGCTGGACGACCTCGCCGCGCTGCAGCTGACGAGCGGCACCACGGGGGTCCCGAAAGCCGCCATGCTCACGCACCGCAACCTCCGCTCGAACGCGGCCCAATCGGCCGCCTGGGTGCCGGATCTGGTGCCGGGGCGCGAGGTCTTCTACGCCGTGCTCCCGCTCTTCCACGCGTACGGTCTGACGCTGTGCCTGACCACGGCGCTCTCGCTCGGAGCGCGCATCGTGCTGTTTCCGACGTTCGACGTCACCCTCACCCTCGACGCGATGCGTCGCACGCCACCGACCTTCCTCGCCGCTGTGCCGCCCATCTACGACGCCTTGGCGCGCGCCGCCGTGCGCGCCGGCATCGACCTCTCGAGCCTGCGCAATGCGATCTCCGGCGCCATGGCGCTGCCGCCGTCGACCGTGCTGCGGTGGGAGGAAGCGACCCACGGCATCATCGTGGAGGGCTACGGCATGACCGAGTCGTCGCCGATCAGCGTCGGCAACCCGATGGGGCCGCTGCGCCGACCGGGCACGGTCGGCGTGCCATTTCCCAGCACCGAGATCCGCGTCGTGGACCCCGCGGATCCCACCCGTGACGTCGACGACGGCGCCGAGGGCGAGCTTCTCGTGCGCGGACCGCAGGTCTTCCAGGGGTACTGGAAACGACCGGAAGAGACGGCCAGCACCCTGCTGGCGGGCGGTTGGCTGCGCACCGGCGACATCGTGACGGTGGATGCCGAGGGCTTCGTGACCGTCGTGGATCGTCTCAAGGAGCTGATCATCAGCGGCGGGTTCAACATCAGCCCGAGCGAGGTCGAGAACGCGCTGCTGCTGCATCCCGACGTCGCAGACGCGGCGGTCGTCGGCATCCCGCGCTCGGACGGGTCGGAGACGGTGACAGCGGCCGTGGTGATGCGCGAAGGGACGGTGTTCGACGCCGAAGAGCTGCGCTCGTTCGCACGCGTCCACCTGGCGGCGTACAAGGTTCCGCGCTCGGTCGCCCAGGTGCCGGCGCTGCCGCGCTCTCTGGTCGGCAAGGTCATCCGCCGTCAGGTGCGCGCGGACATCCTCGCCGCCCGCGGGCGCTGACGCGTCAGCGCCCGCCGGAGAACGAAGCCGGATCGTCCTCGGCGACGGCCAACGCGATCTTGCGGACGTGGGCCTGAGCCACCTCGGTCAGTTCGCCGAGTCCGTACCAGCCCACCTCGGTCAGTTCGCCGTCGGCGGGGAACGGTTCGCCCGACACCCAGTCGCAGCGGAAGACGAGGTCGAGGTAGTCGACCTGGTCGCCGTTGGCGTAGGTCGTGCGGGGCAGCTGGTGGACCAGCGCGAGACGCACGGCGCGCACGCCGATACCCGCCTCTTCTCGGCATTCGCGCACGGCCGCGTCGGCGGGCTCCTCGCCGGGATCGACGATGCCCGACACGCACTGCCAGGCCCCGTTGTCCGCCCGCTTGCCGAGGAGCACCTTCTCGTCCTTGAACACCACGGCTGTCACGCCCACCAGCGGCAGCGGCGCCGTGCCGATCTTCTCGCGCAGCGACAGGACGAACTCGGGAGTGGCCATGGCCTCAGCCTAAGCGTCTCACCTTCAGGTTGAGGGTGAGGTGAGCTCGGCACGGGCGCCGGGGCGTCCGCCCGAGGATGTCGGACGCCTTCGTAGACTCGATGTGTGGCAACCGACTCCTTCGTTCATCTGCACGTGCACAGCGAGTACTCGATGCTCGACGGAGCGGCCAAGATCGGGGCCATGACGCAGGCCGCGGCCGAGTATGGGATGCCGGCGATCGCTGTCACCGATCACGGCAACACCTTCGCGGCGTTCGAGTTCTACAATGCGGCCAAAGCGGCCGGCGTGAAGCCCATCATCGGGCTGGAAGCGTACGTGACGCCGGGCACGCACCGCAGCGACAAGTCGAGAGTGGCGTGGGGATCGCCCGATCAGAAGAGCGATGACGTCTCGGGATCGGGCGCGTACACCCACATGACGATGTGGAGCCAGAGCACGGAGGGGATGCACAACCTGTTCCGGCTGAGCTCGCTGTCGAGCATGGAGGGCTACTATTTCAAGCCGCGCATGGATCGGGAGTTGCTGCAGACCTACGGCAAGGGACTCATCGCGACGACCGGCTGCCCGTCGGGAGAGGTGCAGACGCGTCTGCGCTTGGGGCAGTACGACGCCGCTCGTGCGGCCGCGGCGGAGTTCCAGGACATCTTCGGCAAGGAGAACTACTTCGCCGAGATCATGGACCACGGCCTGTCGATCGAGCGCCGCGTGATGACCGACCTGATCCGCCTCGCGAAGGACCTCGACATCCCGCTCGTCGCGACCAACGACTCGCACTACACGCACCAGCACGAGGCTGACGCTCACGAGGCCCTCCTGTGCGTGCAGTCCGGATCCACGCTCGACGATCCCAACCGGTTCAAGTTCGACGGCGACGGCTACTACATCAAGACCGCCGCCGAGATGCGCCAGCTCTTCCGCGATCACCCCGAGGCCTGCGACAACACGCTGCTCATCGCGGAGCGGTGCGAGGTGGAGTTCAACACCTCGGCGAACTACATGCCGCGTTTCCCGGTGCCGCACGGGGAGACCGAGGACAGCTGGCTGATCAAAGAGGTCGAGGCGGGACTGCACTACCGATATCCGGACGGCATCCCCGACAAGGTCCGCAAGCAGGCCGAGTACGAGACCGGCATCATCCTGCAGATGGGCTTCCCGGGTTACTTCCTCGTCGTCGCCGACTTCATCAACTGGGCGAAGGACAACGGCATCCGTGTCGGGCCCGGTCGTGGATCGGGAGCGGGCTCCATGGTGGCGTACGCCATGCGCATCACCGACCTCGACCCGCTCGAGCACGGGCTGATCTTCGAGCGCTTCCTCAACCCCGACCGTGTGTCCATGCCCGACTTCGACGTCGACTTCGACGATCGTCGCCGCGGCGAGGTGATCGACTACGTCACCGCCAAGTACGGCTCCGAACGCGTCGCCCAGATCGTCACCTACGGCACGATCAAATCGAAGCAGGCGCTCAAGGATGCCGGTCGCGTGCTCGGCTTCCCGTTCAGCATGGGGGAGCGGCTGACCAAGGCGATGCCGCCCGCCGTCATGGGCAAGGACATGCCGCTGTCCGGCATGTTCGACACCGCTCATCCGCGCTTCAAGGAGGCGAGCGAGTTCCGCTCGCTCATCGACACGGATCCCGACGCGAAGACCGTCTTCGACCGCGCGCTGGGCCTGGAAGGCCTGAAGCGGCAGTGGGGTGTGCATGCTGCCGGCGTGATCATGTCCAGCGAGCCGCTGCTGGACATCATCCCGATCATGCGCCGCGAGCAGGACGGCCAGATCGTCACCCAGTTCGACTATCCGTCGTGTGAGGCGCTCGGTCTCATCAAGATGGACTTCCTGGGGCTTCGCAACCTCACGATCATCTCCGACGCGCTCGACAACATCCGGATGAACCGTGGTGAGGAACTCGACCTCGAACACCTGACGCTCGACGATCGCCCGGCCTACGACCTGCTCACGCGGGGAGACACCCTCGGCGTCTTCCAGCTCGACGGTGGCCCCATGCGTGCGCTGCTGCGATTGATGAAGCCCGACAACTTCGAGGACATCTCCGCCGTCATCGCGCTGTACCGTCCCGGACCCATGGGCGCCAACTCCCACACCAACTACGCGCTGCGCAAGAACGGTCAGCAGCCGATCACCCCCATCCATCCCGAGCTCGAAGAGCCGCTGCGCGACATCCTCGACACCACCTACGGCCTGATCATCTATCAGGAGCAGGTCATGGCGATCGCGCAGAAGGTCGCCGGGTTCTCCCTCGGACAGGCCGATATCCTGCGCCGCGCGATGGGAAAGAAGAAGAAGTCGGAGCTCGACAAGCAGTACGAGGGTTTCTCGGGCGGTATGAAGGAACGCGGCTACGGCGAAGGCGCCGTCCAAGCGCTCTGGGACATCCTCCTGCCCTTCTCGGACTACGCGTTCAACAAGGCACACTCCGCCGCCTACGGGCTGGTCTCCTACTGGACGGCTTACCTCAAGGCCCACTATCCCGCCGAGTACATGGCGGCGCTGCTCACGAGCGTCGGAGACTCCAAGGACAAGATGGCCGTGTACCTCAACGAGTGCCGGCGGATGGGCATCCGGGTGCTTCCCCCGGATGTCAGCGAGTCGATCCGCTACTTCGCGGCTGTCGGCGAAGACATCCGCTTCGGGCTCGGCGCGGTCCGCAACGTCGGGGCGAACGTGGTCGACGGCATCGTCGAGGCGCGCGGCGACGACGGCTTCACGAGCTTCCACGACTTCCTCGACACCGTGCCCATGCACGTCGCGAACAAGCGCACCGTCGAGTCCCTCATCAAGGCCGGCGCGTTCGACTCGATGGGCGACACACGGCGGGCTCTCCTCGAGGTGCACGAAGACGCGGTCGAAGCGGCCGTGGACCGCAAGCGCAACGAGGCTCAGGGTGCGATCGGTTTCGACTTCGACTCGCTCTACGACGCCGCCGAGGAAGCGGTGCCCGCGAAGGTTCCGCCGCGACCGGAGTGGACCAAGAAGGACAAGCTCGCGTTCGAGCGCGAGATGCTCGGGCTGTACGTGTCCGACCATCCGCTCGCCGGGCTCGAGATCCCGCTGGCCAAGCACGCCTCCACGTCCATCCACGATCTTCTGGCCTCGGACGATGTCAACGACGGCGATATCGTCACGGTGGCGGGCCTCGTGACGAGCGTCCAGCACCGCGTCGCGAAGCAGAGCGGCAACCCGTACGGCATGATCACGGTCGAGGACTTCGACGGCGAAGTGACCGTGATGTTCATGGGCAAGACCTATACCGAGTTCCAGTCCATGCTCATCGCCGACAGCATCCTGGTGGTACGCGGTCGTGTCTCCCGACGCGATGATGGGCTGAACCTGCACGGCCAGTCGGCGTTCTCGCCCGACCTCGGCTCCGTCGACGCCACGGGTTCCCTCGTGCTCCTCATGCCCGAGCACCGCGCGACGGAGACGACGGTGACGCAACTGGCTCAGGTGTTCTCACGGCACCCCGGCGACACCGAGGTCACCCTCAAGCTGCACAAGAGCGGTGTCGCGAAAGTGTTCGAGGTGCCGGCCCAGGTGCGTGTCACCGTCGACCTGTACGGAGAGCTGAAGGGGCTTCTCGGACCGCAGTGTCTGGGGTGAGCCTGGGATCGGCCGAGTAGGATCCCAGTCGAGTTCTGTTCCGGAAGGATTGCGCAACGTGACCGACGAGAAGCCCACCCCCCAGACCGCCGGTGAAAGCACACCGGACGAGTACGACGCCCCTGCGATCGCGGAGTCCGCAGGCGCTGAGGCGCGTGCCGACGATGAGACCCCGGTCTCGCACGCCGCCGCCAGCACCGAGTCCGATGAGCCTGCCGCGACCCCCACGCCGGACGTCTCGACCGTCACCTTCGCCGAGGCGTTCGAGGCGATGACCGACGGGCCGGACGGCGTCGACGAGGCTGCTCCTGCGCAGTACGGAGTGGGGCCGTTCTCGATCCGTGAGGTGTCTCTCGGTGCGGTCTGGCTCGTCGCGTTCGTCGTCTCCTTCTTCCCCATCTACAGCTACGGCAACGGCGGGTGGGGAACGTCGGTGTGGACGGGCATCGACTGGCTACTCACGATCGGCGTGCCGACCGTCGCGGTGTTCCTCATCGGCCTGCGCCGGCTGTCGCCCCAGGGCATCCGCCGCGTCGGCTCGCTCGGCATCGATCAGTTCGCCTCGGTCGCCTTCTCGGTCTCGTCGATCATCTGGCTCGGCATCCTCTGGAGCTCGTTCGTGTCGGTGGGTGGAGGAAGCGTCTTCCTGGCGACATGGGTCGTCTGGGTCGAGTTCATCCTCATGCTGGCCGGCGTCGTGCTCACCGTCTTCGCGCCGCTCCTTCCCACCATCGGCGAGGACTTCCAGCACCGCACCGAGGTCCCCGCGCACCGGTATGCGAGCCCGGCTCGCCCCGTCGTGGCACGTCCCGTGATGGAGCGGACGTCGTACGCGGCACCGACCGCGACGTCGCAGGCCGACACCTACGCGGACGCGTCCACGGGTGCAGACCCCGCGCCCGTGGCGGAGCCGACCTCGGAGACGACCGTCCTGGACGAGACGGTTCTCACCCCCGCCGCGTCGCAGGCCTTCTGGGCGCTCGTTCCCGTCGAGCGTGACGTCGTCGACGAGCACGGCACACCGCTGTTTCGCATCGGACCCACCGCCTGGGCGTTGGTCATCGAGGACCGTGGTGACCGCTTCGTCGTCCGTCACGAAGACGGCCGCATCGGCTACCTCACGGACGTCTCCGGCGTCACGCGCGGGTAGCCTGGAACGATGCTCCGCACCATTGATGTGCGCGGTCGCCAGTTGACGACCGCGCAGTGGCTCGCCGCCGTGCCCCGTGCTCAAGCCGCCCGTGTCGAGGCCCTCCAGGCCGCTTTCGAGATCGTCGACGACGTGCGCCTGCGCGGAGAGACGGCGCTGCGAGAGCAGGCGGCGCGCTTCGACCGCGTCCAGGACCACGCCGTCCGTGTTCCCGCTGCGCACCTCGACGACGCGCTGGAGAGTCTCGACCCCGGGGTGCGGCGCGCGATCGAGGAGATGATCCGCCGCGTGCGGCTCGCCTCGGCCGCCCAGGTCCCCGCTCCGGCCGTGACCGAGATCGTTCCCGGCGGGCGTGTCGAACAGCGCTGGCAGCCTGTCCGCCGCGCCGGTGTCTACGTACCCGGCGGAAAGGCGGTGTATCCGTCGAGTGTCGTCATGAACGTCGTTCCCGCGCAGGTCGCCGGCGTCGGCGAGGTCGCGCTCGCCTCGCCGCCCCAGGCCGACGCGGGCGGCCGGGTGCACCCGGACGTCCTCGCGGCCGCGCGACTTCTCGGCGTCACAGAGGTCTACGCGATGGGCGGGGCAGGAGCGATCGGCGCCTACGCCTACGGGGTCGACAGCCTCGGCCTGGAACCCGTCGACGTCGTCACCGGTCCCGGCAACAACTTCGTCGCGGCCGCCAAGCGCGCCGTGGGCGGACTCGTCGGAACGGACTCCGAAGCCGGCGCGACGGAGATCCTGATCGTCGCCGATGAGCACGCCGACGCTGCGCTGGTCGCCGTGGATCTGATCAGTCAGGCCGAGCACGACGAGCAGGCATCGGCGGTGCTGGTCACCTGGTCGCAGGAGCTGGCGGACCGCGTGCGATCCGAGGTGGTGGAGCGCGTCGCACGCACCCGCAACGCGGCGCGCGCGACCGCAGCGCTTGCCGGTCCGCAGTCCGCGATCGTCTTGGTCGACGACCTTGCGGCGGCCACGGCGTTCAGCAACGCGTACGCGCCGGAGCATCTCGAACTGCACCTCCGGGACCCGCGTCCGGAGGATTTCGTCAATGCCGGTGCGGTGTTCGTCGGCGCATTTTCACCCGTGAGTCTCGGGGACTACCTGGCCGGCAGCAACCACGTGCTGCCGACGGGCGGGCAACCGCGGTATGCGGCCGGTCTGTCGGCGGCGACGTTCCTGCGGCCGCAGCAGGTCATCGTCTACGACCGGGATGCGCTGCGCGCAGCCCACGACGACATCGTCGCGCTGGCGGTCGCCGAGGCGCTGCCGGCGCACGGTGAAGCCGTCACCGCGCGTTTCGCCGACCTCTCGACGGGGGAGTGACGCGTGCATTGCCCGTTCTGCCGTCACGTCGACTCGCGCGTGATCGATTCCCGAACCAGCGATGACGGTCTCAGCATCCGCCGTCGCCGCCAGTGCCCGCAGTGCGGCGGACGGTTCACGACCGTCGAGACCGCCAGCCTCAACGTCATCAAGCGCTCCGGTGTCATCGAGCCCTTCAGCCGCGAGAAGGTGATGTCGGGCGTGCGCAAAGCCTGCCAGGGACGTCCGGTGACCGAAGGTGATCTGGCGATGCTCGCTCAGGCGGTGGAGGAGGCGGTACGCCAGACCGGCGCGTCGCAGATCGACACGAACGAGATCGGTCTGACCATCCTCGGCCCGCTGCGTGAACTCGATGAGGTGGCCTATCTGCGCTTCGCGAGCGTCTACCAGGCGTTCGACTCGCTGGAGGACTTCGAAGCGTCGATCGCCCAGCTGCGTGCCGACCACGCGGCGGAGGCCGCGGAGTAGTCACGGCCCTCGCGCGCAGGACGGCCCCGAGCGCGCCCTAGGCTGAGATCCGATGTACGCCTTCATCTTCCGCACCGTCTTCGCGCACATGGACCCCGAGCGGGCCCATCACCTCGTCATCCCCGTGATCCGTGCCTTCGGGATCTGGCCACTGCGTCCGATCGTGCGCGCGCTGACGGCGCCCGACCCGTCGCTGCGCACGCGTGCACTGGGGCTCGACTTCGATTCACCGTTCGGCGTCGCCGCCGGCTTCGACAAGAACGCCGTCATGAGCGAGGGGCTGTACGCGCTCGGCTTCGGTCATGTCGAAGTGGGCACCGTGACGGCAGTGCCGCAGGAGGGAAACCCGCGTCCGCGGCTGTTCCGCCTCATCGCCGACCGGGGCCTCATCAACCGGATGGGGTTCAACAACGCCGGTGCCGCCGCCGCCGCCCGAAGGCTCGGCCGCTCGCGACGTCGGCCCCGACGCGCCGTGCTCGGGGCGAACATCGGCAAGAGTCGGATCGTCGATGTCGAGCATGCGACCGCCGACTACGTCACCAGCACGAAGCTGGTCGCTCCCGTCGCGGACTACCTCGTCGTCAACGTCTCCTCACCCAACACCCCCGGTCTGCGTGGGCTGCAGGCCGTGGAGACGTTGCGCCCTCTGCTGGAGGCGGTTCGGGATGCCGCGGGCACCACGCCGCTGCTCGTGAAGATCGCTCCCGACCTTCCCGACGAGGAGGTCGAAGCGGTGGCGCGTCTGGCGGTCGACCTCGGCCTTGCCGGACTCGTCGCGACCAACACGACGATCTCGCGCGAAGGCCTCACTGCGGACGCCTCCGCCGTCGCGGCGATGGGTGCGGGCGGTCTGTCCGGGGCTCCTCTGCGCGGCCGGGCGCTGGACGTGCTGAGGGTCGTCCGCGCGGTCGTGCCCGACGAGTTCTGCGTCATCGCCGCCGGGGGCGTCGAGAGTGCGGCCGACGTCCAGGAGCGGCTGGATGCCGGGGCCACCCTCGTACAGGGATACACCGGCTTCATCTATCGCGGCCCACTCTGGGCGCGCCAGATCAATCGTGGGCTGGTCGCGGGACGGGCGCGCTGACACCGCTGGCCGCATCGACGGTCGGGGATTACGCGCGATCGAAGCGCAGGACGCCCCGCCGCTCACTCGGCCGCAGCCCGGAGTCCTCGAGGGCGGCCCGCATGCGACGCTGCAGCGCCGGCAGTTCCGCTGCCGCATGAGACTCCTGGCGGACCATGCCGACCAGCAGCGTCTCGCTCCGCGTGGCGGTGTGGATCTCGACGCGAGCCGTATCGCCACGCGGGCACCAGACCAGGCGTTGGATCATCGGAAACGGAACGGTCCACTGTCCACCGGTGTCCACCTCGACCGCGCCGGTGCGCCAGCGGATCGTGACCGGTCGCCGTCGCCGGTTGACGACGACGTGGACCGCCGCAGAGAGCGGCATCGCGATCAGGGCACCCAGCACGACGACGAGCATCAGCGGAGGCAGGCGGAGCACCCAGCGCTCGGCAACGATGAGCAGGGCGACGGCCAGCACCCCGCCGGCGATGATCGCGCCCACCACGAGAGTCGTCAGCGCTCGCATCGTGAAGAGCGAGGCGCTGACGGTGAGTTCCGGCCGCCCGTCCGGGCCGCTCCACTGCGGCGGCGTGACGGCCGCGGCGCGATGTGAGGAAGCGCGATCGACACGTGCGGAGATCCGACCCAGCAGGGTGATCACTATCCAACCGGCCGCAGGGGGGATGCCGAGTGCCACCAACGCCAGCGAGCGTCCCCACGGTTCGGGCAGGGTGGCGGCCTGCTGGATGAGGGGAGTGATCGAGACGGCCAGGGCGAGCGCTCCTGCGGTCAGCGCGATGTGCCCGGCCCACTGCCACCGTTCCTCCCATCCGCTCAGCGCGTTGACGGCGGAGAACGCCACCGCCCAGCCGCCGATGAGAACGCACAGGTACGCCGCCAGCCCGCCATCGCTCGTCGGGGTGACGAGCGCACCGCCGATCGCGCAGAGAACGATCCCTGCCAGGGCCGGCGCCAGCACGAACCACCGCCGTGTCGCGGCGCGATGAGTCACGCCGGCAGAGGCGGTCGCTGCGGCGCCGGGCCCACTCATCGGACCGCGCGCCTCAGACCGGGCGACCGCCGCGCTTGACCTGCGGCTTGGGCAGGCGCATGAAGCGCATCTGGATCGTACGCATGCCGGCGTACCAGCCGAGACCCTTCTCCGTGCGGTCGCCGAACCTCTCGCGGGCCGCCTTCTTCACCCGCACGCTCGTGATGATCATGTCGACGACGACCACGAGGATGTACAGCCAGAGCGCGGCGAACCCGTAGTAGACGATGGCGGTGTTCGGAACGAGGCTGAGCAGGATCACGATCAGCATGAGCGGCATGAGCAGCTCGCCCGGGTGCCATCCGCCGTCGACGAGGTCGCGGACGAATCGGCGCTGCGGGCCGCGGTCGCGAACGGGCAGGTACTTCTCCTCGCCGTTGGCCATGCCGATGCGGGCACGCTCGCGCTGCGACGCCAGTTCGGCCTTCGCGCGGGCGCGGGCCTCCTTGGTGTCGGCGACGAGAGGGCGCTTACGGGCCGCCTCCTGCTCGGCGCGCGAGGGCGTCGGACGGTGCTTGCCGGGTCCGGTGGGCACGTCGGCGGCGGCGTCGGGAGCGGCGGGGTTCTTGGCCACGGTGTGGATCCTCGTTGTCATCACGGGTGGTGCGCACACGCGGGGACGCGCGGCAACTGCGCTCTAAGATTACCCGCATGAGCTCGGACCTGTCCCGTCGTACCGCCGTCCGCGATGCCGCCGAGGCGGCCGTTCCCGCAGCCCTCGCCGATCTGGGGCGACTGGTGCGCATTCCATCGGTGGCTTTCCCCGGCTTCGACCGGGCCGAGGTGACGCGCAGCGCCGAGACGGTTGCCGGGCTGCTCGAGCAGCTCGGCATCTTCGAGCGCGTCGAGGTGAAGACCGCGATCGTGCCCGAGACGGGAGCGGAGGGGATGCCCGCGGTCCTCGCCACGCGCGCAGCGCGAAACGGACGTCCGACGATTCTGCTGTACGCCCACCACGACGTTCAGCCCGTCGGTGACGAGTCGCTGTGGGAGACACCACCCTTCGAGCCGACCGTGCGCGGTGGACGCCTCTACGGACGTGGAGCCGCCGACGACAAGGCCGGCATCATGGCGCATGTCGGTGCGCTGCGCGCGCTCATCGACGCACGCGGTGGCGACATCGACCTCGGTGTGAACCTCTTCATCGAGGGCGAGGAGGAGGCCGGCTCTGCGTCGTTCGCGCAGTTCCTCCGCGACAACGCCGACGCGCTGCGCGCCGACGTCATCGTCGTCGCCGACTCCGGCAACTGGGATGCCGTGACTCCGGCGCTCACCGTCTCGTTGCGCGGCAACGCACGCTTCACGATGACCGTGCGCACGCTGGAACACGCCTCCCACTCCGGAATGTTCGGCGGCGCCGTGCCCGATGCGATGCTGGCGACCGTGAAGCTGCTCGCCACGCTCTGGGACGACGACGGTGCGGTCTGCGTCGCCGGGCTCACTGAACGGGAGGCGCCGACGCCCGACTACTCCGAGGAGACCCTGCGCGATGAGGCCGGGCTTCCCGACGGGGTGAGCCCGATCGGCCGCGGCTCGATCCTCAGCCGCATCTGGAACAAGCCGTCCATCACCGTCACCGGCATCGATGCTCCCAGTGTGAAGAACGCGTCGAACACGCTCTCTCCCGAAGTCTCGGTCGTCATCAGCATGCGCGTGGCTCCCGGCCAGCCTGCCCGCGAGGCCTACGCCGCGCTCGAGGCCCACCTTCGCGCGCACGCCCCGTTCGGCGCAGAGCTCTCCTTCCGCGATGTCGACTGCGGCGACGCCTTCCTGGTCGACACCAGCGGGGCCGCGGTGACCTCGGCGCGCGACGCGCTGCGTGAGGGCTATGGCGTGGAGCCGGTCGACATCGGCGTCGGCGGATCGATCCCGTTCATCGCCGACCTCGTGCGCGAGTTCCCGGGCGCTCAGATCCTGGTCACCGGCGTGGAGGATCCGCACGCGCGGGCCCACAGCCCGAACGAGTCCCTCCACCTGGACACGTTCCGCCGCGCGCTCGTGTCGGAGGCGCTCCTGCTCGAGGAACTCGATCGCGGGTGACCGCGGCCGCCCCGGGACCGGTGCCAGTGCGTCATCGGCCCGACGTCTCCGCTGCCGCGTAGAATCGAGCACGACCCGCCGTCTGATAACGGCTTCGATCATCACGAGGTTCCGGAGAGTGCCATGACCGACATCGCCACCAACACCCCCGTCGAGGCCACCACGGCTGCGCACGGCGTTCTCCTGACGGACGCTGCGGCCGAGAAGGTGAAGAACCTCCTTCAGCAGGAGGGTCGCGACGACCTGCGTCTGCGCGTCGCGGTGCAGCCGGGCGGATGCTCGGGTCTGATCTACCAGCTCTACTTCGACGAGCGCTTCCTCGACGGCGATCAGGCCGTCGACTTCGACGGCGTCGAGGTCATCGTCGACGACATGTCCGTGCCGTACCTGGATGGCGCGACCATCGACTTCAAGGACACGATCTCCGAGCAGGGCTTCACGATCGACAACCCCAACGCCGCGGGCAGCTGCGCCTGCGGCGACAGCTTCCACTGATACGGGCGTCGCTGGTCAGGCCGGAAAAACCCCTCCGATAGTGGCAGACATCCTGGGCGGATGGCCTGAATCGGGTGGGAGCTTGCCTTAGACTGAACGGTGTTCGACCTTCATGACCCCGAAAGGTGCACCGTGCGCGTCAAACGCCGACTCCGGCTCGCCGTCATCCCGATCGGGATCGCCTCGGCGATCACCCTCGCGGGATGCACTCCCACCGAGCTGAACGGCTTCCTGCCGGGCTTCACCGACGATGGCACGCAAGCCACGAACCACACCGAGATGGTGTCGGGTCTGTGGGTGAACTCCTGGATCGTCCTCCTGGTGGTCGGCATCATCACCTGGTCGCTCATGGGGTGGGCGGCGATCGCCTATCGTCGCCGTCGCGGACAGCGTGGACTGCCGGTGCAGCTGCGGTACAACATGCCCGTCGAGATCTTCTACACGGTCGTTCCGCTGATCCTCGTGCTCGGCTTCTTCGCTTTCACGGCGCGCGACCAGGCGGTGCTCGAGACGCAGTACGACAACCCCGACGTCTGCGTGACGGCGATCGGCAAGCAGTGGGCCTGGGACTTCCAGTACAACGACGACCAGGCCGACTGCCAGGCCGGCGACAACGCCGTGTGGACGATGGGTGTTCAGGCCCAGACCGACGCCCAGGGCAACATCACCAGCGATCTGCCGACCCTGGTCCTGCCGGTCAATGAGAAGGTCAAGATCAAGCTGACCTCCCGCGACGTCATCCACTCCTTCTGGATCGTCGACTTCCTCTACAAGAAGGACATGTACATCGGGAAGGACAACTACTGGTCCTTCATCCCGACGCGCGTGGGTGAATACGACGGCAAGTGCGCCGAGCTCTGCGGCCAGTACCACTCGATGATGCTCTTCAAGGTCAAGGTCGTCGAGCCGGCCGAGTACCAGCAGTACCTCGCAGGCCTGCGCGCCGCTGGTCAGACCGGCGACATCAACAAGGCCTACGACCGGCTGCAGAACTTCCCGGGCACGGGAGCCCCCGTCGAATCTGAGGGACAACACTGATGGCGACCACGCTTCCTCTCCAGGGCGAGACCTCCGCGCGCCCCACCACGCTGCCCCCGCGTCAGGCGGCTCTGATGAGCTCCACGCGCGTGGGACAGAAGGGCAACATCATCGTCAAGTGGATCACCTCCACTGACCACAAGACGATCGGGTACATGTACCTCATCGCGTCGGTGATCTTCTTCCTCCTCGGCGGCGTGATGGCGCTGATCATCCGAGCCGAACTGTTCGAGCCGGGAATGCAGATCCTTCCGACGAAGGAGCAGTACAACCAGCTGTTCACGATGCACGGCACGATCATGCTGCTCATGTTCGCGACGCCGCTGTTCGCCGGATTCGCCAACGCGATCCTGCCGTTGCAGATCGGCGCCCCGGACGTGGCGTTCCCGCGTCTGAACGCGTTCGCGCTGTGGCTGTTCATCTTCGGATCGGTGATCGCCGTCGCCGGCTTCTTGACTCCTCAGGGTGCGGCCGCGTTCGGGTGGTTCGCCTATCAGCCCTTGGCGGGAGCATCGTTCTCGCCCGGCGCCGGTGGCAATCTTTGGATGCTCGGACTCGGCATGTCCGGTTTCGGCACCATCCTCGGCGCGGTGAACTTCATCACCACGATCATCACGATGCGCGCGCCCGGCATGACGATGTGGCGCCTGCCGATCTTCTCGTGGAACACGCTCGTCACGAGCATCCTGATCCTGATGGCGTTCCCCGTGCTGGCCGCAGCCATCCTGGCGGCGGCAGCCGACCGCGTTCTCGGCGCCCACATCTACGACCCGGCCAACGGCGGCGTGCTGCTGTGGCAGCACCTCTTCTGGTTCTTCGGGCACCCCGAGGTCTACATCATCGCCTTGCCGTTCTTCGGCATCGTCTCCGAGATCTTCCCGGTGTTCAGCCGCAAGCCGATCTTCGGCTACAAGACGCTTGTCTACGCGACCATCGCCATCGCGGCGCTGTCGGTCTCGGTGTGGGCTCACCACATGTACGTGACCGGATCGGTGCTGTTGCCGTTCTTCGCTCTCATGACGATGCTGATCGCGGTGCCGACGGGCGTGAAGATCTTCAACTGGATCGGTACCCTGTGGCGTGGGTCGGTGACGTTCGAGACTCCGATGGTGTTCTCGCTCGGCTTCCTGGTCTCGTTCGTCTTCGGTGGTCTGACCGGTGTGATCCTCGCGTCGCCGCCGCTGGACTTCCACCTCTCCGACTCCTACTTCGTCGTCGCCCACTTCCACTACGTGGTCTTCGGCACCGTTGTGTTCGCGATGTTCGCCGGCTTCTACTTCTGGTGGCCCAAGTGGACGGGGCGCATGCTGAACGAGCGACTCGGCATGGTCCATTTCTGGATGCTGTTCGTCGGCTTCCACATGACGTTCCTCATCCAGCACTGGCTGGGCGTCGACGGCATGGTGCGTCGTTATGCCGACTACTCGGCAGCGGACGGCTGGACCTGGCAGAACCAGGTGTCGACGATCGGCGCGATGATTCTCGGAGCTTCGATGATCCCGTTCTTCCTGAACGTCTGGATCACCTCGCGCAAGGCACCACGCGTCACGGTCAACGATCCCTGGGGCTACGGTGGATCGCTCGAGTGGGCCACCAGCTGCCCGCCGCCGCGTCACAACTTCACCTCCATTCCGCGCATCCGCAGCGAGCGCCCTGCCTTCGATCTCAACCACCCCGAAGCAGCGCTCCCGGTCGGTGTCGGGCCGGCGAAGGATGCCCCCGATGCTCCCGTCATGGACACGGCCGAGGGGAAGGTCAAGTAAGTGAAGACCAACGTCAACCTCTGGTGGATCCTCTCCGGATTCTTCTTCCTCTGCTTCGCCCTGTACACGGGGTGGAACATCATCGAGCACTCCGACCGTCAGTGGTTCCACGCGATCGAGTGGGTCGGTAGCGTCGCGCTGCTGTTCACGGTCTTCATGGCCGCGATGATCGGCTTCTACGTCGACCGCGTGCACCGCGCGCAGGGCGGCGAGCTGCCCGAGGACTCGCTGACGGCCGACATCGATGACGGCGACCCCGAGATGGGTGAGTTCAGCCCGTGGTCGTGGTGGCCGCTGGTGCTCGCATTCTCTGCGGCGCTCGGCATCCTGGGACTTGCTGTCGGGACCTTCCTGCTCCCGATCGGCCTCGGCGTGTTCGTGGTCGCCATCGTGGGCTGGGTCTTCGAGTACTACCGCGGGTACTTCGCACGCTGAACGGTGCCGGTTCTGCGGTGATGGCTCTCTCGTTGCGGGCCGGCGTCTCCAGTGACGTCGGCCCGTTTCGTGATGTCAATCAGGATGCCGCGTTCGTCGCGTCGTGGGGTGCGGGCGTCGCGGACGGTGTCGGCGGCGGCCCCGCCGGTGATCTCGCATCGGCGGCTTTCGTCCACCGGCTCGTCGCAGGGGGCTGGACGGAGGGGGATGCTGCAGAGCTCGCCACGCGGCTGCACGTGGCGAACGGGGATCTGGGAGCGCACGTGCGGCGTGATCCCTCGTTGGCGGGAATGGCGACCACGTTCACCGGGATCTGGTTCGGCCGCGACGGCACTCTTCTTCTTGCACACACCGGTGATTCTCGGGGCTATCTCCTTCGCGCGGGGCGACTGATGCGTCAGACCCGTGACGACTCCTTCGTCCAGGTGCTCGTCGATCAGGGGTTAGTGACGGAGATGGACGCGATGACGCATCCTCGCCGCAACATCATCACCGCCTCGCTCCGCGGTGAGCCGTCGGACGCGGTCAGCGTCACCTCGCACGAGCCGGTGGAAGCAGATCGCTGGCTGCTGTGCAGCGACGGGGTCAGCGACTACCTGCCGGACGATGCGATCGGAGAGATCCTGCGGGACGTGGATAGACGAGATGACGCGGCTGAGATCATCGTCGCCGCGGCTCTGCAGGCGGGCTCCCGTGACAAATGTCACCGCTGTCGTAGCCGATATCTGCAAGGGCGCTCCGACAGAGAGTGTCGTGGTGTTCGCCGGGGCGGCCACGCAGCGCTTCAGAGAAGACGCGAAGCCGCTCGCCGGCTGAGCCAGCCCGTAACGACGGTCTTCCACGCGTCAGCCAGCGTCACCGTCGCACGTACATGACCTGCGGGTCGAACACGCGGGGGAGCGCACCCTGAGCGTTCTCGGTGGGCAGTCCCTCGCGCACCCAGTACTCGTACCCGCCGATCATCTCCTTCACGGCGTAGCCGAGTCGGGCGAACTCCACGGCGCCTTTTGCGCCGGCATTGCAGCCGGGGCTCCAGCAGTACACGACCACCGGCGTCGTCAGGGGGATCTCCTTCGCCGCACGCTGAGCGATCTCGCGGTAGGGCATGTGGATGGCTCCGACGGGGTGGCCCTGGGCCCAGGCGTCGTCGCTGCGCACGTCGACGAGCGCGAAGTCCGCCCCGGTGCGCTGCGCCGCGTAGACGTCCGAGGCATCGGTCTCGTGTGCGAGCTTGCCGGCGAAATAGGAGAGGGGATCGGTCATGTCTCGACGCTACGCGAACGACGAAGCGGCGAGGAGGACCGGAACGGTCACTCCTCGCCGCTTGACTGCCAGCCTGCGCGGCCGGGTCAGTGCTTGTCTTTCGCGTCCTTCGCGTCGTCGTCCGGGACGATGACGTTCGAGGGGCGAACGGCGGTCTCGCTCCGGTGACCGTCGTCGATCGGGTGGTGCGGTGCCTCGCCGACTCCGGCACGCTCGTGCATGCCCTGGATCTCGGCATCCTCCTCGGCGGCGATGTGATCCAGCGTGTGGTGCTGGTGCGCGCGCGCCTCCTCGAGCTCAGCCTGGGTGACGGGAGCGAGGCGGTCCTCGAAGAACCAGCGCGACAGCGAAGCGCGGAAGTTCTCGTGCCAAGGAATGCGGCCCTGGTCGTTCGGGCGCACCACGAGCGGCTGGTTCGTCTCGAAGTCGACGAGCTTGACGATCTCGTACTGGTCGACCGGCTGGTGGACCTCGATGTACTCGCCGCCCGGAAGGCGGACGATGCGGCCGGACTCGTAACCGTGGAGCGCGATCTCCCGGTCCTTCTTCTGGAGGGCGATGCACAGACGCTTCGTGATGAAGTACGCGAGCACCGGCCCGACGAACAACAGCGCCTGCAGCGTGTGGATGACGCCTTCCATCGTGAGCCAGAAGTGGGTGGCGATGATGTCCGAGGATGCCGCGGCCCACAGCACCGCGTAGAAGGTGACGCCGGCGGCACCGATCGCGGTGCGCGTCGCGGCGTTGCGCGGGCGCTGGGCGATGTGGTGCTCGCGCTTGTCGCCGGTGATCCACGCCTCGATGAACGGGTACAGCATCACGATCACGATGAACAGACCGAGCGCCGTCAGCGGGATGAGGATGTTGAACGACCAGGTGTGGTCCCACAGGACGAACTCGAGGTGCGGCGGCACGAGACGCAGCGCGCCGTCGGCGAAGCCGATGTACCAGTCGGGCTGCGTACCCGCCGAGACCGGGGACGGGTCGTAAGGGCCGTAGTTCCAGATCGGGTTGATCGTGAACAGCGACGCGATCAGCACGATCACGCCGAACGTGATGAAGAAGAAGCCGCCCATCTTCGACATGTAGACCGGAACCATCGGGAAGCCCACGACGTTGCTGTTCGTGCGGCCAGGACCGGCGAACTGGGTGTGCTTGTTGACGATCATCAGCATGAGGTGCACCGCGAGCAGTGCCACGAGGATCGCGGGCAGGAGCAGGATGTGCAGCGTGTACAGGCGGCCGACGATCTGAGTGCCCGGGAACTCACCACCGAACAACAGGAACGAGGTCCAGGTGCCGATGACCGGGATGCCCTTGACCATGCCGTCGATGATGCGCAGGCCGTTGCCGGAGAGCAGGTCGTCGGGCAGCGAGTAGCCGGTGAAGCCCTCGGCCATGGCGAGGATGAAGAGGATGAAGCCGATCACCCAGTTCAGCTCGCGCGGCTTGCGGAACGCTCCGGTGAAGAACACGCGGAGCATGTGCACACCGATACCGGCGACGAACACGAGAGCCGCCCAGTGGTGGATCTGGCGCACCAGGAGGCCACCACGGATGTCGAACGAGAGCCGCAGCGCCGAGTCGAGCGCCGCAGACATCTCCACGCCGCGCAGCGGGACGAATGCCCCGTCGTAGTGCGTCTCGACCATGGACGCCTGGAAGAAGAACGTGAGGAACGTCCCCGACAGCAGGACGACGACGAAGCTCCACAGTGCGATCTCGCCGAGCATGAACGACCAGTGGTCCGGGAAGATCTTGCGCCCCAGCTCCTTGACGAGGCCCGAGATGCTGGTGCGCTCGTCGAGGTAGTTCGCCGCGCCGGCGACGAAGCGGCCGCCCAGCGGCTTCTCATCGCGGGTGGTCGGAGGCGTGGTGTCAGGGCCTGTCTCGGTGACAGTCGCGGTGCTCAATGGCGCTCCCAGAAGCTCGGGCCGACGGGTTCGGTGAAGTCGCTCTGCGCGATGAGGTAGCCCTCGGAGTCGACGGTGATCGGCAGCTGCGGCAGCGGGCGGGCGGCCGGTCCGAAGATCACGGCGGCGCCGTGGGTCACGTCGAACTGCGACTGGTGGCAGGGGCAGAGCAGGTGGTGCGTCTGCTGTTCGTAGAGCGCAACCGGGCAGCCGACGTGCGTGCAGACCTTCGAATACGCCACGATGCCGTTGTACGACCAGCTCTTGCGGTCTTCGGCTTCGACGATCTGCTCGGGCAGCATCCTCATGAGCAGGACGATCGCCTTCGCCTTCTCCTCGAGGTAGCCGTCACTGTGGCTGAGCTCGGCGAGCGACTGCGGGATCACATGCACCGCGGATCCCAGGGTGAGGTCCGCCGCACGGATCGGCTCACCCGTCGGGTCGTGCGCAAGGCGCTCGCCCTTCTTCCACATCGTGTGGCTGAGGAGGGCGACCGGATCTCCGGCGATCGGGTGCTCGGGGCTGGACTCGGGCGCCAGACCGCGGAAGAGGGTGATACCCGGCAGCACCGAGGCGACGAGAGCGGCGATCAGGGATCCGCGGATGGCGGTGCGGCGTCCGAACCCGGACTCCTCGTTCGCCTCGCGGAACACCGCGATGGCGCCCTCTCGTGTGACGTCGCGCCCGCGCGTGGCATGACGGGGCTCGATGTACTCCTTGTCGCTCATCACGGCCTTGGACCAGTGGATCGCACCGATGCCGATAGCGAGCAGCGCGAGTGCGATGCCCAACCCGATGAACAGGTTGTTGTGGCGGATGTCGACGATCTGACCGCTCTCGATCGGGAAGAGCATGTAGGCGGCGACCGCCCAGATGCTGCCCGCGAGGGACAGGTAGAACAGCGTGTAAACCGTGCGGACGGCGCGCTGCATCGCGGCCGGATCCTTGTCGGTGATGCGCTCCCGGTGCGGCGGGAGGCCCGGGTTCTGCACGGGGTCGGGGACGGCGACGGCGAGCCCGGGGGAGGGCTTCCATGAAGCCCTCTCGTGCTCGAGTGCGTCTTCCTCGTGTGCCATGTCTCGTCCGTTCCCTACGTCAGTGCCGTTGTCCACGTGTGCCCGATCAGTTCGACTTCGCCGTGATCCACACGGTGATGCCGATGAGCGCGCCGATGCCGAAGATCCAGATGAACAGACCCTCCGAGACCGGACCGAGCGAGCCGAGGTTGAAACCGCCGGCCGACTCGTTCTCCTGCAGGTACATCAGCGACGAGATGATGTCGCGCTTCTCGTCCGGAGTGATGGTCATGTTGTTGAAGACCGGCATGTTCTGCGGTCCCGTGACCATGGCCGCGTAGATGTGCAGCGGGCTGGTCTTGGTGAGTGCCGGGGCGTACTTGCCCTCGGTGAGTGCTCCACCGGCGGCGGCGACGTTGTGGCACATGGCGCAGTTGACGCGGAAGAGCTCGGCGCCGTTGGCGACGTCGCCCTTGCCGTCGAGGATGCGTGCGTCGGGGTAGGTCGGGCCGGGTGCCACGGACTGGACCCAGGAGGCGATCGCGCGGATCTGGTCTTCGGTGAACTGCACCGGCTTCTGCGGTGCCTGCGGCCCCTGCATCTGCAGCGGCATGCGTCCCGTCGACATCTGGAACTCGACAGCCAGCTCGCCGACGCCGTACAGCGACGGGCCGTCCGCGGTGCCTTCCATGTTGAGGCCGTGGCACGTGGCGCAGTTGGCCTGGAAGAGCTTCTTGCCGTCGTCGACGGTGAGAGTGGTGGACGACGCGGACGCGGGCTCCGTCGCGGCCATCGCCGCCGACGCGCCGGCATAGACGCCGCCGGTGACGAGAAGGCCGATGCCGATGAGCGCGGCGGCAGCCCACTTGCTGCGACGACCGGTCTTCTGCCGGGTGGTCTTGGTTGCCATGGAGGAACTCAGCTCCGCTTCTTACTTGACGACGTAGATGACGAAGAACAGGACGATCCACACCACGTCGACGAAGTGCCAGTAGTACGAGACGACGATCGCAGACGTCATCTCCTTGCGTCCGAAGTTCTTGACGGCGTAGGCGCGACCGATGACGAGGAGGAAGGCCAGGAGGCCACCCGTCACGTGCAGCGCGTGGAAACCGGTGGTGATGTAGAAGGCCGACGCGTACGAGCTCGCGCTGATCGGCATGCCCTCTGCGACGAGCGTGGCGTACTCCCACACCTGGCCGGAGACGAAGACGGCACCCATCACGAAGGTGAGGAAGAACCACTCGACCATTCCCCACTGGCGGAACTGCCAGATGGAGCCGCGACGGTAGGGCTGGAAGCGTTCGGCGGCGAACACACCGGCCTGGGCGGTGAACGAGGACAGCACCAGGATGCCGGTGTTCACGGCCGCGAACGGCACGTTGAGGTCGCCGGTGCTGGCGGCCCACAGGTCGGGGGAGGCGTTGCGCAGCGTGAAGTAGATCGCGAAGAGACCCGCGAAGAACATGACCTCGCTGCCGAGCCACACGATGGTGCCGACGGCGACCGGATCCGGCCGCTTGACGGAACGCAAGGCTTGGGAATAGGTCGCTGGAGTGGTCGTCACGCTCCCCATTATGGCTGATTTCACAGCCGGTTTTCGCATCACTGAAGGTGCGTTCGACTTTCGGGGGGATTGGAGGGCCCTTCGGGCGCGCCGGGAGTTGGCTGGCAGAGTGCCGATAGGATCGGGGCTCATGGCGGAGCTCTATTCCTGGCCCGAAATCCTCACTGCCGTGCTCGAGCGGCGCGACCTCAGCGTGTCGGAGTCGACGTGGGCCATGCGGCAGGTGATGCAGGGCACGGCGACCCCGTCGCAGCTCGGCGGATTCCTGCTCGCCCTGCGTGCGAAGGGGGAGACGGTCGACGAGATCGTGGGCTTCCGTGACGCGATCCTCGAGGCGGCGTTGCCCCTGCCCGTGTCGGCCGACGTGCTCGACATCGTCGGCACCGGGGGAGACCGATTCGGCACCGTCAACATCTCGACCATGTCGGCGATTGTGGCCGCTGCGACCGGTATCCCGGTGGTCAAGCACGGCAACCGCGCTGCCAGTTCGGCTTCGGGCTCCTCCGATGTGCTCGGCGCGCTCGGCATCGACCTCGCTCTGTCTCCTGAGCGGGTCGCCGAGGTCCTGGCCGAGGCCGGCATCACGTTCGCGTTCGCGTCCGCCTTCCATCCCGGCTTCCGTCACGCGGGACCGACGCGAGCGGAACTGGGCGTGCCCACCGTCTTCAACTTCCTCGGACCGCTCTGCAACCCCGCTCGCGCCGAGGCCAATGCCGTCGGGGTCGCCGCTCTCGATCGCGTCCCTCTGATCACCGGCGTCTTCCAGACGCGCGGAGCCACGGCGTTGGTCTTCCGCGGGGACGACGGTCTGGACGAACTCACGACCACCGGTCACAGCCGTGTGTGGGAGATCAGCCGGGGCGACATCCACGAGCACGACCTCGATCCGCGAGACCTCGGCATCCCGTTGGCGGATATCGACGACCTGCTCGGCGGCGATGCACAGCACAACGCCGAGGTGGTGCGGCGGGTGCTCGACGGGCAGAAGGGTGCTGTGCGCGACATCGTCCTGCTCAACGCGGCGGCGGGCATCGTCTCCTACGACCTGTTCCGCGATTCCACGCAGGTGCAGTTGCCGATCGTCGAGCGCCTCGCCGACGCTCGCGACCGCGCGGCGTCCGCGATCGACGACGGCTCGGCTCGCGGCGTCCTCGACCGCTGGGTCGAGGCAACGACACGCGCTGTGGACTGACCACAGGGTTTTCTCCGGCCCGTCCCCCTGGTCTCCGTTCTCATGAGAGCGATACCGTGAGGCAACAGCACGGCACCGAAGAGAGGACCCCCGCCATGTCAGAGAACATCGCCACCGCCGACACCCTTGAACCCCCGCAGAAGAAGGTCGGCTTCGTCAAGATCGCCGGCATCCTCGGCATCCTCGGCGGCATTGCGCTGATCGTGGTGGGTCTTGTCGTCTGGCTCACGGTGTCCAGCCAGCTGCGCGCGGAGAACATCACGGTGCCCGACGACGCGATGGCCTTCCAGGGGCAGACCGTCCAGGGCCCGTTCACCGCGTACGTGCAGGCCGACATCATCCAGCACCACGCGCTGAAGGCGTCGGGCGGTAAGACCTACGCCGAACTCGACAGGGAGGATCCGGTGCGCGCGACCATGATGAACGCGTCGTTCCTGCGCGCCTCGCTGTTCACCTCCGTCGTCTCGTTCGGTGTCGCCGCCTTCGCGATGGGGGTGGGGATCCTGTCCATCCTCTTCGGCGCGGCCCTCACTCGGCTGGCCTCGGTGCCCGTCGTCGTGCGGCGGTCTGCCGTCATTCGGTCCTGACGCCTCACAGATCGTCCGCTTGGAACGGGCTCGCGCACCGCGCGGGCCCGTTCCGCTGTCATGATGGCGTGCAGATGAAGCCGATCGACGCGCTGCGGGAGATCGCGACGCTGCTCGAGCGCGAGCGGGCGTCGCGATACCGCTCCGCCGCCTTCCGTGCGGCCGCGGCAGCGATCGAGCACCTCTCGGACGACGAGCTCCGCGATGCCGCGAGCCTTCGACGGCGCAAGGGCATCGGCGACTCGTCCTTCCGAGCGATTCAGGAGGCGCTGGCCGGCGACGTGCCCGCGTACCTCGCGCAGTTGCGAGACCGCTTGGATCCGGCACGCTCTACGCTGCGGGCGATGCTGCACGGCGACCTGCACTGTCACTCGAACTGGTCGGACGGTACGACATCGATCGGAGAGATGGTCGAGGCGGGGCGCGCCCTCGGTCACGAGTACCTCGCGCTGACGGATC
This sequence comes from Microbacterium sp. AG790, assembly GCF_003634765.1. NCBI lineage: Bacteria > Bacillati > Actinomycetota > Actinomycetes > Micrococcales > Microbacteriaceae > Microbacterium > Microbacterium sp. AG790. The sequence goes on from NZ_RBWZ01000008.1 coordinate 104,359, forward strand.
ATTCGCCGCGTCTGCGTGTGGCCAATGGGTTGAGCGCGCAGCGGCTGCGTGCCCAGCTGGAAGAGGTGCCGCAGTTCTGCGACGACCGCTTCACACTGCTCAGCGGCATCGAGGTGGACATCCTCGACGACGGACGTCTCGATCAGGAGCGTGCCCTGCTCGCACGGCTGGACGTGGTCGTCGCCTCGGTGCACTCGAAGCTGCGCATGGAGTCTCCGGCGATGACCCGCCGTCTGGTGGCCGCTGTTTCGTCGGGCCAGGCGCATGTGCTCGGCCACGTGACGGGCCGGCTCGTGCGCGGGGAGCGGGGCACCAGGCCGCCTTCCACCTTCGATGCGCGCGCGGTGTTCGCGGCCTGCGCGGCTCACGACGTCGCGGTGGAGATCAATGCGCGACCGGAGCGTGAGGATCCACCCGCGGGGCTCATCGCTCTCGCCCTGGCCGAGGGGTGCCTGTTCTCCCTCGACTCCGACGCGCACGCGCCCGGCCAACTCGGTCTGCTCGATGAGGGGGCCGCTCGTGCAGAGCGAGCGGGCGTGCCGCCGGAGCGGGTCATCACGACGTGGCCGCTCGATCGGTTGCGCGCGTGGCTCGCGCGCTGATCGTCAGGCGCGGGCGGTGATCGCGGCGATCGCGCGGGCGAGCGGCGCACCGAGGTTCCACTCGGCATCCACGCGCGCGGTCGCAGCGGGGTCGGGGGAGCGCAGCGGCGCTCCGACGGCGGGAAGATCGAGAGTGCGGACGACCTCGACGACCCGAGGCGCGACCGCGAGGTAGTCGGTCGCAGCGAGGATCTTCGCCCGAACGCTCGCGGACAGGCCGCCGCGGGCGGCTTCGCTGAGGATGCCGGCGAGGTCACCGTGAGCGGCGAGGAGGGCCGCAGCCGTCTTCTCCCCGATGCCGGCGACGCCCGGCAGACCATCGGAGGCGTCGCCGCGCAGGACAGCGAAGTCGGCGTACTGGCTTGCGAGCACTCCGTACTTCTCGACGACGGCAGCGTCGTCGAGCACGTCGAGCTTGCTCATGCCGCGTCCGGTGTAGATGACGCGCACCGACCGTGTGTCGTCGACGAGTTGGAAGAGGTCGCGGTCGCCCGTCACGACGTCCACGGCGCCCGCGTGCTGCGTCGCGTAGCTGGCGATGACGTCGTCGGCCTCATGGTCGGCATGTCCGACGACAGGGATGCCGAGAACTGCCAGCTCGTCGCGGATGACGGGGATCTGGGCCGTGAGCGGATCGGGGACCTCTTCGATGTCGGTGTCGTCGGCGACGACCTCGGCGACACGGTGCGTTTTGTATGTGGGGATGAGATCGACCCGCCACTGCGGACGCCAGTCGTCGTCCCAACAGGCGATGACGTGGGTCGGCTCGTACGCGGACACCAGCTTCGCGATCATGTCGAGCAGCCCGCGCGCGGCGTTGACCGATGTGCCGTCGGGTGCTTTCACGGTATCCGGCACGCCGTAGAAGGCGCGGAAGTAGAGAGAAGCGGTGTCGAGGAGCATCAGGCGATCGGCCACGCGCTCATCCTGTCACGGGGTTCTGGCACGATGTTGGGAGCTCGTGCGGGGTCAGCAGCCGGGGCCGCGTGGATTCTCGAGACAGGTCTTGTCGACGAGCGCGGTCTTGACGTCGACGATCTGCAGCGTCGTCGCGCCGGCGGCGATATCGAGGAGGCCGGGTACGTCGATCCAGCCGTTGCCGAAGTTCGCCTGCGCCGCGTAGCGGACCGTCGCCGTCGCCGTGTAAGTGCCGCGCGCGGCGTAGGCGTGACTCGTGTCGGTGGCGCTGAACTGCGCGCGCCCGAGCTCCGCCCAGGTTCGGCCGCCCGTGGCGCTGTCCCGCGACGTGCCGTCGCCGTAGATGAAAAGGTACGAGGCCGGTGTGAAACGGACCGTGACCGGAAGATCGAAGAGCGTTCCCGCCTGTTCATGAACTCCCGCCGTCGCAACGAAGTTCATCGGCATGCCGACGATGCCCACCCCGTCGGGTTCGTCGACGAACGGCGCGGATGCCGGGGCGAACGACGCCACGTCGGTGAGGGTCGGCCGCAACACCGAGACCGAGTAGTTGCCGCGGCACAGGCTGTCGGTGCACGCCGGCGGGGGCGGCGCCGGAACGGACTCCGAGCCTCCGTCGTCACCGCGAGAACCGCCGGACCCTCCGGAGCCGCCCGGACGCGTCGCCCCGATCTCGACCGATGATCCCGTGTTCGAGATTGAGGGGCAGGCGCCCTGCCACCCGCTCCCGCATTCTGCACCGCTCGAAAGCACTGCATTAGGTGTCGTGGCGAGGAGCGTGGCGACAGCGGCAGCAGCAATCACTAGCAAAGCGGTGATCCTTCCCTTCCGCTGATGTTCGCAATGAGGGGAGTTCGGTGACCGGTAAGCACACGTACCGTGAGGGGTTGCACTGGCGGCCGATCCGGAGAAACTCTGGACTGCCCGTCAGCGTCTGTGAGCGTGATCTGACTGACATCTGCGCACACGAGCAGTTGGACCTCGTCGCTAGTAGAGGTGGTGGAGGCCTCGACGGAAACCACTTGGGTTGATCCGCCAACGGTGAGTCCCTGCGACCGCAGCGAGTTGAACTCGGCCCGCGCCTTGTCGTTCGCATCACCGGTCGTGAGCTCGTACACCGCCTCGAACGTCTCTGGCTTCGCCAAGTCCACCTTGTTCAGAGCATCGACGTAGGCGCGGTAGGTCGCTTCGGCGGCGGCGAAGGCCTCGGCATCCGAGGAGAAGGCCGTGGCGCTCGTGCTCGGCGAGGGTGACGGCGCACCTTGCGGCGTGCACCCGACGATGCTCCCGGTCACCGCGATCGCCATCATCGCCGACAGTACGTGTCCTCGCCTCGACATGCCCTCCACGGTAACGACCGCGCCGCGCGCTCACCGCTGTTTTCCACAGCGTCACGCTCGACTCTGCGGCGTGAGGCCGCGTCGTAGAGTCGAGGGATGTCCTTCGGCGCCGCGTCACTGCCACGAGGCCGTCGTCCCGTCGCGGACTCACCGTGCCCGTGCGGAAGCGGCAGCGCGTTTTCCGGATGCTGCGGCCCGCTTCTCGACGGTGTCGCGGCACCGACGGCGGAGAGGCTCATGCGCTCGCGGTTCACGGCGTTCGCGCTCGGTGACGCCGCTCATCTGTTGGCTTCGTGGCACCCCGCCACTCGGCCCGACCGACTGGAGCTCGACGAGGACCTGCGATGGGAGCGGCTCGACATCGACGCCGCCGAGGGTCGTGAGGACGACGTCCGCGCCACGGTCGCGTTCCGGGCATCGTGGCGCGAGCGCGGCACCGGCGCGCGCGGCGTTCTCGCCGAGCGGAGCCGCTTCCGCCGTCTCGATGGTCGTTGGCTGTACATCGACGGCGTCATCAACCCCGCGTAGCGTGTGAGCATGGCGCCCCCGCGATCGTCCCGCCGTGCGGCGCTCCCCGCACCCGCAGCCCCGACCGGGGAAGCGGAGTCGTTGCTGACGGTGCTCATCGCCCTCGGCGCGAACCTCCTCGTGGCGATCGCGAAGACCGTCGCGGCGATACTCACCGGGGCGGCGAGCATGCTCGCCGAGGCCGCGCACTCGTGGGCGGATGCCGGCAACGAGATCTTCCTCTTCGTCGCGACGCGCCGGTCGGCGCGTCCGCGCGACGCGCGGCATCCCACGGGCTACGGCAGAGAAGCGTATGTGTGGTCACTGTTCGCCGCCTTCGGGCTGTTCGCGGTCGGCGCCGGTGTCTCGATCATGCACGGCGTGCAGGAGCTGTTCGCGCCCGAGCCGGCCGGTCTGTTCGGCGTTTCCTACGCCGTTCTCGGCGTCGCGTTCATCCTGGAAGGCGTCTCCTTCCTGCAGGCGCTGCGCCAGTCGCGCCGGCGCGCGCGGGAGAGCGCGAAGGACGTGCTGGAGTACGTGATGAACACCTCCGACCCGACGCTGCGCGCGGTGTTCTTCGAGGATGCTGCGGCGCTGATCGGACTGGTGATCGCCTTCCTCGGCATCCTGTTGCATCAGCTCACCGGCTCGGCCGCTCCCGATGCCATCGGATCGATCCTCGTCGGCGTGCTGCTGGCCGTGGTCGCCATCGTGCTGATCCGGCAGAACCGCCGCTTCCTCGTCGGCGTCGCGGTCGAGCCGCGGGTGCGGGCCGCCGCGCTGCAGCGTCTGCTGGAACAGGCCGAGATCGCGCAGATCACCTACCTGCACATCGAATACGTCGGCCCCGGACGGGTGTTCGTCGTCGCCGCCGTCGACCTCGTGGGCGACATCGCCGAACATGCGGTCGCCGCCCAGCTGAACGCCGTCGAGGATCGTCTGGCTGAGAGTCCGCGCGTCGCGTGGGCGGTGCTCACGCTGTCGCGACCGGGGGCTCCGGGGTTGGATCCGACGGACCCCGCCGACCCGCTGCGGGGTTGAGGTGACGCCGCGGCGCCGCCGCGCGAGCACACCCGCGATGACACGGCGATTCTGATACCCTGGAGTGTCATTCGTGTGGCGCTGTGCCGCGCGCTCATGACACGCAATCCCTGACCGACCGCTCCGGCGGGGCATTCGTTCGTCTTCGTCCGTGTGCCGTCCCGCGATCATCTCGCGCCGGAGCCCGACATCCAACCCAACAAGGACAACCCACTACATGACTACCGCAACGACCGCCCCGGCCACCAAGCAGGTCGCCATCAACGACATCGGATCTGCTGAGGACTTCCTGGCCGCGGTCGAGAAGACCCTCAAGTTCTTCAACGACGGCGACCTCATCGAAGGCACCGTCGTGAAGATCGACCGCGACGAGGTCCTCCTCGACGTCGGGTACAAGACCGAGGGTGTCATCCCCTCGCGCGAGCTTTCCATCAAGCACGACGTCGACCCCAACGAGGTCGTCAAGGTCGGCGACGAGGTCGAAGCCCTCGTTCTCCAGAAGGAGGACAAGGAAGGCCGCCTCATCCTCTCCAAGAAGCGCGCGCAGTACGAGCGTGCCTGGGGTGACGTCGAGAAGATCAAGGAGAACGACGGTGTCGTCACCGGTTCCGTGATCGAGGTCGTCAAGGGTGGTCTCATCGTCGACATCGGCCTGCGCGGCTTCCTGCCCGCGTCGCTCATCGAGCTGCGCCGCGTCCGCGACCTCACGCCGTACCTCGGCCAGGAGATCGAGGCGAAGATCCTCGAGCTCGACAAGAACCGCAACAACGTCGTTCTCTCGCGCCGCGCCCTGCTCGAGCAGACGCAGTCCGAGTCGCGCACGACGTTCCTCAACAACCTGCACAAGGGTCAGGTCCGCAAGGGTGTCGTCTCGTCGATCGTCAACTTCGGTGCGTTCGTCGACCTCGGCGGCGTCGACGGTCTCGTCCACGTGTCGGAGCTGTCCTGGAAGCACATCGAGCACGCCTCCGAGGTCGTCGAGGTGGGCCAGGAGGTCACCGTCGAGATCCTCGAGGTCGACCTCGACCGCGAGCGCGTCTCCCTGTCGCTGAAGGCGACGCAGGAGGACCCGTGGCAGGTCTTCGCCCGCACGCACGCGATCGGTCAGGTCGCACCGGGCAAGGTCACCAAGCTCGTCCCCTTCGGTGCGTTCGTTCGCGTCGCGGACGGCATCGAGGGCCTCGTGCACATCTCGGAGCTCTCCGGCAAGCACGTCGAGCTCGCCGAGCAGGTCGTGTCGGTCGGCGAAGAGGTCTTCGTCAAGATCATCGACATCGACCTCGAGCGTCGTCGCATCTCGCTCTCGCTCAAGCAGGCGAACGAGTCGGTCGACCCCAACGGCACCGAGTTCGACCCGGCGCTGTACGGCATGGCGACCGAGTACGACGAGAACGGCGAGTACAAGTACCCCGAGGGCTTCGACCCCGAGTCGGGTGCCTGGCTCGAGGGCTTCGACGCCCAGCGCGAGAAGTGGGAGCAGGAGTACGCCGCTGCCCAGGCTCGCTGGGAGGCGCACAAGCTCGCCGTCGCCAAGACGCTCGAGGCCGAGGCTGCCGCTCCGATCGAGACCGGCGGATCGTCGTTCTCGTCCGACTCCTCGAACGGCGGCGGAACGCTGGCCGACGACGAGGCTCTCGCGGCTCTGCGCGAGAAGCTGTCGGGCCGCTGAGCCGCACCGCATTCGCACAGGGCCGTCGCCCCGGATCCGTCCGGGCGGCGGCCCTGTGCCGTCGCATCCTGCCGTCGCGCGCTCCCCGGCTGTAACGTCATCCCATGGCGAGCACCCCGAGCCCCACCGGTCCCGCAGACGGCCGTATTCGCGGCCAACTGCGCGACCGCGCCGCGGCGAGCAATCAGCTCGTGCTGTGCGCCGTCGTCGGCGTGCTGTTCTTCATCGGCATCGCCACGGCGTCCCTCACCAATGGCGGTCTCTTCGGGATCGCGGTGCTGCTCGTGGTCCTCGGAGGAGTGGCCGGCCTTGCCGTACCCTGGTCGCGCTTGCCGCCGTACGCCGTGATCGTCCTTCCGGTCGTCGATATCGTCGCCATCGCCCTCATGCGCATCGCCGAACCGAACGCTGCTTTCGGGTTGCTGTGGGTGTTTCCGGCGATGTGGCTGTCGGTGATCGGCCGCGCCGGCTTCGCGATCTCGGTGGTCGGCATCCCCGTCGTGTTTTGGTGCATCCTCTGGACCGGGGCATCGCCGGCGGGGACATATTCGGTGGTTCTCCTTCCGGTCGTCATCGTCGCCGTCAGCGTCGCCTGCTATTCGTCTTCGCGCCGTTTCCGCGCGCAGCGGACGCTGTTGGACCGTCAGGCGGTGCGCGCGTCGGCGGCGCACCGCGAGGCGCTGCGTCAGGAGCAGCTGGTCAGCGAAGTCCTCGACACGGTCGACTTCGGAGTCATCCGCCTTTCCGCCGCGGGCGAGGTGGTTCTCGAGAACGATGCGCTCCTGCGCTTCGGCCGCATACCCGGTTTCCTTCCCGGCGGCGTCGGCGACGCTGCCGTCACCGACGAGAAGCTGGTGCCCCTCGACCCTCAGCAGCATCCTCTGGTGCGTCTGCAACGCCAGGAGTCGTTCGACGATGTCGTCTTGTGGTTCGCGCTGCCCGACGGTCGTCGACGCGCGTTCGCCTTCGCCGGGCGCCACCTCACGGATCACAACGGCGCCCCGGCCGGAGCGGTGCTGATCGCGCGCGACGTCACGGCGGAGCGTGACGCCCAGCGCGTGCGTGATGACCTGGTTGCGTCGGTCTCGCACGAGCTACGCACCCCCCTGACGTCGATACTCGGGTATCTCGAGCTGGTCCTCGACGGCGGCGGACTCTCGGATGCCGCGCGCAGGCACGTCGATACCGCGTACCGCAATAGCGAGCGGCTGCTCGGCATCGTCACCGACATCCTGTCGGCGTCGTCGCGGTCGGGATCATCGATCGACACCCGGCTGCATCCCCGCTCCGTCGACATGACCGAAATCGTCCGGGCCGCGGCGGCGGGGCTGATGCCGGTCGCAGAGGATCGCTTCGTCGCTCTGCGCGTAGAGCAGTCGGGTGTGGCGCAGGCGTACGCCGACCCCGCCCGCATCCGACAGGTGGTCGACAACCTCATCGCGAATGCCGTGAAGTTCAATCGCGACGGTGGTCGTGTGACGGCATCCACCTCGACGGACGGCGTGCACACGACCGTCCGCGTCGCCGACACGGGTATCGGGATGGCCCCCGACGCGGCCGCGAGGGTGTTCGAGCGGTTCTTCCGAGCGGCCCCCTCCGTGCCGGGCAACGGCTTGGGGTTGACGATCACACGCGATCTGGTCGCCGCTCACGGCGGGACCATCGCCGTCGATTCGACCGCGGGAGAGGGAAGCGTCTTCACGGTGGTGCTGCCGGCGACGCGCGAGGTCTTCGAGCAGGAGGCGTCCGCTGGACACCCGCCCGGGCCCGCAGGGCGCACCGAGGAGGATGAGGCATGAACCTCGATCTGTTCAGCGTGACGGTCATGACGGCCATCGTTGCTTCGGTCGCCAGTCTGACGTTCATCCTCGATACGCTGCTGCGGCGCGACACCGGCCCCGGACGGCTGTGGGCGGTGGCGTTCTTCTGCGGACTGGCGACGACGCTCGCCTACATGGCGTGGTCCGCGGGCGTCGGCGGCGCGGTATCGGTCGCTGCCGGTAACGCGCTGTTCGTTTCGGTACCGGGATTCATGCTGCTCGGATGCCGGCGGTTCAACGACCGCTCCGTCCTGATACCTGCTGTGGTCGTCGGCTTGCTCGCGGTGGTCACCTTCGTCGCCCCGCTGATCGAGTATCCGACGCGGGGGAGCTGGGGTGGCTGGTGGGCGATGGCGGCATCGCTCGTGCTGCTCTTCGGCAGCGGAGCAGCCGAGTCGCTGCGCAGCCCCATGCGCGGCCTGCGCAGTGCGTGGGCCCTGTCGATCGTACTTGCGGCAGCGGGACTGTTCTACGCGGTGCGCCTCGTCGTCTTCGCGGTGCTCGGTCCGCAGAGCGAGCTGTTCTCGCGCTGGCTCGGCTCCCTCAGCGCGAACATCGCCACGGTGGTCCTGACGATGGTCGCGGCGATCGTGATGTCGGTCCTGCGCTCGCAGCGCACGACGCGGCAGCGCTACGAGTGGCTGACGTCCAACGGCGTCGCCGCTGACGGCGTCATGCTCCCGCGGACCTTCTCCGGAGCCCTCGCCGACATCGTGGAGAGGGCGTCGTGGCGACAAGAGGGCATCGCTGTCATCGTGCTGCGCGCCGACGGACTCGACCAGATCGGCGACGCCTTCGGCGGCGACGTGGTCGACACGATCTCGGCCGCGTGCCGTCATGCGGCCCGCTCCTATGCACCCGCCGCGGCTCTGGTCGGTGAGGACGGCGACGGGCAGCTCGTCATCTGCACACTGGCCGAATCGACCGCCGACGCCCGACGGGTCGGCAGTGCGCTCTTCCGGGGCGCCATCGACGAGCTCACCGCGGTCGTTCACGGCCGTCTCGCGTCGGTGGGCGTGGGCGTGGGACTCACCTCCTCCCTCGGTTACGACGCGGGCATCCTCATGAGCGCCGCGCGCTCGGCGGCACTGCGCGCGGCACGCATCGCGGAGGCCTCTGTCTTCGTCGCCGCGCCGTCCATCGGTGTGGCCGACGCCGACGTGGCATCCTCATAGGCATGCCCCTTCTCGCGTTGACCGGCGGCATCGCCTCCGGCAAGTCGACCGTCGCACGCCTGCTCGCCCAGCACGGCGCGGTCATCGTCGACGCCGACGCCATCGTCCGAGAGCTGCAAACGCCCGGTTCCCCGGTGCTCGAGCAGATCGCCGCCGCGTTCGGTCCTGCGGTGATCGCCGCCGACGGCAGCCTCGAGCGTGCGGCGTTGGGAGCGATCGTCTTCTCCGACGACGACGCCCGCCGCCGCCTCAACGCCATCGTCCATCCGGCCGTCGCGGCAGAATCCGCTCGACGGTTCGCTGCGGCCTTCGCCGCCGATCCCGGTGCGGTCGTGGTCTACGACGTCCCGCTGCTCGTCGAGGCCCGTGCCGACGACCCGTGGGATCTGATCGTCGTGACGCAGGCCCCGGCATCCCTGCGGGAAGAGCGCCTCGTCTCTCTCCGCGGACTCACCACCGACGAGGCCCGCGCACGGTTGGCGTCGCAGGTCGACGATGCCGCACGGCTGGCCATCGCCGACGTCGTCATCGACACCGCCGGGTCGCTGGCCGAGACGTCCGCTCAGGTGCAAGCCCTGTGGGCGCGTCTGCACGCGCAGCCCTGAGGCGCGGCATCACGGGAGCGGTGCGGAGGCGACGGACGGCCGTGCACGACGGCGTCGACGGCGCAGCAGGAGCACGGCCGACACCACCAGAGCGACGATGAGCGCGCCGGCCAGCACAGGCGCGAAGATCGCTGCCACGATGAGCGCGCCCGCCGACACGTCCTCTGCCGCGGAGAGGACGGGGGCGGCGACGCCTGCCGTGGCCACATTGGCGAGGGGGCGCACCGACGCCTTGAGGGCGTGCAGTGCCAGCGCGATCACGACACCGATGACGATGGGCGCCCACGTGGCGCCGGCGAAGAGGGTCGGGTCGTCGACGCGCACCGTCTGCGCGCTCGATCCGGCGCCGAAGGCGATGCCCCCGGATGCCGGGCGCACCACCGTCTGAAGGACGTCGTTCACAGAGTCCACCGCGGGAACCTTGTCGGCCACGATCTCGACGATGAGCAGGACACCGGTGATCCAGAGTGCGACGTCGCTGGAAAGCCACGACCAGGATGCCGGCAGGTCGATCACCGGCACGACACGGTCCAACAGCCCCAGCGCGAACAGCGGCATCCATGCATTCAGCCCGGCGGCCGCGGCGAGGCCGGACCCGACGAGGAACTCCAGCATGGCTCCAGGGTACGGGGCCGAGTGAGCGTGTCGCCTCCGGGCCGCTCGGCGGCAACGGGGACGCCGAGGGCGAACGACGCGGTCGATGTCGGAGGCCGAGCCTACGCTGGAGGCATGCAGACCACGCGATCCGTCCGACCGTTCGAGGTCGTCAGCGAGTATGCGCCCAGCGGCGATCAACCGAAGGCCATCTCCGAGCTCGCGGCGCGTATCAACGCGGGGGAGACCGACGTCGTCCTGCTCGGCGCGACCGGTACCGGCAAGTCGGCGACGACGGCATGGCTGGTGGAGCAGGTGCAGCGACCCACGCTCGTCCTGGCGCACAACAAGACGCTGGCGGCGCAGCTGGCCAACGAGTTCCGCGAGCTGATGCCGCACAACGCCGTCGAGTACTTCGTCAGCTACTACGACTACTACCAGCCCGAGGCCTACGTCCCGCAGACGGACACCTTCATCGAGAAGGACTCGTCGGTCAACGCGGAGGTCGAGCGCTTGCGCCACTCGACGACGAACTCGCTGCTGAGTCGCCGCGATGTCGTCGTGGTCAGCACGGTGTCGTGCATCTACGGCCTCGGCGCGCCCGAAGAGTACCTGCGCGCGATGGTCGCCCTCCAGGTGGGCGAACGGTACGACCGCGACGCGCTCATCCGCAAGTTCATCGCGATGCAGTACAACCGCAACGACGTCGACTTCTCACGCGGCAACTTCCGCGTGCGCGGAGACACGATCGAGATCATTCCCGTCTACGAGGAGTACGCCGTTCGCATCGAGCTGTTCGGCGACGAGATCGAGGCGCTGTACATGCTCCATCCGCTCACCGGAGACGTCGTGCAAAAGCTCGACAGTGTGCCGATCTTCCCCGCTTCGCACTACGTCGCCGGCACCGATACGGTCCATCGCGCCATCGGCACGATCGAGGCCGAGCTGGCCGAGAGGCTGGCGGAGCTCGAGGGTCAGGGCAAGCTGCTGGAGGCGCAGCGCCTGCGGATGCGCACCACGTTCGACTTGGAGATGCTGCAACAGCTCGGCTTCTGTTCGGGTATCGAGAATTACTCCCGACACATGGACGGTCGGCAGCCCGGCGAGCCGCCGCACACGCTGCTCGACTTCTTCCCCGACGACTTCCTGCTCGTGATCGATGAGTCGCATGTCACCGTGCCGCAGATCGGTGCCATGTACGAAGGCGACGCCTCGCGCAAGCGCACGCTCGTGGACCACGGCTTCCGGCTGCCCAGCGCGCTCGATAACCGGCCGCTGCGTTTCGACGAGTTCAAGAACCGCATCGGGCAGACGGTCTATCTGTCGGCCACGCCGGGGCGCTACGAGATGGGCATCGCCGACGGCGTCGTCGAGCAGATCATCCGCCCGACGGGTCTGGTCGATCCGCAGATCGTGATCAAGCCCTCGAAGGGGCAGATCGACGATCTGCTGGAGGAGATCCGGGTGCGTGTCGAGCGTGACGAACGCGTTCTGGTCACCACGCTGACGAAGAAGATGGCGGAAGAGCTGACGGACTTCCTCGGCGAGCACGGTGTTCGCGTGCGATACCTCCACTCCGACGTCGACACGCTGCGCCGCGTCGAACTGCTCACCGAGCTGCGCCAGGGCGTCTACGACGTGCTGGTGGGAATCAACTTGCTGCGTGAGGGCCTCGACCTGCCCGAAGTCTCGCTCGTGGCCATCCTGGATGCCGACAAGGAGGGGTTCCTCCGCAGCGGCACGTCCCTCATTCAGACGATCGGTCGCGCGGCACGAAACGTGTCCGGTGAAGTGCACATGTACGCCGACAACATGACCGATTCGATGCGCTCGGCGATCGAGGAGACCGAGCGTCGTCGTGAGAAGCAGATCGCGTACAACACGGCTCACGGCATCGATCCTCAACCCCTGCGCAAGAAGATCGCCGACATCACCGATGTGCTGGCACGCGAGGCCTCCGACACGAAGGCGCTTCTCGCCCGCGGGGGTGGCGCGGGTCGAGCAGGCTCGCCGACGCCGCGCTTGCGCCGAGAGGGCATCGCGGCAGAGGGAGCCATGCAGCTCGAGGCGACCATCGAGGATCTCTCGCAGCAGATGCTCGCGGCAGCCGCTGAGCTCAAGTTCGAGCTTGCCGCGCGGCTTCGCGACGAAGTTCAGGATCTGAAGAAGGAGTTGCGCGCGATGGTCAATGCGGGCCACGCGTGAGCGCGCCCATCGCGGGTCATCGAACCACCTGAACGAAGGCGGGCGCCGTTGATGGCGGCGCGAAGTCGGACTCTGCACGGCGATGCTGACAGCCGCGTTCCCATGGGTTTGCTATCGTCGCCGGGTGAGCATCGAGCAGTCCTCCCCGTCGGATCCTTCGGAGCTCGAAACGGGGGCGGAGCAACGCGCCGCAAACCGTCCGCAGGAGGTCATCCCTCGCGCACTCGCCGACATCGCCGACCAGGTCGGTGCCACGAGTGTCGCCGGTGACGCGTTCGTCACGGGCATCGCCCTGAGCACGGCCTCGACGCAGCCGGGTGATCTCTTCCTCGCGCAACCGGGCGCTCGAGCCCACGGTGCCCACTACCTCGCCGATGCGGTCAACGCCGGGGCGGTCGCGGTGCTCACCGACGCGGCGGGCGCCGACATCATCGATGCCACGCCCGGCGTCTCCGCGCTGCCTCGGATCGTGGTCGACGGGCATCCCCGCCGCGTGTTGGGCGGCCTCGCCGCGTGGTTCTACGATCAGCCTGCGCGTGCTCTGAAGACGATCGGCATCACCGGAACTCAGGGCAAGACGTCCACGACCTATCTCGTCGACGCGGCGCGCCAGTCTCGGCGCACCGGGGTCATCGGTTCGATGGGAACGCGCATCGACGGTGTCGCCGTTCCTTCCACCCTCACCACTCCGGAAGCCCCGCAGATGCACGCACTGCTGGCGCTCATGCGTGAGCGCGGCGTCGATGTCGTCGCGTCCGAGGTCTCGAGTCATGCCATCACGATGGGACGCGTCGAGGGTCTCCGCTTCGACGTCGGCATCTTTCTGAACCTCGGCCACGACCATCGCGACTTCCATGGCACGCAGGAGGCCTATCTCCTGGCGAAGCGCGAGCTGCTCACGCCGGCGATGTCCGCTGTCGCGCTCGTGAACGCCGACGACCGTGCCGGGCGGCGTCTGCATGCGGATGCCGAGTTGAACACGCAGTCGTTCTCGGTCACGGGGCGCGACGCCGACTGGCGCGCCGTCGACATCGACCTGCGGCTGGATGGCTCCTCCTTCCGCGTGATCGGACCGGACGGGCAGACAGCACGGTTCACCACGCCGCTGGTCGGTGAGTTCAACGTCAGCAACATCCTGGCCGCGGTCGCCGCCCTCGACATCGTCGGCCACCCGCTCGCGGCATCCGTGGCGGGGATCTCGAGCTTCTCGGGCGTCGAGGGTCGGGTCCAGTTCGTGCCCGTGGATGCCGAGTTCCAGGTCGTCATCGATGCCGGCCACAAGCCCGAGGCGATCAACGCGCTGCTGCGGGCGATGAGGCCGCTGACGCCGGGGCGCATCATCACGGTGATCGGATCCAACGGCAACCGCGACGCCCACAAGCGTCCGCTCATGGGGCGCTTCTCGGCGATGGCGTCGGACATCGTGATCGTCACCGATGACAATCCTGCCGATGAGGACCCGGAGACCATCAGACGAGCCGTCGTCGCCGGCACGCGCGGGTCACGCGCGGAGGTCTTCGACGTCGGGGGACGCGCGGAGGCGATCCACAAGGCCGTCGAACTCGCCCGGGAGGGTGACCTCATCGCCATCGTGGGCAAGGGCGACGAGCGTCACCAGATCATGCGCGACGGCGTCATCGTTCCGCACAGCGACCCCGACGAAGTGGAGTGGGCGCTGCGGCAGCGCGCGGGGTCATGACGATCGAGCGCGGCTGAGAGCGAGCCGATCAGGGGCAGTGCATGAGCGGCTTCGGGCCGCTGCGGTCGAACGTGTGCTGTGACATCGCGTGGCCGCAGAGGGGGCACGCCCGGTCGGCGCGTGCGGGCTCGGGCTCGCTCTCGTACGGCCCGACTGAGGCTGGACCGGCCAGGCGGATGAGCCGCGTGTTCAGGTACGTGTACCACCCGCCGGCGTCGCGTACCCGCTGGCGCAGTGGCGGTTGGTCGGGATCACTTCGTGTCATGAACATTAGTGTACTAACGAAATGATTACACTGGACGCATGGAATCGCGTGACGATCTGCTGAAACTCGAGAACCAGCTGTGCTTCGCGCTCGTGACGGCCGCACGCAACGTGGTATCCATCTACCGTCCCGTCCTCGATCCGCTCGGACTGACGCACCCGCAGTACTTGGTGATGCTCGCCCTCTGGGAGCAGTCACCGCGCTCGCTGGGTGAGCTCGCGGAGGAGCTCGCGATGGAGCCGGCCACCCTGTCGCCCCTCGTCAAGCGTCTCGAGGCGCAGGGGCGGGTCAGTCGGACGCGACGTGCCGACGACGAGCGCGTGCTGGATATCGCGCTCACGGCGGACGGGATGTCTCTGCGTGAGAGGGCACTGGAGGTTCCCGGACAGATCATGGCGAGAGTCGGGATGGATGCCGCACAGCTGGCGGCGCTGCGTGACGGTCTCGCCCCCTTCGCCGGCCGTCGGCCGGACTGAGGCTACGCCGAGAGCGCACCTCGGATCCCGTGTCGGAGGCCACACCTAGACTTGTCCGGTGCCCATCGTCCCCGTTGCCTCGTCGAAACTCAGCGTCCGCGGAGCCCGCGTCCACAACCTCAAGAATGTGGATCTCGACATCCCGCGCGACTCCCTCGTCGTCTTCACCGGGCTGTCCGGTTCGGGCAAGTCCAGCCTCGCTTTCGACACGATCTTCGCCGAAGGCCAGCGTCGTTATGTGGAGTCGCTCAGCGCTTACGCGCGACAGTTCCTCGGTCAGGTCGACCGTCCGGACGTCGACTTCATCGAGGGATTGAGTCCCGCCGTCTCGATCGATCAGAAGTCGACGAACCGCAACCCGCGTTCGACGGTCGGGACGATCACCGAGATCCACGACTACATGCGTCTGCTGTGGGCCCGCATCGGTGTTCCGCATTGCCCCGAGTGCGGCGCTCAGATCCAGCGACAGACCGTGCAGCAGATCGCCGATCAGCTCATGGAGCTGCCCGAGCGCACGCGCTATCAGATCGTGGCGCCGGTCGTGACGCAGAAGAAGGGCGAGTTCGTCGACCTCTTCAAGGAGCTGTCGGCCAAGGGATACGCCCGCGCCGTGGTGGACGGAGAGCTGATCCAGCTCGCGGAGCCCCCGACGCTGAAGAAGAGCTACAAGCATGACATCGCCGTCGTGGTCGACCGCCTGGTGGCCAGTGGCGACATCCTCGGCCGCGTCACCGACTCGGTGGAGACGGCGCTGGGCCTTGCCGACGGCATCGTCCAGATCAACTTCGTCGACGAAGAAGGCGACGACGCGTGGGTGAGTTTCAGTGAGAAGCTGGCCTGCCCGAACGGTCACCCGCTCCAGCTCACCGAGATCGAGCCGCGCACCTTCTCGTTCAACGCTCCGTTCGGAGCCTGCCCCACGTGCTCGGGTCTGGGCACGCGGATGTCGGTCGACGTCGAGCTGATGCTGGGCGATGAAGAACTGTCGATCAACGACGGCGTCATCATCCCATGGACGACGCAAGGCAAGGGGCTCTACCAGTACTACGAGCGACTCTTGGTGGGTCTGGCCGACGACCTCGACTTCTCGCTCGACACACCGTGGCGAGATCTGTCCACGGATGTCCAGGACGCGATCCTGCGCGGTGAGAACTACAAGGTCACGGTGAAGTGGCGCAACCGCTATGGCCGGGAGATGCGCTACTCGTCCGGTTTCGAGGGTGTGGTGCCCTACATCGAGCGTCAGTACACCCAGGCCGAGACCGACGCGCAGCGCCAGCGGTGGGCGGAGTACCTTCGTGAGGTCCCGTGCCCCGTGTGCCACGGCGACCGGCTGAAGCCAGAGGTGCTCGCGGTGCTGGTGCACGATCACTCCATCGCCGACGCGTCGCGCATGAGTCTGGCCGACGCGCAGCAGTACTTCGCGCAGCTCGAGCTGACCGACCGGGAAGCGAAGATCGCCGCCGCCGTGCTGAGAGAGATCCGCGCGCGCCTGGACTTCCTCGTGCAGGTCGGACTGAACTACCTGAGCCTCGGCCGCTCGGCGGGCTCGCTCTCCGGCGGTGAGGCCCAGCGCATCCGACTTGCGACGCAGATCGGATCGGGTCTGACGGGCGTGCTGTACGTGCTCGACGAGCCTTCCATCGGACTGCACCAACGCGACAACCGCCGGCTGATCGAGACTCTCGTTCGGCTGAAGGACCTGGGCAACACCCTCATCGTCGTCGAGCACGACGAAGAGACCGTGCAGGCCTCGGATTGGATCGTCGACATCGGGCCTCGCGCCGGCGTCGACGGCGGCGAGGTCGTCCACTCGGGCCCGCTGTCCTCACTGCTCGAGGAGGAGCGCTCCCTGACGGGCGCGTACCTCAGCGGGCGGCGGGCGATCGCGACGCCCAAGAAGCGTCGCAAGGTCGACAAGAAGAGAATGCTGACCGTCGTCGGCGCGCGCGAGAACAACCTGCAGAACGTCACCGCCGAGTTCCCGCTCGGCGTGCTCACCGCAGTGACGGGCGTCAGCGGCTCGGGCAAGTCGACGTTGGTCAACGGCATCCTCTACGAAGTCCTCGCGACAAAGCTCAACGGGGCGCGGCGTGTGGCGGGCAAGCACACCCGCATCACCGGGCTCGACAACCTCGACAAGGTCGTGCACGTCGATCAGGCTCCCATCGGACGGACGCCGCGCTCCAACCCCGCAACGTACACGGGGGTGTTCGACCGCATCCGCACGCTGTTCAGCGAGACGCCCGAGGCGAAGGTGCGCGGCTATCAGCCCGGCCGGTTCAGCTTCAACGTCAAGGGCGGCCGCTGCGAGGCATGTTCGGGCGACGGCACCATCAAGATCGAGATGAACTTCCTCCCCGACGTCTACGTCGACTGCGAGGTCTGCCACGGAAAGCGCTACAACCGTGACACGCTCGCGGTGCACTACAAGGGCAAGAACATCGCCGAGGTGCTCGAGATGCCGATCTCGGAGGCGGCCGACTTCTTCGAGCCGATCCAGGCGATCCATCGTTTCCTCAAGACGCTCGTCGACGTCGGTCTCGGCTACGTCCGGCTCGGGCAGTCGGCGACGACCCTCTCCGGCGGCGAGGCGCAGCGGGTCAAGCTCGCGACCGAGCTGCAGCGCCGCTCGAACGGGCGCAGCATCTACGTCCTCGACGAGCCCACGACCGGTCTGCACTTCGAGGACGTGTCCCTGCTGCTGAAGGTGCTGGGCGGTCTCGTCGACAAGGGCAACACGGTCGTCGTCATCGAGCACAATCTCGACGTGATCAAGTCGGCCGATTGGATCATCGACCTCGGACCCGAGGGCGGTTCGGGCGGCGGGCGCATCGTCGCGACGGGTACACCCGAGCAGGTGGCGCGCGTCGAAGAGAGCCACACGGGCGCCTTCCTCGCCGAGATCCTCGCGGCGAAGCCGTCTGACGCGGGTGCGACGGCGCGGGGGCCGGTGCGGAAGGCAGGCTGACGATGGCCGACGCGCTTGCCTACAAGCCGAAGCCGGGGGAGATCCCGACCCAGCCGGGCGTATACCGCTTCCGCGACGCGGACGGTCGCGTTCTCTACGTCGGCAAGGCCAAGAATCTGCGTGCCCGCCTGTCGAACTACTTCGCCCCGTTGCATACTCTGCACGAGCGCACCCGCCGGATGGTGCTGACGGCGGCATCCGTGGAGTGGACGGTGGTCGGCAGCGATGTCGAGTCGCTGCAACTGGAGTACATGTGGATCCAGGAGTTCTCGCCGCCGTTCAACGTGCGGTACAAGGACGACAAGTCCTACCCGTACATGGCGATCACCCTGGCCGACGAAGCGCCGCGCGTCATCGTGACCCGCAATCGGCGCATCCCCGGAGCGCGTTATTTCGGACCGTACCCCAAGGTGTGGGCCGTGCACGACACGATCGACCTGATGATCAAGGTCTTTCCCATCCGCACCTGCTCCGATGCGTCGTACAAGAAGGCCATGGCGACGGGACGGCCGTGCTTCCCGGGGCAGATCGGTCGGTGCGGGGGACCGTGCTCGATGAAAGTCACGGTCGAGGAGCATCGCGCGATCGTCGACGATTTCGTCGCTTTCATGGCCGGCGGAGACCAGCGCTTCGCGCGTGATCTCACCGCACGCATGCGCGAAGCGGCGGCGGCGATGGACTACGAATCGGCCGCGGTGTACCGCGACAGGCTGCAGGCGATCGACGCGGTACTGAGCCGCAGCTCTCTCGTCCTGGCCGAAGACACGGATGCCGATCTGTTCGGCATCGCGGAAGACGAACTCTCGGCGGCGGTGCAGCACTTCGTCGTCCGCGGCGGTCGCGTCCGCGGCGTCCGTGCCACGACCATCGACAAGGAGCTCGACATCTCCTCCGCCGACCTGGTGGATCAGGTGATCCAGCGCACCTACGGCGACGCTGCGGCATCCGACATCCCGCGCCAGGTTCTCGTGCCCCGCCTGCCGGACGATGCGGCCGAGCTGGAGCAGTGGCTGCAGGAGCGGCGCGGCAAGCGCGTGAGCGTGCAGGTCGCGCAACGCGGCCGCAAGGCCGACCTGATGCGCACGGCGACCCTCAACGCACAGCAGGCACTGCTGCTGCACAAGACGCGCCGTACCTCCGACTACACGTCGCGCACGAAGGCTCTCACCGACCTGCAACTCGCTCTGGGCATGGACGAGGCGCCGCTGCGGATCGAGTGCTATGACGTGTCTCATCTGTCGGGTACCAACGTGGTCGCCTCGATGGTGGTCTTCGAAGACGGTCTGCCGCGCAAGGATCAGTACCGCTCGTTCAGCATCGCAGAGACCACCGACGACACCGACTCGCTCTATCAGGTGCTGACGCGGCGCCTGGCCCACGTCGACCGCGACGAGGCCGCGGCCGCCGCGGAGTCGGAACGGCCGGCGCCGGCGACCGATCCGGCTGATCCTGAGGCGCCGGTGGTCGCCGAGCGCAAACGCCCGCGGTTCGCGTATCGTCCGCAGCTGCTGGTCGTCGACGGCGGCGCGCCCCAGGTCGCCGCGGCCGCGCGCGCCCTCGAGGATGCCGGGCACACCGAGATCACGCTCTGCGGCATCGCCAAGCGTTTGGAGGAGATCTGGCTGCCGGGGGAGGACTTCCCGGTGATCCTTCCGCGCACCTCCGAGGCGCTCTACCTGATCCAGCGGCTGCGTGACGAGGCTCACCGCTTCGCCATCACTCATCAGCGCAAGCGCCGCAAGCGCGACATCTCGACCGTGCTGGGTGAGGTGCCCGGCCTCGGCGACGCGCGTATCAAAGCGCTGCTGCGACACTTCGGGTCGGTCGCCGCTCTCAGCAACGCCTCCGCGGACGAGATGACGGTGCTCCCCGGGATCGGCCCCAAACTCGCCGCCGCGATCGAGCAGCGCCTCGCGAATCGCTAGGCTGTGCTCATCCGCACCGGCCCTCGAACACCCAGGGAGAGCACGTGACCGACGATCAGCGCGCCGGTGAGGTGCTCATCGTCACCGGCATGTCGGGAGCGGGGCGCACGACGGCGGCCAACGCCCTCGAAGACCTCGGCTGGTACGTCGTCGACAATCTGCCGCCGCAGATGCTGGTGCATCTGCTCGAACTGACCGAGATGGCAGGCGGGGCGCTCCCGAAGCTCGCCGCGGTCGTCGACGTCCGCGGGCGCGATCTCTTCCAGGCGCTGCCGGCGGTCACGAACGCGTTGCGGGCCGGACGGCAGCTACGGGTGCTGTTCCTCGACGCCGCAGACGATGTGCTCGTGCGCCGGTTCGAGTCCGTGCGGCGGCCGCACCCGTTGCAGGGTGACGGAACGATCCTCGACGGCATCCTGCGCGAGCGCGATCGTCTCCGGGTGATCCGCGAGAGTGCCGACGTCATCATCGACACGAGCGAGATGAACATCCATCAGCTCGCCTCGCGCGTCGTCGACCTCTTCAGCGACGTCGGAGAGGCGCGCCACACCATCACGGTGATGAGTTTCGGCTTCAAGTACGGTCTGCCGACCGACGTCGACCTCGTCACCGATATGCGCTTCCTGCCGAACCCGTATTGGGTCCCCGAGCTGAAGGGACACACGGGTGAAGAAGAACCCGTGCGTGACTTCGTCCTGGCCCAAGAGGGTGCACGCGAGTTCATCGACGCATATGCGAGCGCGCTGCATCCCGTGCTCGCCGGCTATCAGCGCGAGAACAAGCGCCACTCCGTGCTTGCGGTGGGCTGCACCGGAGGCAAGCATCGTTCGGTCGTGACGGCGGTGGAGCTCGCCGACAGGCTCGCACAGGTTCCCGGGGTCGCCGTTCGGGTGAAGCATCGCGACCTCGGTCGCGAGTAGGCTGTTCCTTTGTCCCGCACCCCCGAACGAAGGATCGCTGTGTCGCCAACCGTTGACGTGAAGTCAGAGCTGGCCGCGGTCCGCGACCCTCGTCCCACGGCGCGGGTGGCCGAACTCACCGCCATCCTCCGCTTCTCCGGTGGGCTGCACTCGATCGCGGGCCGCGTCGCCGTCGAGGCCGAACTGGAGACCGACCCGCTCGCGCGTCGTGTCGCCCGCGACATCATGGAGATCTACGGGGTCCGTCCCGAACTGCATCGTGTGCAGGCGTCGGGCGGTCGCGCCGGCGGCCACTTCGCCGTCCGTGTCATCGAAGGCGGCGAGACGCTCGCCCGTCAGACGGGTCTGCTCGATGCGCGTCGTCGTCCGGTGCGGGGGCTTCCGAACAAGCTGACCACGGGCGCTCGCCATGATCTGGCCGCCGTCTGGCGCGGTGCGTTCCTCGCGAGCGGCACGCTGTCCGACCCCGGTCGGTCGGCCGCGCTGGAGATCGCGTGCCCGTCTGGCGAGGCGGCCATGGCGCTGGTCGGGGCCGGGCATCGCATCGGCATCGCCGCCAAGGCCCGCGAGGTGCGCGGCGTGCCCCGCGTGGTCGTGCGCGACGGTGAGGCGATCCGCGTGGCCCTCGCCGAGATGGGCGCGGTGCGCACGGCCCAGGCCTGGGAGGAGATGCGCCAGCGCCGCGAAGTGCGCGCCGGCGTGAACCGACTCGTCAACTTCGACGACGCCAACCTGCGTCGCTCGGCGCAGGCCGCCGTCGCCGCGTGCGCGCGGGTCGAGCGTGCGCTCGAGATCCTCGGCGACGAGGTCCCCGATCACCTCCGCGAAGCGGGAGAGCTTCGTCTGTCCCACCGCGACGCGAGCCTGGATGAGCTGGGGCACCACGCCGACCCGCCGTTGACCAAGGATGCCGTGGCCGGCCGTATCCGGCGTCTTCTCGCCATGGCCGACAAGAAGGCCGTCGCCGACGGCATCCCCGGCACGGACTCCGCGGTTCCGGAGGGCCTCGAGGACTGAAGCCGCCCGAGGCCGTTACACGTCGTCCTCAGAGGGAACAACCCCCTCGCTCCCGCGTTGCACCTCAATAGGATGGCAATGTCCCATCGCCGCAGCGCAGTTGCGGCGCCGACGACAGGAAGAAGAGAACATGGCGATCTACACGCTGCCCGACCTCCCCTACGATTTCGCAGCTCTCGAGCCGCACATCAGTGGCAAGATCATGGAGCTTCACCACGACAAGCACCACCAGGCGTACGTGACGGGTGCGAACACCGCGCTCGAGCAGCTCGCCGAGGCCCGTGAGAGCGGCAACCTCGCGAACGTCAACAAGCTGGAGAAGGACCTCGCCTTCAACCTCGGCGGACACGTCAACCACTCGATCTTCTGGACCAACCTGGCGCCGGCCAGCGACGGCGGCGGCGGGGCTCCCGAGGGCGAGCTCAAGGCGGCCATCGACGAGTTCTTCGGCGGCTTCGACAAGTTCCAGGCCCACTTCACGGCGGCGGCCACCGGCATCCAGGGCTCCGGCTGGGCGGTGCTCAGCTGGGACACGATCGGCGAGCAGCTGATCATCCAGCAGCTCTTCGACCAGCAGTCCAACACGGCGCAGGGAACCATCCCGGTCTTCCAGCTGGACATGTGGGAGCACGCCTTCTACCTGGACTACCTCAACGTCAAGGCCGACTACGTCAAGGCGGTCTGGAACATCGCCAACTGGGGCAACGTCGCCGAGCGCTTTTCGACGGCGCGCGAGAAGACGGCCGGACTGCTCAAGTAGTAGTCTCATGACCAGGTGAGGATGCCGGGTCCCTCCCGGCGACGGGTGGTGACCCGGCATCCTTTTTCCTTCACACACCAAGTTCGCGAGTGGCGCGTCGAAACGCCGTCGCCGTCGCGACATGAACCGGGAGACAACGTGTCTGTCAAGATCGGAATCAACGGCTTCGGCCGTATCGGCCGCAACTTCCTCCGTGCCGCGCTGGAGCAGGGAGCTGACCTCGACATCGTGGCGGTGAACGACCTCACCGACAACAAGACCCTCGCCCACCTGCTCAAGTACGACTCCGTCGGCGGCCGCCTCGACGCCGAGGTCTCGTACGATGCTGACTCCATCACCGTCAACGGCAAGGCCATCAAGGTCTTCGAAGAGCGCGACCCGGCGAACCTCCCGTGGGGCGAGCTCGGCGTCGACATCGTCATCGAGTCGACCGGTCGCTTCACCAAGGCCGTCGACGCGAAGAAGCACATCGAAGGCGGTGCGAAGAAGGTCATCATCTCCGCTCCCGGCACCGACGTCGACGGCACCTTCGTCATGGGTGTCAACGACGGCGACTACGACGCGGCGACGATGAACATCATCTCCAACGCCTCCTGCACCACGAACTGCCTCGCGCCCCTCGCCAAGGTCTTCAACGACAACTTCGGCATCGAGCGCGGGTTCATGATGACGGCGCACGCCTACACGGCCGACCAGAACCTCCAGGACGGCCCGCACAGCGACCTGCACCGCGCCCGTGCCGCCGCGATCAACATCGTCCCGGCTTCGACCGGTGCGGCCAAGGCCATCGGCCTCGTCCTGCCCGAGCTCAACGGCAAGCTGAGCGGCTCGTCGTACCGCGTGCCGGTTCCCACCGGTTCGATCGTCGACCTCACGATCATCACCCCGACCGAGGGCCTCACGGCCGAGGTCATCAACGCGGCCTACAAGAAGGCTGCGGCCGAGGGTGAGCTCGTCGGCTACCTCAAGTACAACGAGGACGCCATCGTCTCCAGCGACATCCAGCTCGACCCGCACTCGTCGGTCTTCGACGCGGGCCTGACGAACGTCTCCGGCAACCTCGTCAAGGTCTCGTCCTGGTACGACAACGAGTGGGGCTACTCGAACCGCCTCGTCGACCTCACCGAGCTCGTCGCCGACAAGCTCTGAGGCTTCGCCATGGCTTTGCGCACCCTTGCATCCCTCGGGTCGCTGGCCGGTAAGCGCGTCATCGTCCGTGTTGACTTCAACGTCCCTCTGAAGGACGGCGTCATCACGGACGATGGCCGTATCCGGGCGGCTCTTCCGACCCTCAACGAGCTCATCAACCAGGGCGCGCGCGTCATCGTGTGCTCCCACCTCGGTCGCCCGGACGGCGCGCCCGACCCCAAGTACAGCCTCGAGCCGGTTGCTCAGCGTCTCTCGGAGCTGCTCGGCAAGCCGGTCGTGTTCGCCCGCGACACGGTGGGGGAGTCCGCCCAGGAGGCCGTGGCAGCGCTCGAGGACGGCGATGTGACCGTCATCGAGAACCTGCGCTTCAACCCCGGTGAGACCGCGAAGGACGACGCCGAGCGTCGCGCCTTCGCGGAGCAGCTCGCCGCCCTCGGCGACGTCCTCGTCTCCGATGGTTTCGGTGTCGTGCACCGCAAGCAGGCGTCGGTCTACGATCTCGCCGAGCTGGTGCCGTCGGCCGCGGGGTATCTGATCGAGAAGGAGGTCGACGTGCTCGACCGCCTCACGGAGAACCCTGCGCGCCCCTACGCCGTCGTCCTCGGCGGGTCGAAGGTCAGCGACAAGCTGGGTGTCATCGCCCATCTGTTGCCTCGCGCAGACAAGATCCTCGTCGGTGGCGGCATGCTCTTCACCTTCCTGGCGGCTCAGGGCCACCCGGTCGGCAAGAGCCTGCTCGAGACCGATCAGATCGAGACCGTCAAGGGCTACATCGCGGATGCCGCGGCGCGCGGCGTCGAGCTGATCCTCCCGGTCGACGCGGTCATGGCATCCGGCTTCGCCGCCGATGCCGATCACGTCGTCGCCTCCGCCGACGCGCTCGAGGACACCCCCTTCGGCGCCGACGGCATGGGTCTGGACATCGGTCCGCGTACGGCGGAGATCTTCGCCGACGCGATCCGCGGCGCGAAGACGGTGTTCTGGAACGGGCCGATGGGCGTGTTCGAGATGCCGGCGTTCGCAGCCGGAACGAAGACGGTCGCGCAGGCGCTGACCGAGGTCGACGGTCTGTCGGTCGTAGGTGGCGGCGACTCGGCAGCAGCCGTTCGTCAGCTCGGCTTCGCGGACGACCAGTTCGGTCACATCTCGACCGGTGGCGGCGCAAGCCTGGAGTTCCTGGAGGGCAAGAAGCTCCCCGGGCTGGAGATCCTGGGATGGGAGGCCTGATGTCGCGCACACCGCTCATCGCCGGCAACTGGAAGATGAACCTCGACCACCTTCAGGCGGTCGCGTTCGTGCAGAAGTTGCACTGGACATTGAAGGATGCCGGGCACGACGACGGATCTGTCGAGGTGGCGGTCTTCCCGCCGTTCACCGATCTGCGCACGGTCCAGACGCTGCTGGATGCCGACAAGATCCCCTTCGCGCTGGGCGCTCAGGACCTGTCGACGCACGACTCCGGCGCCTACACGGGCGAGGTCTCGGGAGCCTTCCTGAGCAAGCTCGCCTGCCGGTACGTGATCATCGGTCACTCCGAGCGTCGCGAGTACCACCACGAGTCCGACGCGATCGTCGCCGAGAAGGTTCAGGCGGCGCTGCGGCACGGCCTGGTCCCGGTGATCTGCGTGGGTGAGACGCTCGAGCAGCGTGAGCAGTCGGGGCCCACGGCGGTCTCGGTCGCGCAGCTGCAGGCGGCTCTGGCTGGGGTTGCGACCGACGCGGACATCGTCGTCGCCTACGAGCCCGTCTGGGCCATCGGCACCGGTCAGGTGGCGTCGCCCGAACAGGCTCAGGAGGTGTGCACGGCGCTGCGCCAGGTGCTCTCCGAGACTCTCGGTGCGGATGCCGCGGCGCGTACCCGTGTGCTCTACGGCGGTTCGGTGAAGTCCGGCAACATCGCCAGCTTCATGCGGGAGCCCGATGTCGACGGCGCGCTCGTCGGAGGGGCGAGCCTGGTGGCCGACGAGTTCGCCGCCATCATCCGTTACCAGAAGCACGTCGGCGTCTGACACGGGTCATTCGACGCGCTGCGCTCCGCGTTTCGACCCGCTTCGCTCGCTCAACGACCGGAGGAGAGCCTCCGGTCGTTGAGCGAGAACCGCAGGGCGCGAGTGCAAACCTCGGTATACTCGACCTTTGTGCGCTCGATGACGCGGGCGCCGCGAAAGGCTTTTTCGACTGTGGACATCCTCGAGTTCGTACTGCAGGTGGTGCTGGGCATCACCAGCCTCCTGCTGACCCTCCTGATCCTCCTGCATAAGGGGCGCGGTGGCGGCCTGTCCGACATGTTCGGTGGCGGCATGAGTTCCGCCCTCGGATCGTCGGGTCTCGCGGAGCGCAACCTCAACCGGTTCACTGTCGTCCTCGCACTCGTCTGGTTCGTCGCGATCGTCGCGCTCGGACTCATCACCAAGTTCCAGGGGCTCTGATGGCAACCGGCGGAAACGCGATTCGCGGCACCCGAGTGGGTGCCGGACCCATGGGCGAGCAGGACCACGGCCATCACGCCGACCGCATCGCCGTGTCGTACTGGGACGCTCTGGGAAACGAGACCGTCCGCTACTTCGCCGCGGGAATCGCGGAGGAGGAGATCCCCGAAGTCATCGATTCTCCGCACTCGGGACTGCCGGCGGGACGTGACAAGGACAACCCCCCGGCTCTCGCGAAGACCGAGCCCTACAAGACGCATCTGGCTTATGTGAAGGAGCGTCGCACCGACGAAGAGGCCGATGCCCTTCTCGACGACGCCCTGCAGCAGCTGCGGGAACGCCGCGGCCAAGCCTGACCTTCCGGCCCGAGGCCCACGCAGAAGCCCTCGTGCGAGACGAATGATCGTCGCGCACGAGGGCTTCTGCTGTGAGCTGAGGGTCGATCAGAAGTCTTGGTCGATGAGCTCGGCGGGCACGTTCGCGGCGGCGGCCTCGTCGACGAAGAACATGGTCTTCTTGCGCCCCTTGGCGCCGGCCGCCGGCACGGTCTCATAGCTGGCGCCGGCGAGGGCCAGACCGAGGGCGGCCGCCTTGTCGGTGCCGGAGACGACCAGCCACACGCAGCGTGCGGAGTTGATCACCGGCCGGGTCATGGTGACACGCACCGCCGGCGGTTTCGGGGCATCGTGGACGGCGACGACCGTGCGATCCGTGAGCTGGATCTCGCCACGGTCGGGGAACAGTGAGGCGACGTGTCCATCAGATCCGACGCCCAAGAAGCACACGTAGAACTCAGGCCATGCCTGTTCTGGCGTGCCGAAACGCGCCAGCTCGTCGGCGTACGCGCCCGCCGCGGCATCCGCATCGGGTGCGTCGTCACTGGCGGAGATCGTGTGGATGTTGCTCGAGGGGAGCTCGACACGGTCCAGAAGCGCGGCGCGCGCGGCGCTGTCGTGACGGTCGGGGTCGTCCGGTGCCGCGAACACCTCGTCGCCCCACCAGATGTGCACGAGCGACCAGTCGATGTCGGCGCGCCGAGGGCTCTCACCGGCGGCGCGCAGCACGGCAGTGCCGATCTGGCCGCCGGCGAGAGCGATGTGCGTCGTCTTGCCCGCGGCCGATCGGCGAGCGAGACGGGAGAGCAGACGCTCGGCGACCGCCGTCGCCAGCGTCGGCGCGTCGGGGCTGATCACGACACGCTTCTCGGTCCACATCTGCGCCATCGGAACTCCTAGGACTCGGTCGCGGTCGCCGGGCCGAGAAGCTCCCAGCCCTCCGTGATCACTCGACCATACAGGAGGTCCGGATCGAGCCTGCGCAGCTCCTCCGCGAGGCATTCGCGGAGCGTTCGGCGGGGGAGAACGATGTCGTGCGACGGCTGTCCGGGCTGCGTGAGCGTCGCGTCGATGTCGTTCGTCCGCTCGAGGACGATGTCGCCGTTCGCTCGCGTCAGGCGCACCTTCTGAATGCCGTGCTCCCAGTCCTCGGGGGCCGAGTAACGCCAGGTGACCGGCACGTCGAGCTTGAGTCGCAGCCATGCCGCGAGCAGACCGGTCGAGGGCGAGCTGCCGGCGCCGATCACTTCGACGCCAGTCACGGGCTCATAAGGCGGCTGGTCGAGCACCGCGGCCAGCTGCTCACGCCAGTGGGTGAGGCGCGTCCACGCGAGGTCGGTGTCGCCGGGCTCGTAGGAAGGTGCCAGTCGGGACAGGCGGTCCTTGGCATACGGCTTCGTCGACGCGTCGGTGATGCGGCGCTGGGCCATGCGTCCGATGTCGGATGCCGCGGGCTCCACCGGCGGGAAGTCCGGCCACCACGCGATGACGGGCGCATCCGGCAGCAGGAGCCCCGTCACGAGGCCCTCCTGGTTGCTGGCGACATCGCCCTGCGCGCGCAGCACCACGACCTCGCTGGCGCCGGCGTCGCCCCCGACGCGGATCTGGGCGTCGAGCTTGGCGTCGCCGTCGGGGTTCGCGATGAGCACGATGACACGCATCGGGTGTTCCCGCGAGGCATCGTTCGCGGCCTCGATGGCCTCCTCGTGCAGGCCATGGGTCGTGACGATCACCAGGGTCAGCACGCGTCCGAGGGCGACAGCGCCACCCTCCTCGCGCACGCTCACGAGCGAACGCGCGATCTTCGACACCGTGGTGTCGGGCAGGTCGACGATCATGGACGCCTCCAGACGCGGCCGTCGCGGGCCAGGAGTTCATCGGCTGAGGGAGGGCCCCACGAGCCGGGAGAGTATTGTTCGAGCGGTCCGCCCTCGGAGCTCCAGAACTCCTCGACGGGGTCGAGGATCTTCCACGAGAGCTCGACCTCCTCGTGACGGGGGAACAGCGGCGGGTCGCCCAGCAGCACGTCGAGGATGAGGCGTTCGTACGCTTCGGGGCTCGACTCGGTGAACGCATGGCCGTAGCCGAAGTCCATCGTGACGTCGCGTACTTCGTTGCCCGCACCGGGCACCTTCGAGCCGAACCGGATCGTCACCCCTTCGTCCGGCTGCACGCGGATCACGAGCGCGTTCTGCCCGAGCTCGAGCGTCTGATTGCGCTGGAAGAGCAGCTGCGGCGCGCGCTTGAAGACGACGGCGATCTCCGTCACCCGCCGCCCCAAGCGCTTGCCGGTGCGCAGGTAGAAGGGCACTCCCGCCCAGCGGCGGGTCGCGATCTCGAGCTTCACGGCCGCGTACGTCTCGGTCGTCGAGTCCGGGTTCATCCCGTCCTCTTCGAGGAAGCCGGTGACCTTCTCGCCGCCCTGCCAGCCGCCGCCGTACTGACCTCGCGCCGTGGCGGTGGACAGGTCGTCGGGCAGGCGCACCGCCGCAAGCACCTTCTCCTTCTCGGCGCGCAGATCCTTCGCATCCATCGAGATGGGCTCCTCCATCGCGGTGAGCGCCAGGAGTTGCAGGAGGTGGTTCTGGATGACGTCGCGTGCCGCGCCGATGCCGTCGTAGTAGCCGGCGCGACCGCCGACGCCGATGTCCTCGGCCATCGTGATCTGCACGTGGTCGACGTAGTTGGCGTTCCAGATCGGCTCGAACAGCTCGTTCGCGAAGCGCAGCGCGAGGATGTTCTGCACCGTCTCCTTGCCGAGGTAGTGGTCGATGCGGAAGATCGAGTCGGCCGGGAAGGCGACCTCGAGGGTGGCGTTGAGCTCGCGGGCCGTCTGCAGATCGCTGCCGAAGGGCTTCTCGATGACGACACGGCGCCAGGCATCCGGATTGTTCGACCTGTCGTCGACGAGCCCGGACGCCTTCAGCTGCTTGGCGACGATGGGGAAGTCGCGTGGCGGGATCGACAGGTAGAACGCGTGGTTTCCCATCGTCCCGCGTTCGACATCGAGCTTCTCCACCGTCTCGCGCAGGCGGCGGAACGCGTCGTCGTCGCCGAACTCACCCGACACGAAGCGGATGCCCTGCAGGAGCTGCTTCCACGTCTCCTCGCGAAACGGCGTGCGTGCGTACTGACGGACCGCATCATGGACGACGTTGGCGAAGTCCTGGTCCTCCCAGTCGCGTCGCGCGAAGCCCACCAGAGCGAAGCCGGGAGGCAGAAGTCCCCGGTTGGCGAGGTCGTACACGGCCGGCATGAGCTTCTTGCGCGACAGATCGCCTGTCACGCCGAAGATCACCAGCGCGCTCGGACCTGCGATGCGGTTGAGGCGGCGGTCATCGGGATCGCGCAACGGATTGTGGTCGCGCGAGATCTCGGCAGTCATCGAGAAAGACTCCTCCTGGTCGCGCTACTGCGCGGCCTCGAACAGGGAAAGCACCTCGACCTGAGGGTCGGTCAGGGTGAGGGTGACCACCGGCCGTCCGTGCGCGACGAGCACGTCCGCGTCGCCGGCTGCCTGAGCGGTGATCAACTGACGGAACGTGAAGGGGCGACCGGGTATTTCCAGATCGACCTCACCGGCGCCGATGATCTGCAGGAACACCCCGGTGGCGGGCCCGCCCTTGTGATACTGGCCCGTGGAGTGCAAGAAGCGGGGCCCCCAGCCGAACGTGACGGGTCGACCCGTATCGGCGGCGATGAGCTCGCGGATGCCGGCGAGCTGCGGCACCGAGGTGCGGTCGGCGTAGGCCTGCACCGCGACGTAGCCGTCGGGGCCGAGACGAGCCCAGAGGGCGTCGAGCACCCCGGCGAGCGTGCCGGACGCCGCGAGCACGGGATCGGATACGCGGACCTCGACGCCGTTCACCGTGAAGGCGGGTGCGCTGGCGTCGGGACGCGACTCGAGCAGCGCGCGAGCGGCGGCCTTGGCGGACTCGACGTCCGGCTGGTCGAACGGGTTGATGCCCAGCATGCGTCCTGCGATGGCGGTCGCGTACTCCCAGACGACGAACTGGGCGCCCAGCGATCCGCTCACGAGCACCTCGTCGGGGTGCTGCTCGATCAGCCGGAAATGCACGGCATCATCCACGAGACGCACGAGCTGCATGTCTGCCGGGGTCTGGTCGACCTCCGGGGACAGCGGCAGCAGCACCACGGGAAGGATGCCGGTGCCGTTCTTGCCGGTCGATTCCGCGACGAGCTGCTCGATCCAGTCGGGCAGGCCGGCGATGTGCGTGCCGTCACTGATCAGGCCCAGCTTGTCGCGGCGCGGGTGCCCGCCGGCGATGGCCGCGGCGAGTGTGAGCGCGGGGTTTCGGGGGTCGTCGATGGCGACCTCCAGAAGCGTGGCTTCCGCCTCGTCCAGCAGCTCCGCGATGTCCGCGCCCGCCAGACCCGAGGGCACCAGCCCGAAGGCGGTGAGCGCCGAATAGCGTCCTCCCACGTTCGGGTCGGCGGTGAACACGCGGTACCCGGCGTCGTGGGCGGACTGCTCGAGCGGGGATCCCGGGTCGGTGACCACGACGATGCGCTCAGCGGGATCGATGCCGAGATCGGACCAGGCAGCCGCGAAGGCGCGCTGCGCGGAGTCGGTCTCGATGGTCGACCCCGACTTCGATGCGACGACGAGCACCGTCTGCGCGAGGCTGCCGGACTCGGCATCCCCGTCGATCGCGGCCAGGACCTGTGCCGGGTCGGTCGAGTCGAGGATCACGAGCGGCACGCCCGCCGTGCGCGTGATGACCTCGGGCGCGAGCGAAGAGCCCCCCATCCCCGCGAGCACGACGCGGGTGAGACCGCGCGCGACGAGATTCTCGCGCAGCGCGAGGATCTCGGCGACGAGGGGGCGTGACACGCTGACCGCGTTCACCCATCCGAGGCGGACAGCCGCCTCGGATGCCGCCTCGGGTCCCCACAGGTCGGCGTCGCCGGCGGTGATACCGCTGGCGATCAGGCTGTCGACCAGACCCGGAACGGTCTGGTCGACGACCTGCTTGACGTGACCCGAGACGTGGATCTCGAAACTCACCGGCTGGTCTCCGGGGCCGTCGCCAGTGCCTCGGCGACGGTCTTCTTGAGGTCCTGCCACGAGGCGATGAACTTCGCGACGCCCTCGTCCTCGAGCGTCTGGGTGACATCGTTGATGTCGACGCCGAGTTCGGCGAGCTGCGAGAAGACCAGATGAGCGTCCGCGTAGGCACCGGTGACGGTGTCGCCGGTGACGACACCGTGGTCGAAGGTGGCGTCGAGCGTCTTCTCCGGCATCGTGTTGACGGTGCCGGGTGCGACGAGCTCGGTGACGTAGAGCGTGTCGGGCAGCGCGGGATCCTTCACACCGGTCGAGGCCCACAGCGGACGCTGCACGTTCGCGCCGCCGGCGATGAGCTCCTGAGCGCGCGCGGTCGCGAACTGCTGCTCGAACAGCTCGTAGGCCAGACGCGCGTTCGCCAGGCCCGCGCGGCTCTTCAGCGCCTCGGCATCCTCGCTCTCGAAAGCCGACAGACGCTTGTCGACCTCGGTGTCCACGCGCGAAACGAAGAACGAGGCGACGGAGTGGATGCCGGACAGGTCATGCCCGGCCGCCTTCGCCTGCTCCAGGCCCGCCAGGTAGGCGTCGATGACCTCGGCGTACCGCTCGAGCGAGAAGATCAGCGTCACGTTGACCGAGATGCCCGCGCCGATGACCGCGGTGATCGCGGGCAGGCCGGCCTTGGTCGCGGGGATCTTGATGAGGGCGTTGGGCCGGTCGACCTTGGCCCACAGCTTCTCCGCCTCGGCGACGGTGGCGTCGGTGTCGTGAGCGAGATCGGGGGAGACCTCGATCGACACGCGGCCGTCCACGCCGCCCGTCGCGTCGAACACGCCGCGGAAGATGTCGGCGGCGTCACGCACGTCGGTGGTCGTCAGCTCGAAGATCGCGGCGTCGACATCCGCGCCGCCTTCGGCCAGCGCGGCCAGCGGTGCGTCGTACGAGTCGTCGTTCTGGTTGCCGATGGCGGCCTGGAAGATCGACGGGTTCGTCGTGACGCCCGAGACATTGCGCGACGAGATCAGGTCGGCGAGGTTGCCCGACGCGATGCGCGCGCGGGAGAGGTCGTCGAGCCAGATGCTGACGCCGGCGTCGACGAGCTGCTGGGTCGGGGTCGAGCCCGGGGTGGGGGTGCTCATGCGTTCTCCTTGACGGTTGCGCGGGCCGCTTCCACGACCGCATCGGTGGTGATACCGAACTTCTCGAACAGGGTCTTGTAATCGGCGGAGGCGCCGAAGTGGTCGATGCCGACCGTACGGCCGGCATCGCCCACGATGCCGCGCCAGAGCGGGGTCGACCCGGCCTCGACGGACACGCGCGCCGTGACGGCGGCCGGCAGCACGCTCTCGCGGTAGGCGGCATCCTGCTCGGCGAACCACTCCAGCGACGGGGCCGAGACGACGCGCGCCTGGATGCCCTCGGCGGCCAAGGTCTCGCGGGCCGCGACGGCCAGCTGCACCTCGGAGCCGGTCGCGATGATGATCACGTCGGGCTGTCCGCCCTCGGCGTCGATGAGCACATACGCCCCCTTCGCCACGCCGTCGGTCGTCGCGAAGCCCGCCTCGCCGCGAGGGAACACGGGGATGTTCTGACGCGTCAACGCGATGCCGACCGGGCCGCCGCTGGTGCGACGGACGATCTCCAGCCAGGCCGCGGACGTCTCGTTCGCATCCGCCGGGCGCACCACGGTGAAGTTCGGAATGAGCCGCAGCGTCGACAGCTGCTCGATCGGCTGGTGCGTCGGTCCGTCCTCGCCGAGGGCCACCGAGTCGTGCGTCCACACGAAGATCGAGGGGATGTCCATCAGAGCGGCCAAACGCACCGGCGGGCGCATGTAGTCGCTGAAGATCAGGAACGTGCCGCCGAACGGGCGTGTCGGGCCGTGCAGCTTGATGCCGTTGACGATCGCACCCATCGCGTGCTCGCGGATGCCGAAGTGCAGCACACGCCCGTACGGGTCTCCCGACCACTCGTGGGTCGACCACTCGGCGGGAATGAACGACTTGGCGTCCTTGATCGTCGTGAGGTTCGACTCGGCCAGGTCGGCGGAACCGCCCCAGAGCTCCGGAAGCTGCGCGGCGAGCGCGTTGATGACCTGACCCGAAGCGGCGCGCGTGGACACGTCCTTACCGGACGTGAACTCCGGGACGGAGACATCGGCGGGCAGCTCGCCCGCTTCCAGGCGCTCCAGCAGGGCCTTGCGCTCGGGGTTGGCCGCAGCCCACGCGTCGAAGGCGACCTGCCAGGCCGCGCGCGCCTCGGTCGCCCGCCCCTGGAGAGCGCGCGTGTGCGCGATCACGTCGTCGTCGACGACGAAGGACTTCTCCGGGTCGAACCCGAGGACCTTCTTCGTCGCCGCCAGCTCGTCGGCGCCCAGGGCGGAGCCGTGGATCTTTCCGCTGTTCTGCTTGCCGGGCGAGGGCCATCCGATGATCGTCTTCAGGATGATCAGCGACGGCTTGTCGGTCTCGCCCTTGGCGGCCTCGATCGCGGCGTACAGCTCGGCGACGTCTTCGACGTACTCCCCGGTCTTCTTCCAGTCGACCGTCTGGACCTGCCAGCCGTAGGCCTCGTAACGGGCGGCCACGTCCTCGGTGAAGGCGACGTTGGTGTCGTCCTCGATCGAGATCTGGTTCGAGTCGTAGATGGCGATGAGGTTTCCGAGGTTCTGGTGACCGGCCAGGCTCGAGGCCTCGCTGGTGACGCCTTCCTGGAGGTCGCCGTCGCCCGCGATCACGTACACGAAGTGGTCGAACGGGCTCGTGCCGGCCGCCGCCTCGGGGTCGAACAAGCCGCGCTCGTAGCGGGCCGCGTACGCGAAGCCCACAGCCGAGGACAGGCCCTGGCCGAGCGGGCCCGTCGTGATCTCGACACCCTTCGTGTGGCCGTACTCCGGGTGGCCCGGGGTCAGGGAGCCCCAGGTGCGCAGCGACTCGAGATCGGACAGCTCGAGTCCGAAACCGCCGAGATAGAGCTGCACGTACTGCGTCAGCGAGGAGTGTCCGGCGGAGAGGATGAAGCGGTCACGGCCGAGCCAGTGCGTGTCGGACGGATCGTGACGCAGCACACGCTGATACAGCAGGTATGCGGCCGGCGCGAGGCTCATCGCCGTGCCGGGGTGTCCGTTGCCCACCTTCTCCACGGCATCCGCGGCCAGCACGCGAGCGGTGTCCACCGCGCGCCGATCGATCTCATCCCAAACCAGTTCCGACACGTGGTGCCCTTTCGAAAAGAGGGGAGTGCGTCCGACTCTCCAGCCGGCCGCGGCGGCGTCGAAGCGCTGCCTGCCGGCGCTCGGCGACGCCTGTGTTTTCAGCTTAGCGAAGTGCCGCGGGTCGCAGGCCGCATGTGTCGTCCGTGACAATTCGCCGTCGAACGTCGACCGATCCGCGGTGGGCGGCTGCGGCTCGGGCGATCACCCGATGGCCTCGTGACCTAGACTGGGGAAAGGTCTGGAGTGAGCCGGGGAAGGGGTCTGCGGGCATGGTGCAGTCGAGCGTGTCCGCCGGGAACGATGTCGCGATCGCCCTGCCCCTCGGCCAGAAGATCCGCGCGTACGTTGCGTTGACCAAGCCCCGCGTGCTCGAGCTGCTCCTGGTGACGACGGTGCCGGTGATGATCCTGGCGCAGGGCGGGATGCCGAATCTGTGGCTCGTGCTGGCGACGGTGATCGGCGGCGCCATGAGCGCCGGATCGGCCGCCACCTTCAACATGTACCTCGATCGCGACATCGACGCGCACATGCGTCGGACCGAGAATCGTCCGCTCGTCACGGGCGAGGTGACTCCGCGAGGCGCTCTCGTGTTCGCCTGGAGCCTGGCGGTGGGCTCCACTCTCTGGCTGCTGCTGACCACCAACTGGCTGGCCGCAACGCTGAGCGCCGTGGCCATCTTCTTCTATGTGGTCATCTACACGATGCTGCTGAAGCGCCGCACCGAGCAGAACATCGTCTGGGGCGGCATCGCCGGGTGCTTCCCGGTGCTCATCGGATGGTCGGCCGTCACCGGATCGCTGACCTGGACCCCCTTCGTCCTCTTCCTCCTCGTCTTCCTCTGGACCCCGCCGCACTACTGGCCGCTGTCGATGAAGTACAAGGGCGACTACCAGGAAGCGGACGTGCCGATGCTCGGCGCGACGCGCAACGGCCAGCAGGTCGGGCTGCAGGTCATCCTGTACGCCTGGGCCACCGTCGCCTGCTCGCTTCTGCTCATTCCCGTCGCGGGCATGGGCCTCGTCTACACGGCATCCGCTCTCGCGTTCGGCGGCTGGTTCATCGTCGAGTCCCACGTGCTCTACAACCGTGCCGTCCGCGGAGAGCAGATCCGCCCCATGCGCGTCTTCCACGCGTCGATCACGTACCTGACGCTCCTGTTCGTCGCCATCGCGATCGATCCGCTGCTCCCGTTCTGAACGGACGACGAAGGCGCCGACTCCTCGAGGAGCCGGCGCCTTCGTGTCGTTCGGTGCGCGATCAGACCGTGGGGCGGTCCGTCGTCGCAGCATCGGACTCGTCGGCGTCCGCAGTCGGGGCGGCGATCGTCTCGGCCACCGGGGCGGCGACCGTCGCGGGCTCCACGACCTCGACCACGTCGATCTCCTCGGCGACGACGCTCGGCGTGACGCCGCGCGCGATCGAGCCGATGGTGCCGAGGGTCAGCGCCAGAGCCAGACCGATGAGGCCGACGCCGATGAGGATCGCGCCGAGAACGGCCCAGATCTGACCGGCGTAGACCTCGACACCGGTGGCGGTGCCGTCGGCGAGCGTGCTGGCCATGACGGTCAGCTTGTCGACGAGCAGGTAGACGCCGCCGCCGACGGCGACGAGCGAGCCGCCCACGAGCACCCAGAACGGGATGCTGCGGATCACACGGGCGGTGTTGGGCATGGGAAAGCTCCTTCTGTCACGTCGCCGCACGCGCGGCGACACATCGACTATCTGCGAACCACCAGAGGAGCGGTGATGCGCCGGCTATGAGATCGCTGTGGAGCGCTCGCCGGCATCCAGCATGTCATGCGGCTGCTTCATGTGCAGGATCACGGCGGTCATCGCCGCCACGAGTGTCACGGCGAGCATCATGTGGATGTTCACGAGAGCGATCGGAAGGCCCGTGCGCGCCTGCCACAGCCCGATCGCGATCTGCACCAGCTCCACGCCGAGCAGCAGACCCGTCCATCGCCGCATGCCCGTCGTCGCACCCAGCCGGTAGGACCACCCGAACAGCACCAGCGTGAGCGCGAAAAGGACGTAGGCGGGCCAGCTGTGCACGTGCTGCCAGAAAATCGGGTCGAGGCCGTTGCGGGCGGCGGCGGTGTCTCCGGCGTGCGGGCCGGAGCCGGTCAGCAGGATGCCGATGACCACCGTGATGAGAACGACGACGCTCGTCACGTGCGCCACGACGGCGTAGCCGCGCGGGACGACGAGCTCTCGCCGGCCGGGCTTCGCGTACACGCGGACGACGTAGGCGGCGGCAATCGCGACGAGCGCGGCCGACAGCAGGTAGTGCAGCCCGACGATGCTGGGGTGCAGGTGCAGCCACACGGTGACACCGCCGATGACGGCCTGCAGGATGATGCCGATGCCGATCGCGAGCACGAGCCGCGGCAGTTCCGGACGCGTGCGCCACAGGCGCACGACGGACAGGAAGGCGAGGAGGGCCACGATCACCAGGACGCCGGTCAGCGTACGGTTGCCGAACTCGATGAGGCCGTGGATGCCGAGCTCCTGCGTCGGGACGAGCGAATCCGGGGTGCAGTACGGCCAGGTCTCGCAGCCCATGCCCGAGCCGGTGAGCCGGACGAGACCGCCCGTGCCGACGATGACGATGTTGCTGATCAGCACGAGCCACGCGAGGACGCGTGTCGGGCGCCCGACACGCGCGGGAAGTCGCGACAGCAGTCCGCGCCCGTCCGCGGGTGCGGGCGCCGCGGTGGTGGTGTCGGCGCTGGAGGTCTGTGGTGCGGACAAGGTGGGGTCGCCTCCCGGATGCGCGCCCGGACGGGCGCCGGCCACCCCCGTGTCGGGGTGTTGCCTATAGACTGAAGGGGTGGGAACAGCGGCGCGCGGAGCGCGTCACGCCACCTACAGTCTAGGCGCGCGCGGTGCACGCCCCGACGAAGACCACGTCGGAGAAAACGACACGAAAACGGCCCTGGAAGCGGCATCCGACCTTCGCCCACGACACTCCGATCGTGAGACAGGCGCAGGCGCAGGAATGCCGGAGCGGATGACACCGCCGGGCACGAAGGAGGCAAACCCCATGTCGGATGTGCTCATCGACCGTCCCGAACTCGAGGGACTGGGCGTCTATGAATTCGGCTGGCACGACGAAGACGCCGCCGGCGCCGTCGCCCAGCGCGGGATCAACGAGGACGTCGTCCGCGGGATCTCGGCGCTGAAGAACGAACCCGAGTGGATGCTGAAGACCCGACTGAAGGGCTTCCAGCTGTTCGGGCGCAAACCGATGCCCACGTGGGGTGCCGACCTCTCGGACATCGACTTCGACAACATCAAGTACTTCGTGCGCTCCACCGAGAAGCAGGCGCAGTCGTGGGAGGACCTCCCGGAGGAGATCCGCAACACGTACGAGAAGCTGGGCATCCCGGAGGCGGAGCGTCAGCGCCTCGTCGCCGGCGTCGCCGCGCAGTACGAGTCCGAGGTCGTCTACCACCAGATCCGCGAGGACCTGGAGCAGCAGGGCGTCATCTTCATGGACACCGACACGGCGCTGCGCGAGCACCCCGAGTTCTTCGAAGAGTACTTCGGCACCGTGATCCCGGCCGGGGACAACAAGTTCGCCGCCCTCAACACGGCCGTCTGGTCGGGTGGATCGTTCGTCTACGTCCCGAAGGGCGTGCACGTCGAGATCCCGCTGCAGGCGTACTTCCGCATCAACACCGAGAACATGGGCCAGTTCGAGCGGACGCTGATCATCGCCGACGAGGACAGCTACGTCCACTACATCGAGGGCTGCACGGCGCCGATCTACAAGAGCGACTCGCTGCACTCGGCCGTCGTCGAGATCATCGTGAAGAAGAACGCCCGCGTGCGGTACACGACGATCCAGAACTGGTCCAACAACGTCTACAACCTGGTGACCAAGCGCGCCATCGCCCACGAAGGCGCGACGATGGAGTGGATCGACGGCAACATCGGCTCGAAGGTCACGATGAAGTACCCGTCCATCTACCTCATGGGCGAGCACGCGAAGGGGGAGACCCTCTCGGTCGCCTTCGCCGGTCCCGGACAGCACCAGGATGCCGGCGCGAAGATGATCCACATGGCTCCCTACACGCAGTCCTCGATCGTCTCCAAGTCGATCGCCCGCGGTGGCGGCCGGGCCGGGTACCGCGGCGAGGTGCGCGTGGACGCGAACGCCCACCACTCGGCGAACACCGTGCGCTGCGACGCGCTCCTGGTCGACACGATCTCGCGTTCGGACACGTATCCGGCGATCGACATACGTGTCGACGACGTGCAGCTCGGTCACGAGGCCACGGTCTCCAAGGTGAGCGAAGAGCAGCTCTTCTACCTGATGAGCCGCGGCATGCCGGAGGACGAGGCGATGGCGATGATCGTGCGCGGCTTCATCGAGCCCATCGCACGCGAACTGCCCATGGAGTACGCCCTCGAGCTCAACAAGCTCATCGAGATGGGCATGGAAGGATCCGTCGGCTGATGACGACAGCGACTCAGACCCCCGCCGGCGAGAGCATCCGGGCGGAGGGTCACATCGACCCTGCGGCCACGCTGGTCTCCGGCTTCGTGCCGGTGCAGACGCGATCGGAGCGGCCGACCTCGTTCGACCCCTCCGATTTCGCCGTGCCGACCGGCCGCGAAGTCAACTGGAAGCACACGCCGCTGACTCTCCTGGGCGCCCTGCTGCGGGACGAGCCCGCCCCGCACGACGTCATCGGCGTCGAGGTGAGTGCTCCCTCTTCCGTCGAGCAGGTCCGTCTGCGCGTCGGGGAGGCACCGCGCGGCGAGGTCTTCCGTCCCGAGGATCGCGTCAGCGCGATCGCGTGGGCGCAGGAAGACGAGGCGCCGCTCATCCGCATCCCCGCGGGCATCGAACTCGATGAGCCCGTCGTCGTTCATCTCACCGGTCGCGGCGGCGTCGCGCATGCGCACGTCGTGATCGAGGCACAGGCGCACTCACGGGCGACGGTCGTGCTGCGCCACGCCGGTACCGCACAGCAGGCGCAGAACGTCGAGATCATCGTTCGTGACGGCGCCGCGCTGACGGTCGTCTCGGTACAGCGCTGGGACGATGACGCCATTCACCTGGCATCTCACCAGGCGCGGGTCGACCGCGACGCGACGCTGACCCACGTCGTGGTCAGTCTCGGCGGACGCGTCGTCCGCGTGAACCCGTCCGTCGAGCTCGCGGGAGCAGGTGCGGAGGGCAGACTCTACGGTCTGTCGTTCGCCGACGCCGGTCAGCACCTGGAGAGCCAGGTCTACCTGCACCACAAGGGTGCGCAGACGGTCGGAGACGTGCTCTACAAGGGAGCGCTGCAGGGCGAGTCCGCGCGCAGCGTCTGGGTCGGTGACGTGCTCATCGGACCGGATGCCGTGGGCACCGACTCGTATGAGGCCAACCGCAACCTCGTGCTCACCGACGGTGCACGCGCCGACTCGATCCCCAACCTCGAGATCGAGACAGGCGACATCCGCGGCGCGGGACACGCGAGCGCGACCGGGCGCTTCGACGACGAGCAGCTGTTCTACCTGCAGGCGCGTGGAATCGCGGAGGACGA
The DNA here is from genome assembly GCF_003634765.1 of Microbacterium sp. AG790. Taxonomy (NCBI): domain Bacteria; kingdom Bacillati; phylum Actinomycetota; class Actinomycetes; order Micrococcales; family Microbacteriaceae; genus Microbacterium; species Microbacterium sp. AG790. Next base: position 144,567 of record NZ_RBWZ01000008.1, read on the forward strand.
GGCTCGACGTCTGGTCGTGTTGGGATTCCTCGCCGAGATCGTCCAGAAGATCGATGTGCCGGCCCTGCAGGACGAGCTCATCGCCGCGATCGAGGACGAGCTGGCTCTGGCGACGGCGGCCGAAGGAGAACACGCATGACCGCGCAGAAGGCGCTCAGCCTGAGCGACCTCACCCAGGACACCGCGGTGCGCGTCGAGATCGACGGCGTTCCGATGGCCGTCGTCCTGGATTCGAACGGTGAGGTCCATGCGATCGGCGACACCTGCACGCACGGCGACATCTCGCTGTCGGACGGGTTCGTGGAAGGGGAGACCCTGGAGTGCTGGGCCCACGGCTCGGCCTTCTCGCTGCGCACCGGCCGCCCCCTGAACCTTCCGGCCTATGAGCCGGTGCCCGTGTACGCGGTCACGATCGACGGGAATGACGTCCTGATCGATCCCGCTGTCCTCAAAGACGTGAACTGAAGAAGGTAACTGACATGGCTGTTCTCGAGATCCGCGACCTCCACGTGACGGTCGAGACCGACGCGGGGGAGACCCCCATCCTCAACGGCGTCGACCTGACGGTGCGTACCGGCGAGACCCACGCGATCATGGGTCCCAACGGCTCCGGAAAGTCGACCCTCGCCTACACGATCGCCGGTCACCCCAAGTACACGGTGACCCAGGGCACGATCACGCTGGACGGCGAGGACGTGCTGGCGATGTCGGTCGACGAGCGCGCTCGTGCCGGGCTGTTCCTCGCGATGCAGTATCCGGTGGAGATCCCCGGTGTGACCGTCACGAACTTCCTCCGTACGGCGAAGACCGCGATCGAGGGCGAGGCGCCCGCGATCCGTACGTGGACGAAGGACGTCAAGGAGGCGATGAAGAACCTCCGCATGGATCCGAAGTTCGCTGCCCGCAACGTCAACGAGGGCTTCTCCGGCGGCGAGAAGAAGCGCCACGAGATCCTGCAGCTCGAGCTGCTCAAGCCGGCGATCGCGGTGCTGGATGAGACCGACTCCGGCCTCGACGTCGACGCGCTGAAGATCGTCTCCGAAGGGGTGAACCGTGCCAAGGAGGCGACGGACCTCGGCGTGCTGCTCATCACGCACTACACGCGCATCCTCCGCTACATCAAGCCCGATTTCGTGCACGTGCTCGTGAAGGGCCGCGTTGCCGAGGAGGGTGGACCGGAGCTGGCGGAGCGGCTGGAGGACGAGGGCTACGACCGGTATCTCGAGCCGTCCGACATCGTCGAGGCATAGGATCGAACCCATGACTGCGACGCTCAGTCCGGAGAAGTACGACGACGTCACCGAAGCTCTCAAGGACGTGATGGATCCCGAGCTCGGGATCAATGTCGTCGATCTCGGTCTCATCTACGACCTCAGCTGGGACGAGGAGAACGACGCCCTCGTCATCCACATGACGCTGACCTCGGCGGGCTGCCCGCTCACGGACGTGCTCGAAGAGCAGACCGCGCAGGCCCTGGACGACGTGGTCGATCGCTTCCGCATCAACTGGGTGTGGATGCCGCCCTGGGGTCCCGAACGCATCACCGACGACGGCCGTGACATGATGCGTGCGCTGGGCTTCGCCATCTGATCGTCATCCGATGACGGCGGGGCGCACCCGCAGGGGAGCCGTCGGTAGGCTCGAGGCGTGAGCATCGTTCCTCTCGAAGCCCTTCCCGTGGAGAGCCTGCGGCGGCGGTCCAGCACGAAGTGGCGTACGTACGGTTCCGACGTCCTGCCGCTGTTCGTGGCGGAGACGGACTTCGCCCTCGCGCCGCTGATCACGAGCGCCTTGACCACGGCGATCGAGCTCGGCGACACGGGGTACACGCCACCGGAGCCCGGTGTGCGTGCGGCATTCGCGTCCTTCGCCGCTCGCCGCTTCGCGTGGGCCGTCGATGCCGACCGTGTGCGGACGACCGGCGACGTGATGATGGGCGTCGTCGAGATCCTGCGCGCGGTCACCACACCCGGGGACGCGGTCGTGATCACCCCGCCGGTGTATCCGCCGTTCGCGATGACGGTCGAAGAAGCCGGATGCCGTGTCGCTTCCGTGCCGCTGCGCGACACGGGGACGACGTGGGAGCTCGACCTGGAGGGCATCGAGGAGGCGCTGTCCCACGGTGCTCGCGCTGTGCTGCTGTGCAACCCGCACAACCCCACCGGGACGGTCCACTCACGTGAGACGCTGGCCGCGCTGGCCCGGATCGCCGCGCGACATGGTGCCGTGGTCATCAGTGACGAGATCCACGCCCCGCTCGTCTACGACGATGCGACCTTCACCCCCTTTCTCGCCTCCTCACCGGAAGCCGCAGCGCTCGGCTACACCGTCACCAGCCCCTCCAAGGCGTTCAATCTCGCAGGGTTGAAGTGCGCGGTCATGGTGACCGGGGACGAACGGACGACCGCCGTCGTGCGCGACCTGCCCTCGGAAGTCGAGTGGAGAACGGGGCTGTTCGGCGCGATCGCGAGCGTTGCGGCACTCGACGCGGCATCCGATGAGTGGCTCGACGCCCTGCGCGCCCGACTCGATCTCAACCGTCATCTCCTCGCGGACCTCCTCGCCGCACACCTGCCTCGCGCTCGTTACCGCCTGCCCGACGCGGGCTACCTCGCCTGGGTGGATCTGAGTGCGTACGGCTGGGGTGACGACCCGGCCGGGCGCATCCTCGCCGAGGCGCGCGTGGCTGTCCATCACGGCCCGCACTTCGGAGCGCAGGGCACAGGTCACGTCCGCGTGAACTTCGGCTGCGGGCCGGAGGTTCTCACCGAAGCCGTCGAGCGAATCGGACGTCTCGTCGGCTCGCCGGTGTGACATCTGACGAAGGTAAGGCTAACCTTATGGAGTGACCGAATCCGCCACCGTCGTCCGTCCGGCTTACCGCCCGTACGCCGTCCGTGTCCGCGCCGTCGAGCGGCTCTCTGAGCACTTCGTGCGGGTGTGCTTCACGGGTCCCGATCTGGAGTGGTTCGGCACGGCAGGCCTCGATCAGCGGATCAAGGTCGTTCTGCCCCTGCCCGACGTCCCGGGCGGCTACTCCGACTTCGGTCAGGCCGAGCACGCGGGTGACTGGTACGACAGATGGCGTGCGTTGCCCTCCGCGCGGCGCAACCCCTTCCGCACCTACACGGTGCGTCGGGTGGATGTCGCCGCTCGCGAGCTCACCGTCGACTTCGTCGTCCACCACGACGCCGGTCCCGCGGGAGCCTGGGCGGAACGTGCCGCCGTCGGCGACGAGCTCGTCATCGTGGGTCCCGACGAGCGGAGCCCTCACTCCCGTGTCGGACTCGACTGGCATCCCGGCACCGCCCGCCGGCTGCTGCTGGCCGGAGACGAGACGGCCGCGCCCGCGATCTGCAGCATCCTGGAGTCGCTCGATCCACGATGCGAGCTCGACGCGTTCGTCGAGGTGCCCAGCGCCGAGGATGCGCTCCGGCCGGAGCTTCCCGCGGCATCCGGTGTGCGCCTGACCTGGCTCGCGCGCGGCGACCGTCCGCACGGTGACGCCCTCATCGAGGCGGTCACCGCGTGGACGACGCGCCACGCCGACGTCCTTGCCCGCGCGGCAGCGCCGCGACCTCAGCCGCTCGAGGAGATCGACGTCGATCGCGACCTGCTCTGGGACAGCCCCGAGGACGGCGACGGCGAGTTCTATGCGTGGATGGCGGGGGAGTCGGCGACGGTCAAGACTCTCCGGCGGCTTCTCGTGTCGGAGTGCGGAGTCGACCGTAAGCGTGTCGCCTTCATGGGCTACTGGCGACGCGGTCAGTCCGAGCGCGTCGAATGAGCGCGCCGGTACGACCGCGCCGAACCTTGGTCGTCGCGGTGACCGGAGCTGCCCTCCTGGCCGTTTTCGTCCTGCTCTCGCTGGGAGTCGGAGCGCGGCAGATCGCCCCGGTCGACGTGTGGCACGCGTTGGCGTCGTTCGACGCCGCCAACCCCGATCACATCGTGGTCGTCACACAGCGCGTGCCCCGCACCGTCATCGGCGTCTGCGCGGGCGCCGCGCTCGCCCTGGCGGGAACGGTCATGCAGGGCCTCACGCGCAACCCCTTCGCCGATCCCGGACTGCTCGGCCTGAATGCGGGGGCCTCGGTGGCCGTGCTCGCTGCGATCACGCTGTTCGGGATGTCGACGCCGGACGGCTTCGTCTGGTTCGCGTTCGGCGGCGCCGCCGTGGCGGCGGTCGCGGTCGCGCTGATCGGAGGCCGCGGGGACGAGGCCGGGCCTGCGCGACTCGCACTCACCGGCGCGGCCGTGACTGCCGGGCTCAGCGCGGTCACCTTCCTGATCCTCAACACCAACTCCTACGCGCTCGACGTCTACCGGTACTGGGCGGCCGGAGGCCTGTCGACTCGAGGTCTGGACGCCGTCGCACTCGTGCTGCCCGCACTCGTCGTCGGTGCCGTCCTCGCCCTGGCATCCGCCCGCGGCCTCGACCTCTTCGCTCTCGGTGCGGACACCGCCGCCGGCCTCGGGCACGACGTCGGTCGCAGTCGCGTGCTCGGCATCGTCGCGACCGTGCTCCTGTGCGGCGGGGCGACCGCGATCGCCGGCCCGATCGTCTTCCTCGGGCTGCTCGTCCCGCACGCGCTGCGTGCCGTCGTCGGGGGCAGCTACGGGCGCCTCCTGCCTCTCGGGATGCTCTACGGCGGGGTCTTCCTGTTGTTGGCCGATGTGGTGGGACGCGTCGTCGCGCCACCCGGCGAAGTGCAGGCCGGCATCGTCGTCGCGATCATCGGCGCCCCCGTCCTGATCGCACTCGTGCTGCAGCCGCGTCGGAGCATGCTGTGAGTGCCACCCTGGCCGTCCGCCGCGCCGCCGCCCGCCGCCACCGCATCGTGGTGAGCACGGTCATCGTCTTCGCCGTCGTCGCCGTCGTCGTCGCCGTCTCGGTGGGCGACTACCCGATCGCCCCCGACCGTCTCTGGGCGACGTTGACCGGGTCCGGGACGCGCATCGAGCAGTACGTCGTCTTCCAGGTGCGGGCGCCGCGCGCCGCCATGGCGCTGGTGGTCGGGGCCGCGCTGGGCGCCGCCGGGGCGCTCCTGCAGTCCTTCCTCGGCAACCCTCTGGCCAGTCCCGACCTGCTCGGCATCTCCGGTGGAAGCGGTCTCGCCGCCGTCACCGCGATCCTCGTCCTGGGGACCACCGGACCGCTCCTGGCGGTGTTCGCCTTCGCCGGCGGAGCCGCTGTCGCGGTCCTGCTCGCTCTTGCAGGACGCTCACTGCGCGACGGCGGGTTCCGCCTCATCCTGGCCGGCATCGGCGTCTCGTTCCTCACCGCCGCTCTCATCAACCTGTTGATGGTGCGTGCGAAGGTCGAGGAGGCGCGACTCGCGCTGCTGTGGCTCACGGGAAGCCTGTCCTCGACGCCGTGGTGGCAGGTGGTCGTGGTCGTGATCGTCATCATCGCGCTGCTTCCGGCGCTCGTCGTCGCATCGCGGTGGTTGCCGCTCGTGCAGCTGGGGCGGGAGAGCGCGCACGGGCTCGGCGTCGCCAGCGCGCCGGTTCGTCTGGTCGTCGTGACCAGCGCGGTGCTCCTCACCGCCGTGACCTGCGCCTTCGTCGGACCGATCTCCTTCATCGCGCTGTGCGCTCCCGCCATCGCCCGCGGGCTCCTGCGGCACGGCGCCGTCGGGGTCGGCACCAGTGCTGCGCTGGGCGCTGTTCTGCTGTCGGCCGCCGATCTCGTCGCCCAGTACGCCATCCCGGGCGTCAGCATGCCCGTCGGCGTCGTGACCGGTGCGGTCGGCGCCCTCTTCCTGCTCTGGCTGCTCGCCACATCGAAAGGACGCCAGCTATGACGTCGTCTCCGGAGGCACCGCGCCTCGCCGCGCGTGCCCTCGCCGCCGGTTACCACTCCCGACGTGTCATCGACGACCTCGACCTCGAGATCGCTCCCGGGCGCGTCACGATGATCATCGGCGCCAACGCGTCGGGCAAGTCCACCTTGCTGGGAACACTCGCCCGACTCCACCCGCCGCTCGCGGGTCGCGTGGAGATCGACGACGCGGATGTCCGCGGCATCCCGCGCCGTCAGCTGGCCCAGACCGTCGGACTTCTCCCGCAGCATCCGACCGCACCCGACGGCGTCACGGTGGCCGAGCTGGTCGGTCGCGGCCGTCATCCCCACCGCGGACTGCTGCAACGCTGGAGCGCGCACGACACGGCGCGGGTGGACGAGGCGATGGCGTGGACGGGGATCACAGACCTCGCCGAGCGGCCCGTAGGCGATCTGTCGGGCGGGCAGCGTCAGCGCGTGTGGATCGCGATGGCACTCGCGCAGGATCCGCGCATCCTGCTGCTCGACGAGCCGACCACTTTCCTCGATCTGAGCCACCAGTTGGAGGTGCTCGACCTTCTGAGCGACCTCAACCGCGAACGGGGAACCACGGTCGTCGCGGTGCTCCACGATCTCAACCTGGCCGCCCGGTACGCCGATGAGCTCGTCGTCATGCACGCCGGAAGCGTCATCGCCCATGGCGCTCCGACCGAGGTCATGACCGCCGAGACGATCCGTCGGGCGTTCGGGCTGTCGTCGCTGGTGATGCCCGATCCTCTCACCGGTACGCCGATCATCATCCCCGTCCCGTCGGCGAGCGCCTCCGCACGCGTCGACGGCGCCATCCCTGCACGTCCCTGAGAAAGGAAGACCCATGAGACGACTCCGCACAGCACTCGGACTCGCCGCGATCGCCGGAGTGACCGCACTCCTGCTGTCCGGCTGCGCCGCCGGATCCGCGGCGCCCACCACCTCCGAGAGCGTTTCGGGTGACGGCTTCCCCGTCACCATCACCTCGGCGCTCGGAGACGCCACGATCGAGAAGAAGCCCGAGCGCATCGCGACGTGGGGGTGGGGTGCGACGGACGCCGTTCTCGCCCTCGGCATCCAGCCCGTCGCGATTCCCGCCGACAACTACTCGGGCGGTGACGACAAGATGCCGCCGTGGATCGCGGATGCCGTCGACAAGCTCGGAGGCACCAAGCCCGCCATTCTCGACGTCAGCTCGAACGACGTCCCGCTCGAGGAGCTGCTGAAGACGAACCCCGACCTGCTGCTCGCCCCCTACTCGGGGCTCACGCAGAAGGACTACGACGCCATCACGGCGGCGGGTATCCCCGTCGTCGCCTACCCGAGCGCGCCGTGGGCGACGCCGTGGCGCGACGTCATCACGATCACCGGCAAGGCTCTCGGCATGAGCACGCAGGCTGCCGACCTGCTGACGAGCCTCGACGCGCAGGTGAAGGACGCGGCCGCCGCTCACCCCGAGTTCGCCGGTGTCACGATCGCCTACGTGGATGACGACGTGGATACCTTCTACATGTATCTCCCGGCCGATCCCCGGGTGGAGGTCCTGCAGGACCTCGGCTTCGTCTCGCCGCCCAGCGTGACTTCCCTGGACAAGGGCGAGGGCACCTTCTACACCACGGTCAGCCAGGAGAACCTCGACAAGATCGATGCTCAGGTCATCTTCACGCAGGGCGAGGACCAGAAGACGCTCGACGAGTTCCTCGGCTCCGCGCGAGGTCAGTTGATCCCCGCGGTGAAGAAGGGTGCCGTGGCGGCGATGGTGGGCGCGGAGAACGTGGCGGCAGTCTCGCCGACCGCGCTGACGCTGCCCTGGGCGTTGCCGACCATCACGCAGAAGCTGGCCGCTGCGGTGGCGGTGGCGAAGGGCTGACGCCGCGAGAGACACGACGACGGCCCCGACCGCAGTGGTCGGGGCCGTCGTCGTTGCGCGGTGAGGGTCAGCGACCGGACCGGCGCTCCAGGGCGCGGACGCCCGCCCAGGCAGCGGGGATTAGCAGCGCAGCGAGCGCGGCCTTGACGATGCCGCCAAGGATGAACGGGGTGACACCGGCGGCGAGGATCGCCTCGATACCGAGGCCCTTGCCCAGGACGGTGTTCAGAATGAAGGCCATGTACGGTACGCCGAACAGGAACGGGATCACGCTCGCCGCCGCGAAACCGACGAACGCGAGGACGGGACGTCGATCCCAGGCGCGCTCCGCGAACCACCCCGCGACGAAGGCGGCGAAGATGAAGCCGATGATGAACCCGAAGCTCGGCTTGGTGATCGCCGCGATCGTTCCCGTGAACCCGGCGAAGACCGGCAGGCCCGCCAGGCCGGCCACGAGATAGGTGACGAGAGCGGCAGCGCCCCGGCGGGCACCGAGCGCGGCGCCCACGACGACGACGGCGAGAGTCTGTCCGGTGACAGGGACAGGCCAGAGCGGCACCTCGACCTGCGCGAGAACGGCGACCACCGCGGCGCCCGCGACGACGAGAGCGGCATCCAGTGCGGCGGCGCGCGCACGGTCGGTCGGGCGGGCGATGAGGTCGGCGAGCACGGGGCGGCGGCCGGCGACGGCGAGGGACATGCGGTCTCCTTCGAGAGGCGGACGGGTCACGGCTCAGCCTAGAGTCTCGCCGCGCGGCTCACCTGGCTGACATCGATGGAACACCGCCGGATTCGTTGTCGCATGAAGACAATCGGACGGCCATGCGTCCCGTCCCGCGCGCTCGCCGTCGGTGTGGCGGCGCCTGCGATCCGGCGGGTTCGGGGTCGCGACACGCGGCATCCACCGCTATGCAGACGCCGTTTGCGACCCCGATCCGGCGCCGTCGCATGCGCCGCTGACTACACTCGCGACATGACGACCTTCACCGTTCGCGTCGCCCGTCCCGCGGATGCCGCCGGCATGGCGCGCGTGCACGTCGAGGGATGGCGGCAGACCTACCGCGGCCTGATGTCGGACGAGGTCCTCGACGCGCCCGACTTCGTGGACCGCCGCGAGCGCTTCTGGAACGCGGCGCTCGGCGACGATCCCCGGTTCGCGCACGTCGTCGCGGCCGTCGCCGTCGTCGATGACGAGGTCGTCGGAATCGCGATGACCGGTCCCACACTCGAAGCCGACCGGTCGGATGGCACCCCCGATCGAGCGCTCTACGTGCTCTATGTCCTCGCCGATCATCACGGCACCGGCGCCGGCGCTGCGCTCTTGGACGAGGTGGCTCCGCCATCCGTGGCGCACATGCTGTGGGTGGCTGACCCCAATCCCCGCGCGCAGGCCTTCTACGCCAAGCACGGCTTCGCACCCGACGGCACCGCACGCGTCGACGACGGCGTGCGGGAGGTGCGGATGACCCGTTCGGCGCGCTGAGTCAGCCGGCGGCCGGAGGGATCTCGACCAGGCGGAACCACCGGCCGCTCGGTGCGAGGCGCGCCCACACGGGGAGGAAGTGCGGATCGCTGACATGGCCATCGAAGGTGACCAGTTCGACCCCGCGAGCTGCGAGCACGTCGAGGGAACGCCGCACGCAGGCCTCGATCAAACGCTCACCGTCGGCCGTCTCCCTCCTCGTGGTCTCCGCGGTGAGGCACGGGGGTGTCGAGTCGTGATAGACGAGCGCCAGCGCGACGATCGCGCCGTCGACGACGGCGGCGCTGCTCGCGTCGCGGTCGACCTCAGCCTCGAGGTCTTCCGATAGAGCCGCCGCGAAGTCCGGAGCGACGGGCGACCATGCCGCGTGCGTCCAGGCGTAGACGGCCGCGTTGGCATCGAGGACGTCGTCCCACCGCAGATCGCGGACGCTCTGCACCGCCGGGTGCGGGCGCAGCACCGCGCGGGACGCCGTCGTCACGTCCGCGGGTGGCACCACCTGTATCGTCCGCGCTCCGAGGGCGTCGGCGAATCCGAGCGCGTCGTCGTCGACGTACCCGCGCGTCATGAAGGCCAGTGGCGCAGCTCGCAGTGTCGACAGGTGGGCGAACACGGCATTTCCGTACCCACGGCCACGCGATGCCGGCTCCACCACGATGGCGAGCCAGTACCGGTCCCCGTGCACCCGCGAGGTCCACATGATGCCGGCGGCCACGGGGTGCCCGTCTACCTCCAGCACGGTCGAGCGGGTATGCGCATCGCGCCATCGATCGGCGCGGAACGGGATCGTGCCGAGGAAGGGCAGGGTCAGATCATCGTCGGCGAAGGGGCGCAATCGCATGGCCCGAGTCTGGCACCTCTCGATCGGAGCGGCGGCCGACGTTGGACGTGGACGGTAGAATGGGAGGCTGGTCCGTCTCTGGACCGGTTCCCATCCCCGACGAACGGACGTCCGCTGTGCTCGCCGTGCACGATCTCGAGATCCGCGTGGGCGCTCGCACGCTCATGTCGGAGGTGTCGTTCCGTGTCTCCGACGGCGACAAGATCGGTCTCGTCGGCCGAAACGGTGCCGGAAAGACCACGCTGACGAAGGTGCTGGCCGGCGACCTGCTGCCGGCCGACGGCAAGGTCGAGCGCTCGGGCGAACTCGGCTACCTCCCGCAGGATCCGCGGTCCGGTGACCCGGAGATGCTCGCGCGCACCCGCATCCTCGATGCACGCGGACTCGGCACCCTCGCCCTGCAGATGCAGGAGGCGTCGATGCAGATGGGGGATGCCGACGAGAAGGTGGCCGCGAAGGCGATGCGCCGCTACGGCAACCTCATGGAGCGCTTCGAGGCGCTCGGCGGCTACACGGCCGAGTCCGAAGCGGCATCCATCGCGCACAACCTGTCGCTGCCGGATCGCATCCTCGACCAGCCGCTGAAGACGCTGTCCGGCGGCCAGCGTCGCCGCATCGAGCTCGCGCGGATCCTCTTCTCCGATGCGCAGACGATGATCCTCGACGAGCCGACGAACCACCTCGACGCGGACAGCGTCGTGTGGCTGCGCGAGTTCTTGAAGAACTACAAGGGCGGGCTCATCGTCATCAGCCACGACGTCGAACTCGTCGGCGAGACGGTCAACCGTGTCTTCTACCTCGATGCGATGCGCCAGGTCATCGACGTCTACAACATGAACTGGAAGAACTACCTGCGTCAGCGGGTCGCCGACGAGGAACGCCGCAAGAAGGAGCGCGTCAACATCGAGAAGAAGGCGACGGCGCTGCAGCTGCAGGCCGCGCGTTTCGGTGCCAAAGCGTCCAAGGCCGCCGCGGCGCACCAGATGGTCGCGCGCGCCGAGAAGATGCTCTCCGGCCTCGAGGAGGTCCGCCAGGAGGACCGCGTCGCGAAGCTGCGCTTCCCGAAGCCCGCGCCCTGCGGCAAGACGCCGCTCATGGCGAAGAACCTCTCCAAGTCGTACGGATCGCTGGAGATCTTCACCGACGTCGACCTCGCCATCGATCGTGGATCGAAAGTGGTCGTGCTCGGCCTCAACGGCGCCGGCAAGACCACACTGCTCAGGATCCTCGCCGGTGTGGACAACGCCGACACCGGCGTCATCGAGCCCGGCCACGGCCTGAAGATCGGCTACTACGCCCAGGAGCACGAGAACCTCGACGTCAACCGCTCAGTCCTCGACAACATGATGTCGGCGGCGCCGGACATCAACGCCACCGAGGCGCGCAAGGTGCTCGGTTCGTTCCTGTTCACCGGCGACGACGTTCTCAAGCCCGCCGGTGTGCTCTCCGGCGGTGAGAAGACCCGCCTGTCGCTGGCGACGCTGGTCGTCTCCTCGGCGAACATGCTGCTGCTCGACGAACCGACCAACAACCTCGACCCCGCCTCGCGCGAGGAGATCCTCGGCGCGCTCGCGCATTACGAAGGCGCTGTCGTGCTCGTCTCCCACGACGAGGGCGCCGTTCAGGCTCTCAACCCCGAGCGGGTGCTGATCCTGCCGGACGGTGTCGAGGACATCTGGGGTCGCGACTACGTCGACCTCATCACGCTCGCCTGAGGGCTGGTGCTCGCACCGGTTTCAGCGAGGCGTGAGCTCGTCGAGCAGGGCGTCTTCTTCCTGCATGTCGCGATCGCGTCGCCGGGTCTCGCGCTGTCGACGGCGACGGGCAGCCGCAGAAGGATCCGCCTCCTCGGGTGACGCGGTCTCGGCCACCTCAGCCGAGGCTGCCGCCGCCGCGTCTTCGGCATCCTCTCGTCGGTGACGGATCTCGGTGCGGATCATGTACCAGATGAAGACGAACCCCATCAGTGCGAAGAGGATCCACTGGATGGCGTACGAAAGATACGGGCCTGGGTCGTCCGACGGCGACTCGAGGGCGTTCGGCGCTTGCGAGGGGCTGGGCTGCTCCGACACCAGCAGTCCGTACGCACTGGTGATCAGCGTGGGCTGAGCGGTGGTCTCTGCGACGAGGGGGAGATTGATCGTGGGCACCTGACCGTCCGGCGCGGAGCGTCCGGAGTTCGGCAGTGGCTCGCCCGGCTTCAGGCGGGCGACGACCTGCACCTGGCCCGAGGGGGGAGCGGGGATCGTGTCGGGCTCCGGCTGGGCTGAGCCCGGCGGCAACCACCCGCGGTCGATGAGGAAGACCGCTCCCTCCACGGTTCGGAACGGGACGAGCACCTCGAACGCGCTGGTCCCGCCGTGGGCACGGTTTCGGGCCAACAGCGTCCGGTCTGTCAGGTACTCGCCGGTGAGGGTGACGGGGCGCCACTGGTCTGCGGGCGGGAACGTCCCGTCGGTGCCGATCACCTGGTCCAGTGGCACGGGAGCGGCGTCGTAGTTCGCGGCGATCAGCGCGAGCTGGCTGCTGCGGTCCGCGTTGCGCGTGAACTGCCAGTTCGACAGAAAGGCGCAGACGATGGCGAAGACGATCGCGATCGCGACGTACCCCGCCCAGCGCAGCGCGGTCTGCTGTCGGGCCGTGCGCCCGCTCATCTCGTCGCCTCCGCCTCGATAGCGACGACGTGAACCGGAAAGTCCCGGGCGGCGAGGTAATCGCGCAGGTAGGCGACGTGGTCGTCGCAGGCGGTCCAGATCTTGCGTCGTTCGGGGGAGTGGATGCGCGGATTGCGCCACTGCACTTGCCACGACGCGGGCGCGCGGCAGCCTGTCCTCGAGCAGATGGCCGCGGTCATGCGTCGTCCGACGGTGTCCGGGGCGCGGGCGGCTGGTGGGACGACTCGCTCAGCCTGATCACGCGGGGCGCCTCGTCGACCGCCGCGGTGGGGTCGGCCGACGGCGCGCGCACCGTCGGCGTGGCCTCGATGGCTCGCTCGGGCGCGACAGCACGCTCCGCCGACCCGGAGGCGACATTGGCGATGACCACGGCGAAATAGGGCAGGAACATCGCTCCCGCTCCGAACAGCCAGGTGTACCAGCCGTAAGGGGTGACGGCCACCATCAGGACGAAGCAGATCACGCGAATGACCATCATCGTGAAGTACTTCGTCATGCGCGCGCTCGCGTCGTCGCGGGGTGCGCGCGGCAACGAGGTGGCGGACTGAGGACGGGAGCTTTTCACGGTCCCCTCAGCCTACGCCGCGTGTGCGGCGCAGGAGTGGTGCCACGGGCTCAGTACGAGCCGTAGCGCGAGCTTGCGGCTGCCCCCAGCAGGATGAAGAAGACGAAGAAGCCGATGATCAAGAGCGAGATCGCCACGCCGACCCATCCCACGATCACGCCTGCGAGAGCCATGCCGCGACCGCCCTCGCCCGTGCGCTTGATCTGGTTCAGCGAGATGTGACCCATGACGGCGCCGCCGATCGATCCGATCAGCGGCAGGATCCACACGAAGCCGAGAATCGAGGCGATCATCGAGATGATGGCGAGGACGTTCGTCTTCGGCGCGGCCGCCCCGTAGGAGGGGGCGGATCCGTAGACGGGGGGCGCGCCGGGCGCAGGCTGCACCGGCGCACCGGTGCTCGCGCCGTACGCCGGGGGCGCGGACGGGTAGGTCGGCTGCGGGTAGGACGGCGGCTGGTAGGCGGGCGGAGCCGGAGGCGTGTAGGGGGCCTCCGCCGCAGGAGCCGGAGTCGGAGGCGTCACCGGCGGGGTGGCCGCGGCATCCGGGGACTGAGGGTTCGTCGCGTCGGTCATGATCTCTCCTGTCTCGCCGTGCCAGCCTATCGGCCGCCGTGCGGGAGCGGGGAGCCGCCGGCGCGCCGAGTAGGCTGGGGCGGTTACTCCCCAGCGAAACGGAGCCCCCATGTCGCACGATCGCGTCGTCCTCGTCACCGGCGGAAACCGCGGCATCGGCCGCGCGATCGCCGCACGCTTCGTCGCCGAGGGGTACCGCACGGCGGTCACCGCCCGCTCCGGCGAGGGTCCTGAGGGCACGTTCACGGTGCGCGCGGACGTGACGGATGCCGCGTCGTTGGATGCCGCGTTCACCGACGTCGAGAAGCAGCTCGGTCCCGTGGAAATCGTGGTCGCGAACGCGGGGATCACGAAGGATACGCTGCTGCTGCGGATGACGGAGGACGACTTCGACTCCGTCGTGGCGACGAACCTGGGCGGCACCTTCCGCGTCGTCAAGCGTGCGTCCAAAGGCATGCTGCGGGCCAAGTGGGGGCGGGTCATCCTCATCTCCAGCGTCGTGGGCCTGTACGGCTCGCCGGGTCAGATCAACTACTCGTCGTCGAAGGCTGCGCTCGTCGGCTTCGCGCGCTCGCTGACCCGCGAGCTGGGAGGCCGTGGGATCACCGCCAACGTCGTCGCCCCCGGATTCATCGAGACCGACATGACCGCCGAACTGCCCGAAGACACGCAGAACGAATACAAGCGGAACATCCCCGCCGGCCGTTTCGCGACGCCCGACGAGGTCGCCGGTGTCGTCACGTGGCTGGCGTCGGAGGATGCCGCCTACATCTCGGGCGCTGTCATCCCCGTCGACGGCGGCCTCGGCATGGGCCACTGAGCGGCGTCGGTGCTTCGACGCGCGGCTGCGCTCACCGCGGGGAGGACACGGAGGGTGTTCGCGTGATGGCGGCGGCGATGGCCTCGCCGAGCCGCTGCGGCTGCGAGAACTGGGGCCAATGACCGCTGCCGAGCCGGATGATCTCGCTGTCATCGATGGCGGCGAACTCGTCGGCATACCGGCCCCACTGTGCCAAGAAGCCACGGAACTCCTCGTCGTTCAGTGAGCCCGACAGCACCGTCACGGGAACCCCATAGCGACGCTCGTCCGTGAGTGAGATGGCGTCGGTGGGCACTCGTGCCGGCACGGCATGCGTCAGCGGAGCCGTCCGGGTCCGCGTCTGCGGGTCGAGATCGGCCACGTCGTCGGCGTCGAAGAAGTCCCACCCGGGGAACGGCACGACACCGTCGACGACGTCGAACTCCGAGATCATGCCCCCATCGAATGGCACCGCGGTATCGACCAGGACGACGCGGGTGACGCGTTCGGGGCGGGCATCCGCTGCGCCCCAGGCGACGTTGCCGCCCCCGCTGTGGCCGACGACCGCAACCGGGCCGACGGACTCGTCGATCGCGGCGACAGCCGCAGCAACCCAGTCGGCGATGCCGATATCGACGCTCTCGTCGCCGGGCGCACCCAGGCCCGGCATCGTCAAGGGGCGGGGGCGCAATCCTGCCGCTCGCAACGGGGGAAGCACATCGTCCCACGACGATGCATCGAGCCAGAGGCCGGGAATCATGATGACGTCCATGCGCTGACGGTACGCCGTGCCACCGACATCGCGGCAGGGGTGCCGGCGGACGCGCTCGCGTCGGGTCAGGGAAGCAGCGGTATGAGCTCTCGCAGGTCGACGGGTCCGACGACGAGGTCGGCCTGCCGTCGCACCGCGGGCTTGGCGTTGAACGCGACACCGAGTCCGGCGACGGCCATCATCTGCAGGTCGTTCGCGCCGTCGCCCACGGCGATCGTGCGGGCGAGGGGAACACCGGATGCCGCGGCCCACTCGCGCAGTGCTGCCGCTTTGCCGGCGGCATCCACGATCTCGCCCTCGACGAGACCGGACAGCACCCCGCTCTGGACCGCAAGCCGGTTCGCGCGCCACTGATCGATCCCGAGCGCTGGGGCGACGACGTCGAGGATCTCGTGGAATCCGCCGGACACGACGGCGGCCCGCCCGCCGCGGTCGTGGATCGCCGCGACGAGCTCTGCCGCTCCCGGGGTCGGCTCCACGCGCGCCCGCACCCGGTCGAAGGCACTCAGCGCAACGCCGCGCAGCTCGGCCACCCGAGAGCGCAGACTCGTCGCGAAATCGACCTCACCGCGCATCGCCGCCTCGGTGGCCGCCGCGACTTCGGCGCCGCGGCCGGCCTCATCGGCGATGAGCTCGATGACTTCGTTGCGCAACAGGGTGGAATCGGCGTCGAACACGACGAGGAAGCGGGCGTCAGGCACCCGTCCAACCTATCGGCCGTCAGCGCGCGACGTAGGCGTTCTTTCCCACCACCGTGATGCCGCTGTCGGTCACGGTGAACCCGCGCGCCAGATCGAAGGCGCGGTCCACTCCGACCGTCGCCCCGGGCTCCAGGACGACGTTCTTGTCGAGGATCGCGCGATGCACCCGCGCGCCGGCACCGACCTGGACGTGGTCGAAGAGCACGGAGTCGGTGATGGTCGACCCGCCGCCCGACAACGTCCACGGCCCGACGACCGAGCGCTCCAGGTGGGTTCCCGACAGCACCGAGCCCAGCGACACGATGGAGTCGATCGCGTTGCCCATGCGTCCGACGCCGTCGCGGACGAACTTCGCGGGTGGCGAGTTCACCGACTGCGAGTGGATCGGCCAGTCGACGTTGTAGAGGTTGAAGATCGGCAGCGTCGAGATGAGATCCATGTGGGCGTCGAAGAACGAGTCGATCGTGCCCACATCCCGCCAGTAATCGCGGTCGCGATCGGTCGAGCCCGGCACGTCGTTGCGCTTGAAGTCGTAGACCGCCGCCTCGCCGCGCCCCACGAAGTACGGGATGATGTCGCCGCCCATGTCGTGGTTCGAGCCCGGCAGTTCACCGTCCGCCTCCACCGCCGCGATGAGGGCGTCGGCGTCGAAGATGTAGTTGCCCATCGATGCCAGGACCTCGTGCGGCGCATCGGCCAGCCCGGTCGGGTTCTGGGGCTTTTCGAGGAAGTCGCGGATCGTCACGTTGTCGCTGGGGTCGAGGTCGATGACCCCGAACTGATTGGCGAGCCCGATGGGCTGGCGGATGCCGGCGACCGTCGCCTTGGCGCCCGACTCGATGTGCGCGGCGAGCATCTGCTCGAAGTCCATGCGGTAGACGTGGTCCGCGCCGATCACCACCACGATGTCGGGCTTTTCGTCGTGGATGAGGTTCAGCGACTGCAGGATGGCGTCTGCCGAGCCCGAGAACCAGCGCTTGCCGAGACGCTGCTGGGCGGGCACCGACGCCACGTACGAGTTCAGCAGAGCCGACATCCGCCAGGTCTGGGACACGTGCCGGTCGAGGCTGTGCGACTTGTACTGCGTCAGCACGACGATCTGGCGGAGCCCGGAGTTGATGAGGTTCGAGATCGCGAAGTCGATCAGCCGGTACTGGCCGCCGAAGGGCACCGCGGGTTTGGCTCTGTCCTCCGTCAGAGGCATGAGGCGCTTTCCCTCGCCGCCGGCGAGGATGATTCCGAAGACCTTCGGCGCTGCAGGCATGTCACCACACTAGGCCCCCGTTCGACCGTGTACTAGCGTTCGTGACATGCGCGTCGACATCGTCACCAAGGAGTACCCGCCCGAGATCTACGGCGGTGCGGGTGTCCACGTCACCGAACTCGTCTCGGCGCTGCGGCGGAGCATCGAGGTGCAGGTGCGCGCGTTCGGCGGCGACCGCGAAGAGACCGACACGACGTCCTACGGCGTGCCGGCGGAGCTGGCCGCTGCCAACCCCGCGGTCCAGACGCTCGGCACGGATCTGGAGATCGTCGGCGGTGTCGCGGGCGCCGATGTGGTGCACTCCCACACGTGGTACGCGAACTTCGCGGGACACCTCGCCTCTCTGCTGCACGGAATCCCACACGTCGTGACGGCGCACTCGCTCGAGCCGCTGCGCCCGTGGAAGGCCGAGCAGCTCGGCGGTGGCTACGCCGTGTCGAGCTACATCGAGAAGACGGCATACGAGAACGCCGCGGCGGTGATCGCGGTCAGCGACGGGATGCGCCGCGACATCCTGCGCAGCTATCCCTCCCTCGATCCCGCGAAGGTGCGTGTGATCTACAACGGCATCGACGTCGAGGCGTGGCATCCGCGAGAGGATCACGCGCTTCTCGAGCGGTACGGCATCGACCCGAACCGCCCATCCGTCGTGTTCGTCGGTCGCATCACGCGGCAGAAGGGTCTTCCCTACTTCCTCCGAGCCGCCGCCGAGCTTCCCGCCGAGGTGCAGATCGTCCTCTGCGCCGGCGCCCCCGACACGCCGCAGATCATGGCCGAGGTCGAAGGTCTCGTCCGTGACCTCCAGGCGCGCCGCGACGGCGTCGTCTGGATCGACGAGTTCCTGCAGCGCGACCAGCTCTGCGCGATCCTGACGTCGGCCACCACGTTCGTGTGCCCGAGCGTGTACGAGCCGCTCGGCATCGTGAACCTCGAGGCCATGGCATGCGGTGCCGCCGTGGTGGGCACCGCGACCGGCGGCATCCCCGAGGTCGTCGTCGACGGCGTCACCGGGCGCCTCGTGCCGATCGAACAGGTACAGGACGGTACGGGAACGCCCGTCGACCCCGACCGCTTCGTGGCCGATCTTGCGGCCGTGCTCACCGACGTGGTGTCCGATCCCGAGCGTGCGCGCGCGTACGGTGAAGCCGGCCGCGAGCGCGCCGCCACGGCCTTCAGCTGGCAGGCGATCGCGGATGCCACGGAGGCGCTCTATCGCGAGGTCGCCGAGCGCGCGGACTGAGCGAAGATCCGGCGCGTGCCGCCGGGACGGCTCGAACGCCCCCGATAGGCTGGGGGCATGCCTCAGGTGCTCGAGTTCGTCGATGTCGTCGTCCGCCGCAATGCTCGCAACATCATCGATCGCATCGACTGGCACGTCGCCGACGATGAGCGCTGGGTGGTCCTCGGACCCAATGGCGCCGGCAAGACGACCATCCTGCAGCTGGCGGCGACGCTGATCCATCCGACATCGGGTGAGGTCACGATCCTCGACGAGCGCCTCGGTCGCACCGACGTTTTCGATCTGCGGCCGCGCATCGGGTTCGCGTCGTCGGCGATGGCGCGCCGGGTGCCGCCGGAGGAGACGGTGCTCGACGTCGTCCTGACCGCTGCGTTCTCCGTGCTCGGGCGCTGGAACGAGACCTACGAGACGATCGACGAGCGTCGCGCACGCCGCGTGTTGGCCGAGTGGAAGCTGGACCACCTCGCCGAGCGCACCTTCGGGACTCTGTCCGACGGCGAGCAGAAGCGGGTGCAGATCGCCCGCGCCGTGATGACCGATCCGGAGCTGTTGCTGCTCGATGAGCCGACGGCGAGCCTCGACCTCGGCGCGCGCGAAGAGCTTCTCGAGCTGCTCAGCGGCTACGCGCAGGCGCCGACGACGCCGGCCATGGTGATGGTGACCCATCACGTCGAGGAGATCCCCGTCGGATTCACCCACGTCCTGCTCCTTCGCGACGGCGCTGTCGTGGCCGCGGGACCGCTCCAGGAGACGCTCACCGCGGAGAACCTCTCGGCGACGTTCGGCATGCCGATCGCCCTGACCGCGGACGCCGGGCGCTACGCCGCGCGGGCCACGCACGGCGACTGAGGATCCGGTTCATCGGGGCGATCTCGGGCTGGTATGATCGATCCTTGGTGCATGCGCGCACGCGCCCGCATCACAGACTTCCCTCGCCCTGGCAAAATCCAGGGCACCACGTTAGGAACCCCATGAAGACTGACATCCACCCCGAGTACAAGGCGGTCGTGTTCCGCGACCTCGGCTCCGGCGAGACCTTCCTGACCCGTTCGACGGTCACGAGCGACAAGACGATCGAGCTCGACGGCGAGACCTACCCGGTCATCGACGTCGAAATCTCCTCCGCTTCGCACCCGTTCTACACGGGCAAGCAGCGCATCATGGACTCGGCCGGTCGCGTCGAGAAGTTCAACCAGCGCTTCAAGAACTTCGGCGGTTCGAGCAAGTAACCCGAACCCCGCGAAAGCCCCGCTTCGGCGGGGCTTTCGTCGTGTGGGCGGTCGAACGCACCGGGCGTCGCCGGTCGAGTATCAGCGGATGGGCCAGCTGCCGTCGAGGCGATCGTCCGGCTCGAGTCGACCGATGCGGATGAAGTACTCCGTGAGGCTGTCGGCCTGCGCACGTGCCCAGCCGACCTGACGGGTGTGCAGCTCGTGGAGCGGGGCGTCGATGTCGAATCGCCGTGCCAGTGCCTGCGCGACACGGCCTGCCGCGATGGCGTCGGCGGCCGCATCGTGGGCGCCGACGAGCGGCACGGCGTAGTGCGCCGCGACGGCCTCGAGGGTGCGCTTTCCCCGGCGGAAGCGGTCGTGCGCTTTGTCGAGCACGAGCGGATCGATCACCGGCGACGGCTCCAGGATGGGCGGGATGCCGTGTCGCAGCGCCTCGTACTTGAGCAGTGAGAAGTCGAACGGCGCGTTGTACGCCACGACCGGGATGCCGGCGTCCAGCAGATCGCGCAGCGCGGCCACGACCGCCGCGACCACGACGGACGCGGGGGAGCCGTGCGCGCGGGCGTGCGCCGTCGTGATGCCGTGAACGGCGGTGGCCCCCTCCGGGATCGCGACACCGGGATCGGCGAGCCAGGACTGGGCCCGCACGGCCGTTCCGCTCGCGTCGAGGAGGCCGACGTGAGCGGTGACGATACGGTCGGAGGTGACCTCGACGCCGGTCGTCTCCAGGTCGAAGACGCCCACGGCATCCGTCCACCCGCGTGCGGGCGGTGGGGTGCCGGGCATCGTCGCGGCCGGTTCCTCCTCCCAGAGGGGGAGCGTCTGCCACGTATCCATGCCCCCGACGGTATTCGTGAGCACAGACATCGCCGGGCAGGCGCGCGGGGACCCGTCCGGCAGCGGTGGCCTTCTAGACTTCTGGAGTGACCGTCGCCTCTCCCTACGCCGACCGCCTCGCCGCCATCGCCGTGCGGCGCGACGAGGTCGAGATCTCCGGGACGCGCACGGCCTACTGGGTGTATGGAGAGGCGAGCGCGCCGATCACGCTGATCGCGGTGCACGGGTATCGCGGCGACCATCACGGACTGGAACCGGTCGTCGCCTTTCTCGACGGCATCCGGGTCATCTCACCCGATCTCCCGGGCTTCGGTCAGACACCGCCTCTTCCGGGGGTCGAGCACACGCTCGACGCGTACGCTCAGTGGCTGCGCTCCTTCGTGGATGCCGTGGCGCCGGGAGCCGTCGTGCTGGGGCACTCCTTCGGGTCGATCGTCGTCGCCGCGGCTGTGGCCGCCGGACTGCACACGCCGCGCGTGATCCTCGTCAACCCGATCGGCGCGCCGGCGCTGGAGGGCCCGCGCGGCGTCCTCACGCGACTCGCGGTGCTCTACTACCGCCTCGGCGCGAGGCTGCCGCAGCGTCTCGGCGACGCGCTGCTGCGAAACCGCATGATCGTCCGCGTCATGAGCGTGTCGATGGCCAAGACCCGTGACCCGCTACTGCGCCGTTTCATCCACGACCAGCACGACACCTACTTCTCCCTCTTCCACGATCGCGACGTGCTGTACGAAGGATTCGTCACCTCCGTCTCGAACGACATCCGCCGCTTCGCGCCCGCGATCGCGCAGCCCACGCTGCTGATCGCCGCGGAGAAGGACGACATCACGCCGATCGAGGCCGAGCGGCGGCTGCGCGGGATGTTCCCCGACGCGGAGCTGGTCGAGATCCCCGCCGTCGGTCACCTCATCCACTACGAGACCCCGCAGGTGGCCGCGGATGCCATCAGGCGCTTTCTCGCGCCTTCCGGCGACGGTACGCGTTGACGTTCATGCGGTTGCCGCAGTTTCCGGTGTCGCAGTAGAGCTTCGAGCCGTTCTTCGAGAAGTCGACGTAGACCGACTCGCAATCGTCCGCGGCGCACACCCGCACCCGGTCCCACGCGTCGGAGCGGATGACGTCGACGAACGCCATGGCGGACTCGGACAGTATGCGCATCGCCAAGGGGGCGTCGGGTTCGGTGGCGTGAATATGCCAGTCGAAGTGGTCGTGGATGACCAGCTGTGGGAGAGCATGACCGTCGCGGAGCATGGCGTTGACCAACGGAACGGCGTTGTTGCGGTCCACACTCCAGAGCGCTCGCAGCCGCGGGCGGATCGCGCGGACGGCGGCGAGCTCGTCGGCATCCCGGCGGAACGCGCCGGTGTACGAGAAGGTGGCGAGATAGGCGTCGAGGTCGGCGTGTGTCTCCAGCCGATCCCGCCCCGACGTGTCGGTCTCGGGCAGCGTGTTGACCAGGGCTGCGGCGGCGCGCAGAGACATCTCGGTGTCATGGATGAAGACCACGTTGACTCCTGACATCGGCGAGCGCTAGTGTCACCAGTGTATTCGCTGTTCAGTCATGACAGCCCGCACTCGAACCCGAGGACCGCCGGTGTCCCGCACCGCTTCATCAGCCCGTACGACGGGTATCGTCATGGCCGTCGTCTCGGCCCTCGCCTTCTCCTCGAGCGGTCCGCTCGTCAAGCCGCTGCTCGAGGCCGGGTGGTCGCTCTCGGCGGCGCTCGTCGTGCGGATGGGGCTCGCCGCGCTCATCCTCTCGCCCGCGCTGGTGCGCGCCGCACGGCGCGAGCGCGGGTTCCTCCGCCGCCATGCGCTGTCGCTCGTCGCGTTCGGACTCGTCCCGGTGCTGGGCTGTCAGCTGCTCTTCTTCTCCGCCATGCAGCGGATGCCCGTCGCCGTGGCGCTCCTGATCCAGTACCTCGCTCCGGTCATGCTGGTCGGCTTCGTCTGGGTGCGCACCCGGCGAGCGCCCTCGCGTCTCGTGATGACCGGGTCCGTCGTCGCGATCGTGGGACTCGTGCTCGTCGTCGATGTCACGGGTGCCCGATTCGACCTGCTCGGCACGGTGCTCGCGCTCGGCGCGGCGCTCTGCGTCTGCGTCTACTTCGTGATGAGCGAGCGCACCGGAGACGACCTGCCTCCCCTCGCCCTCGCCGCGGGCGGGCTGATGGTGGGGGCCTGCCTCATGCTCTTGCTGGCGGTTGTCGGAGTCATGCCGCTGTCCGCCCCGGCAGTGACGCTCACGTTCCGCGGGATCGACGTCCCCGGCATCCTCGCCCTGGGGTGGGTCGGGGCCGTCGGGACGACTCTCGGCTACGCCTTCGGGGTGATGGCGGTGCCGCGGGTGGGCGCGCGAATGGCCTCGTTCATCGGCCTCAGCGAGGTGCTCTTCGCGCTCGGCTTCGCCTGGCTCCTGCTCGGTGAGGCCCCCTCGGCGGTGCAGATCGTCGGCGGTGCCGTGCTGCTCGCCGGCGTCGTGCTCGTGCGGATGGATGCCGGGGCGGCGCCGCTCGCGGCTCTTCCGGCGGACGCCATGCTGCCGCCGGCGCCCGAGCCCCTCCCCGGCGCGGTCAGCGAATCGCGTCCTCCCGTGCCGACTCCAGGAGCGGTCGGATCCGATATCCGATGACTTCGCCCATGACCAGCGACGTCTCGGTGCGTTCGACCCCGTCGATCGCGAGGATCCGCGCGTCGACGTCGAACAGGTGTTGAGTGTCGCGGGCGGCGACGCGCACCAGCAGGTCGACCTGTCCGCTCATGCCGTAGGCCTGCACGACTTCGGGGATGGTCGCGATCGCCTGGGTGATGCGGGGCAGTTCCGCCTGGCGGACGGTCACGCTCAGCATCGCCTCGATCGGAAGGCCCAGCGCGAGCGGGGGGATGGCGCGTTCGAACGACTGGAAGACGCCACCGCGTTCCAGGCGCGCCAGTCGGGCCTGCACGGTGTTGCGGGACAGGCCGAGCCGCTCGGCGAGCGCGACGACGGTGGCACGGTGATCGTCGGCGAGCGCGTTCAACAGGTCGAGGTCGACGCGGTCCAGAGGTCCCATACTGCCCAACTGTACCAGGAGATGTCGGTGCGCTATGGGCAACATGCTCAGTGCAAGTGAGGATGCTTGAGCTAGGTGCCAGTCCGACGTAATCTTCCACGCAACCGGCGACGAGGCCGGCCCGGGCGGCCGCCGCGGTCCACAAGACAGCGGCTGAGCCAGAGAGGGATGACGACGATGTACACCCTGACGACAGACGAAGCGATGACTGCGCTCGACGACACGGCGCGACTGCTGAGCCCCGACGGGCGCCGGATCGCCGACCCGCGGCTGGATCCCTGGGTCGAGGACCTGGACGGCGCCGCGCTGCGGGGCCTGTATCGCGACATGGCGATCGCGCGTCGGATGGATGCCGAGGGGGTCGCCCTCCAGCGCCAGGGTCATCTCGGACTGTGGGCGCCCGCTCAGGGGCAGGAGGCGATCGCGGTCGGGACGGGGCGCGCCTGCCGCGCCGACGACTTCCTCTTTCCGAGCTACCGCGAGCTGAGCCTCGCCCTCGTGCGGGGCGGCGTACCCGCCGATCTCGTCCTCGCCTGGCGCGGAGAGGTGCACTCCACCTACGACCCCTTCGAGCTCCACCTCGCACCTCCCCAGATCATCATCGGTGCCCAGACGCTCCATGCCGTCGGATATGCGATGGGCATCCAGCGCGACGGCGGGGATCAGGTGGCGGTGGCCTACTTCGGCGACGGGGCGTCCAGCCAGGGCGATGTCAACGAGGCGATGGTGTTCGCATCGTCTTTCACCGCCCCTGTCGTCTTCGTCTGCTCCAACAACCAGTGGGCGATCTCCGAACCGGTCACGGTGCAGTCGCGCTTCCCGATCGCAGGTCGCGCCCCCGGGTTCGGCATCCCCAGCATGCGGGTGGACGGCAACGACGTGCTGGCGTGCACGGCGGCGATGCGGTGGGCGCTGGACCACGCGCGTCGCGGGGAGGGGCCCGTGTTCCTCGAAGCGGTGACGTATCGCATGGGCCCCCACACCACCTCGGACGACCCGACGCGCTACCGCGAGCGCGACGAACTCGAGGCGTGGCGGGCGCGTGACCCGCTGACGCGCCTGGAGGCGTTCCTGCGCGCCGGCGGCGACCTCGACGACGACACGATCGCCGCGATCGGCCGGGAGGCCGACGGGCTCGCCGCCCAGATGCGTGAGGCGGTGCTCGCGGCGCGCACGCGCCCGGCGATCGAGGTGTTCGATGACGTGTACGCCGAAGCGCACACCGGCCTGGACCATCAGCGGGCACGCTTCTCGGCCTATCTGGACTCGTTCGCGGACGACGCGGAGGGTGTGCGATGACTCAGATGAGCATGGGTGCGGCGCTCACCGCGAGCCTGCATCGGGCGATGGCCTTCGACGAGCGCGTCATCGTGATGGGCGAGGACATCGGCCGCCTCGGCGGAGTGTTCCGCATCACCGACGGCCTCCTCGACGAGTTCGGTCCCACCCGCGTCATCGACACCCCTCTCGCCGAATCCGGCATCGTGGGCACGGCCGTCGGGCTCGCGATGCGGGGGTTCCGTCCGGTCGTGGAGATCCAGTTCGACGGATTCGTGTACCCGGCCTTCGACCAGATTGTCTGTCAGGTGGCCAAGCTGCACTACCGCACCCGCGGGCGCGTCCGCATGCCGCTGACCATCCGCATCCCCTGGGCCGGAGGCGTCGGCGCTGTCGAGCACCACTCGGAGTCGCCCGAGGCGTACTTCGTGCACACGGCGGGGCTGCGGGTGGTGGCCGTGTCGAACCCGCAGGATGCCTACACCATGCTTCAGCAGGCGATCGCCAGCGATGACCCCGTGGTCTTCTTCGAGCCCAAACGGCTGTATCACACCAAGGGCGAGGTCGACCTTGACGGCGATGTGGCCGACGCCGCTCCGATGGGTCTGGCCCGTGTCGAGCGCGAAGGCTCCGACGTCACACTGCTCGCCTACGGTGCGCAGGTGGCGACGGCGCTGGATGCCGCGATCGCCGCCGAAGACGACGGCATCTCGGTCGAGGTCATCGACCTGCGCTCGCTCTCACCCGTCGACTACCGCACCATCGCGGCATCCGTCCGCAAGACGGGTCGCGTGGTGGTCACACATGAGGCCGGTGGTGAGGCCGGCGTGGGCGCCGAGGTCATCGCCAGTATCACCGAGCAGTGCTTCCACTATCTCGAAGCGCCTCCGCTGCGCGTCACGGGACACGACATCCCGTATCCGCCGGCCAAGCTCGAGAAGCACCACCTGCCCGATCTCGACCGGATCCTCGACGCCGTCGATCGCGTTCTCGACCGGCCGAACAGCCTCACGCCGACGGCGGGTGTGGAGCGATGATCGCGGAGTTCCTCCTTCCCGACCTCGGCGAGGGTCTGCCCGAAGCGGAGATCGTGCAGTGGCTCGTCGCCCAGGGCGATGACGTGCGTCTGAACCAGCCCATCGCCGAAGTCGAGACCGCCAAGGCGATCGTCGAGCTGCCCTCGCCCTTCGCCGGCACCGTGAGCGCGCTGCGCGCGGCTGCCGGGGATGTCGTGGAGGTGGGCTCTCCTCTGATCGCGTTCGAGGTCGAAGCTCCCGCTTCGACACCCGGTGCCGCGCCCGAGCCGGGGCCCGCGGGCGCCGGGCGAGCGGAGCCCGAGCCCCCGCTGCCGAACCTCGTCGGCTACGGCGCTGCGCCACGCGCCGCGGGACGCCCGCAGCGCCGCGCCCGCGCGGGCGCCCGCCCCGACGAGCTCCAGGTCACCCAGACGGTCGCCGCACAGGTCATGCACGACGCCCTGCATGACGTGGTGACGCCGCTGAGGGACGACGTGCGTGATGAGCGTCCGCGCTCGACTCCGCCGGTGCGCGCCTATGCGCGTGAGCGCGGCGTCGACCTCGCGCTCATCGAGGCATCCGGGGTCACCGGGATCATCCGACGCGACGACATCGACCAGTTCCTCGCCGGTCGCACCCAGAGCGCACCGGGCGCGTCGCCGGCTGATGCGCAGCGGGTGCCGCCCGCGGGGGCCGGACGGGCGGCCGGAGACCGGGAGACGCGCCTGCCGATCCGCGGCGTCCGCAAGCACACGGCCGCGGCGATGGTGCGCAGCGCCTTCACCGCGCCGCATGTCACGACGTTCCTGGAGGTCGATGTCACGGAGGCGACGCGGTTCGTCGCGAGCCTGCGCACCGACCGGCGACTCGACGGTCACCGCGTCGGCATCATGGCGGTGGCGGCGAAGGCCGTGTGTCTGGCGCTGCGCGCCGAGCCGACTCTGAACGCCGCGTGGGACGAGGATGCCGCGGAGATCGTCCAGTACCACTACGTCAACCTCGGCATCGCCGCCGCGACGGAGCGTGGCCTCGTCGTCCCGCACGTCGCCGACGCCGACAGCCTCAGTCTGATCGAGCTCGCCGATGAGATCGGTCGTCTGGCGGAGACCGCGCGCTCGGGACGCACGAGCCCGGCCGCCCTGAGTGGCGGGACGTTCTCCATCACCAACTTCGGCGTCTTCGGGGTCGACGCGGGCACGCCCATCCTCAACCCCGGCGAGGCCGGCATTCTCGGGCTGGGGTCGGTGCGCCGTCGGCCCTGGGAGCACGAGGGCGACATTGTGCTGCGTGACGTGATGACGCTGAGCCTGTCATTCGACCACCGGCTCGTCGACGGGGAGCAGGCGTCGCGTTTCCTGACGGCGGTCGGTGACATCCTGCGCGAGCCGGGGCGTGCGCTGCTGTTCGGGTGAGCGGTGCCGCGCGGTTCAGGGTGTGGCGAGTGCTGCGTAAGCCATCTCGGAGAGGATCTGACGCAGGAGTGCGTCCGTCTCGGCATCCACCGCCACCTCGCGGCGTGTGCGCACGACGTAGGGCGTGGAGTTGATCAGCCCGAACCCCGCGTGGGCCCGGACGCGCAGGTCGGTGTCGCCGCGGTCCGGGTGCACGGCGCGGAGCACGTCGACCCACAATTCCATGTACTCGCGCTGCAGCCGGCGGACGGTGCGGCGATCCTCATCGCTCAATCGGGTGAGGTCACGGTCCTGCACGCGGATGACATCGGCGCCTCGCACCGCGAAGTCGACGTGGAAATCGACGAGCTCACGGAGGCAGCGCTGGGCGTCGTACCCTGCCGCCGTCACGCGGCGACCGCCGGCGAGCAGATCGGCGCTGGCTCGCAGGAGGATGGCGCCGAGGAGCGCGCGCTTGCTGTCGAAGTGGCGGTAGACGGCGGGCCCGCTGACGCCGACGGCCGAGCCGAGCTCTTCGAGGCTCACGCCGTCGAACCCGTGCTGGGCGAACAGGCGCGCTGCCGCCTCGACGAGTGCGTCCGCACGCTCCGCCTTGGCGCGCTCGCGAGTGGTGCGCGATGCCCGGGAGTGCGTTGTCATTCCAGTTAATCCTCGATAACCTGGACCGGTGGGTTAATGAACACTAACCCACACGCTCGTCCGTGCGCCACGCGCGCGCGTGAGCCGTTACGCGACCGCGACATCGAAGGAGATGGCATGGCGATCCTCGACCCCCACGACTACGGATTGAGCGACGAAGAGCGGGAGTTGGCGGGGATGGTCCGTGCCTTCGCCGACGAGCGGGTCGCACCGCAGGCCTATGAAGCCGACCGCACCAAGACCCTGCCGCTGGACATCGTCGCCGAGATGGGGGAGATGGGGCTGTTCGGACTCCCTTTCCCCGACGACGTCGGCGGGCAGGGCGGCGACTACACCGCGCTCGGGCTCGCGATCGAGGCCCTGGCCCGCGTCGACCAGTCGATCGCGATCACGCTCGAGGCCGGCGTCAGCCTCGGCGCCATGCCCGTGTACCGTTTCGGCAGCGACAGACAGCGAGAGGTGCTCCTTCCCGACCTGCTGGCCGGGCGTGCGCTCGCCGGATTCGGTCTCACCGAACCCGAAGCGGGATCGGATGCCGGCGCGACCCGCACCACCGCTCGTCTCGAAGGCGGTGAGTGGGTCATCGATGGAGCCAAGCAGTTCATCACGAACTCCGGCACGGCCATCACGCGCTTCGTCACCGTCACGGCGGTGACCGGCCACAGCGGCGCGCGCAAAGAGATCTCCACGATCATCGTGCCCTCCGCAACCCCCGGTTTCACGGTGGGCCCGGCGTACGACAAGGTGGGGTGGCACGCGTCCGACACCCATCCGCTGAGCTTCTCGGGCGCCCGCGTCCCGGCCGAGAACCTGCTCGGCGAGCGCGGCCGCGGCTTCGCCAACTTCCTCAGCATCCTCGACGAGGGCCGCATCGCCATCGCGGCTCTGGCCACCGGCGCGGCGGAGGGCTGTCTGGAGGCGGCCCTGGACTACGCCGGCAGTCGCATCGTGTTCGCCGAGCCGCTGGGCTCGCGCCAGTCGATCCAGTTCCTGCTGGCACGGATGCAGCAGCGCGTGCACGTGTCGCGGCTGGCCTGGCTCCACGCGGCGCGCCTGCGCGACGCGGGGCGTGCGTTCGGCACCGCCGCCGCACTGGCCAAGCTCACGGCGGGCGAGGCGGCGATGGACAACGCGAGGGACGCGACGCAGATCTTCGGTGGCAACGGCTTCATGAACGAGTACCCCGTCGCGCGCCACTACCGCGATGCGAAGATCCTCGAGATCGGCGAGGGGACGACCGAGGTCCAGCTCCTCGTGATCGCCCGCGCGCTCGGACTGACCAGCCTCGGCGCCGGTGCACGAGCGGCCCGGTAGCGTGAACGCATGACCGCCGACTTCACCCTCGGGCCCGCCCTGTTGTTCTGCCCGGCCGACCGTCCCGAGCGCTACGAGAAGGCCCTCGAGCGAGCAGACGGGGTGATCCTCGACCTCGAGGACGCGGTCGCACCCGCCGACAAGGTGGCGGCGCGGGTCGCGCTCATCGACTCGCAGCTGGACCCCGACCGGGTCATCGTGCGCGTGAATGCCCTCGACTCCGCAGAGATCGACTCCGATCTCGCCTCGCTCTCCCAGACCGACTATCGGCGCGTCATGGTCGCCAAGGCGGAATCGGCGAAGGCGATCTCCCGCATCGACCCGCGGTTCGACGTCGTCGCGCTGTGCGAGACCGCTCGCGGCATCGCCGCGGCGGAGAAGATCGCCGCTCACGACCGCGTGGTGGCGCTCATGTGGGGTGCGGAGGATCTCGTCGCCTCCCTGGGAGGGACGTCGAGTCGCACGCCCAAGGGGCGGTACCGCGACGTCGCCCGTGCCGCCCGATCGCGTCTTCTGCTGGCGGCCGGGGCGGCGGGTATCGCGGCGATCGATGCGGTCCACCTCGACATCGGTGACGAGAAGGGCCTCGCGAAGGAGGCGCGGGATGCCGCCGCGAGCGGCTTCCAGGCCACGGCATGCATTCATCCGGCGCAGGTCGCGACGATCCGCGCCGCCTACCGGCCCGACCCCGACACCCTCGCGTGGGCCCGCGCCGTGCTGGACGCCGCCGTCGGCGAGCGGGGCGTCTTCGCCTTCCGCGGCCGGATGATCGACGAACCGGTGCTGCGTCACGCCCGCACCCTCCTCGCCCGCGACGTGTGAGGCCGCGGCATCCGCCGAAGGATCGCGCGCGGGTCAGGTCATCGGGGTCGCGGCGTACGACTGCACACTGAGGCGGTCGCGCTCCAGGAGGAAGCGATGCGTGGACGCGTTGGCCAGACGCTCACCTTCGAGCGGGAACGCGCCGGAGGACGCATGCCGGATGACTTCGCGGATGAGGGCGCCGTGCGAGACGACGAGCACCGTGGGCGCACGCGGTGCGGTATCGCGCCGCGCGTCGCGGACGGCGCGTTGGAGCCCCGCCAGCGCGCGGCGGCGCACCTGCGGCCAGGTCTCCGCCTCGGGGACCTCCGCCTCGGCCCACGCCCCCCAGCGGTCGCGGAACTCCTCGACGCTGGCGCCTTCGGCGATGCCGTACGAGCGCTCGCGCAGCTGCCGGTAGGTGCGCGGCGGCGTCGCTGCGAGAGTGGCGGCGATGATCTTCGCGGTCTCGGCGGCGCGGGACAGATCACTCGACGAGACGACCACGGGGCCGGCGTCCGCCAGTTCTTGGTGCAGTCGCTCGGCGACCTCCTGCGCCTGGGCGCGGCCGGTGTCGTTGAGCGGGATGTCGGTGGAGCCCTGGATGCGTCTCGCCGCGTTCCAGTCGGTCTCGCCGTGGCGCACGAGGATGAGGGTCGTCACGCTTCGAGCCTAGGCGAGGTCGGCGTCCGCTCAGCGCTTCGCGGGCAGCGCGCGGGCGAGGGCCCGCAGCACCTCCGTCGTGCCCGCGTCGATCTTCACGGTCGCGCGCGCATCGCCGCGAGTCTGCCCGCGGTTGACGATCACGACCGGGAGCTTCCGGCGTCGTGCGCGTTCGAGCAGCCGGATGCCGGAGTTGACGACCAGAGAGGATCCGGCGATGACGAGTGCCTCACTGGTCTGGACCAGTTGCTCCGCCTCGGTGAACTTGGCGACGGGGATGTACTCACCGAAGAAGACGACGTCGGGCTTGAGCATCCCGCGGCACACGCTGCACTCCGGCACGACGAAGCCGTCGCTCGAGGAGGGGAGGACGTCGCCGTCGGGGCCGAGCTCGACGGCATCCGGCACCGTGATCCACGGGTTGTCCGCCTCCACGCGCGCCGCCAGGTCGCGGCGATCGAACACCTGCCCGCAGTGGGTGCACAGTACCCTGCGCATCGTGCCGTGCAGCTCGACGACGCGGCGGCTTCCGGCGCGCACGTGCAGACCGTCGACGTTCTGGGTGACGACACCGCTCGCGATACCGCGGCTCTCCAGCTCGGCGAGGGCGAGATGGCCGTCGTTCGGCTCAGCGGCGGCGAAAGCGCGCCATCCCAGGTGGCTACCGACCCAGTACCGTCGGCGAGAGGACGCACTCGAGAGGAACTGCTGCGCCGTCATCGGGGTGCGTGTGGGAGCGCCCTTGCCGCGGTAGTCGGGAATGCCGGAGTCCGTCGACACACCCGCGCCGGTGAGCACCGCGATGCGCCGACCCGAGAGGGCATCCACGGCGCGCTCGACGGCATCCGCGGTCTCCGGATCGAGGTGCGGTACGGCCTCGTGCGGGTGATCCAGCAGCGTCGACATGGCGTCCTCCCTCCATCGATCCCACCTCGAGACTACGCGCCCCGCTTTTCGCGGAGGTTACGCGGTGGCCCGCCGCACCCGCGCGCGGCGTGACAGCATGGACGGATGCCTGTCGTGCGCATCGACGATCCGACCGATGACCGTCTCGCGGACTACCGCGACCTGACCGACGTCGCCCTGCGGCGTGTGCTGGAGCCCGCGGGCGGTCTGTACATCGCCGAGTCGTCGAAGGTGATCGCCCGAGCCGTCGCCGCGGGCCACCGGCCACGATCCCTGCTGGTGCAGCAGAAGTGGCTCGACGATACGGCGCACCTCGCCGGTGACGCCCCCGTCTACCTGGTCGACGACGACGTGGCCGAGCGACTCACCGGCTACGCCGTGCACCGCGGAGCACTCGCGGCGATGCACCGGCCGGCTCTGCCGCCCGTCGAGGAGGTCGTCGCCGGTGCGCGCCTGGTTCTCGTCCTGGAGGACATCGTCGACCACACCAACGTCGGGGCGGCGTTCCGCGCGGCCGCCGGGCTCGGCGCCGACGCCGTGCTGGTCACGCAGCGCTGCGCCGACCCGCTCTACCGTCGGAGCGTCCGCGTCAGCATGGGGACCGTGTTCCAGGTGCCGTGGACCCGTCTGCCCGACGAGGCGGACGGGGGCTGGAGCGCGGGCCGCGACCTGCTGCACGATGCCGGGCTGCACCTGGCCGCCCTCGCGCTCGCCGACGACGCGGTCGCCCTCGACGCGTTCGCCGCCGCTCGTCCGCCGCAGGTCGCGCTGCTCATGGGCGCCGAAGGCGACGGGCTCTCGCGGCGCGCGCTGGCCGCGGCCGACACGGTCGTCACGATCCCGATGACCGGCGGCGTCGACTCCCTCAACGTCGCGGCGGCCGCGGCCGTGGCGCTCTGGGCCCTGCGCTAAGCCTGCCGACCCGGGGCCGCGGTGCGGTCGCGGGCCGGAGCCTCGACGGTGACCGGCAGCGGCTCGGGGCGCTTTGCGGTGATGTTGTCGCCGGAGGACTGGTGACGAAGGCGTCGCAGCACCCAGGGAACGAAGTGCGTGCGCGCCCAGACGAGGTCGTTGGTGCGGGCCTCGCGCCACGTCAGCCGCGGCAGCGGATCGGGCTGCATGGGCTGCAGCTCGTTCGGCACGTTGAGCGCGCGCAGCACCATGCGGGCGATCTCGTGATGGCCGAGCGCGTTGTAGTGCAGGCGATCGTCGTCGAAGAATCGCATGTCCTGCACCTCCTTCAACGCCCACTGGTCGGCGACGATGCAGTCGTAACGGTCGGCGATCGCCCGGATGTTCTCGTTGTAGATGGCGACGCGCCCGCGGATGCCGCGGAACACCGGCGTGAACTCGGTGTCGACACCGGTGAAGACGAGAAGCGTCGCCCCCTGGGAGCTCAGGCGCGCGACGGCGTCCTCGAACTGCTGCGCCACGGCGTCGGGATCGCCGTTGGGACGCAGCACGTCGTTTCCGCCGGCGGAGAACGTGATGAGGTCGGGGTTCAGGGCGAGGGCGGGCTCCACCTGGTCGGCCATGATCTGCGTGATCAGCTTTCCGCGGACCGCGAGGTTGGCGTAGGCGAAATCGTCGACCTGGGCGGCGAGCACCTCGGCGACGCGGTCGGCCCATCCGCGGTGACCGTCGGCGGTGCCGGGGATGGGATCGCCGATGCCCTCGGTGAAGGAGTCGCCGATCGACACCATGCGACGCCAGGGGTGCGCACTCTCGTTGGGGATGTAGGGCGAACGGTGCTCGTCGGGGGTTGCTTCGTTCCTGCGCATGGCTCTCCTGACTCGTGGTCTTCTTCGAGGCTACCGGGGAGCGGCCTTCCCACCGAGAGCCGCCGTGGGGGAGGCGTCGTTTAGGGTGGTCAGTCGTGGACGGGACGGACGAGCGAGGACAGGAGCACTTCGGCAACTTCGCCGCCGAGCACCTCTCGCCCGCCTTCCCCCAGCGCGCCCCGTGGGGAACGGCGCAGAACCTCCGCGCGTGGCAGGCCGAAGCGCTCGAGGCCTACTTCTCCGCCGACGGGCCGGACGGAGTGGGTTCCGGTCCGCGCGACTTCCTCGCGGCGGCGACCCCTGGCGCCGGCAAGACGACCTTCGCGCTGCGTCTGGCCAGTGAGCTGCTGCGCCGCGGCATCGTGGACCGCCTCGTCGTCGTCGCGCCGACCGAGCATCTCAAGACACAGTGGGCCGACGCGGCCGCACGTGTCGGCATCCGCCTCGATCCGCGCTTCACCAACCGTCAGAGCGCGCCGGCTCGTCACTTCCACGGCGTAGCCGTCACCTATGCGCAGGTCGCGGTGAAAGCCTCTGTGCACCAGCGGCTGACGATGGATGCGCGCACGCTGGTGATCCTGGACGAGGTGCACCACGGTGGCGATGCGCTCAGTTGGGGCGATGCGCTCCGCGAGGCGTACGGGCGCGCGACGCGCCGGCTGTTGCTGTCGGGAACGCCGTTTCGCAGTGACACCGCGCCGATCCCGTTCGTCGAGTACCACCCGAACGAGAAGGGCATCCGCCTTTCGCGCACCGACTACAACTACGGCTACGGGCGCGCGCTCGCCGACGGGGTCGTGCGCCCGGTGCTCTTCCTCGTCTACGCCGGCAAGATGCGCTGGCGCACGAAAGCCGGCGACGAACTCGAAGCGCATCTCGGGCAGGACAACACGAAGGACGTCACCGCCCAAGCCTGGCGCACGGCGCTGGATCCGGAGGGCGACTGGATCCCCGCCGTGCTCCGCAGCGCCGACCGCCGTCTCACCGAGGTGCGTCAGGACGTCCCGGATGCCGGGGGCCTGGTCATCGCGACGGATCAGACGGCGGCACGCGCCTACGCGGCGATTCTCCGCGAGATCACGGGCGAAGCGCCGACCGTCGTCCTGTCCGACGACAAGGCCGCCTCCGGACGCATCGAGACGTTCGGAAATGCGACGACCCGTTGGATGGTCGCCGTGCGCATGGTGTCCGAAGGCGTCGACGTCCCCCGCCTCGCGGTCGGTGTCTATGCCACGAGCGCGTCGACGCCGCTGTTCTTCGCGCAGGCGATCGGCCGCTTCGTGCGGGCGCGGCGTCGGGGCGAGTCGGCATCCGTCTTCCTTCCCAACGTGCCGGTGCTGCTCACGCTGGCGGGGGAGATGGAGCGTGAGCGCGACCACGCCCTCGACCGCGAGGGCGGCGACGACGACGGGCTCGAAGACACCTTGCTCGCCGAGGCGGAACGAGAGGACAAGGCCTCCGACGACCTCGAGCAGGAGTTCTCCTATCAGGCGCTCGGTTCGGTCGCCCACTTCGACCGTGTGCTCTACGACGGCAAGGAGTTCGGTCAGCTTGCGGTGCCGGGAACGCCCGAGGAGGAGGAGTTCCTGGGCCTTCCGGGACTGCTCGAGCCCGAGCACGTCCACGAACTGCTCATGCAGCGCCAGTCCCGCCAGAGCCGGCACCGCCGCGCCCGCGAGGCGAAGGAGGGCGCGGCGGTCACCGAGGCACCGGATGCCGAGTCGACACTGCCGCCGGCGCTGCACCGCACGCTGCGCGAACAGCGTCAGCTGCTCAACAGCCTCGTCGGTCTCTACGCGCGCCAGAGCGGAGAGCCGCACGGAGCCGTCCACGCGGAACTCCGCCGGATCTGCGGGGGACCCGAGGTCGCGCGAGCGACGGTGGCACAACTGCAAGCGCGGATCGAGGTGCTGCGCTCGCGCGTGCGCTCCTGATCGAGCCTCGGCGACGGCTACACTCGCGCGCATGTCGCGGGAGTACGCCTTCACTTCGCACTGGCTCGTGCCGGCGTCCGCCGACGAGTGCTGGCGCCTGTGCGAGCGGAGCCTGACGACGGGCGTCGTCGCGTGGTGGCCGGCCGTCCGCGTCGAGCCCCAGCCCCACCCGCCCACGCCCGGCGACGTCGTGCGGCTGCAGGTGCGCAGCCCCTGGGGGTATCGTCTGCGGGTCGCGCTCACGATCACCGCCGCCACGCCGCCCCGACTGTTGGCGGCCGCGAGCACGGGCGACCTGGCCGGTCGGGGGAGCCTCCGGCTCACGCCCGAAGGCGGCGCCGCCGGTGCGCGGACGCGGCTCACATGGGTGTGGGAGGTGGCCCTCGTCCGCCGGTGGATGCGGGTGGCGAGCCCCGTTCTGCGCCCCGCGTTCGCTGCCGCGCACGCGATCGTGATGCGCCGCGGCGAGCGCGGATTCCTGGCCGAGATCGTGCGAGGTTCGGACGTCCGAAATGCTGGCAATCCCGGCGATCGGGAGTCACCCGGCACCACGCGCGGCTAGCGTGAACTCCCGTGACCGCGCAGCCCGTTCCCACGCCTCGTGACCGCCGCCGTTGGGCGCGCTACCTCGCCGACGAACGCGCGGAAGCGCAGGTGTACCGCGACCTCGCGCAGCGCCGGGAAGGCGAGGAGCGCGAGATCCTGCTGGCCCTGGCCGACGCCGAGGGGCGCCACGAGGCGCACTGGCTCGAACTGCTCGGCGGCGAACCGTCGCGCCTGCCCTCTCCGGGCCTCGGCTCCCTCCTGTTGGGATGGATGGCTCGGCGGTTCGGCTCCATCTTCGTGCTCGCTCTGGCCCAGAATGCGGAAGGGCGCTCGCCGTACGAGAGCGAGCCGTTCGCGACGGCACGCATGGTCGCTGACGAGAAGATCCATCGTGAGGTCGTGCGAGGTCTGGCCGCCCGCGGGCGGCGGCGATTGTCCGGCACGTTCCGCGCCGCGGTGTTCGGTGCCAACGACGGTCTCGTCTCCAACCTCGCTCTCGTGATGGGCATCGGCGCCACCGGCGTGGGGGCGCAGTTCGTGCTGTTCAGCGGCGTCGCCGGCCTTCTCGCCGGCGCCCTGTCCATGGGGGCGGGGGAGTACGTGTCGGTGCGCTCACAGCGGGAACTGCTGGATGCCACGGAGCCGAGTGACTACGCCGACCATGTGCTGCCGGACCTCGACCTCGATGCCAACGAGCTCGCTCTGGTCTACCGTGCGCGGGGTCTCGGTGAACGCGACGCCGAGGAGCGTGCGCGCCAGATCGTCGCGGCCGCGCAGGCCGCCGACCGCAGTGAGCCGTACCGCTTGCACCGCGCCGCCGGCGCCGATCACGAAGTGGTCGGCAGTGCTCTGGGCGCCGCCGGGTCGAGCTTCCTCTTCTTCGCGTCGGGTGCGATCATTCCGGTGCTTCCCTGGATCTTCGGGCTCAGCGGCATCCCCGCCGTCGTCGTCGCTCTCGTGCTCGTCGGTTCGGCGCTGCTGGGCACGGGAGCGATGGTGGGCCTGCTGTCGGGTGCGCCGCCGCTGCGGCGAGGGCTGCGGCAGCTGGCGATCGGTTTCGGGGCGGCGGCGGTGACGTACGTGCTCGGTCTGCTCTTCGGCGTCTCGGCGGGATGAGCCCGGCCCCGATTCCGCGTCTGGCTCGGAATCTGGTACTGTCGATCTTCGGTTGCGAAACCGAAAACCACCTGCGCGGGTGGCGGAATAGGTAGACGCGCTAGCTTGAGGTGCTAGTGCCCGTATAGGGCGTGGGGGTTCAAGTCCCCCCTCGCGCACAGAAGGAAAAAGGTCCCGTCAGGGGCCTTTTTCTTTTGTCAGGGGAGTCCTCGTGCGCTCTCCGTTCGGGGCGTCGGGCGCGCTAGCGTGGAGGCATGTCCGACTCCGAACTGCCCGAGGTCGCCCGCGTCGCGCGCGATCTCATCCGCTTCGACACGACGAACTTCGGCGAGGGGCGCTCGCGGGGAGAACGGGAGGCCGCGGAGTACGTCGGTGCCTACCTCGAAGGCCTCGGACTGCGCCCCGAGTACTACGAGCCCATCCCGCGGCGCACGAACCTCACCGTCCGTGTGCCGGGCCGTGACCGCGACAAGCCCGCCCTGGTGCTGCACGGACACCTCGACGTCGTCCCGGCCGTCGCCGAGGACTGGAGCGTCGATCCGTTCGGCGGCGTCGTGAAGGACGGGATGCTGTGGGGACGCGGCGCCGTCGACATGAAGGACATGGACGCGATGATCCTCACCTCCGTCGCCGACCTGCTGCGCGCGGGGGAGCAGCCCGCTCGCGACCTGATCGTCACGTTCTTCGCCGACGAGGAGAACGGCGGCGTCGAGGGCTCGCAGCTGGTCGTGCGCGATCGGCCGGAGTGGTTCGCCGGTGCCACCGAGGCGATCAGCGAGGTCGGCGGCTACTCGATCCCGGTGGGCGACCGGCGGGCCTACCTGCTGCAGGTGGGGGAGAAGGCCCTGGTCTGGCTGCGTCTGCGGGCGCACGGTGCCGCGGGGCACGGCAGTCGATTCCACCCGGACAACGCCGTCACCCGTCTGGCCGAGGCGGTCGCCGCCCTCGGACGTTCCTCGTGGCCGCTGGAGTTGACCACCACGACGCGCCAGACCGTCGACGGGCTGGCGGCCCTCTGCGGCGTCGACGCGGCCGACCCCGACGCCGTCGCGGACGCGACGGGACCGGCATCCGGTTTTCTGCGCTCCACGTTCCGGACGACGGCCAACCCGACGGGCCTGGTCGCGGGGTACAAGCACAATGTGATCCCGGATGCCGCGGTCGCCACGATCGACGTGCGCACCCTTCCGGGGCATGAAGAGCGCGTGCTCGCCGAGATCCAGCGGATCGTGGGCGAGGACGTCGTGGTCGAGGTGTCGCATCGCGACATCGGGCTGGAGGTGCCGTTCGCGGGACCGCTCGTGGACGCGATGGTCGGCGCTCTGGAACGCCACGATCCGGGCGTGCCCGTCCTGCCGTATCTCATGGGCGGCGGCACCGACAACAAGGCGCTCGCCGAGCTCGGGATCGCCGGATACGGTTTCGCTCCGCTGCGGCTTCCCCTCGATCTCGATTTCACCGGTATGTTCCACGGTGTGGACGAACGCGTCCCCATCGACGCGTTGGTCTTCGGGCAGCGCGTGCTCACCGATCTGATCCGCACGTACTGAAAGGCCCCCCATGCATCTGTTCGAGGCGATCATCCTGGGCCTTGTCCAGGGACTCACCGAGTTTCTTCCCGTCTCCTCCAGTGCCCACCTGCGCATCATGGGCGAGTTCCTCCCGTCGGCCGAAGACCCCGGCGCGACCTTCACCGCGATCACCCAGATCGGCACCGAACTCGCGGTGCTCGTGTACTTCTGGGGCAAGATCGTGCGCATCATCTCGCAGTGGGCGAAGTCGCTGACCGGTCGCGTGCCGCGCAACGATCCCGATGCCCGCATGGGATGGATCGTCATCATCGGCACCATTCCGATCGGCATCGCCGGCTACCTCTTCCAGGACGTGATCCGCGACACGTTCCGCAATCTCTGGCTCGTGGCGACCGTTCTCATCGTCTTCGGTCTGCTCCTCGGGGCGGCCGACGCTCTCGGACGCCGTACCCGCACGGAGGAGGATCTGACGTACGGGCACGGTCTTTCCCTCGGCCTGGCGCAGATGCTCGCCCTCATCCCCGGCGTCTCCCGCTCGGGCGCGACGACGACGATGGGGCTGGCCCTGGGCTACACGCGGCCGGCGGCGGCGGAAGTGGCCTTCCTGCTTGCCGTTCCCGCCGTCTTCGGCAGCGGCCTGTACGAGCTGATCCAGGCGATCAAGGATCCGGGCGACCAGGTCTACACCATGTTCGAAACCGGTGTTGCGACGGTCGTCGCGTTCGGGGTGGGTCTGGCCGTGATCGCGTTCCTGATGCGCTACCTCAAGCGCGGCAGCTTCCTGCCGTTCGTGCTGTATCGGCTCGCGCTCGGCATCCTGCTGATCATCCTGCTCAGCTTCGGCGTGTTGCAGGCGTACTGATCAGGAGCGGCGGGGGTCCGGCGGACCCGGTTTGCCCGGCCCTTCGCCGCCGCGGCGGAGATAGCGCTCGAACTCCTGCGCGATGGCGTCGCCGGACGCCTCGGGCGAATCCCACGTGTCGCGCGTCTGCTCCAGCTGGCGGATGTACTCCGTCATCTCCTCATCGTCGGCCGCGGCGGCGTCGATCGACGCCTCCCAGGCCAGCGCCTGGGCGGGCAGCTCCCCACGCGCCACGACCGCCCCGGTGAGATCGGTGACGCGGTCCAGCAGAGCGAGCGTGGCCTTGGGCGACGGGGTGTGACCGGCGACGTAATGGGGCACATTGGCCCACAGGGCCGCGGTCGGGATGCCGGCGGTCTCGGCGGCGGCCGTGAGCACGCTGAGAATGCCCGCCGGGCCCTCGTAGGTGGGCTTCTCCAGGCTGAGGGCGGCGCGGAGGCTGTCGTTGTCGCTGCCGGCGAACACCGAGATCGGCCGGGTGTGCGGAACATCGGACATCATCGAGCCCAGCGCGACGATGCCGGTGATGCCTTCCGTGAGCGCGGCATCCACCAGCTCGGCGGCGAAGGACTGCCAGGCGCGCGCCGGCTCCACGCCCGACAGCACCCAGAGGCGGGTGCCGTCGGCGGGATGGAGCGGTCGCCACAGCGTCGCGTCCGGCCAGGTCAGCGTGCGCGAGCCGTCGGCGTCGAGCGTGATCTGCGGGCGGGTGTACTGGTAGTCGAAGTACAGCTCCGGGTCGACGGCGAAGACCTCCCGGTACGCGCCGGACTCCCTGATGTGCGCCGCGGCGGCAGAGGCGGCTTCGCCCGCGTCATTCCAGCCGTCGAAGGCCACGATCAGCACGCGGTTACCCAGTTCGTCCACTCCGCCCCTCTCGCACGGTGCATCGATTCCTCCACGATACGCGCCGAGGCCGACCCGGGGGCGGACGTGCCGCGTGCCGCACGCAACAGCAGCGTCGAGGCGCCTCGGTAGCATGGACCGATGAGTTCCGCCCTTCCCGCCGCCGTTCTCTGGGACATGGACGGCACCCTCGTGGACACCGAGCCCTATTGGATGGAAGCCGAGACGGCTCTCGTCGAGAGCTTCGGCGGTACCTGGACCCACGAACAGGCGTTGACGCTCGTCGGACAGGGACTGGAGACGTCCGGCGCGATCCTGCAGGAGGCGGGCGTGCGGATGCCGGTCGCCGGCATCATCGATCACCTCACCGGCGAGGTGACGCGCCTGCTGGCCGAGCGGGGGAGCCCGCTGCGCCCCGGCGCCCACGAGTTGCTCGCGGCGCTGCACGGCGCCGGTACCCGCTGTGCGCTGGTGACGATGTCGATGCGGAGGATGGCCGCGCAGGTCGTGGCGCCCTTCCCCGACCTGTTCGAGATCATCGTCGCGGGCGACGACGTCGCGCGTCCCAAGCCGTTCCCCGACGCGTATCTGCAAGCGTGCAGCGCCCTCGGCGTCGATCCTGCCGACGCGATCGCGATCGAGGACTCACCCACGGGCGTGCGCGCCGCCGTCGCCGCCGGCGTCACGACGATCGGCGTGCCGCTGATGGTCTCGCTCGTCGGCACGGGCGCCCACGCCCTCTGGCCGACCCTCGCCGGGCGCACGCCCGCCGACATCGCCGCGGTCCACGCGGCGCACCGCACCCACCGCACAGGAGAGCACGTATGACCACGCCGACATCCCTCGTGGACCTCCGCCCGAGCGGCCCGTTCCGCCTCGGAGATCGCGTGCAGCTGACCGGTCCCAAGGGGCGCCTGCACACCGTCACCCTCCGGGAGGGCGGCGAGCTGCACACGCACCACGGTGTTCTCAAGCACGAACAGCTCCTCGGACAGCCCGACGGTTCGGTGGTCACCAACTCCGGCGGCCACGAGTACCTGGCCTTGCGGCCGCTGCTGCGCGATTTCGTCATGTCGATGCCGCGCGGCGCGGCCATCGTGTACCCGAAGGATGCCGCACAGATCCTGGCCTCGGCCGACATCTTCCCCGGCGCGACGGTCGTCGAGGCCGGCGTCGGATCGGGTGCGCTGTCGATGTGGCTGCTGCGCACGATCGGTCCGGCCGGGCGGCTGGTCTCCTTCGAGCGGCGCGACGAATTCGCGGAGGTGGCCCGGGCCAACGTCGAGACGTTCTTCGGGCACACACCCGACAGCTGGGACGTCGTCGTGGGAGACCTCGTCGAGGAGCTCCCCGGCGCGGTGCGCCCGGCATCCGTGGACCGCGTCGTTCTGGACATGCTCGCTCCGTGGGAGTGCATCGACGCGGTCGCTGACGCTCTCACGCCCGGCGGCGTCGTTCTCTGTTACATCGCCACAGCGACTCAGCTCAGCCGTGTCGCGGAGTACATCCGCGCCACCGGCCTGTTCACCGAGCCCGAAGCGACCGAGACGATGGTGCGCGGATGGCACGTCGAGGGACTCGCGGTGCGACCGGATCACCGGATGGTCGCCCACACGGGGTTCCTCATCACGGCGCGCCGCCTTGCACCGGGCGCGACGCCCCCCGACGTGCGCAAGCGCGCGCTGAAGAAGCCCAGCTATGCCGACGAGGACGTCGAACTCTGGACGCCCGGGGCCGTGGGCGATCGCCAGATCACGGACAAGAATCTCCGCAAGCGCGTGCGCGAGGCTCAGCGCGCGGCCGACGGCGCTCGGCAGGCGTCGGCCGACACCGTCGCGGCCGGGGGTGGCGCAGCGGACGACGTAGACTGATCCGGTGCGCCGGATCCCTGCTGCCCTCGCCGTCATCGGCCTGTCTGCTCTGACCCTCGTCGGATGCGCTTCGACGCCCGGATCGGCGGCGTCGTGCGACCGCCCGGCCGACAGCTCGGGCGTGCTGAACACGGTGAGCGTCTCCGGCGCTGTCGGCGCCCCCGACGTGACCTTGAGCGCTCCGGTCTACGTCGATCACACCGTCGCCGTCGACGAGAACGTGGGCTCCGGCCCGCGGGTCACATCCGACATGCAGGATGTGCAGTTCGCCATCACGATCATGAGCGGGTCGACCGGTCAGAAGATCCTGACCTCGGGCACGCAGGTCACGCCGCTGTCGAAGTGGCGCGAGCAGTACGCCGGCTTCGCCGAGCTGATGACCTGCGCAACCGAGGGCTCCCGCATCCTCGGCGCCGTCCCGGCCAGCGCACTGTCGGCCCCGGCCGCTCAGGGGTGGGGGCTCACCGGCGCCGACTCGATCGTCGTCGCGATCGACCTGCAGAAGGTCTACCTCGCCGCTGCGGACGGCACACCCCAGTACAACGATCGCCGGGGGATGCCCTCGGTGGTGCTGGCTCCGAACGGCACACCGGGGATCATCATCCCCGACACCGCGCCGCCGTCCGAGCTGGCCGTAGAGGTGCTGAAGAAGGGCGACGGCCCCGCGGTCGGCGACGGCGATCAGATCCGGATCAACTACACCGGCGTCACCTGGGCCGACCGCAAGGTCTTCGACTCGACCTGGGACAAGGGCGCCTCCACCGCGGTCACGCTCGACGCCGTCGTCCCCGGCTTCGCACAGGCCCTGAAGGGGCAGACCGTCGGATCTCAGATCCTCGTGGTGATCCCGCCGACCCTCGGCTACGGAGACAAGGCCACCTCGTCCATCCCGGCAGGCTCGACGCTCGTCTTCGTGATCGACGTCCTCGGCGTCGACACTCCCACCGCGCCCTGACCCGTCCGGGGTGCGGATCGCCCGCGGTCCCCTCACGGCCGCGCGGCACCGC
This sequence comes from Microbacterium sp. AG790, assembly GCF_003634765.1. Lineage (NCBI taxonomy): Bacteria > Bacillati > Actinomycetota > Actinomycetes > Micrococcales > Microbacteriaceae > Microbacterium > Microbacterium sp. AG790. Next base: position 187,813 of record NZ_RBWZ01000008.1, read on the forward strand.
CGTCGCTCCACAGGCGGCGCCTAAGATTGACGCGTGCCCACCGAGACCAGCCGCAGCGCGCCCGAGGAGCGCCTCGTCAACCTCGTGGTCGCACTCATGGCGACGGAGCAGGGGCTGACGAAGGACACGATTCTGTCGTCGGTCGCCGGCTACCGCGAGCAGGGCTCTGCGGGCGCTTCGAAGGACGCGCTGGAGAAGATGTTCGAGCGCGACAAGGAGAACCTCCGCTCGCTCGGCATCCCTGTGGAGACCATCGGCGACTACGCCGACCCCGACGATCTCCGTGAGGCGCGGTACCGCATTCCCACCGCAGAATACGAGCTTCCCGCCGACATCGAGTTCACGCCGGCGGAGCTGGCCGTGCTGAACCTCGCCGGCGGCGTGTGGAGCGAGAGCTCGATGTCGGCCGATGCGCGCAGCGGCCTGCGCAAGATCCGGGCGTTGGGCATCGACGTCGACGCGCCGATCATCGGCTACTCGCCGCGCGTGAATCTGCGCGAGCCCGCCTTCGCGCCGATGCAGCGCGCGATCGAACAGGGGCGCGTCGTCGAGTTCTCCTATCTGAAGGCGGGAGAGGAGAGCGCGCGCGTGCGTCGCGTGCAGCCCTACGCGTTGATCGAGTACGAGGCGCGGTGGCACGTCTACGGGTTCGATCTGATTCAGGGTGACGTGCGCACGTTCCTGCTGTCGCGGATCGTGTCGGATGTCGCGATCACGCGGACGACGTTCGATCTCGCCCTGCGCGAGGGCGCCGGCGAGCGGGCGCTGACCGGACTGGCGGAGCTCGCCGCCCGTCAGCAGGCGCTGCTGGAGATCGCCCCGGGCACCGAGGCCGCTCTGCGACTCACGCGCCGGGCGACGCCCGCCGACCAGGGAATCCGCGTGCCCTACGTCGACGTCCACATCTTCGCCGACGAGCTGGCCTCGTACGGCCCGGAGGTGCGCGTGGTCGAACCGGGCGAACTGCGCGACCAGGTGATCGCGCGGTTGGAGCGCACGCTGCGTGTGCACGGCACCGGCGCGGGGGAGCGATCATGAGCGCGCGGCGTAAGCCTCTTCTCGCCACCGATCGCGCCGCCCTGATCCTCCAGCTGGTGCCCTACCTGATCGGGAAGGGCGAGGTTTCGCTCACCGAGGCGGCAGAGGAGTTCGACGTCACGCTCGAGCAGATGCGGACCATGGTGGAGAAGCTGACCGTCATCGGGCTACCCGGCGACGGCGGCTTCTGGCAGATGGCGAACGACCTGTTCGACATCGATTGGGATCTTCTCGATCAGCAGGATCTCATCGTCATCACCAACACCGTCGGGCTCGAGCGCACCCCGCGTCTGACGGCACCGGAGGCGGCGGCCCTGCTCGCCGGACTCCGCGTCGCGGCCTCGCTGCCCGGCGTCGGCGACAGCGGCGTGATCCAGGGGCTGCTCGCCAAGCTCGCGCGTGGCGCTTCGGGCGTGCCGGCCGATGTCATCGTCGCCTCCGGCGAGGTCGACGACGTCCGTCTGACGGTCGATCGTGCGCTGCGCGACGGCGTCGCCGTGGCCTTCACCTACCAAGCTCCGGATGCCGCGCCCACCACCCGCACGGTCGACCCGGTCAAGGTCCACCTCGCCGGTGGTCAGTGGTACCTGCAGGGGTGGTGTCACCTGCGTCAGGCGATGCGCACCTTCCATCTCGATCGCGTCTCCGACGTGCATCTCACCGACATCGTGAGCACCCACGGCGACGACAGCGTTCCCGCGTTGTTCGAGGGTGCCTCCCGCGACGTCGAAGTCGTCGTCCGTTATCGGGCATCGGCTGCGCCCCTGCTGGCCGACTACGTCGTGATCGACGACCCGGCCGATGCCGGCGCCGCGGTGCGCTCGGCACGGGTGCGCGTGGGGGATGCGCGCAGCCTGAAGCGTGTCGCGGCGAAGCTCGGCGGAGATCTGGAGATCGTCGGACCGGATGCCGCGCGTCACGCCGCCGCGGCGTGGGCCGAGGCGGGGCTCGCCCAGTACGCCTGAGCCCGGCGGCGGGACCGACAGGTAGACTGGGCGATATCCCCAGACCCGAGGAGACCCTCATGCTCGGAGGCTTGACCGGCTGGCACCTGCTGGCCCTTGTCGTCATCATCCTGCTCCTGTTCGGAGCGGCGAAGCTCCCTGCGCTGGCCAAGAGCGTCGGTCAGTCCGCACGCGTCTTCAAGGGCGAGATGAAGGCGATGAAGGAAGACGACGCCGCCGCGGCGCCGCCCGCACCGCCGGTGACCGGAAGCGCAGCCGGGACGGCCGCCTCGAGCGCCGAGCCCGGACCCGACGCCAAGCCCTGACGTCGGTGGCCACGGTCGAGTCCGCTCGTCTCGGCGAGGACGACGCGCCCCGTCGCGATCGCCGGATGTCGCTGGCGGAGCACCTCACGGAGCTGCGCCGACGCTTCATCATCGGCATCATCGCGCTCGTCGTCGGCATGATCATCGCGTGGATCTTCACTGATGCCATCATCTGGGCGATGACCGAGCCGATCCGGGTCGTCGCCGCGCAACGCGGCGACGGCGACGTCGTCACTCTGATGTACCAGAGCATCACGGGCCCGTTCGATATGCGGCTGCGCATCGCACTGGCCGTCGGTGTCATCTTCTCCGCACCGGTGTGGGTCTGGCAGATCTGGGCTTTCCTCGTTCCGGGCCTCACCCGCAAGGAGGTCCGCTACACCATCGGGTTCGTGAGCGCCGCCGTGCCCCTTTTCGCCGCCGGCGTGTTCGTCGGGTGGCTGATCATGCCCCACATCGTGGAGCTCATGGCCTCCTTCACTCCGCAGGGCGCGTCGAACATCTACGACTCGAAGTACTACTACGATTTCGTCTTCAAGCTGCTGCTCGTCGTCGGCGTCTCCTTCGTGCTTCCCGTCTTCCTGGTCGCGTTGAACCTCGCCGGTGTGATGAGCGGTATGGCGATCCTGAGGGGCTGGCGGGTGGCCGTTCTCGTTGCGTCACTGTTCGCGGCGCTCGCCACGCCCGCCGCCGACATCGTCAGCATGCTGCTGCTGGCCGGCATCCTCACCGTGCTCTACTTCGCCGCGGCTGGGCTGTCGGTGCTCTTCGATCGCCGACGCGCCAAGCGCGAGAAGGCGCTCGGGCTCGACCTGTGACGGATCCCGCCAGCCGCTACGCGCAGGCCCAGGCCCGCCAGGCGCATCCGATCACGGCCTCCTTCGCCGACGGCCAGCGCTTCGACCTCGATCCCTTCCAGATCGCGGGATGCCACGCCCTCGAAGACGGTCGAAGCGTGCTGGTGGCTGCGCCCACCGGCGCGGGAAAGACCATCGTCGGCGAGTTCGCCGTGCATCTGGCCATGCGCGAGCCCGGAGAGAAGGCCTTCTACACGACGCCGATGAAGGCGCTGTCGAACCAGAAGTTCCGCGAGCTGCAGCAGGTGTACGGCGAGGACGAGGTGGGCCTGCTCACGGGCGACACGAACATCAACGGCAACGCCCGCGTCGTCGTGATGACCACCGAGGTGCTGCGCAACATGCTCTACGCCGACTCCCCGGCGCTGCGCGGTCTGCGCTACGTGGTGATGGACGAAGTCCACTACCTCGCCGATCGGTTCCGCGGCGCGGTGTGGGAGGAGGTCATCATCCATCTGCCGTCGCGCGTGAAGCTGGTGTCGCTGTCGGCCACCGTGTCCAATGCCGAGGAGTTCGGCGACTGGCTCGACACCGTGCGTGGTGACACCGCGGTCATCGTCTCCGAGACCCGACCCGTTCCGCTCGAACAGCATGTGCTGGTCCGTGGCGATCTACTGCCGTTGTTCGACGACCGGGCCGGCATCGCGACCGCGCAGGTCAATCAGGAGCTCATGCGCCTGCGATCGGTGCGCGGCTCCACGTTCGAGAGCAATCGCCGGGCTCAGGATTACCGCTCACAGCGTCACCGGTCGCAGGGCGATCGATCCGGCGGCCCGCGGCCCCCGAAGGGCGCAACGCGGCCGCTGCGCTCTGCCAACATGCAGCGCATCGAGCGCATCGACCGGCCACAGGTGGTGGAGCTGCTGGCGCGGGCGAACCTCCTGCCGGCGATCTTCTTCATCTTCAGCCGTGCGGGCTGCGAGGGCGCGGTGCAGCAGGTTCGACGCTCCGGGGTGCGTCTGACCGACCGCGACGAGCGCGATGAGATCCGCCGGATCGTCGACGAGCGTACGCTGACGCTTCCCGACGAGGATCTCGCCGTGCTCGGCTTCTGGGAGTGGCGGGAGAACCTCGAACGCGGTGTCGCAGCTCACCACGCGGGCCTGCTCCCCGCGTTCAAGGAGATCGTCGAGGAGCTCTTCCAGCGCAAGCTCGTCAAGGTCGTCTTCGCGACGGAGACACTCGCGCTCGGCATCAACATGCCGGCGCGCACCGTCGTCCTCGAAAAGCTCGAGAAGTTCAACGGTGAGGCGCGGGTCGCCATCACTTCCGGCGAGTACACGCAGCTGACGGGACGCGCGGGACGGCGCGGCATCGATGTCGAAGGCCACGCGGTCATCCAGTGGAGTGAGAATCTCGATCCCCAGGCCGTGGCCGCCCTGGCCTCGCGGCGCACCTACCCGCTCAACTCGAGCTTCCGCCCGACGTACAACATGGCGGTCAACCTCATCGACCAGTTCGGTCGTTCCCGAGCGCGCGAGATCCTCGAGTCGTCGTTCGCTCAGTTCCAGGCCGACCGCGCCGTTGTCGGGCTCGCGCGCGAGGTCAAGGATGCCGAGGTCTCCCTGGCCGGCTACGCGGCGTCGATGGCGTGCGAGCGGGGCGACTTCGCCGAGTTCGCCCGGATGAGACGCGAGCTCGGCGACCTCGAACGCAAGGGCGACCGCTCCGGCCCTTCGAAGGTGCGCCAGCAGCGTCAGGAGCAGATCGAGTCGCTGCGGCGCAGCCTCAAGCGGCATCCGTGCCAGAGCTGCCCCGACCGCGAGAAGCACGCCCGATGGGCCGAACGGTACGGGAAGCTCCGGCGCCACAGCGACAAGCTGCGTCAGCAGATCGACATGCGCACCGGAACCGTCGCCCGCATCTTCGACCGGGTCGTCGACGTGCTCACCGCGCTGGACTATGTGCACGTCGATGCCGACGGAGCCACCGTGCTGACGGCGGCCGGTGCGACGATGAAGCGGATCTACGGGGAACGGGATCTCCTTGTGGCGGAGTCTCTGCGCACCGGTATCTGGAAAGACCTCGATCCATCCGGCCTGGCCGCCCTGGCCTGCTGTCTCGTGTATGAGCCGCGTCGCGACGAGAGCGGCCCGGGCGAGCACGGACTTCCGCGCGGCACGTTCCGCGGGGCCTTGACGGCGACCCAGGAGCTGTGGGCGCGCCTCGACGATCTGGAGCAGGACCATCGCCTGCCGGGGTCGTCCCCGGTGGCCACGGGGCTTGCTCAGGCCATGCACTCCTGGGCGCGCGGGGCCTCGCTGGACCGTGTGCTGCACGGGGCGGATCTCGCCGCGGGCGACTTCGTCCGCTGGACGAAGCAGACCATCGATCTGCTCGATCAGCTGTCGATGGTCGCCGACGCTCCGCTCGCCACGACGGCGCGCGCCGCCCTCGATGCCGTCCGACGCGGGATCGTCGCGTACGGCTCCTCCTGAATCCGCTCGCCTAGGCTCGATCCGTGCCCGAACGACTTCGTCCTGCCGCCCCGCCGGTGCGACCGCTTCTTCCGCTGTGGGCGGCAGCTGTCGTCGCCACGGCCGCGGGCCTGGTGCTCACGCTCGCGTTCCCCGCGCTGTCGTGGTGGCCCGCGGTCTTCGTCGCCGTGCCGTTGGGGCTGCTGACGCTCATCGGACGGCGCACCGGCGGCGCGTTCACGGTCGGACTCCTCTTCGGCGTGGGCCTGTTCTTCGTGAACTTCTCCTTCACAGCCCGCTATCTCGGGCCGGTGCCGTGGATCGCGCTGTCGACGCTGGAGTCGGTGCTGACGGCGGTCATGGCCATTCCCATCGCCTGGGCCTATCGGTGGCTACCCCGCTGGGCACCCGGCACCGCGGGACGCCTCCTCGCGCTGCCGGCTCTCGTGGCGGGGTTGTGGGTGTCGCGGGAGGAACTGCAGGGCACGTTCCCCTACGGAGGCTTTCCCTGGACCCGCATCGCCGTGACGCAGGCGGACTCGCCGCTCGTGCACGTCACGTCGTGGACGGGGATGAGCGGTCTGTCGTTCCTGATCGTGTTCGCCTGCGCCGCGGCGATCGAGGCGGCGCGGCTCGGACGAGCCCGCGGTGTGCCCGCCGCGGCGCTGCGGATCCTGCCGGCTGGGATCACCGTCCTGGTGCTCTTTCTTCTTCCCGCCTTTCCCACGACGGATGCCGGCAGCATCCGCGTGGGGGCCGTGCAGGGCAACGGGCCGGCCGGCTACTTCGATCAGCGTGCCGCCTACGACGTGTTCCGCGCGCAGCTTGCGGCGACGCGACCCATCGAAGACCGCGACATCGATCTGCTGCTCTGGCCGGAGGGTGGGATCGATGCCGACCCGCTGTCGAACACGTCGGTGCGCACAGCTCTGGACGGCCTGGCAGACCGTGTCGGCGCACCGCTGCTGGTCAGCGGCGTCACCCAACGCGGCGATCAGTACTTCAACTCCTCGCTGCTGTGGAAGGCCGGGGCCCAGAACCCGACGGCGCTGTATGACAAGCGCCACCCGGTTCCGTTCGGCGAGTACGTGCCGGACCGTTGGTTCTACAACATGCTCGCCCCGGATCTCATCGGCCTCATCCAGCGCGAGTACACGCCGGGGACGACGACGCCCATGTTCGACGTGAACGGAGTGGGAGTCGGGCTCGCCATCTGCTTCGACGTGATCTACGACGATGTCATCCGCGAGGGCGCCGTGTCCGGGGCCCAGGTCTACATGTTCCAGACGAACAACGCCGACTTCCGCGGAACCGACGAGAACCTGCAGCAACTCGCGTTCGCCCGCATTCGAGCCGTCGAGAGCGGCCGCGCCGTCGTCAACCTGTCGACCGTCGGCACCAGTCAGGTCATCGGACCCGACGGCCGCACGATCGACGCGCTGCCCGCCGACGAGCCGAGTGCGATGGTCACCGACGTGCCACTGCGTACCGGTCTGACCCCCGGCATCCTTCTGGGCGATGCCATCCAGACCCTGCTCGGGTGGGGCAGTGTGGTGGCGCTGGCCCTGGTCGGCCTCATCGTCCGCCGTCGCGCGCGCACGCCGAAGACGCCGACCCCCGAAGGGGCCGGCGTCGAAGCGGGGGAGTGAGCGTCAGGCGCTCAGGCGGGAGTCGTCCGCAGCGCCGCGACGGGCGCGCAGCAGGGAGAGGCGCTCTTCGAGCAGCTCCTCCAGCTCGGGAACGGTACGACGCTCCAGCAGCATGTCCCAGTGGGTGCGGGGAGCCTTGTCCCCGGAGTGGTCGACCTCGACAACCGAATCGCCCACGCGGAGCACGGCCTCGGCGCCGCACGTGCGGCACTCCCAGGCGTCGGGAAGCTCGGCATCGGCCGCAAAGGTCATCACGGTCTCGCGTCCGCACTGCGTGCAGACATAGGTGTGGTTGGCGCGCTCATGGAACACGACGCCTTCTTCGCTCTGTAGGCTCGAGGCGCCGAGTCGGATGCCGCGCAGGCTGCGATCTGCCATTGTGTGGTCCTCTCGTCGTGTCAGGTATAACGTGCGCACCTGTGTGCCTCATCCGAACGGCCGTGCAATATCCCCCTTTCACAGGGGATCCCCAGCCCTGATCAGGGGCGCGACGCGGTGGCGGTCAGCGCGAGGTCGGCACGATCGGTGACGAGACCGTCGACGCCCAGCGCCAGAAGGCGATCCATGTCGTCGCGGTCGTTCACGGTCCACACGTGCACCTCGACGCCGGCGTCGTGCACGAGATGCAGCAGGCGCGGCGTGACGATGCGGATCGGTCCCTGGCGCTCGGGGATCTGCACGGCATCCACGCCGCGGAGCACCCGTCTGACCAGGGCGCTCGATCCCGTCGAGACGGCAGCCAGCAGTCTCGCGATGGTCTCGCGGCCGGCCGAGGTCGCCGGTTCGCCGCCGAGACGACGTGCCGCATCGAGCGCTCGCCTGCGGCGCGCGTCCGAGAAGCTCGTGACCAGCACGCGATCCGCGTGCCCGGCGACCACGCGGCCCAGGGGGCTGGCAGCATCGGGCGACTTGACGTCGATGTTGAAGCGCAGCGTCGGAAACGCCTCGATCGTGTCGGCGGCGGTGGCGAGACCGCCGCGGTCGGCCATGATCTCCGCGAGCTCGTCATGACGCACGGCGGCGATCTTGCGAGGATCGCCGGTCACCCGCAGCAGATCCTCATCGTGGAAGAAGACCACGACGCCGTCGGCGGTCAGATGGCAGTCCGATTCCACATACCTCGCGCCGATCGCATGCGCGGCGGCGAAAGTGGCGACCGTGTTCTCCACGATGCCCTCGGCGTCTCTCGGAACGAAACCTCGATGAGCCAGCACACGCGGAGCCGCGGTGGCGGCGAACCACGGGTGGCTCACGAGAGATCGGTGGGAGGCGTGGCCGGCGTCGCGGGCGGCCTCGGTGCGTCGCCGGCATCCGCGCGCGCGGCGAACGCGCTTCCGAGACCTTTCATCGCCTCCGTGAACTCACTGGGGATGATCCACAGCTTGCTCGACGCGCTGTCGCTGATCTTCGGCAGGGTTTGCAGGTACTGGTACGCGAGGAGCTTGTCGTCGGGGCGGCCCGCGTGGATCGCGGAGAAGACGTTCTGGATCGCGGCGGCCTCGCCCTCGGCACGGAGGATCGCGGCCTGCTTGTCACCCTCTGCGCCCAGGATCGCCGCCTGACGGCGTCCCTCCGCCTCGAGGATCTGCGACTGCTTCGATCCCTCGGCGGTGAGGATGGTCGCGCGACGCTCGCGCTCGGCCCTCATCTGCTTCTCCATCGAGTCCTGGATGGAGTGGGGCGGGTCGATGGCCTTCAGCTCGACGCGCGACACCCGCAGGCCCCACTTGCCGGTTGCCTCATCGAGGACGACGCGCAGCTGCCCGTTGATGTTGTCCCGACTCGTCAGCGCCTCTTCCAGGTTGAGACCGCCGACGACGTTGCGGAGTGTGGTCGTCGTGAGCTGTTCGACGGCCGACAGGTAGTTGGCGATCTCATACGTCGCGGCGCGCGCGTCGGTCACCTGGAAGTAGACGACCGTGTCGATCGAGACGACGAGGTTGTCCTCGGTGATGACGGGCTGCGGCGGGAAGGAGACCACCTGCTCGCGCATGTCGACCAGGGGACGCAGGCGGTCGATGAACGGCACCAGGATGTTGAGCCCGGGGGAGAGGGTGCGCTGATAGCGGCCCAGCCGCTCGACGACTCCGGTGTAGGCCTGCGGGATGATCCGAATGGATCGGAAGAGGACCACGATCACGAAGATCGCGACCACGACGAGCAGGACGATCACGAAGATCTGACCCACGAACGCTCCGACGTCGACCATCAGTCGGTGCTCCTTTCGGGAGAGTCGGATGCCGCCGGGGAGCCGGTGGCGGGGGAGGAGGGGACAGGCGCCACTTCGACCGTGGCACCGCGCACCGCAGTGACCACCGCCCGGTCGCCGGGAGACAGTGCGGTGGCCGCCGGGGCGAGCTCTGCCGTCCACTGCTCGCCGTTGTCGAGACGGACGAAGCCGCGACCATCGACGAACGGCGCCGTCACGCGTGCGGCCATGCCGTAGAGCGCGTCGACGTTCGTCGGGTGCGGCTGGCTCGATCGGCGCAGCGCGGTGAGCAGGAGCGGGCGGATCGTGAACAGCAGCAGTGCCGACACGGCAGCGGCGATGAGTACCTGAAGCCACCAGGGGCCGCCGAGCAGGTTCACGCCGAGGCCGCCGATGACCGCGCCGGCGGCGAGCATGAGGAAGGTGAACTCGAGGGTCAGCAGTTCGATGATCACGAAGACCACGGCGAGCACGATCCAGGCGATCCAGAGATATTGCGTGAGATCGGGCAGCATGCGCGCTCCCTTCGTGGGTCTTGTTCGAACCCTAACACCCGGCCGTCGCGATGCGGTGGCCAGCCGCCGGGTGTTCGTCGGGCACCGGTTGATAGTGTCGAGAAGGCTGCGGCGACACCCGCCCGGCATCCGTCTTCTTGCAGGAGCAATCATGTCCCAGCCCATCCCCGCCGGCTCGCTCGCCGGACGGACGGCCCTCGTCACCGGATCTTCGCGCGGCATCGGTGCCGACACGGCTCGCTACCTCGCCGAGGGTGGCGCGAACGTCGTCATCAACTTCCGCAACAAGGCGCCGCGGGCCGAGAAGCTCGCTGCCGAGCTGCGGGAACTCGGCGTCGAGGTGCTGGTCGTCGGCGCCGATCTGACCGATGCCGGTTCGGTCGCGGCGATGATGGAAGCCGTCATGGAGACGTTCGGGACTCTCGATCTGCTCGTCCTCAACGCGTCCGGCGGCATGGAGAGCGGGATGGGTGCCGACTATGCGCTCGTCCTCAACCGCGACGCCCAGCTGGGGGTCCTCGACGCGGCGCTGCCCCTGCTGCACGACGGCTCTCGGGTGGTCTTCGTCACGAGCCACCAGGCCCACTTCATCCGCACGACGCCCACGATGCCCGAGTACGAGCCGGTCGCGTTGTCCAAGCGCGCCGGTGAGGACGCGCTGCGCGAGCGGATCCCCGCCCTGGCGGCGCAGGGCATCGACTTCGTGGTCGTTTCCGGCGACATGATCGAGGGCACGATCACGGCGACGCTGCTCGAGCGCGCGAACCCCGGCGCGATCGCCGATCGCCGGGAGTCGGCCGGCAAGCTCTACAACGTGTCGGAGTTCGCGGCCGAGGTCGCCCTCGCCGCCGTAGAGCCGGTGCCCGCCGACAACACACGGCTCGTCGGCGATGTGAGCTCGTTCGGCGGAGAGTGAGCATGCGCGCCGTCGACATCTCCGCCCTCGTCACTGTCGGTCGCCCGAGCATCGCGCCGGACGGCGCCTTCGCGGTCTTCGCGACGTCGCGTCCCGACCTCGACGCCGACCGCAACGTCGGTCAGATCTGGCGGATCGATCTGCCGGACGGCGCGCCCCGGCGTCTGACGCGCGGGGTGTCGGACTCGTCGCCGCAGGTGTCGCCCGACGGTGAACGCGTCGCTTTCGTGCGCGCCGACGCCGACGGCGCCTCGCAGATCTTCGTGATCCCGGCATCCGGTGGCGAGCCGGTGCAGGCGACCGAGGCGCGCGGCGGCGTGGGCTCCTTCGCGTGGTCGCCCGACGGGGGACGTATCGCGTTCACGGCACGGGTCCCCGAGCAGGGGCGCTACGGCACCGTCGAGGGCCGCGCGGCCGAGGCGGAGTCGCCGCGACGCATCACCGGGATCCGCTGGCACGCCAACGGGCTCGGCTACGTCGCCGACCGGCCGTCGCATCTGTTCATCATCGACGTGCCCGACACCGGTGCGGAGCCGTTCTATGCGCCGGCACCGACGGCGACGGACGAGGCAGGCAAGGCACCGCGCGTCGCTGCGGAGGCGATGGCGCTCACCGCCGGCGCCGCTTCGCACCACGGCGTCGTGTTCACAGCCGACGGTACTCACGTGCTGACAGTCCTCGACGAGATCGAAGACGATCGCCGCGATCTGCGGACGCCGCTCGTCGCCGTCGCCGTCGACGGCTCGGCCACGATCGAGGTGCTCTCTCGTGCCGCGGGCTTCTCGATCGATGACGTGAGCGTCGCTCCCGACGCGACGATCGCCATCCTGGCCTCCCGACCGGGGGAGTCCGGCATCGATTTCATCGCTCCGGACGTCGCGCTGTACGTCCTCGAGGGGCCGCTGTCTGCGCCCGCGCCGCGCGCGCTCACCGACCCCGACACCGTCGACCTCGGCGAAGTGGGCTCCCACATCACACCGCTCGGAGATGACTTCCTCGTCCAGAACCGCACCCGCGGACGGGTGGAACTGCTGCGGGTCACGCGCGACGGGAGCGTCCACGCGCTCGTCGACGGCGACATCGAGGTGGGCGGACACGCCGCGGCGGGGGAGCGCGTGGTGTTCTCGCACGCGACGCGTCGCAGCCTCGGCGAGCTGTCGCTGCTCGGCGCCGGGCCGCTCACGACGTTCGGGGAGGCCGCCGCCGCGCATGTCCTCGCGCGGCCGGAGGAGCGTGAGATCGTCGCCCGTGACGGCTACCCCGTGCACGGCTGGGTGGTCGTTCCCGCGGGCGAGGGCCCCTTCCCGGTGATCTTGCAGATCCACGGCGGCCCGTATGCGTCGTACGGTATACATCTGTTCGATGAGACGCAGGTCCTCGTCGATGCCGGATACGCCGTCGTCTACTGCAACCCGCGGGGGAGCGCCGGATATGGTCGGGCGCACGGGCGGAGCATCCGTGGCGCCATGGGCACCGTCGACATGGCCGACGTCCTCGATTTCCTCGACGGCGTCGTGGAGGACGATGCTCGTCTGGACGGCGCACGCGTCGGCATCCAGGGCGGTTCTTACGGCGGGTATCTCACCGCGTGGATCATCGCGCACGACCACCGGTTCGCCGGCGCCATCGTCGAGCGCGGCTTCCTCGACCCGGTGAGTTTCCAGGGCACCAGCGACATCGGCTCGTTCTTCGGCGACGAGTACGTCGGCACGGAGCCCGACGACATGGCGCGCCAGAGCCCGATGGCCGTCGTCGCGTCCGTGCGGACGCCGACCCTCGTCATGCACTCAGAGCTGGACTTCCGGTGCCCCCTCGAACAGGCGACCCGCTACTACGCGGCGCTGAAGCGGCAGGGGGCGGATGCCGAGATGCTCATCTTCCCGGGGGAGAACCACGAACTGACGCGCTCGGGCCGGCCGCGTCACCGCGTGGAGAGATTCGACGCGGTCCTCGAATGGTGGTCGCGTCACCTGCCGGCTCGCTGAGCCGCGCGAAGTCCGAAACGACGAAGCGCCCCGCTGCCTCTCGGCGAGCGGGGCGCTTCGTGGTGAGTCACTTGCCGAACGAGAACGCGCGTCCGATCTGGACGACACCCATGACGATGGCCGAGATCCCGAGGAGCCACCAGAGCACGACCGCGCCCCACAGGGGCGAGAACAGCAGGGTGACACCGGCGATGATCGAGACGACGGCGTAGAAGATCGTCCACCCGCGCGAAGGCGCCAGATCGAGCGTCGACAGCGCGACGACGCCCTCGATGACCCACATGATGCCGACGAGGATGCCGAGGAAGACGGCCAGCGAGAGTGCGGCCAGGCCCAGGTTGGAGAACGCGACGATGCCGGCGACGACGTAGAGCACGCCGAGCAGCACGTGACCGACGCGCGACCATCCGCCCTTTCCGGTTGCGAAGATGCCCATTCCCGCGTACACGAGACCGGCGACGATGGCGTAGATCGCGATGATCGCGGTCACGACCATCGCCGTCTTTCCGGGCCAGATGAGAATGACGATGCCGAGGATGACGGACAGCGCGCCACCCAGACCGAGAGCGGTCCGGATGCCGTTGGTCGCCGTCTTCTCGAGAGTAGGTTCAGCAGTCATGGCGAAGCCCTTTCTGAAGATCTCCTGTGAGTGGAGATGCTTTCAGGGTAGCGCGGTTGAGGGTCGGCCGCTGACTGTGACGCGCGGCGGCCGCCGACCCCGTCCCGTCGCTCAGTAGTAGACGCCGACCGCCTTCTCCGCCTCCGGGGAAGCCAGCCATGCGGCGGAGTCCCGGTGGCCCCACCAGAAGAAGAGCCCGGCGACCACGGCGGCGACAACGGAGTCCCACGGCGCGGGAATCGTGCCCGTTCCTCCGAAGGAGCCGATCGCGGACAGCCCGAGCAGCGCGATGAGGTACACCGGGAACCACAGTCCGCGAAGCAGCAGGCGCGGGGTGAACACCTTCCTGTCCTGCAGCATCTTGATGACGGCGATCGGCACCGCCACGATGAACAGTGCGACGCCCACCCAGACCTGGTTCCATCCGGACCAGTACATCAGCAGACCCGAGATGATGAAGGAGACCGCCGCGACGGTGGGCATGCCGCGCTTCATCCACGGTCGGGCGACGAGGCGCGGGTCCTTCTGGCTGACGCTGGCGGCCACCGCGATGACGCCGTAACCCACCGCGAAGTAGAACCCGAGTGCGGCGACGAGGCCCTGCCAGGACTGGAACATCAGCAGGAAGACGATGGAGATGACGAGGTTGAAGATGAGGGCGTTGACCGGGATGCCCGTCTTCTTCGTGACCTTCGCGAACATCGCCGGGAGGAAGCGCGACTGACCGAGCCCGTAGGTGTTGCGGCCGGCCACGCCCATCCCGGTCAGAAGTCCGGTGCCGGGGGAGACGACGGCGTCGATCAGCAGGAGCTGGATCAACCAGCTCAGGCCCAGAAGACCGGCGAGCTGGGCGAACGGCGAGTCGAAGTTGAGCCCGTGCCAGCCGGCTTCGGCGAGCATGCTGTTGGGGACGGTCCAGATGAAGGAGACCTGCAGGAGCATGTAGACCACGAAGGCGGCGCCGAATCCGACGAACGTTCCGATCGGAAGGTTCCGGCGCGGATTCTTGGTCTCACCGGCCATGAGGGCCGGGATCTGCACGCCGCCGAACGAGTAGATGAGACCCGCGGAGACGACGGCGGTCAGCACGCCTCCCGCGCCGAAGGGGGCGAAGCCGCCGCCGGTGGCGACGTTCGAACCGTCGAACCCCGACGCCAGCAGCAGGGCGATGGTGAGCAGCGGGACCGCGATCTTGAAGATCGTCAGCACGATGGCGATGCGCGTCATCACCATCACGCCGAACATGTTGAGGATCGTGACGAGCACGAGGACGAGGGCGGCCACGGTCAGGCCGATGGCGCTCAGCTTGCCGTCCTGAAGGACGGCGGGCCACCAGCCGCTGGCGTACTGGACGAGACCGGAGGCCTCGCTCGGCATGCCGAACGCCGTCGAGACGAGAGTCAGCCAGCCGACCATGATTCCCATGAAGGGGCCGGACATCATCGACGGCCATCGGGTGTTGCCTCCGGCGATGGGGCGGGTGACGCCGAGCTCGATGAACGTGAGTGCGACGAGCGCCGTGGCGACGGCCGCGACGATCCACGACAGTAGTGCGGCCGGACCGGCCATGCTGCCGGCGTAGTACGCGGCGAACAGCCATCCCGACCCCATCATGCTGGTGAAGGTGAGGAATGCGAGGCTGAGCCAGCCGAGCCGGCGCTTGAAGTTGCCGTCGGCGTCGTCGATGACGGCGGCGGTGATGGTGGCGGGGGAGGAGGTGCCCGGATGCGGGTCTCCCGGCCGTGCCGAGGTGGTTTCCATGTGCAGATTTCCTTCGTTGTTCGGGACCTGAAGTGAACCGGGACGGTTGCGTCGCATCGTCGGCGTTGTCGCATGTGAAGTCTTCTGTCGCAACGATCGGTACTGTTCTGCCACACCGCACATATGTTGTCAAGAAAAAGTAGAGATACTCAACGTGATGTTGACAGCGCGGATGTCGCACGCCGGTGAGGGGACAGGGTGGTGGCGAAGCGGAGGGTCAACGAGATATGGAAGTGGGCAACATTTCGTGTAATACTCTCTCTACTGCCGAGAAGAGGACACATGACGCGTAGCCAGAGTCGCATCACGGATGCGATGGGAGGACGCCTGGATGAGCACGAACTGCTCATCGGGCTGATGGAATCCCTGGTCGACGCGCTCGGCCCGATCCTGCCGGCCTCGAGCGAGATGCTGCTTCACGATCTGTCGAAGCTGCCGAACTCCATCGTCGCGATTCACGGGAACGTCACGAACCGTGACGTGGGGGATCCGGCGACCGATCTCCTTCTCGCCTCCGCCGCTCGTCGCGACTTCCGTACTCGTATCGGCTACGAGACCAAGCTTCCGGACGGGCGCCAGCTGCGATCGTCGACGGTCATCGTGCGCGATTCGTGCGGCGACGCGGTGGCGGCCCTCTGTGTCAACAGCGACCAGGCCGTCTGGGCGGATCTCAGTCGGATCGCAGGCCAGATGCTCGCGCCCCACCTGCCCGAGCCGGCCGCGCCGCACGAGTCGGCATCCGTCGGGCACACCGAAGAGATCTTCGCCACCGACGTCGACGAGCTCGCCCTCCAGCTGATCGAGAAGGCCACGGCTGTCCAGGGCGTCCCCGTCGATCTCATGCGCAAGCGGCACAAGATCGCGATTGTCCGTGAGCTCTCCAACGGCGGCTTCTTCATGCTGAAGGGTGCCGCGGAGAAGGCGGCATCCGCGCTGCAGGTGAGCCGCTTCACCATCTACAACTACCTCAATGAGATCTCCGAAGCGGACGAACAGTCCACCCACCGAATGAAGGAGCCGTCGTGAACGACTTTGCCCAGCGAGTGAACGCCATCTCTCTCGACGATCTCCGCCGAACGGGGGCAACGAAGTGGTCTGCGGACGACGGTGCGGTGGGCGCCTTCACCGCCGAGATGGACTTCGGAATCGATCCGCGCATCACGAAAGCGCTCCACGACGCGGTCGAGGCGGGGACGTTCGGCTACATGCCGCGCCGGATCGCCGCCGACCTCTCGGAGGCGACGGCGGAGTTCATCGAGAGCCGCTACGGGTGGTCGGTTCCCGTCGGCGACATCTTCCCGGCCGCGGACGTGCTCCAAGTGCTGGACCTGGCGATGGAGAACTGGTCGACGCCGGGATCGAAGATCATCGTCCCCACTCCCGCCTATATGCCGTTCCTCATGTTGCCGCCCCTGCGCGGGCGTGAGGTCATCGAGGTGCCGCTGGCACTCAAGGAGGGGCGGTATGAGTTCGACTTGGACGCGCTCCAGCGCGCCTTCGACGACGGAGGAGAGCTCCTGCTGCTGTGCAACCCGTACAACCCGGTCGGGCGTGTCTTCACGGAACAGGAGCTGCTCGACGTCGCCGCCGTCGTCGACAGAAACGGCGGGCGCGTGTTCTCCGACGAGATCTGGGCGCCGCTCGTCTTCAGTGGATCGCGTCACATCCCGTACGCGTCCGTCTCGGACGTCGCCGCCCAGCACACGGTGACCGCGATGAGTGCCTCCAAGGCATGGAACCTGCCGGGCTTGAAGTGCGCGCAGCTGGTGATCTCCAGCCAGCGCGATCGCGACACATGGCAGCAGGCCGGACTGTTCGCCGCACACGGCGCCAGCAACCTCGGGGCGATCGCCAACACCGTCGCCTACCGGCAGGGCGGCCCCTGGCTGGCCGACCTTCTGCCGTACCTGCAGGACAATCGCGACACGCTGCACACGCTTCTCGCGGAGGAGATCCCGCAGGCATGGATGCCGACCGCCGAAGGCACATACGTCGGGTGGATCGACTTCCGCGACACCGCGGCGGGACCGAACCCGGCCGAGTACTTCCGGCGCGAAGCGTCAGTGGCTCTGACCGAAGGGGCCATGTGCGGCACCGTCGGCCGGGGCTTCGCGCGCCTCATCTTCGCGACGCCGAAGCCGATCCTCGAGCAGATCGTGCGAAGCCTCGGGCGTTCGCTTCGGTCGGAGGTCTGAGCTTTTCGGCGACAATGTGCAATTGCCGATAATGCACATTATGTCAGAAAACGGGAATGAGTCTTCCCCCGCTCCAGCCTCACGAGGGGAAAGAGCCTCTCGCGCGAGATCTTGGCGGTGACGGCGAGCTCGCTATTCAGTGGCCTACTCTGACGTCATGGACGATGGATCCTGGCTGGCAGCGGTCATCTTCCCTCCAGTGATTCTCATCGCCGGGATCTGTGGCGTCATCATCCTGATCGGACTGCTGTTCGCGTTCAACCAGATCGTGGGACTGATGATCTCGGGGATGCTCGCTCGCTTCCGCGCCGCAAAGATCTCGCAACTTCGTGAGACGTCCGGTTCGAGGTCAGATCGGTCGCGTCGCTACCCTGAAAGCGTGACCGACTCCCCCGAGGCGTGGCGGGCGATCATCGCCGCGCTGCGCGATGACGACGTCCGCGCGGTGCTGGGCGAAACGGCATCCGCACCATTGTCTCCGCGTCGACGCGCGCGCGCTCAAAAGCGATTGCAGGCGCTTGGTCTCCTAGACGTGGACGTCGACGGGATCCGCTTCGACGACGCCCCGTTGCGGGCCCTGCTCGCCACTGCGCCCCGGCCGCAGGGTCCCGAACGCTTCCTCGATCGTGACGGCCGAATCGATCGCTACCCCTCTCAGGCCGGTGAGCGCGCGTCACTGCTGCGCTTCGTGTCCGAGCGGGCGTTGTCCCCCGGGGCGATCATGGACGAGCGCGAGGTCAACGAACGACTCGAGCCCTACGCACCGAACGGCGACGTCGCCGTGCTTCGGCGTTATCTGGTCGACCACGGCATCCTGGAGCGCACGCGCTCAGGGTCCGAGTACACGCTCGCACGCGAGTAGCGTTGTGGGGTGAGCTCCCCCCGCCTCTCCCCCGCGTCCGTCGGGCCGGATGCCAGAGCGTGGCTCATCTGGGGCGTCGGTGTCGCCGCGTACATGCTCGCCGTCATCAACCGTTCGTCGCTGTCTGCGGTGGGAGTCGACACGGCGCAGCGCTTCGGAGCGGATGCCGCGACGCTCTCGATGTTCGCCGTCGTCCAGCTCGCCGTCTACGGCGGCATGCAGATTCCGATCGGGCTCTTCCTCGACCGCTACGGCGCCCGCCCCATCATGACCATCGGGATGCTGCTGATGGCAGCCGGGCAGCTCACCCTCGCCTTCTCCCCCAGCGTCGGCGTCGCGATCTTCGCCCGCATGCTGCTGGGTGCCGGGGACGCCGCGATCTTCCCCGGCGTGCTCCGTCTGGTCGCCGTGTGGTTCCCCGCGCAGCGCGGTCCGCTGATGAGTCAGCTGACGGGTCTCGTCGGCCAAGCCGGACAGCTCCTGGCGCTGGCCCCGCTCGCGGCGATGCTCCATGCGACCAGCTGGGAGATCGTGTTCGGCGGCATCGCCGGACTCTGTGTGTTGTTCGGCATCCTGGTGTGGGCGGTGATCCGCAACCACCCGCCCCAGCTGCGAGTGGACGTCTCCGTCGATACGAACACCGGCGCGATCCGGGTCGTGCGTTCGTCGATGGACACCGGCGTCGGCATCCGCGCCGCCTGGGCGCATCCCGGCACGCGCCTCGCGTTCTGGTCGCACTTCACGGCGCCGTTCGCCGGCACCGCGTTCGTGCTGCTCTGGGGAACGCCGTTCCTCACCGCCGGCGAGGGACTCAGCCTCGCGCAAGCCGCGGGCGTCCTGTCGACCTATGTCGTGGTGGGAATGGCCCTCGGACCGATCATGGGCGACATCTCTCGCCGCATTCCCCACCTGCGCTCGCGGGCGCTGGTGCTTCCGGCCGTGGGCACCCAGTTCGTCGCGTGGACGGTGGTGATCGCGTGGCCCGGGCCCGCGCCGCTGTGGCTGCTGTACGGGCTCGCCGTGTCGCTGGCGATGGGCGGCCCCGCCTCGATGATCGCCTTCGATCACGCGCGCACGCACAACCCCGCCCACCGGCTGAGCACCGCGACGGGAATCACGAACGTCGGCGGCTTCCTCGCCGCACTGGTCGCGATCTTCGCGATCGGGATCGCGCTCGACCTGCAAGGCGCCGGCACTCCGGAGACCTATCGGCTGGACGCGTTCCGGTTGGCATTCCTCGCGCAGGTGCCCCTCTGGGCGCTCGGCTGGACATTCATCGTCATCGAGCGCCGCAAGACGCGGGTGCTGCTGGGGATGGACCCGCCACGTCGGCCGCGCGCCGACTGATCGTCGCGCGGCCGTGCGGCAGCCGACAGCCTCAGACCGTTCCGTCGCCCGAGGTGCGGGACTCGGTCTGCGTGATCCGCTCGCCGACACCGGGCTCGACGGTACGCGTCACCTGCTGCGTCGACCGACGGCGCAGCATGAGGACGAGTCCGATGACGAAGATGAGCACGCCCGCGCCCATCAGGATGTAGCCGATCATGTCGAGGTCGACGTACGGCACGTCGGCGTTGACGGCGAAAACGAGGATCGCTCCGATGACGAACAGTGCGATTCCGGCTCCGATGCTCATACGTGCGTCTCCTTGTTCGGGGATGGGACGTCCTCATGGTGGCGGAACGTCCCCCGCGCGCACATGCCCTTGACGGGCTCGGCTACGGACGGCTAGTGAGGCTCCACCAGGCTCCAGGTCCCGCCGAACTTCGGCTCCCGGCCGTCGCCCGACGAAGTGCCGGTCAGGCGCCGGCGCACCCACGGCCCCAGGTGTTCGCGCAGGTACTCGCGCTCCGCCAGGCGCACGGCATCCGGCAGCTCCGGCATCGCCCACCAGCCGTCGGGGACCCTCTCCCCGATGGCTTCCAGGACGCGGGCGGCGACGCGGTGGTGACCACGACTGTTCATATGCAGGCGATCCTGAGACCAGAACGACGGATCCGACAGCTCGGCATCCGGCCAGTTCAGCGCGCGGATGACATCGGGGCGTTCGGCGATGCGCTGCACGACGGCATCCGACATGAGATCGCCGCGTCGCTGGATGAGCCGGTTCATCGGCAGCTGCGCCGAAGGGTTGGCGCCCGACAGCAGAATCAGTGTGACGCCTTCCTCATCGCACCGCCGGAGTACCTGGCTGAACGCATCGGCGATGTGGCTGATCGACGTGCGCGGTCGCAGCATGTCGTTGCCGCCACCGTTGAACGACAGGTGGGTGGGCTTGAGTGCGAGAGCAGGCTCGAGCTGCTGGGCGACGATCGGCCAGATGAGCTTGCCGCGGATCGCAAGGTTGGCGTACTGGATGGGTTCGCCGCGGGAGTGCGCCCATCCCTGCGCGGTGAGGTCGGCCCACCCGCGCACGCGGCCGTCGGGCAGCTCATCGCCGACACCCTCCGTGAACGAGTCGCCGATCGCCACGAAGCGCACATCTGCCATCCGTTCAGCCTACGCCGCGACCCACCCGGGGTTCATCGGTCCGCTCTGGTCGCGTCGGGAGCGCGAAAGCGGCAGAAGAGGACGGATGACAGTGGATGCCGCGGCCTCAGCGGTCGTCGAGTGCCGCCCCGCGATGGTCGGCAAGGGCCCACGCGGCCGCCGCCGCGAGCACGAAGAACGTGGCGAACACGACGAAAAGCAGCGGTGCGCCACCGGCGGCGAGCAGGGGCGGCACACTCAGCGGCGCCACGATGGACGCGATGCGGCCGACACCCGCGGCCCATCCGGCTCCGGTCGCACGCAGCGACGTGGGGTAGTTCTCCGGGGTGACGGCATACAGTGCGCCCCACGCCCCGAGGTTGAAGAACGACAGCGCCATCCCCGCGGCGATGATCATGCCTTCGCCCGTCGCGGTCCCGAAAGCGATCGCGGCCAGCGCCGATCCCGCCAGGAACACCGACAGCGTCACACGCCGTCCCCACACCTCGATGAGCCAGGCCGCCACGGCGTACCCCGGCAGCTGTGCGAGCGTGATGATGAGGGTGAAGCCGAACGACTTCACGAGTCCGAACCCCTGTGAGAACAGGATCGTCGGCATCCAGATGAAGGCACCGTAATACGAGAAGTTGACGCAGAACCAGACGACCCACAGCGCCGCGGTCCGTACGCGGAACTCCCCCGACCACAGGGCGCGCAGGCCGCGACCCGCAAGCTGCGCGCCCGCCGCGGCCGCTTCCGGGGTGTGGCGACGACGCGCGCCGTGCAGGGCCGGGGATGATTCGAACGCGCGCGTGACCGCCTCGGCCTCGACGTGGCGCCCACGCCGCGCGAGCCATCGCGGTGACTCCGGCAGCGACCAGCGCACGATCAGCGCGTAGATCGCGGGGATCGCCCCGAGCGCGAAGGCCCAGCGCCAGCCGTCGGCGGATGCCGGGATCACGAAGAAGCCGATGAGCGCGGCCGCCGTCCAGCCCAAAGCCCAGAACGCCTCGAGGATGACGATGAGTCGCCCGCGCATGCGTGCCGGGGCGATCTCGCTGACGTAGGTGCTCGCCACCGGGAGCTCGGCGCCCAGACCCAGTCCGACGATCACGCGCAGCGCGATGAGCGCCGCAAGTCCCCCGGCCAGGGCGCTCGCCCCGGTCGCCAGACCGTAGACGAGCAGCGTGACCGCGAACACCGAGCGGCGGCCGAAACGGTCCGCCAGGAGGCCGCCCAGGCTCGCGCCGACCGCCATCCCTACGAACCCTGCCGACGCGATCCACGACGCCTGCTCGCCGGTCAACGACCACTGTGCGATCAATGCCGTGAGAACGAACGACACGAGCCCGACGTCCATCGCGTCGAGCGCCCAGCCGAGGCCGGAGCCGGTCAGCACGCGCAGGTGTCGGCGGGTGAACGGCAGAGCGTCCAGCCTCTCCCCCACGTCGGTGCCGGTCGGCGTCGGCGCAGAGGGAGAGGCAGCGGCATCCGTCATGCCTGAATGCTACTCAGGATGCCGAGAGCATCTCCGACACCAGTGGTGCGACCTTCGTGCCGTACAGCTCGATCGAGCGCATGAGCTTCGCATGCGAGAGGGTGCCGTTGGCGTACTTCAGGTCGAAGCGGGTCGCGCCGAGGGTCTTCATCGTGGCGGCGATCTTCCGTGCGACGGTCTCCGGCGATCCCGCGTAGACGGCGCCCTCCGGGCCGATGTCGTGCTGGAACTGCAGCCGGCTGTACGGCGGCCATCCGCGCTCGGCGCCGATGGCGTTGCGGTTGGCCTCCATCGCCGGGTACAGCTCATCCCACGCCTGCGCGTCGGTGTCGGCGATGTGACCGGGCGAGTGGATGCCGACGGGCATCGCCTCGGTGTGACCGAAAGACGCCAGTGAGCGGTGGTACAGGTCGACGTAGGGACGGAAGCGGTCGGCCGAGCCGCCGATGATGGCGAGCATCAGCCCATAGCCGTAGCGGGCCGTGCGCACGACGGACTCCGGCGAGCCGCCGACTCCGACCCACGCGCGAATGCCGTTCTCGGTCTTCGGGAACACGTCGGCATTGGTCAGCGCCGCCCGGGTCGTGCCCTGCCAGGTCACGGGCT
This sequence comes from Microbacterium sp. AG790, assembly GCF_003634765.1. Taxonomy (NCBI): domain Bacteria; kingdom Bacillati; phylum Actinomycetota; class Actinomycetes; order Micrococcales; family Microbacteriaceae; genus Microbacterium; species Microbacterium sp. AG790. The sequence continues at coordinate 210,679 of NZ_RBWZ01000008.1, forward strand.
TCTCGGTGAGCAACTGTGAGAAGAGGTCGAGCTTCTCCTCGAAGAGCACCTCGTAGTCGCCCAGGTCATAGCCGAACAGCGGGAAGGACTCGATGAACGAACCCCGGCCGAGAATCACCTCGGCGCGACCCGACGACAGCGCGTCCAGCGTCGCGAAGCGTTCGTACACGCGCACCGGGTCATCACTGGAGAGGACGGTGACGGCCGTACCGAGGTGGATTCTCTCGGTACGCGCCGCCGCCGCAGCCAGCACCAGCTCGGGACTGGACACGGCGAACTCGTGGCGGTGGTGCTCCCCCACGCCGAAGAAGGAGAGCCCCACCTGGTCGGCGAGCACCGCCTGATCCACGATGTCGCGGATCGTCTGGGCGTCGCTCACGCGCTCGCCGTCCTCGCCCACGGTGACGTCGCCGAAGGTGTCCAGTCCCAGTTCTGCATTCATACGAATGAGAACCTCCCGTGTGCCGTGATCATTCCGTGCGGAGATTCTCGGCCGGATCAGCCCTGAGCCAGTGCCATCCGCAGTGTGTCGAGACCGACACCGCCCAGACGCAGCGCGCGCATGTGGAAGCGCTTGATGTCGAAGTCGGCGCCCTCGCGCTCGGCCGTCTCGTCGCGGATCTGCTCCCAGATGCGCTGGCCGACCTTGTAGGAGGGCGCCTGACCCGGCCAGCCGAGGTAGCGGTTGACCTCGAACTGGATGAACTCGTCCGACATGTTGACGTTACGGCGCATGAACTCGAGCGCGAAGTCGGCATCCCAGATGCCCTCGCCGTCGGGTCGGGGCTTGCCCAGGTGCACGCCGATGTCGAGCACGACGCGAGCGGCCCGCATGCGCTGACCGTCGAGCATGCCGAGCCGATCGGCCGGGTCGTCGAGGTAGCCCAGCTGCTCCATGAGGCGCTCCGCGTACAGGGCCCAGCCCTCCGCGTGACCGCTGGAGCCCGCGAGGAGGCGGCGCCAGGAGTTGAGCTCCGCGCGGTTGTAGACCGCCTGGGCGATCTGCAGGTGGTGGCCGGGAACGCCCTCGTGGTAGACCGTGGTCAGCTCGCGCCACGTGTCGAAGGAGTCGACGCCCTCGGGCACCGACCACCACATGCGACCGGGACGGGAGAAGTCGTCCGTGGGGCCCGTGTAGTAGATGCCGCCCTCGTTGGTGGGCGCGATCATGCACTCCAGACGACGGATCTGCTCCGGGATGTCGAAGTGGGTCTTGCCGAGCTCTTCCACCGCGCGGTCGCTCGTGGCTTGCATCCACTCCTGCAGGGCCTGCGTGCCGCGGAGCTTGCGCGCTTCGTCGTTCTCGAGGAAGGCCACGGCCTCTTCGACGGTCGCACCCGGGAGGATCTCGTTCGCGATGGCCTCCTGCTCCGCGACCATACGGGCAAGCTCTTCCAGGCCCCACTCGTAGGTCTCATCCAGGTCGATGACCGCTCCGAGGAAGCTCCGGGAGTGCAGCGCATACAGCTCACGACCGACGCCGTCCACCTCGGAGGCTGCGGGAGCGAGCTCGGTGCGCAGGAAGTTCGCGAGCTCGTCGTACGCGACCCGGGCCGCACCGGCATGACCGGACAGAGCCTTGGCGAGCGAGGCGGGCAGCTGCCCCTCGGCGGGGGCGGCGTCGGCGGCGAAGGTCGCGAAGAAGCCGTTGTCGGACGTGTAGCGCGCGATCTGACCGATGACCTCGGTGACCTGGCGGCGGGCCGGGACGACCCCGGTCGCGATCCCCTCGCGGAGGGTCTCGATGTAGCCGCCGATCGCCTCGGGGATGGCGGACAGCCGCGTGGCGATGACCGCCCAGTCCTCGATCGTGTCGGTGGGCATGAGGTCGAAGACGCTGCGCAGCTCCTGCGCGGGCGAGGCGATGACGTTGACGTCGCGCAGGTGGGCGCCCGCCTCGTACAGCGCGATCGACAGCTCCAGGTCTCCGCTCAGGTCGGCCTTGGTGACGACGTCGACCTCATCGACCGGCTCGGCGGCCTGCAGGGCGGCGAGGGTGGCGCGCGCAGCGTCCACGCGCGCGGCGGCGCCGGCGAGCGAGTAGTCGTCGAGTCGACCGTTGTGCTCGAAGCGTCCGATGTAGGTGGCCAATCCCGGGGAAAGCTCGGCACAGGTGTCGACCCATGCCTCGGCGATCGCGTCGATCGGCGTGGGGGTGCGGGGGGAATCAGTCATTCTTTGAGCCTAATCCCGACACGGCCTCGACGTGGGGCGGGATGCCGACGACCGCGGAACCGGATGCCACCGCGGCCGCGCCCTCTCAGTGCCCCGCGATGTCCCAGTTCTCGCCCCGGCCGATCTGGACATCGAGCGGCACCGACAGCTCTGCGGCGTCGCCCATACGGTCGTGGACGATCTTCTCGACCGTCTCCCACTCCCCCGGTGCCACCTCCACCACGAGCTCGTCGTGGATCTGGAGCAGCACCCGAGACGCGACACCCTGAGCGCGGAACTCGTCGTGGATGCGGAAGAGGGCGATCTTCATGATGTCCGCGGCACTGCCCTGGATCGGGGCGTTCAGCGCCGCGCGCTCCGCATTCTCACGCAGCACGCGGTTGGGGCTCGCGAGATCGGGGAAGGGACGGCGGCGTCCGAAGATCGTCTCCGTGTAGCCGTCGATACGGGCCTGCTCGACGGAGGAGCGCAGGTAGTCGCGCACCGCGCCGAAGCGGGCGAAGTACTCGGTCATCAGCAGCTTCGCCTCAGACTGTTCGATGCGCAGCTGCTTGGACAGGCCGAACGCGCTGAGGCCGTACACGAGGCCGTAGCTCATCGCCTTGACCTTCGTGCGCATGGCCGGGGTCACGTCGGCCGGCTCGACGCCGAACACCCGTGCGCCGACGAACCGGTGCAGGTCCTCGCCCGAGTTGAAGGCCTCGATGAGACCCTCGTCGCCGGACAGGTGCGCCATGATGCGCATCTCGATCTGCGAGTAGTCCGCCGTCAGCAGGGTCTCGTAGCCCTCGCCGACCTCGAATGCGGCGCGGATGCGCCGAGACTCCTCCGTGCGGATCGGGATGTTCTGCAGGTTCGGGTCGGTGCTCGACAGACGCCCCGTCTGGCTGCCCGTCTGCACGTACGTCGTATGGATGCGGCCGTCGGAGCCGGCGGCGCGATCATTGCCGATCGACGCATCGAGCGACTCGATGATCTGTCGGAGTTTGGTCGCCTCGCGATGCTGCAGGAGAAGATCGAGGAAGGGGTGCGGATTCGACTCCTGCAGGTCGGCGAGCACCGCGGCATCCGTAGAGTAGCCCGTCTTCGTCTTGCGGGTCTTCGGCAGCTCGAGCTGCTCGAACAGCACGTCCTGCAGCTGCTTGGGCGAGCCCAGGTTCACCTCCCGACCGATCTCGGCGTAGGCGAGCTGGGCGACCGCGTCAGCGCGCGCACCGAGCTCGGCAGAGAATCCCGAGAGCTTCTCGTGGGAGACGGCGACGCCGGCCACCTCCATGTCGGCCAGGGTGTCGAGGGTGGGAAGCTCGATCTCGGTCATCACGCGCGCGACGGGCGCGGGCATCTGCGCCCGCATCGCGTCGGCGACGCGCAGCGCGTACCACGACAGCTGACCCGGTGTGGCACCTTCGGTCTCGGGCACCAGCTGGGTCGGGTCGGCCTCGGGCAGCTTCTCGTCAAGATAACGGTCGACCAGGTCGCCGAGCCCCTTGTCGGGGAAGCTGGGCCGCAGCAGCCACCCGGCGAGGATCGGGTCGAACACCAGTCCTCGCAGGCGCACGCCCGCGCGTCGGAGGGCCTTCACCTGCGGCTTCGCGTCGGCCATTACCTTCGGAGCATCGCTGCTCAGCCACGGCCCGAGCACCGCGGAGACGTCCGCCGCCCAGGTCGTCTCGATGGCCTCGTCGCCGGTTGCGAGCCCCAGGCGCGCCGGAAGACCGCCTTCCGTCGTGAGCGTGAGGGCCACCTCGGCGGACTCGGATGCCGCGCCGCGAGCCGTGATCCACTGCTCGATCGCGGCGGCATCGGCTTCGACGGCCTTCGGCGCCGTCACCACGCTCGCGGTGTCGTCGGCGCCGTCCTCGGGGTCGGCGCCGACGGCCTCGAAGACGCGCGGCAGGAGCGTGCGGAACTCCAGTCGGGCGAAGATGTCGCGGACAGCCTGCGCATCGATCGGCCGGACCGCGAGGTCGACCGGTCCGACGCCGAGCTCGACATCGCGCAGCAGGGCGTTCAGGGTGCGGTTGCGCCGCACGTCGTCGAGGTGATCGCGCAGGTTGCCCCCCACGACACCGGTGATCTTGTCGGCGTTCTCGAGCAGAGCGTCCAGGCTCCCCCACTGTGTGAGCCACTTGACGGCGGTCTTCTCGCCCACTTTCGGCACCCCGGGCAGGTTGTCGCTGGTCTCGCCCACCAGCGCGGCGATGTCGGGGTAGTTGGCGGGCGGCAGGCCGTATTTCTCGACGACGGCATCCGGCGTGTAGCGCTTGAGCTGCGACACACCCTGCACGCTGGGGTAGAGCAGCGTCACGTCGTCGGTGACGAGTTGGATGGTGTCGCGGTCGCCGGAGCAGACGAGCACGTCATAGCCTTCGGCCGCACCCTGCGTGGCGAGGGTCGCGAGGATGTCGTCGGCCTCGATGCCCTCCTTCGTGAGCACCGTCACGTTCATCGCGGCGAGGCACTCCTGCAGCAGGGGGATCTGGCCCTTGAACTCCGCCGGCGACTCGGAGCGGTTCGCCTTGTACTCGGGGTACTCGTCGGTACGGAACGAGTGACGGGAGGTGTCGAACGCGACGGCGAGATGCGTCGGCTGCTCCGCCTTGACGAGGTTGACGAACATCGACAGGAAGCCGTAGATGCCGTTCGTGTGCTGACCGTCGCGCGTCGTGAAGTTGTCCACCGGAAGGGCGAAGAAGGCACGGTAGGCCAGCGAATGGCCGTCCACGACGAGGAGAGTAGGCTTTGCGGAGTCCGTCACCCTGCAACTCTAGACGCGGGGGCGGACACCGGAACTTTCAACCCGATCACTTCCGAAGGTGGACGATGACCGCTGAGAACTCCCCTGTCGACGACGGCATGGACTGGGCGCGTCAGCGCGGAATGGGCGCCCTCGCCGAGAAGATGGGCATCGAGTTCACGGAGTTCAGCATCGAGCGCTCTGTCGCGACCATGCCCGTTGAGGGCAACACGCAGCCGGTCGGACTGCTGCACGGCGGTGCGTACGTCGTTCTCGGCGAGTCCCTCGGCTCGATGGCCGCCAACCTGCACGCGGGGCCCGGGCGACTCGCCGTCGGTGTCGACATCAACGCGACCCACACGCGATCCGCCACGAGCGGCATCGTCACGGGGGTCTGCACACCGGTTCATCTCGGCCGTAGCCTCACGGTCCACGAGATCGTCGTGACCGACGATCAGGGGCGGCGCTGCTCGACGATCCGCATCACGAACATGATCAGGGAGCGCTCGGCATCCTGAGCCGGCGCCCCCGCACGAGGTGGCGGCTCAGCCCTTCTTGGGCGAGAGCTGCTCGATGATCGCCTTGGCGACATCCTGCATCGTCAGTCGGCGATCCATCGACGCCTTCTGGATCCAGCGGAAGGCTTCAGGCTCGCTCAGGCCCATCTTCTCGTTGAGCAGGCCCTTGGCGCGGTCGACGAGCTTGCGGGTCTCGAAGCGCTCGACCATGTCGGCCACCTCGGCCTCGAGCGTGATGATCTGCTCGTAGCGCGCGAGGGCGATCTCGATCGCCGGCAGCAGGTCGTTGGGGGTGAACGGCTTGACGACGTAGGCCAGGGCACCGGCCTCGCTGGCGCGCTCGACGAGCTCCTTCTGGCTGAAGGCGGTCAGCAGCACGACAGGGGCGACGTGGTTCTTGCTGAGCTTCTCGGCGGCGCTGATGCCGTCCAGGACGGGCATCTTCACGTCCATGATGACGAGGTCCGGGCGCAGCTCGGTGGCCAGCTGCACGGCGGTCTCGCCGTCACCGGCCTCCCCCACGACGTCGAAGCCGTTGTCGCGGAGGATCTCGACGATGTCGAGGCGGATCAGCGATTCGTCCTCGGCGACGACGACGCGTCGCGGGGAGGATGCCGTGGGAGTCGTGCTCGGTTCCTGCTCAGTCACCTTTGAATCCTACGGTATGGTCAATCCCGGACGTGCGCTGATGAACGTCCGCGTGCGCCGGTGTGGCGGAATGGCAGACGCGACCGACTCAAACTCGGTTGTCTTCGGACGTGTGGGTTCGACTCCCACCACCGGCACGGAAGATGCGGTGCCCATGGGCGCCGCATTTTGCGTTGCGGTGGTGTCGTGGTCGGACGCGCGTGTGGGTGGGCCCACGCGGCCGGAGGCTCCGGGCGCCGCGGAGCGGCGTGTGGAGGGGCCGTGGGGACGACTCCCACCACCGGCACGCAACGCAGAGGGCGGATGCCGGCAATCCCGGCATCCGCCCTCTGGTGTCTGTGCGACCTACTTCTCCGACTGGTAGATCGGCGCCTTGCCGTGAACGGCGTCGCCGATCCGGTGCACCCGGATGTCGTTGGTCGAGCCGATGATTCCGGGAGGGGAACCGGAGATCACGACGACCTTGTCCCCTTCGGTGGCGAGGCCCTGGCCGAGGAAGAACTCGTCGACCTGCATGAACATCATGTCGGTGTGCGCGACGTGCTCCACGAGCGTCGACTGCACGCCCCACGTCAGTGCCATGCGGCGGCGGATGGCCGGGTCGACGGCGAAGGCCATCATCGGGATGCCGGGGCGCAGGCGCGACATGCGGCGCGCGGTGTCGCCGGACTCCGTGAAGATGGCGATGTACTTCGCCTCGATGAACTCCGCCACCTCGTTCGCGGCGAGGGTCAGGATGCCGCCCTGCGTGCGGGGCTTGGCGCTGAAGGGACGGATTCGCTCGAGACCGTGCTCCTCGGTCGACTCGACGATGCGGGCCATGGTCTGCACCGTCACGACCGGGTAGTCGCCGACGCTGGTCTCACCGGAGAGCATGACGGCGTCCGCGCCGTCGAGCACGGCGTTGGCGACGTCGGAGGCCTCGGCGCGCGTGGGCACCGGAGCGTGGGTCATCGACTCGAGCATCTGCGTCGCGACGATGACGGGCTTCGCCATCCGGCGGCACATCTCGACAGCGCGCTTCTGCACGACCGGCACGGCCTCCAGCGGAAGCTCGACCGCGAGGTCGCCGCGGGCGACCATGATGCCGTCGAACGCGTCGATGATCTCCTCGAGATTGTCCACCGCCTGCGGCTTCTCGATCTTGGCGATGACGGGCACCTTGCGTCCCTCCTCCGCCATGATCTCGTGCACGCGGGTGATGTCGGCCGCGTCGCGCACGAACGACAGCGCGATGAGGTCGGCGCCGGCCTGGAGACCCCAGCGGAGGTCGGACTCATCCTTCTCGGACAGCGCCGGAACACTGACGGCGACGCCCGGAAGGTTGATGCCCTTGTTGTTGGAGACGGTGCCCGCGACGATGACCTTGGTCGTGACGACGGGGCCGTCAACGCTCTCCACCTGGACGCGCACCTTGCCGTCGTCGATGAGGAGGAAGTCGCCCGGCTTCACATCGCCGGCGAGACCTTTGAAGGTGGTGCCGACGAGGTCGCGCGTGCCGACGACGTCTTCGGTGGTGATGCGGAACGTCTCGCCGACGGCGAGGTCGTGGGGTCCGTCGCTGAACTTGCCGAGGCGGATCTTGGGGCCCTGCAGGTCGACGAGGATGGCGACGGCGCGGCCCGCGTCGTCGGCGGCCTTGCGCACGTTCGCGAAGCGGACTTCGTGCTCGGCGTACGAGCCGTGGCTCAGGTTCATTCGGGTGACGTCCACGCCCGCATCGATGATCGCGCGGATCATCTCATACGATTCGGTGGCCGGACCCAGGGTTGCGACGATCTTCGCGCGTCTCACTGAAGACTCTCCGGTCTCTATGGGTTGTTCGGGGGTGATTTCAGCCTACGCGGGCTGAAGGCCGATCGCGACGTCGGTCGGGCGCACCGGTGACGGCAGGCTCGTGCGTCCCATGAGGTACTCGTCGACGGCTGCCGCCGCGGCGCGACCTTCCGCGATCGCCCAGACGATCAGGGACTGGCCACGACCGGCGTCTCCGGCAACGAACACGCCGGGCGCGGTCGTCTGGTAGTCATCGCCGCGCTCGACGTTGCCGCGGCCCGTGAACACGGTATCCAGCTGCGACTCGAGTTCGGCGCGCTCGGGGCCGGTAAAACCCATCGCGATGAGGATGAGATCTGCGGGGATCTCGCGCTCGGTGCCGCTGCGGGGAACACGGCGGCCGTCGGGCAGGTACTCCGTCTCCGCAACGCGGAGGGCGCGCACCTCCCCCGCCTCGTTGCCCAGGAACTCCACCGTCGAGGCCAGGAAGCTGCGCTGCCCGCCCTCCTCGTGTGCCGAAGAGACCTCGAAGACGGTCGGCGTCATCGGCCACGGCTGGTGGTCGGGCCGGTTCGCCGGCGGCTGCTTGCCGATGGCGAGGTTCGTGACGCTGAGCGCGCCCTGGCGGTGCGCGGTACCGATGCAGTCCGCACCGGTGTCACCGCCGCCGATGACGATCACGTGCTTGCCCTCGGCGTGGATCTGCTGCGGAACCTGGTCGCCGGCGACGGCCTTGTTCGACTCGATGAGGTACTCCATCGCGAAGTGCACGCCGGCCAGGTCGCGCCCGGGGATGGCGAGCTCGCGCGGGAGTGTGGCTCCCGTGGCGATGACGACCGCGTCGTAGCGGGCACGCAGATCGCTCCAGGAGATGTCCTTGCCGATCTCGACGCCGGCGCGGAACCGCGTGCCCTCGTCCTGCATCTGACGCAGGCGTGACTCGAGGTGGCGCTTTTCCATCTTGAAGTCGGGGATGCCGTAGCGCAGCAGACCGCCGATGCGGTCGTCACGCTCGTACACGGCGACGGTGTGGCCGGCGCGCGTCAGCTGCTGGGCAGCGGCGAGTCCGGCCGGGCCCGAGCCGACGACCGCGACGGTCTTACCGGTCAGGCGTGCGGGCGGCTCCGGCTCGACCCAGCCGTTCGCGAACGCCTCGTCGATGGTCGAGACCTCGATCTGCTTGATCGTGACCGCCGGCTGGTTGATACCGAGCACGCACGAGCTCTCGCACGGCGCCGGGCACAGCCGCCCTGTGAACTCCGGGAAGTTGTTCGTGGCGTGGAGTCGCTCGATCGCGGCGCGACCCTCGCCGCGCCAGGTGAGGTCGTTCCACTCCGGAATGAGGTTGCCGAGCGGACAGCCCTTGTGGCAGAACGGGATGCCGCAGTCCATGCAACGGCCGGCCTGACGGCGCAGGACGGCGGTGTCGCCCGGCTCGTAGACCTCTTTCCAGTCCATGATGCGCACGGGAACCGGCCGGCGCGCCGGGAGCTCACGCTCGGTGGTCTTCAGGAAGCCCTTCGGGTCAGCCACCGGTCACCTCCAAGATGCGGGTCCAGACGACGTCGCCGTCGGGGTCGAGCCCCTCGGCGGCCGCCTCCTGGCGGGTCTGCAGAACCGCGGCGTAGTCGCGCGGCAGGACACGGACGAAGTTCGCGGCCTCGGCCTCGAGGTCGTCCAGGAGAGCGGCGGCCAGGGCCGAGTCCGTCTCGGTCACGTGGCGTTCGAGCAGATCACGGAGAATCTCCACGTCGCCCGAGCCCATCTCGAGCAGCTCGAGCTCGCCGCTGGCGAGTGCCTCTCGGTTCACGAGGGCGCGGTCGAGCTTGTAGATGTACGCGCTGCCGCCGGACATGCCCGCGCCGAGGTTGCGTCCCGTCGGCCCGAGGATGACGGCCAGGCCGCCGGTCATGTACTCCAGCGCGTGGTCACCGACGCCCTCGACGACGGCGGTTGCTCCCGAGTTGCGGACGAGGAAGCGTTCGCCCACGACGCCGCGCAGGAACAGCGTTCCCTGGGTGGCGCCGTAGCCGATGACGTTACCGGCGATGACGTTCTGCGCAGCGTCGAAGCTCGCCCCGCGGGGCGGACGGACGATGATCTCACCGCCCGACAGGCCTTTGCCCACGTAGTCGTTGGAGTCGCCCTCCAGTCGCAGGGTGATTCCCGACGGCAGGAACGCGCCGAAGGACTGACCGGCGGAACCGGTGAGATTGATCTCGATGGTGCCGGAGGGAAGGCCGTGCTCGCCGTGGGCGAGGGTGACGCGGTTGCCGAGCATCGTGCCGACGGCACGCTCGGTGTTGCGGATCGGCAGATCGATCGAGAAGTGTCCCCCGTGCGCGATGACGTCCTGGGCGCGTTCGATCAGCGGCACATCGAAGTGCTGGTCCAGCTCGTGGTCCTGATCGCGCAGGTGACGGCGAGGTGCATCGGGTCCGAAAGCGGGACCCTCGAGGATCGGGGTCAGGTCGAGCCCGCTGGCCTTCCAGTGGTCGATCGCGCCGTTCATGTCGAGCATCTCGGAGTGGCCGACCGCCTCTTCGATCGAGCGGAAGCCGAGCTCGGCGAGGTACTCGCGCACTTCCTGTGCGAGGAACTCCATGAAGTTGACGACGAACTCGGGCTTGCCGGTGAAGCGGCTGCGCAGCACGGGGTTCTGCGTCGCGACGCCGACCGGGCACGTGTCGAGATGGCACACGCGCATCATGATGCAGCCCTCGACCACCAGCGCCGTGGTCGCGAAGCCGAACTCCTCAGCCCCGAGCAGGGCCGCGATCACGACGTCGCGGCCGGTCTTGAGCTGACCGTCCGCCTGCACCACGACACGATCGCGCATGTCGTTGAGCATGAGGGTCTGCTGCGTCTCGGCCAGGCCCAGCTCCCACGGGGTTCCGGCGTGCTTGAGCGAGTTCAACGGGCTCGCGCCGGTGCCGCCGTCGTGGCCCGAGACGAGGATGACGTCGGCGAGAGCCTTGGCGGTTCCCGCCGCCACCGCGCCGATGCCCGACTGGCTCACGAGCTTGACGTGCACGCGCGCCTTGGGGTTCGCGCGCTTGACGTCGAAGATGAGCTGCTTGAGGTCTTCGATCGAGTAGATGTCGTGGTGCGGCGGGGGTGAGATGAGCCCGACGCCGGGGGTACCCCCGCGGGTGCGTGCGATCCACGGGTACACCTTGCCGGGGGGCAGCTGACCGCCCTCGCCGGGCTTGGCGCCCTGAGCGAGCTTGATCTGGATGTCGTCGGCATGCGTGAGGTACATGCTCGTCACGCCGAAGCGTCCCGAGGCGACCTGTTTGATGGCGCTGCGACGCTCGGGGTCCAGCAGACGGTCGACGTCCTCGCCGCCCTCCCCCGTGTTCGACTTGGCGCCGATCGAGTTCATGGCGATCGCGAGGGTCTCGTGCGCCTCCTTCGAGATCGAGCCGTAGCTCATCGCGCCGGTCGAGAACCGCTTCACGATCGAGGAGACGGGTTCGACCTCGTCGATCGGCACGGGCGGACGCACACCGGTCTTGAGGCGGAACATGCCGCGGAGCGTCTTGAGCTCGGACGCCTGGTCGTCGACGAGCTTCGTGTACTCCCGGAAGACGTCGTAACGGCGCGTGCGCGTCGAGTGCTGCAGGCGGAAGACGGTGTCGGGCGTGAACAGGTGGGGTGCACCGTCGCGGCGCCACTGGTACTCGCCGCCGGTCCACAGCCGCTCGTGGGCGCGTGCGGCTCCGTCCTCGGGGTAGGCGTAGTCATGGCGAGCCTGGTTCTCCACCGCGATCTCGCGCACACCCACGCCGCCGAGCTTCGTCTCGGTGCCGGTGAAGTACTTCCGGACGAACTCTTCCGACAGGCCCACGGCCTCGAAGACCTGCGATCCGGCGTAGGACGAGACGGTGGAGATGCCCATCTTCGACATGATCTTCAGCACGCCCTTGCCGAGCGCGTAGATGAGGTTCTTGACGGCCTTCTCGGGAGTGATCCCCGTGATGAACCCGGCCCGAACGAGGTACTCGACGGTTTCCATCGCCAGGTACGGGTTGACGGCGGAGGCGCCGTAGCCGATGAGCGTGGCCACGTGGTGCACCTCGCGCACGTCCCCGGCCTCCACGACGAGACCGACCTTCATCCGGTTCTCCTGGCGGATGAGGTGGTGGTGCACGGCCGACAGCATGAGCAGCGACGGGATCGGTACCAGATCCTTGTTGGAGTCGCGGTCGCTGAGGATGATGAACTCGGCGCCGTCGGCGATCGCGGCATCCACTTCGGCCGAGATCTCCTCGAGTCGGCGTTCGAGCGCATCCTCGCCGTGCTCCAGGTGGTACAGACCGCGGATGGTGACGGAGCGACGCCCGGGCAGCGCCTTGTCGATGTTCTGCAGCTTCGCCAGCTCGTCGTTGTCGATCACCGGGAAATCGAGGGTGATCGTGCGGGTGTGCTCGGGACCCCACTCCAGGAGGTTGCGCTCGGGACCGAGCCCGAGGGCGAGCGAGGTGACGACCTCTTCACGGATCGAGTCCAGCGGCGGGTTGGTGACCTGCGCGAACTGCTGCACGAAGTAGTCGAACAGCAGGCGCGGACGCTTGCTGAGCACCGCGATCGGCGTGTCCGATCCCATCGCGCCGAGCGGCTCGGCGCCGTTCTGTCCCATGGGCGTGAGGAGGATGCGCACCTCCTCCTCGGTGTATCCGAAGGTGCGCTGACGGCGGGTGATCGAGGCGATCGGGTGCACGATGTGCTCGCGCTCGGGCAGCTCCTTCAGGCGCACGCGACCGGCATCCAGCCATTCCTGCCACGGCTGCAGCGCGGCGAGCTCGGCCTTGACCTCGTCGTCCTCGATGATGCGGCGCTGGGCGGTGTCGACGACGAACATGCGGCCGGGGCGCAGGCGCCCGCGGCGCTTGATGCGCTCGGGGGCGAAGTCGAGCACACCGGTCTCGCTGCCGATGACGACGAGCCCGTCGGTGGTCTCGGTCCAGCGACCCGGACGCAGACCGTTGCGGTCGAGCGTCGCGCCGACGAGCGTGCCGTCGGTGAAGATGAGGGCGGCGGGGCCGTCCCAGGGCTCCATCTGCATCGAGTGGTACTCGTAGAACGCGCGGAGATCCGGCGCGATGTCGGCCTGCTTCTCGTAGGCCTCGGGCACCATCATCATCACCGCGTGCGGCAGGCTGCGACCGGTCAGGGTCAGCAGCTCGAGCACCTCGTCGAAGGATGCCGAGTCGCTCGCGCCTTCGGTGCAGATCGGCAGGAGCGGACGGATGTCGCCGATCAGCTCGGACTCGAGCTGGGACTGACGGGCGCGCATCCAGTTGCGGTTGGCACCGACTGTGTTGATCTCGCCGTTGTGCGCGAGCATCCGCAGCGGCTGGGCGAGAGGCCACGACGGGAACGTGTTGGTCGAGTAACGCGAGTGCACGACGGCGAGCTCGCTCTGGAACCGCTCGTCCTGCAGGTCGGGGTAGAACGGCTCGAGCTGGAGGGTCGTGACCATGCCCTTGTACCCGAGAGTGCGCGAGCTCAGCGACACGAAGTAGGCGTCGTGCTCGCGGCGGGCGCGCTTGCGCAGCCGGTACACGCGGCGGTCGAGGTCGATTCCGCTCAGGGCGGGCGCGTCACCGACGGCGGGGCGCGAGACGAAGAGCTGCTCGAAGTGCGGGCGGGCCTCGTATGCCAGCTTGCCGAGGTGCTCCTGCTCGGTCGGCACGTCGCGCCAGCCGAGCACGGTGAGCCCTTCCGAGGCGGCGACGCGCTCCACGCCCGCCTTGGTGTCGGCGCGGGTGGCCTCGTCCAGCGGCAGGAAAGCCATGCCCGCCGCGTACTCCCCCACCGGAGGCAGCTCGAAGTCGACGACGGCCCGCAGGAACGCGTCGGGCATCTGGGTCAGGATGCCGGCACCGTCACCGGTGCCCGCGTCCGAGCCGATCGCGCCGCGGTGCTCGAGGTTGCGCAGCGCCGTCAGCGCGAGCTCGACGATGTCATGGCCGGGCTCGCCGCGCAGCGTGGCGACCATCGCCAGGCCGCAGGCGTCCTTCTCGAAAGCGGGGTTGTACATCCCCTGCTTGGCGGGGAAACCCGATGCGGGGCGCATCTCGGGTTCTTCGTGGGTCTTCTCACGACGGGGGCTCGAAGCCATGGCAACCGTCCTCATGGTCAAACTGATCGGGGACGACGTCGGCCCTGGGCATTCAGCGGAGGTGTATTCAGCGGAGGAGAAGTCGAAGCATCGTGCGCATCGGCGCGGTGCTACTTCGACGTGACAGTGCTTGTGGCTGCGTCCGCGATGGATTCGGCTGTCGGGGGTGCGCTGACGTCCACGAATTCATCGGTGTTCTGCGATTGTACAGCCCCGCTCCGCTCACGGCCGCGCATGTACGGCGACGGCTCGAAGCCCGGGTGGCGGCGTGTCTGCACGACGAAGATGACGACTCCGACGAGCACCCCGAAGATCGCCGCCCAGACGTTGGTGCGCAGCCCGAAGAACACTTCGCTCGGGTCGATGCGGATGCTCTCCCACACGATGCGCCCGGCGCTGTACCAGACGAGGTAGAGCGCGAACAGGCGTCCCCACTGCAGACGGAAGCGGTGACCGGCCCACAGCAGCACGATCACGCCCATCGTGTTCCAGATGACCTCGTAGAGGAAGGTCGGGTGGAACAGTGTGCCGACGGGCAGTCCCACCGGCCACGCCGGGTTGGGGTAGTCGATCTGCAGACCCCAGGGCAGGTCGGTGGGAAGCCCGTACAGCTCCTGGTTGAACCAGTTGCCGAACCGGCCGAGCGCCTGAGCGAGCAGCAGGCCCGGAGCGAGAGCATCGGCGAAGGTCCAGAACCGGATGCCGGTCCACTTGCAGCCGAGCCAGGCGCCGATGGCGCCGCCGATGAGCGCGCCGAAGATCGCGATGCCGCCGTCCCACACGTTCCAGATCGCGTCGCGGACGAACGGGTTCCACCATGCGCGCCCTTGCTCGAAGTAGAAGCCCCAGTGCGTCACCACGTGAAAGGCTCGCGCGCCGATGATCGCCAGGGGCACGGCGAGCAGGCAGATGTCGATGACGACCCACGACTCCGCGCCGCGCTTGGTGAGGCGGTGGTTGGTGATGAAGGCCGCGACGACGATTCCCGTGAGGATGCACAGGGCGTAGAAGTGGATCGTCAGCGGGCCGATCTGGAAGGAACTGATCGGCGGGCTCGGGATGCTGGCGACGACGGAGGCGGAGGAAAGCACGAGGGGCAGTCTACTTCGCTGCCAGCGTCGTCACGTGTCGCCGCGGGGGCGTCAGCGCCCGGTGCCGGCCGTGAGCGCGCGGGTCTCGGCGGCGAGTGCGTCGACCCCGCCGTCACGCAACGCTCGCACGAGCGCCGTCCCGACGATCGCGCCGTCGGCGTACTCCAGCACGCCGGTCACCTGGTCCGGCGTAGAGATGCCGATCCCGACGCACGCGTGCTCCACACCGAATCCGCGCAGGCGCCCGACGAGCGTGCGTGCGGCGGCATCCAGTTCGGCGCGCTCGCCCGTGATGCCCATCGTCGACACCGTGTAGACGAAGCCCGTGGAGGCTTCGGCGATCATTCGCAGTCGCTCATCGGTCGAGGTCGGAGCTGCCAGGAAGACGCGGTCGAGGCCGGTGCGCTCGGAGGCGGCGATCCAGTCGGGGGCGGCGTCGGGAGTGATGTCCGGCGTGATGAGACCGGCGCCCCCGGCGGCGACCAGATCGTCGGCGAAGCGCTCGACGCCGTACTGCAGCACCGGGTTCCAGTACGTCATGACGAGGATGGGCACATCCACCCGATCGGCGATCGCCCGCACGGCGGTGAAGGTGTCGCGCAGGCGGAAACCTGCCGCGAGTGCGGCCTGGGTCGCCTCCTGGATGACGAGCCCGTCCATGACCGGGTCGGAGTAGGGCGGGCCCAGCTCGAGGATGTCGGCGCCGTTCTCCGCCAGCGCGACGGCGGCATCGATGCTCGTCTGCAGATCGGGGTAGCCGAGCGGCAGATAGCCGACGAACGCGCCGCGTCCCTCCGCCTTCGCCGCATCGATGGCGGCGGCCACGCGAGAGCTCATGCCGTGGCCCCCTTGTCGTAGAGACCGAACCAGCGCGCGGCCGTGTCCATGTCTTTGTCGCCGCGTCCCGAAAGGCTGACGGCGATGAGGGCGTCGGGGCCGAGCTCACGGCCGAGACGCAACGCCCCGGCCAGCGCGTGCGCGGACTCGATGGCGGGAATGATGCCCTCTGTCTGCGACAGCAGGCGCAGCGCGTCCATGGCTTCGGCATCCGTCGCGGGGATGTACTGGGCGCGGCCGATGTCGGCGAGCCAGGCGTGCTCGGGGCCGACACCCGGGTAGTCGAGTCCGGCGGAGATCGAGTGCGACTCGACCGTCTGGCCGTCCTCGTCCTGCAGGACGAACGTCTTCGCCCCGTGCAGGATGCCGGGGCGGCCGCGCTCGATGGATGCCGCGTGCTTGGGTGTGTCGACGCCGTCGCCGGCCGCCTCGACGCCGTAGAGCTTGACGCCGTCGTCATCGAGGAACGCATCGAACATGCCGATCGCGTTGGAGCCGCCGCCGACGCAGGCGACGACCACATCGGGCAGGCGTCCGGTCTCGGCGAGCAGCTGTGCGCGGGCCTCTTCGGAGATGATCTTCTGGAAGTCGCGCACCATCGCCGGGAAGGGGTGCGGACCGGCGGCCGTCCCGAAGATGTAGTTCGTCGTCTCGACGGAAGCGACCCAGTCGCGGTAGGCCTCGTTGATCGCGTCCTTCAGGGTGCGCGATCCGGTCTTCACCGGGATGACCTCGGCGCCGAGCAGCCTCATACGCGCGACATTCAGCGCCTGGCGCTCGGTGTCGACCTCGCCCATGTAGACGGTGCATTCGAAACCGAACAGAGCCGCTGCTGTCGCGGTCGCGACGCCGTGCTGGCCGGCACCGGTCTCGGCGATGACGCGCTTCTTGCCGAGTCGCTTGGTCAGCAGCGCCTGACCGATGACGTTGTTGATCTTGTGCGAGCCGGTGTGGTTGAGGTCTTCGCGCTTGAGGAAGATGCGCGCGCCCCCCGCGTGCTCGGCGAAGCGCGGCACTTCGGTGAGAGCCGAGGGCCGGCCGGCGTAGGAGTGCAGCAGGCTCTCGAACTCGGCCGCGAACGCCGGATCGGCCTTGGCCGCCTCGTATTCCGCGGTCAGCTCGTCGATGGCCGCAATGAGCGACTCGGGCATGTAGCGCCCGCCGAAGTCTCCGAAGAAGGGTCCGTGCTGGTCGCGCAGGCTCATGATCCGGCCTCCAGGAAGGCGTGCAGAGTGGTCACGGGGTCGTTGGTGACGAGTGCCTCGCCCACCAGGACGACATCGGCGCCGTCGGCGCGGTAGTGCGCGACGTCGGCCGGCGCGAGCACCGCGGACTCGGCGATCTTGATGGCGTCGGCGGGGAAATGCTCCGCGAGCGAGCCGAAGAGGTCGCGGTCCAGCTCGAACGTGGAGAGGTTGCGGGCGTTGACGCCGATGAGCTTCGCGCCGAGGTCGCCGGCGCGGTCGAGCTCCTCTCGCGAGTGCGTCTCGACGAGGGGGGTCATGCCGAGTTGCACGACCAGCTCGTGCAGCTCTCGCAGGAGCGGCTGCTCGAGCGCCGCGACGATCAGGAGCACCAGGTCGGCCCCCGAGGCGCGCGCCTCCAGCACCTGGTACGCGGTGGCGATGAAGTCCTTACGCAGGACCGGCAACGACACACGTTCCTTGACCGCCTCGAGGTCGGCGAGGGAGCCCTTGAACTTGCGCTGCTCGGTGAGCACGGAGATCGCGGACGCGCCGCCCTCTTCGTAGCGCGACGCCTGCAGTGCAGGGTCGGGGATCGCGGCGAGGTCGCCCCGCGAGGGGCTCGCGCGCTTCACCTCGGCGATGATCTTCACGCGTTCGGCGGGCGCGAGTGCGGCGAGGGCGTCGAGCGCCGGAATCTGCGCGAGCGCGGCGCGCTCGACGTCGCGGAGAGGACGCGTCTGCTCCCGCGACCGGGCATCTTCCACCGCGCCGGCCGTCAGGCCATCGAGCATGTCAGTGCTGCTTCGGGGCGTACTTCGGGCCCTTGGCGCCGTAGCCCGCCTTCGCCATGGCCCAGCCGACGAGGGCGCCCACGACGAGCAGACCTGCCGAGGCCCAGACGAGCGCCGGCATGTCGAACCAGTAGAAGACCGTGCCGAGAGTGACGGCGAGCAGCATGATGACCACAGCCGTCCAGGCGGCGGGCGAGTGTCCGTGGCCGGGGTCGTCGATGCTGTTGCTCATGCTGCTCCTCGGTGTCATTCGGGGGTTCTGGGCCAGTCTAGCGGGCGGTGGGATCGTCGCCGTGCGACAAGTCGTCCCAGGAGTCGATCGCGTCGTGCGGGCGCGATGCGGCGGCGGCGGATGCCGCTGGCGTCGTCGACGCGCTCGCGGCGTCGGTGCGGTATCGGCGTCCGCTCCCGCGCCACCGGTGCGACGTCGCGAGGGTCAGGATGCCGCCGGCGCCGATCAGCGCACCTGCTGCGACGGTCAGCCAGGGCCACGGCGTCGACGCGATGCCGGCGACGAGGCCCGCGATCGCCTCGGTTCCCGACAGCCCCGTCGCCGTCGTCACGGCCGCGGCGACGGCATCCACCGGGTGCTCGATCGCGACGCGCGCGGCGCCGACGAGCAGCGTGGCGCCGATGACCACGGCGACCGCGCCGAAGGCGTAGCGGAGCACCCGTCCGACGACGGTCAGCGCGAGCCCGAGGGCGAGTGCGGCGAGGCTGAGAGGTGCCAGCAGCGTGAACGCCTTGGCACCGGCCACCGTCAGCGACGCCGTCGCGCCGGCATCCAGCGCGACGTCCAGCCACGTCTGCGTCGAGGAGATGATCGCGAGGGCGCCCCCGGCGATGATCGCCAGAACGGCGTAGCTGCGCGCACGTGCGGTCACGACGCGTCGCCGTCGGAATCGAGGGGTGCGAACGAGACGACGGGCGAGAGATCGTCGGCGTCGAAGCACGTGTGATCGCCCGTGTGGCAGGCTGCGCCGATCTGCTCGACGGCGATCAGCAGGGTGTCCCCGTCGCAATCCAGCCGGGCGCCGCGGACGTACTGCGCGTGTCCGGAGGTGTCGCCCTTGCGCCAGTACTCCTGCCGGGAGCGCGACCAGAACGTCACGCGCCCCTCCGTGAGTGTGCGGCGGAGAGCCTCGGCATCCATCCAGCCGAGCATCAGCACCTCGCCGGTGTCGTGCTGCTGGATGATCGCGGGCACCAGACCGTCGGCGTTGAACGTGACGCGACCGATCCGCGGGTCGTCGACGACGGTCACCGGCGCACCTCGATGCCGTCGGCGCTGAGCGCGTCCTTGACGTCGCCGATCGTCAGTTGCCCGGAGTGGAAGACGGATGCCGCGAGCACGGCGTCGGCTCCGGCGTGCACGGCCGGGGCGAAATGGTCGACGCTGCCGGCACCGCCGGAGGCGATCACGGGAACCGGCGACAGCTCGCGCATGAGGCCGACGAGTTCGAGGTCGAAGCCGTCCTTGGTGCCGTCGGCGTCGATCGAGTTGACGAGCAGCTCGCCGGCGCCGCGGTCGATGGCCTCGCGTGCCCAATCAAGGGCGTCGAGGCTCGTCGCGGTGCGGCCGCCGTGGGTGGTGACGACGAAGCCGGAGCGTGTTCCGGGCGCGCGTTTCACATCGAGCGAGAGCACGAGCACCTGCGCACCGAACCGGTCGGCGATCTCGCCCACCAGGTCGGGACGGGCGATGGCCGCAGAGTTGACCCCGACCTTGTCGGCGCCCACGGCGAGCAGTCGAGCGACGTCATCGGCACTGCGCACTCCCCCGCCGACGGTCAGCGGGATGAAGACCTCCTCGGCGGTGCGGCGCACGACGTCGTAGGTCGTCGAGCGGTCGTCCACCGTGGCGGTCACGTCGAGGAAGGTCAGCTCGTCGGCGCCCTGAGCGAAATAGAGGGCGGCGAGTTCGACGGGATCACCCATGTCGCGGAGGTTCTCGAAGTTCACACCCTTGACGACGCGGCCGGCGGCCACATCGAGGCAGGGGATGACGCGTCGTGCGAGAGACACGTCAGAGCCTCGCGTTGTGGATCGGCGTCACGAGGATCGCGCGTGCGCCGATCGCGTAGAGCGCGTCCATGACCTGGTTGACCGTCTTGCGGGGGCTCATGACCCGCACAGCTACCCACTCGGGGTCGCGCAGCGGCGAGATCGTGGGCGACTCGATGCCGGGGGCGATCGCGACGGCGTCGTCGACGAGCGCTGCCGGCAGGTCGTAGTCGATGAGCACATAGCGGCGGGCCACCATCACGCCCCGCAGGCGCCGCAGGAGCGTCTCGGTGCCGTCGGCCTCGGTCGGAGCTCCGATCAGCACGGCCTCCGACTCCAGCAGGACGGGGCCGAAGATCTCCAGCCCGGCTTGGCGGAGGGTCGTGCCCGTCGAGACCACGTCGGCGACGGCGTCGGCGACGCCGAGCTGCACGGCGGACTCGACCGCGCCGTCCAGCGGCACCAGGTCGACCGCGACGCCCTGCTCGTCGAGGAAGCCGTCGACCAGGCCCGGGTAGGCCGTCGCCACGCGCAGACCCTCGAGGTCGGTCACGTGCGTGAAGCGTCCGGGAGGGCCGGCGAAACGGAACGTCGAGCCGCCGAAGCCCAGCTGCTCGATCTCGCGGGCACCCGGCATCCGGGCGTCCAGCAGCAGGTCGCGGCCGGTGATGCCGACGTCGAGCGCGCCGGAGCCGACGTAGGTCGCGATGTCCTTCGGGCGCAGGTAGAAGAACTCGACCTCGTTGACGGGGTCGATGACGTGGAGGTCCTTGGGGTCGCGGCGGCCGATGTATCCGGCTTCCGCGAGCATCTCGGCGGCGGTGTCGGCGAGCGACCCCTTGTTCGGCACGGCGATGCGCAGCATGGGTGAAGGGCTTTCGGTGTCGGGACGAGCGGGGGCGGGAGCGCGCTCAGAGATGTCGGTAGACGTCCTGCAGCGTGAGGCCCTTGGCGAGCATCAGCACCTGCAGGTGGTACAGCAGCTGCGAGATCTCTTCGGCGGTCTCGTCGTCGGACTGGTACTCCGCGGCCATCCAGACTTCGGCGGCCTCTTCGACGATCTTCTTCCCGATGGCGTGCACGCCGCGATCGAGCTGCGCGACCGTGCCGGAGCCCTCGGGACGGGTCTCGGCGGTCGTCGTCAGCTCCGCGAACAGGGCGTCGAACGTCTTCACCCTGACAGGCTACCGGTCCGCGCCGCGCGTGAGCGCCGCCCGGAAGGCGCCGAGCCGGGCACGAGGTCCGCAGATTCGCGCGTTCTCCGCATCCGGATGCCGCCGCGGGTGCGGAGAAGGTGACATTCTGCGGAGTTCGTGCACGGATGCCGGGCGTCGTCGCGGATGCCGGGTGTCGGGACGCGAGACGGTCGCGTCAGTGACGGTGGTGGTCGGCCGCCAGGCGGCGCAGGGCCGCGATCGCGCGGTCGGGCTCGCCCGCACCGAACACGGCGGAGCCTGCGACGAACGTGTCGGCGCCGGCCTCGGCGGCCTGCGCGATCGTCGACTCCGAGATGCCGCCGTCGACCTGGAGCCACACCTGCGAACCGCGGCGGCGCGCCTCGTCGTGCAGGCGCGCCAGCTTCGGCATCTGATCGGCCATGAACGACTGCCCGCCGAACCCGGGCTCCACCGTCATCACGAGGATCTGGTCGAACTCGTCCAGCACGTCGAAGAGCCCCTCGACCGGTGTCGCGGGCTTCACGGCGACACCGGCGCGCGCGCCGATCGAGCGGAGGCGGCGGGCGAGCGTGACGGGGTCGGTCGCGGCCTCGAGATGGAAGGTGACGGATGCCGCGCCGAGCTCGGCGTAGCCGGGCGCCCAGCGGTCGGCATCCGAGATCATGAGGTGCACGTCCAGCGGCACCGGGCTCGTCTCCTGGATGCGCTGGACCATCTGCGGCCCGAAGGTCAGATTCGGCACGAAGTGGTTGTCCATGACGTCGACGTGCACGAAGTCGGCGGTGGCGATCCGTTCGAGGTCCGCCTGCATGTTCACGAAGTCGGCGGACAGGATGCTGGGGTTGATTCGCGTCACGGGCCCATTATCCACATCCTGCACGCGCCCTGGGCCCGTCATCGGTAGGGTCTCTGGAGAGCCACGGGGGTGGTTCGCGCCGATGGGCGCGCAGCCGGGTGACCGACGAAAGGGTGGACGATGAGCGGGAACGGTGACGGTCAGGCGCCGATGTGGGATGCCGAGCGCGGCGAATGGGTCGCGGGCGCGTTGCGATGGGATGCCGCGGCGGCCCAGTGGGTGCCGCGCACGACGGAGGCGGCTGCAGAGACCGCCGCCGTGGCACCGGCACCTGCAGAGCCCGCAGCGGCAGAGCCGCACGTCGCGGCGTTCACGCCTCCGCAGCACGTCGGTGCCTCGGCACCGTACGGCGCCCCGGTCCAGCAGCCCGCCCCGCAGCCCGCCCCGCAGCCGCTTCCCGGACAGCCGGTACCGCCGCGAAAGAAGCTCCCCACCGGGGCGCTCGTCGGCATCATCGCCGGCGCACTGGTGCTGCTGCTGGCCATCGTTCTGGGCGTGGTGTTCGCTGTCCGCGGCGCGACGACGGCCGGCGCCGCCCCCGAGACGGTCGTGTCGGACTACCTGAAAGCGGTCGCCGCCGGCGACAGTGAGGCCGCGCTCGCGATGCTCGACTCGAAGCCGCGTCAGGGCGCGCTCCTGTCAGACGAGGCGCTCGCCGCCGCCTCCGCGAAGGGGACGATCGATAACATCGTGGTATCGGTGCCGAAGGGCAGCGACAAGGGATACTCGATCCCCGTCCGCGTCGACTACACGATCGGCGGAAAGCCCGTGAGCGGCCAGTTCGACGTCGTCGACTACGAGGATGACGGCACGTGGAAGCTGGCGCACGGCACGGTCGACATCTACCTCGGCGGCAGCTTCCGCGGCCTCAACGCGACGGTCAATGGCGTGCCGGTCGAGAGCGACTCGATCACTGTGTTCCCGGGGACGGTCACCGTCGCGATCGACAATCCCAACTACACCGTGTCGGGAACGACGACCCTTCTCGCGGCCGACCCGAACGACTTCTCGCTGAGGTTCGAGACCACCGTCGAGCTCAGCGATGAGGGAACGAGCCTGTTCCAGACGGCCGTCCGCAGCGCCGTCGACGCGTGCATCGCGTCGAAGAATCTCACAGCGGGATGCGGCATCGACATTCCGGAGACCCTGAGCGACGGCACGAAGATCATCGACGGGACCATCACCCGCACGCTCCGCGCCGAGACGCAGGCGAAGCTCGCCAACCTGAAGCCCGACGCGATGTACGGCGATCCGGGTCAGGTGCGTACGCCGTATCTGGGTGGCGTCGAGGTCACCGCGGACTGCGACGTCAACGGCCAACGCCGCACCGGATGCTCGTTTCTCTTCCTGCCGTCGCTGGGGTCGGCACTGGTCGATCTGACGGTGACGCCACCCGTCGTGCGCTGGGACTGAGTGGTGGGGCCGGGCTCAGCGCCGGCGCAGCAACGAGATCGACATGGCGTCGGTGCCGTGCCGGTGCGGCCACAGCTGCGCGCGACCCGATCCGTCCGCCGGTGCAGGCAGATCGATCGGCTGCTCGGCGATAGCCGCCACCGCCGCGCGGGCGTCGAGTTCCTCGATCGCGCCGCCGCTCGTGCGCAGCGCATCGGAGACGATGGCCGCCGTCTCGGCGAGGTGGGGCGAGCACGTCACGTACGCCACGACGCCGCCGGGGCGCAGCGCGTCGAGGGCGGCCGACAGGAGCTCGGACTGCAAGGCCGCGAGCTCGGGCACATCGCCCGGCTGCTTTCGCCACCGGGCCTCGGGACGCCGCCGCAGCGCTCCGAGGCCCGTGCAGGGCGCGTCGACGAGGATGCGGTCGTAGAGTCCCCGGCTCGCGCGCGTGCGGCCGTCCTCTTCGGACACCGGAACGTCGAGCGGGATTGCGGCGACGGAGTCGCGCACCAGGCCCGCGCGAGCGGAGGAGAGCTCATTGGCCTCCAGGGTCGCGCCGTGTGTCAGAGCCTCCGCGGCGAGCACGGCCGTCTTGCCGCCCGGAGCCGCGCACAGATCGAGCCAGCGCTCGCCGGCCGCGACGGGTCGCACCCGGGCGAGGGCGAGCGCGGCCAGCTGTGATCCCTCGTCCTGCACCCGGACGAGTCCCCCGGATGCCGCGACCACCGCTCCCGGGTCGCCGCCCGCGGAGCGGAAGCCGAGCGGCGAGAAGGGCGTCGGCACCGCGTCGGCCGGACGATCGGCCAGCCCGGGCAGAGCGGCCAGAGTGACCACCGGCGCGGCGTTGTCGGCCGCGAGGAGCGCCTCGAGCTCGTCGGCGCGCCCCTCGGCGGCCAGCGCGCGACGGAAGGCGCGGATCACCCACACGGGGTGCGCGTAACGGACCGCGAGGCGCTCGTCGTCCGACCGCGCCGCCGCGGCGAGGCGTTCTTCCCACTCCTGCGCCGTCCGCTCGCTGACCCGGCGCAGCACGGCGTTCGCGAAGCCGGCCGCGGATGGGCCCACCGCCTTGCGGACCTGGCGGACCGTCTCGTTCACGGCCGCGTGCGACGGCGTGCGCATGGCCACCAGCTGATGCACGCCGAGCAGCAGGGCGTCCCGTACCGCGGGGTCGATGTCGGTGACGGGGCGACGCGCGGCATCCGCGATGATCGCGTCGTAGGTGCCTTCGCGGCGCAGCGTTCCGTAGGTCAGCTCCGTGGCGAGGCCGGCATCCGCGCCGGCGAGCCCGGCTCGCGAGATCGCGCGCGGCAGCAGGAGGTTCGCGTACGCATCCGAGTCGTGGACGGCGCGCAGCACGTCGTACGCCACCCAGCGCGGCGACGCGCTCACGAGGTCGCCTCCGTCGCGGAGGGCAGTGCGACACGCGGATCGTCGACCCGCACACCCCGCCACCAATCCCCCGCCGCCATCGCGCTCCTGCCGGCCGGCTGCACGGTCTTCAGCACCACGGTGGTGCCGCCACCCGCGCCGAGCAGCACATCCCGTCCCGAGGCGGTCAGAACCCCGGGCTCCAGAGTCGCATCGGGGCCGCGGTGGGCGGCGAGCACCTTGAGGCGGGCGCCGTCGAAGCTCACGTGCGCGCCCGGCTCGGGCGTCGTGCCGCGGAACCGGTCGAGCACCACGTCCGCGGATGCCGTCAGGTCGAGCGCGCCGTCGGCGATCGACAGCTTCGGCGCCAGGGTGGGCGTTCCCGTCTGCGGGACCGCGCGTGCGGTGCCCGCCGCGATCTCGTCGACCACGCGGACGAGCAGCTCCGCCCCGGCATCCGCCAGGTCCGTCAGGACCTCGCCGGCCGTCGCGCCTCGCGGAACGTCGTAGCGGACCTCGCCGAACACGTCGCCGGCATCGAGGGCGGCCACGAGCTGGAACACGCTCGCGCCGGTCGTGCGCTCACCCGCGATGAGCGCGTGCTGCACCGGCGCCGCTCCGCGCCAGCGCGGCAGCAGCGAGAAGTGCAGGTTGATCCAGCCGTGCCGCGGCGTCGACAGCAACGGTTCGCGCACGAGACCCCCGTACGCCACGATGACGCCGAGGTCGGGGGTGAGCTCTGCGATCGCGGCGGTCGCCGCCGCGTCCAGGCGGTCCGCCTTGACGATCGGCACGTCCAGGTCGGCGGCTGCGGCGGCCACCGCCGACGGCGTCAGCACGCGCTTGCGCCCCAGGGGCGCGTCGCTGCGGGTGACGATCCCGACCAGATCGTGGGCGGATGCCGCCACCGCCCTCAGGGACGGAACGGCGGGCGCCGGTGTGCCGGCGAAGACGATGCGCATGGAATACCTCGGTTGATGACGACGATCACGGCGGCGAGCCCGCCGGATCAGAGATCGAGTTCGGGGACGTCGAGCCGCACCCGCAGTGTAGTGCGCGTGCCGGCGTTCGCCCCGCGTGCCGGTCCGCGCCGTGCGGCGCGGCGTCCGCGCAGAGCCTCGGCCACGACGACGGCGCGCAGCGTCTCGGCGACGGTCTTGCCGTGGGCGTAGTCGAAGCGCACCAGAGCGCGGACCATCCCCTCCTCGAGCGGCACCGGGCCCAGGATCGCGCCGGAGGGCGCGGCCAGGGCGGGTACGGCCTCGCGCACCGCGCCGAGCGCCGCCTCCACCGCGGCGACGGTGCCTTCGACGGCCGCGACCCGGACGACAGGGGGCATCGCAAGGGGCGTGCGGTCGGCGAGCTCGGCGCGGGCGTACGCCGGCTGCGTCCACGTCGCGAGGGCCCGCGCCACCGGGCCGGCCACTCCCACCAGGTGGACGGGTGCGGCCGGCGCCGCGAGTGCGGCCGCGTTCGACCACCAGCGCAGCGCGGACTCGCCGATGCGCAGCTGCTCGGCCAGCAGCATCCGATCGCCGTCCAGCAAGATGACGGCGCGGTACCCGCCGTGGGCCGAGGGCTCGGCGCCGCGTGTCGCGATCACGAGCGCGGGGCGGTCGTCGACGTGGGTCACCGGGTGGGCGCCGTCGGCGACGATGACGCGCGTGTTCGGGAAGGCGCGACCGAGCTCGTCCGCCGTGCGCTCGCTGCCCGACGAGGCCATGCGCAGCTTCACCGAGCCGCACTGGACGCAGGTCCACGCCGGCGCGGAGCGTCCGCACCACGCGCAGTCGGGTATCGCCCCCGGGCGGCGCGCCCGCAGCGGGCCCGTGCAGTGGCGGCAGCGAGCCGGTGTGCGACAGTCGGCGCACACGAGCACGGGCGAGTACCCCGGGCGGGCGACCTGCACGAGCACGGGGCCCTCGCGCAGGGCGTCGCGCGCCGCGGCGAACGCGCTGGAGGGCACACGTGCCCCACGGGACTCCCCCTCGCGGGTGGCCGATAGCACCACCGTCGGACTCGGCCGGCGGACGGCGGGGAGCTCGCGCACCCAGCCGATCTGGACGAGCCGCTCCACGTCGGTGGTGCGCGTGTGGCCCGCGAACACGAGCGCCGAGCCCTCGAGCTCCTGGCGGATGAGGGCGGCGTCGCGCGCGTGCACGCCGGGGCTGAGCGGCTCGGCCAGCAGCGGATCGCCGTCGTCCCACACCACGACGCACGCCGTGTCGTGCGCGGGGGCGTACACCGTCGACCGGTTGCCGATCACGATGCACGGCGACGGCGTCAGCAGTCGCAGATAGGTCCCGTACCGCTCCGGGCCGGAGCGCCGCGCGTCGTCGCGCACGACCGCGCCCTCGGGTGCCCGTCCGTCGAGCGCGGCCAGCAGCTGCTCCTGGTCGCGGTGATCGGGAACGACCAGCACGGCGCTGCGTCCCTCTGACAGGGCATGGACGGCGATCGCCGCGACCAGCTCGGCCCAGGCACCCACCGAACGCTCGGACGCGGGCCGCGGCGGGGCGTCGAGCGCGAGCCGCTCCCCCGCCAGTACGGCCTCGGCCAGCCCCGGGAACGGGGCGAGCACGCCGTCGGCCCACGCCGCGGCATCCTTCGACACCTCGACCGGTGCCGGATCCACGGCATCGCTCGCAAGCCACGCCTTCTCCGCGCGCACCATCCGCTTCGGGATGACCAGGCGCAGGATGTCGCTTGCCGAACCCGCCGCGCGATCGGCCGCGCGACGCGCGAGCGCGTACAGCTGCGGCGTGAGAACGGGCACCGACGAGACGACCGCATCGAGCTCCGACAGCGGTCGCTCGGGCGCCTCTGCCGTGACGACGTCGACGAGGTAGCCGTCGACGACGCGACCCGCGGTCCGCAGCGGCACGCGCACACGCACCCCGGGAACGGCGTCGGCGACGAGGGACGGCGGAACCTCGTAGTCGAAGAGCCGATCGAGCTGCGGCAGGGGCGAGTCGATGAGGACCCGGGCGACGACGATCACGGCACGCGTCAGAGACCGGCGGCGGCGCGCAGCTCCTCGACGCGGTCGGTGCGCTCCCAGGTGAACTCCGGCAGTTCGCGGCCGAAGTGCCCGTAGGCGGCCGTCTGCGCGTAGATGGGCCGCAGCAGGTCGAGGTCGTCGATGATCGCCTTCGGACGCAGATCGAACACCTCGCGGATGGCTGCCGTGATCTTCTCGTCCGACACATGCGCGGTGCCGAACGTCTCGACGTAGAGTCCCACCGGCTCCGCGCGGCCGATCGCGTAGGCGACCTGCACCTCGAGGCGGTCGGCGAGACCCGCGGCGACGGCGTTCTTCGCGACCCAGCGCATGGCGTAGGCGGCGGAGCGGTCGACCTTGGACGGGTCCTTGCCGCTGAAAGCTCCTCCGCCGTGACGGGAGGCGCCGCCGTAGGTGTCGATGATGATCTTGCGGCCGGTGAGACCGGCGTCGCCCTTGGGGCCGCCGATGACGAAGGGGCCCGCGGGGTTGATCACGTACCGCACGTTCGATAAATCCAGCCCCGTCGTGGCGAGGATGGGGTCGATGACCTCCGCCTGCACCGCGGCGCGCAGCGCCGGCAGCGAGATGTCGGGGTTGTGCTGGGTGGACAGCACGACGGTGTCGACGGTGCGCGGTACCTGACCGTCGTAGCCGAGGGTCACCTGGGTCTTGCCGTCGGGGCGGAGGAAGCCGAGCGCACCGGAGCGGCGCGCCTCGGTGAGGCGTTCGGCGAGGCGGTGCGCCGTCCAGATCGCCATCGGCATGAGCTGCGGCGTCTCGTTCGTCGCGTAGCCGAACATGATGCCCTGGTCGCCGGCACCGAGCGCGTCGACGGGGTCGATCGATCCGCCCTCGCGGTGCTCGATGGCGTTGTCGACGCCGGCGGCGATGTCGCCGGACTGCTCGCCGATCGAGACGGTGACGCCGCAGGAGTCGCCGTCGAAGCCGGTCTCGCTCGAGGTGTAGCCGATGCGGTTGACGACACGGCGGACGATGCCGGGGATATCGACGTACCCGTCCGTGCGGACCTCGCCGGCCACGTGCACGAGGCCGGTGGTCACCAGCGTCTCCACGGCGACACGGCTGCCCGAGTCGACCGTCAGCAGCGCGTCGAGGATCGAGTCGGAGATCTGGTCGCAGATCTTGTCCGGATGACCCTCGGTGACGGATTCGGACGTGAACAGACGCAGCGCGCTCATCGGTGCTCCAGACGACAACGGGTACTCGACAATCATGCCCGTGATCTCCGACACGACGGCGTCGTAACGGGGATCACGGGCATGGGGACGCCATACGGCGTCATGGTGTCAGCGAAGGATCACTCGGCCGCGCGCAGGCGCAGCTTGTCCTCGTGGATCTCGTGCAGCGCGATCGTGAGCGGCTTGTCCTCGACGCTCGAGTCGACGAGCGGACCGACGTTGTCGAAGAGGTTGCCCTCGTGCAGATCGGAGTAGTAGTCGTTGATCTGACGCGCGCGCTTGGACGCGTAGATCACGAGCTGGTACTTGGAGTCGACCTTGTCGAGCAGCGCGTCGATGGGCGGGTCGATGATGCCCTTGTCACGTCCGGCCATGATGAACCTCCAGGATCGAATGGCGGTGGGAAAACTCGCGGGGAATGCCCACGCGGGAGAACTCGTGGCCGCAGGATGCCGCGGCATCCGTTCATTCTATCAGCGCCGCGCCGGCGCCGAGCTCATCGACGAACGACGCTCCAGGAAGCCGTTCATCCGTCCCTACACGCCGCATCTGCGGGACCGAGACGGCGTCTGCGGACGGATGAAGCCGCTTGCCTCAGCGGGCGAGGGTGGCGATCTCGGCGGCGGCGCGGGCGACGTCGTCGTTCACGACGCGGTAGTCGAACTCGCCTTGAGCGGCCAGCTCCACCTTCGCCGTCTTGAGGCGGCGGGCGCGCTCCTCCGGACCTTCGGTGCCGCGCCCGACGAGGCGGTTGACCAGCTCGTCCCAGCTAGGCGGGGTCAGGAACACGAGGGTCGCGTCCGGGGCGGCCGCACGCACCTGGCGTGCGCCCTGCAGGTCGATCTCCAGCAGCACCGTACGTCCCTCCGCCAGCGCCTTCTCGATGGGCGCGCGCGGCGTTCCGTAGCGGAAAGCGTTGTGCACCGTGGCGTGCTCCAGGAGGGCGTCGTCGGCGATGAGGGCGTCGAAGCCGGCGTCGTCCACGAAGAAGTAATGCTCGCCGTCGACCTCTCCGGGACGCGGCGCGCGCGTGGTCGCCGACACCGACAGCAGGATCTCGGGGTGGTGATCCTTGATGTAGGCGGCGACGGTGCCCTTGCCGACGGCCGTCGGGCCGGCCAAAACGATGAGGCGGCTGCGGCCGCTGCGCGGCTGGAGCGGCGGGAAGCGGCCGTCGAGCCACGCCGTGAGCGCGGCGCGCTGGCGCGTCCCGAGTCCGCCGAGCCGCTTCACGGGCGCGATCTCGAGCTCGGCGAGCACGCGGTCGCGCTTGCCCTCACCGATGGCGGGCAGCGCCGTCAGGAACTCGGTGATCCGCATCGCACCGGCGGGCGAGTCGGGGGCGTCGAGGGCGCGCTGCAGCAGTTCCTGCGGCGTGATGACGCGCATCGCGACATCGTGTTTGAGCGCGGCGCGCTCGCGTCGGGCCGCGACAGCGCGACGGGATGCCGCGACGCGGTCGACCTCGGGAGGAGTGCGGGAATCAGCCATGGGATCTTCCACGGTACAGCTCTGCGCGCTCGGCGATGCGTGCGGCGAGGCCCTCCGGGCCGGCCGAGAGGATGCTACGGCTCTCGCTCGCGATGACGGCCCCGGCGAGATCGCCGAAAACACGCGGGAGGTCGGCCGGCTGCGCCCCCTGCGCGCCGAAGCCCGGCGCCAGAAGCGGAACCGGACGCTCGAACGCGCGCAGCCCGAGCGCGGCGAGATCGACCGTCGCACCGACGACGAGCCCGAGCGACGCCCACTCGTCGGCACCCGTCGGATCAGCGGCGACGACCTCGGCGGCCACCGTCGCGGCCACCGTCTCCTGCCCACGCCGGGCGGACTGCAGCCCCGCGGCTTCGGGATTGCTGGTGGCGGCGAGGACGAAGACGCCCTTGTCGTGCGCGAGCGCGTACGCGAACGTCGACGACAGTGCACCCACGCCCAGATACGGGCTGACGGTCAGCGCATCGGCCTCCAGCGCAGAGCCGGGCGTGAGCCACGCCGCGGCGTACGCGTCCATCGTGGTGCCGATGTCGCCCCGCTTGGCGTCGGCGATGACCAGCAGACCCGCGGCGCGCGCCGCCGCCATCACCTCTTCGAGGGCGGCGTACCCGGCCGAGCCGAATCGCTCGAAGAACGAGACCTGAGGCTTGACGACGGCGACGGTGGATGCCGCGGCATCCACCGTGCGCAGCCCGAACTCGCGGACGCCGGCGGCGTCGACACCGAGACCCCACTCGCGCAGGAGCGCTTCGTGGGGGTCGATGCCGACGCACAGGCGTCCGCGCGCCGCGACGGCCTTCTGAAGTCGAGAGCCGAACGGCAGTCGAGAACCGGACGAGATCACACGGCCGCCCGCTGCTCGGCGGCGGCGAGAGCGTCCGACCGGTCGCGCGCATACTCCTGGAGGCTTCGCACCGAGAAGCCTTCACGCAGGACGGGCAGTGCGCTCACGGCGGCGCCCAGGACGGCCATCGTGGTGAACAGTGCCTTGTCGGCCGCCACCGCCGCCGCGCGGATCTCGTACCCGTCGGCACGGGCGATTCCTCCGGACGGGGTGTTCACGACGATGTCGATCTCCCCGGCGTTGATGAGATCGACGACGTTGCGCTCGCCGGACTCCTGCGTTTCGGAGTACTTGCCCACCACACCGACGCGGATGCCGTTACGGGCCAGGATCTCGGCGGTGCCCTCGGTCGCGATGAGGCGGAAGCCGAGCTCCTGTAGGCGGTGGGCCGGCAGGATGACGGCACGCTTGTCGTCGTCGGCGACCGACAGGAACACGGTCCCCGACGTCGGCATGCCGCCGTACGCCGCGGCCTGGCTCTTCGCGAACGCCGTCGGGAAGTCGCGGTCGATGCCCATGACCTCGCCGGTGGAGCGCATCTCCGGGCCCAGCACCGAGTCGACGGTGTGGCCGTCGGCGGTGCGGAAACGCTTGAACGGCAGCACGGCCTCCTTGACAGCGACGGGGGCATCCAGCGGCACGCGCGATCCGTCCACGAGCGGAAGCAGCCCCTCGGCCTTCAGCTCGGCCACGGTTGCGCCCGCCATGATGCGCGAGGCGGCTTTGGCGAGCGGAATGCCGAGCGCCTTCGACACGAACGGCACGGTGCGCGAAGCCCGCGGGTTCGCCTCGATGACGTAGAGGACCCCGGCCGAGACGGCGAACTGCACGTTCAGCAGGCCGCGAACACCGACGCCTTCCGCGATCGCATGAGTCGCGGCACGGACGCGGTCGATCTCGGTGCGACCGAGCGAGATCGGCGGCAGCGTGCACGACGAGTCGCCGGAGTGGATGCCCGCCTCCTCCAGGTGCTCCATGACGCCGCCGATGTAGAGCTCGTGACCGTCGTAGAGCGCATCGACGTCGAGCTCGATCGCGTCGTCGAGGAAGCGGTCGACCAGCAGCGGCTTGCCCTCTTCGATGACGACCTCGCCGGCGGTGCGCACGAAGTAGTCGCGCAGGCTCTCGGTGTCATAGACGATCTCCATGCCACGGCCACCGAGCACGAAGCTGGGGCGCACGAGCACGGGGTAGCCGATCTCTTCGGCGATCGCGACGGCGCCCGCCTCGTCGATGGCGGTGTCATGACGCGGGGCGATCAGTCCGGCCCGGTCGAGCAGCTGCGAGAACAGCTCGCGCTCCTCGGCGATGTCGATCGCGGCGGGCGAGGTTCCCAGGATCGTGTACCCGGCCTCCTCGATGCCCTTCGCCAGGCCCAGCGGGGTCTGGCCGCCGAGCTGACAGACGACGCCCAGGATGGTTCCCGACTTCGCCTCGGCGTGCAGCACTTCGAGCACGTCCTCCAGCGTCAGCGGCTCGAAGTAGAGCCGGTCGCTCGTGTCGTAGTCGGTCGACACCGTCTCCGGGTTGCAGTTGACCATGATCGTCTCGTAGCCGGCATCCGAGAGGGCGAAGGAGGCGTGCACGCAGGAGTAGTCGAACTCGACGCCCTGACCGATGCGGTTGGGCCCCGAGCCGATGATGACGACCTTGGTGCGCTCGCTCGGCGTGACCTCGGTCTCGTGGTCGTAGCTCGAGTAGTGGTACGGCGTGAGCGCCGGGAACTCCCCCGCGCACGTGTCGACCGTCTTGTACACCGGGCGGATGCCGAGGCCATAGCGCACTCCGCGGATCTCCGCCTCCGTGACGCCGCGCAGCTGCGCGAGCTGGGCGTCGCTGAAGCCGTGCTCCTTCGCGAGACGCAGCGTCGCGGCATCCAGCTCGGGCGCCGCCTGCACGAACGCGGCGACCTCGTTGATGAGGGCCATCTGGTCCAGGAACCACGGGTCGATCTTGGTGGCCTCGAAGGCCTGCGCGATCGTCGCCCCCTTGCGCATCGCCTGCTGGAGCGTCACGATGCGGCCGTCGGTCGGCGTCTTCGCGATCTCCAGCAGCTCCTCCACCGAGCGGGGCTCCTCGCCCCAGTGGAAGCTCGATCCGCGCTTCTCCAGCGAGCGCAACGCCTTCTGCAGCGCGGTCGTGTAGTTGCGGCCGATGGCCATCGCCTCGCCCACCGACTTCATGGTGGTCGTCAGCGTCGCGTCGGCGTTCGGGAACTTCTCGAAGTTGAAGCGCGGCACCTTGACCACGACGTAGTCGAGCGTCGGCTCGAAGCTCGCCGGCGTCGCCTGGGTGATGTCGTTGGGGACCTCGTCGAGGCGGTAGCCGATGGCGAGCTTCGCGGCGAGCTTGGCGATCGGGAATCCCGTCGCCTTCGACGCGAGCGCCGACGAGCGCGAGACGCGCGGGTTCATCTCGATGACGATGATGCGCCCGGATGCCGGGTCGACGGCGAACTGGATGTTGCAGCCGCCGGTGTCCACGCCGACGGCGCGGATGATGTCGATGCCGATGTCGCGGAGCTTCTGGTACTCGCGGTCGGTGAGGGTCAGCGCGGGCGCCACCGTGATCGAGTCGCCCGTG
Source organism: Microbacterium sp. AG790 (assembly GCF_003634765.1). Lineage (NCBI taxonomy): Bacteria > Bacillati > Actinomycetota > Actinomycetes > Micrococcales > Microbacteriaceae > Microbacterium > Microbacterium sp. AG790. Next base: position 244,491 of record NZ_RBWZ01000008.1, read on the forward strand.
TGCACGCCGACGGGGTCGACGTTCTCGATCGAGCAGACGACGACCGTGTTGTCGGCCATGTCGCGCATGAGCTCGAGCTCGTACTCCTTCCATCCGAGGATGGACTCCTCCAGGAGCACCTCGGTCGTCGGCGAGTCACGCAGGCCGGCGCCGCCGATGCGGCGGAGGTCTTCCTCGTTGTAGGCGAAGCCCGAGCCGAGCCCGCCCATCGTGAACGAGGGGCGGACCACGAGCGGATAGCCGAGCTCGGCGGCGCCGGAGATCAGGTCGTCCATCGTGTGGCAGATGACGCTGCGGGCGACGTCGGCCCCGGCATCCAGCACGAGCTGCTTGAAGATCTGACGGTCCTCGCCCTTGCGGATGGCGTCGACCTTGGCGCCGATGAGTTCCACGCCGTACTTGTCGAGGATGCCCTGCTCGTGCAGCGCCATGGCGGCATTCAGCGCGGTCTGGCCGCCCAGGGTCGGCAGGATCGCGTCGGGCTTCTCCTTGGCGATGATCGTCTCGATCACCGCCGGCGTGATGGGCTCGATGTAGGTCGCGTCCGCGAAGTCAGGGTCGGTCATGATCGTCGCCGGGTTCGAGTTCACGAGGATGACGCGCACGCCCTCCTCGCGCAGCACGCGGCACGCCTGGGTTCCGGAGTAGTCGAACTCGCAGGCCTGACCGATCACGATCGGGCCGGAGCCGATGACGAGGACGCTGTTGATGTCGTCGCGCTTGGGCATCAGTTCTTGTTCTCCAGAGTGGTGCGCACCATGTCGGCGAAGCGGTCGAAGAGGTAGTTGGCGTCGTGCGGACCGGCCGCGGCCTCGGGGTGGTACTGCACGCTGAACGCGGGGATGTCGAGGGCGCGCAGGCCCTCCACGACGTTGTCGTTGAGGCCGATGTGGCTCACCTCGACGCGGCCGTACCCGTTCGGGCTGTCGATGACACCCTCCAGCGGGGCGTCGACGGCGAACCCGTGGTTCTGCGCCGTGATCTCCACGCGACCGGTCTGCTTGTCGCGCACCGGCTGGTTGATGCCGCGGTGGCCGAAGGGCAGCTTGTAGGTGCCGAAGCCCAGGGCGCGGCCGAGCAGCTGGTTGCCGAAGCAGATGCCGAAGAACGGTGTGCGGTCATCCAGCACGGCGCGAAGCAGGGCCACGTGGTCGTCGGATGCCGCGGGGTCGCCGGGGCCGTTCGAGTAGAAGACGGCGACCGGGGCGAGGGCGCGGATCTCGTCGATCGTGGTCGACTGCGGCATCACGTGCACGTCGAACCCGCGGGCGGCCAGGTTGAGGACGGTGGCGCGCTTGACGCCGAGGTCGAGCACGGCGAGGGTGCCGAGGCGCTCGACGCCGTCCGCGGCCGGGGTGAGCTCCACCTCGGTCACGGAGACCGCGGCGGAGAGGTTCTGGCCGGCCATCTGCGGGGCCTCGCGGACGATGCGCAGCTGCTCCTCCGGCGCGAGGCCGGCGGCCTCGCCCGAGAACACGCCGCCGCGCATCGAGCCCGAAGACCGCAGTACGCGAGTGATGGCGCGGGTGTCGACGCCCGCGATGCCGATGATGCCGTCACGGATGAGGGCGTCGTCGAGCGACTCGTCGGCGCGCCAGTTCGACACGACGCGCGAAGGGTCGCGCACGATGTAGCCGGCGACCCAGATGCGACGGGACTCCGGGTCTTCGCCGTTCATTCCGGTGTTGCCGATGTGCGGCGCGGTCTGCAGGACGATCTGTCCCGCGTAGGAGGGGTCGGTGAGCGTCTCCTGGTAACCGGTCATGCCGGTGGAGAAGACGACTTCGCCGAGGGTCGTGCCCCGGGCGCCGTAGGCGCGTCCGGGGTGGCGGGAGCCGTCTTCGAGGACGAGGACGGCGGGGTCGAGCAAGAAGGTCATGCGGCGTTTCCCGTCGAAGTGGTTGAGGTCTGGTCTGTCGCGGTCGGGGTCGAAGGCGGCAGGATGGCGGTGATCGCAGCGGCGAGTCCCTGAGCGGACTGGTCCTGCGGGCGGAGGTAGCTGTCGACCGTCTCGGTCGTCCCGTCGGTGCGTTCGGCGCGCCAGGCGAGGCGGACGAGACCGCCCGGCTCGACAACGCGGTCGATGGCGGTGGTGGCCTGGCCGACGGAGACGATGCGCTCGGTCGTGACGAACATCCGCGGCTGGCCGACGAGGTCCAGCGCCACGCCGCAGTCGGTGACCGTGACGTCGACGCGTGAGCGGAAGCCCAGTCCGCGGATGGCGAGCCGTTCGAGCGCGTCGCCGTGCCGGGTCGTGGCGACGTAAAAGCCGGTCGACACGGTCTGGACGGCGGCGGCATCCGGCACCTCCCCGAAGGGGGCGGTGATCCCGGCATCCCGCCGCGATCGTCGTCGCCAGGCGAATGCTCCCAGCGCCAGCAGGGCGACTGCGACGGCGATCATGACGAGGAGGGCGCCTTCGCGGTTCATGCGCGCTCCTCCCCCATGCTCTCGGCCACGACGCCGTTGGCGACGGTCGCGGCTCCGCGGAAGAACGTCCAGCGCACCTCGCCCGGAAGCTCCCGTCCGAGGTAGGGCGAGTTGACGCTCCGGCCCCGCAGGTCGTCGCGGCCGAACGTCCGCGTCGGAGCGGGGTCGTACAGCGTGAGGGATGCCGGGGCTCCGACGGCCAGCGGCGTGCCGGCGTCGTCGAGCCGACCGATGCGCGCCGGGGCCGCCGACATCACGCGGGCGACGTCGTCCCAGGTGAGCATCCCGGTCTGCACCATCGCGTGGTGCACGACGCGCAGCGCGGATTCGAGGCCGACCATGCCGTTGGCGGCGGCCTGCCACTCGCACGACTTCGCCTCCGCGGGATGCGGCGCGTGGTCGGTGGCGACGATGTCGATGGTGCCGTCGGCGAGGCCTTCGCGCACGGCCTGCACGTCCTCGTCGCGGCGGAGCGGCGGGTTGACCTTGTAGCGCGCGTCGTAGCCGCGCACGAGCTCCTCGGTCAGCAGCAGATGGTGGGGGGTGACCTCGGCGGTCACGTTCACTCCACGCTTCTTGGCCCACCGGATGATGTCGACCGAACCGGCCGTCGAGAGGTGGCACACGTGCAGACGCGAGCCGACGTGTTCGGCGAGCAGGACGTCGCGGGCGATGATCGACTCCTCGGCGACGGCCGGCCACCCGGCGAGGCCGAGCTCGGCCGACACGGAACCCTCGTTCATCTGCGCGCCCTCGGTCAGGCGCGGGTCCTGCGCATGCTGGGCCACGACGCCGTCGAACGCCTTCACATACTCCAACGCGCGGCGCATGATGAGCGGGTCGAACACGCAGAAGCCGTCGTCGCTGAAGACGCGCACGCGGGCCCGCGAGGACGCCATCGCGCCCAGCTCGGCGAGACGCTCGCCCTTCTGCCCGACGGTGACGGCGCCGATCGGCTGCACGTGCACGTAGCCGGCCGCTTCGCCCAGGGCGAGCTCCTGCTCGACGACGCCGGCGGTGTCGGCGACCGGCGAGGTGTTCGGCATCGCGAACACGGTGGTGAAGCCACCGGCTGCGGCGGCGCGGGAGCCGGTGAGCACCGTCTCGGAGGCCTCGTAGCCGGGCTCTCGCAGGTGCACGTGCAGGTCGACCAGGCCCGGCAGGGCGATCAGACCGTCGGCATCCACGACGTCGGCGCCGGTGCGAGCCAGTCCGCCGCCGATCTCGCTGATCCGGCCGTCTTCGAGAAGGAGATCCGCGGCCGCGCCGTCGCCGATGCGGGCCCCGCGGATGATCGTCGGGCGCGCCGACGCGTGTCGAACCGTCACGGGGTGTGCTCCTCTGCGTTCGTGTCGCGCTCGCCGGGACGCTCTCCGGCCAACACCAGGTACAGCACCGCCATCCGCACCGAGACGCCGTTCGCGACCTGCTCCAGCACGGTCGATCGCGGGGAATCGGCGGCGTCGGCGGAGATCTCCAGGCCCCGGTTCATGGGGCCCGGGTGCATCACAATGCTACCGTCCGCCAGAGTGGCCAGACGCGCGGCGTCCAGTCCCCATCGACGGGAATACTCCCGTTCAGTCGGGAAATATGCCGCGTTCATGCGTTCCAGCTGGATTCGCAGCATCATGACGGCGTCGGGCCGTGCGGACAGCGCCTCATCGAGGTCGTAGACGACGCGAGCCGGCCACTGCGACACGTCCTGCGGAACCAGCGTCGGCGGAGCGACGAGGGTGACCTCGGCGCCGAGCGTGTGCAGCAGCCACACGTTGGAGCGGGCGACGCGCGAGTGCAGGATGTCCCCCACGATCGCCACCCGCACTCCGGCGAGGTCGCGGCCACGGCTGTCGTCGCCGAAGCGGCGCTTGCGGATGGTGAACGCGTCCAGGAGCGCTTGCGTGGGGTGCTCGTGGGTGCCGTCTCCGGCGTTGACGACGCCCGCGGTGATCCAGCCGCTGGTGGCGAGCGTCTGAGGCGCGCCGGAGGCGCCATGACGGATGACCACGGCATCCGCCCCCATCGCCTGCAGCGTCTGGGCGGTGTCCTGGAGCGATTCGCCCTTGCTGACGCTGGAGCCCTTGGCCGAGAAGTTGATCACGTCGGCGGAGAGGCGCTTGGCCGCGGCTTCGAACGAGATGCGGGTGCGGGTGGAGTCCTCGAAGAAGAGGTTGACGATCGTCTTGCCGCGCAGGGTCGGCAGCTTCTTGATCTCGCGCGACTGGGTGTCGCGCATGTCCTCGGCGACGTCGAGGATGCGCAGGGCGTCATCGCGAGAGAGCGTGCGGGTGTCGAGCAGGTGCCTCATGATGCGATCGTCACCTCTTCGATGCCGTCGACGTCGGCCAGGTGCACGTTGACGCGCTCGCTGCGCGCGCTCGGCAGGTTCTTGCCGACGAAGTCGGGTCGGATCGGCAGCTCGCGGTGGCCGCGGTCGACGAGGATCGCGAGCCGCACGGCGGCCGGGCGGCCGATGTCGCCGAGCGCGTCGAGGGCCGCACGGATGCTGCGTCCGGAGAAGAGCACGTCGTCGACCAGGATGATGGTCTTGCCGTCGACGCCTCCGGCCGGGATTTGCGTCGGGCGGGGAGTCCGCGTGGGATTGCGGTGCAGGTCGTCGCGGTACATCGTGACGTCGAGGGCACCGACCGGCACGGAGGTGCCGGAGATGTCGCCGAGGAGGGCGCCGATGCGTCCGGCGAGCGTCACTCCCCGGGTCGGGATGCCGAGGAGGACGAGATCATCGGCCCCCTTGTTGGACTCCAGGATCTCGTGGGAGATCCGAGTCAGTGCGCGGGCGATGTCGGCTGTCTGCATCACGGTACGCGTGTTACCGGTGCTCATCCGCCGCTCCCTTCTCCGCCTCTCTGGACGGTGTTAAAGGTTGCTGTGGTTCGGTCCCACTCTACCCGAACCGGGCGGCGCCTCAGGTTGTGGGTCTCCCCGGCGCGATCGCGCGCCGCACGCCTGCGCGGGCGGCGGTGAGGGCGAGGACAAGCAGCGTCACCGACCAGAAGCCCCCGAGGGAGACGGCGTCGCCGAAGAGCAGGTCTTCGAGCCACAGCACGACGAACTTGCTGCCGGGCAGGATCAGCACCAGCATCACGATCGAGGTGACACGCCGCGCCCCCGTCGACGCGGCGCGCAGCCGTGCGACGACGGCTTTCTTGACGCGGAGTACGCCCTCGAGCACGAGCTTCAGCATGATCGCCGTCGCCAGCGAGACAACGAAGCTCTCCGCGATGACGCTCGGGATGAACTGCGCCGTCAGGTTGAGGATCACCAGGTAGATGAGCACGTCCACGAGGTGCAGCGGGTCGACTCTCATGTCACAGCTCCCCTCGCGCACCCCGGGTGCAGTGGTCGCGCTCACTCTAGGGCAGGCCGATGAAGCGCATGAGAACACTCTCACGCGGCGTGTGATGTTTCGTCTCTCGATCTGGACTTTTCCACCGTGTCGTGTCGGAGGCCCTCGGCAGAATGGGGGTATGGATCTCCTCGCACAGCCCCTCGATGACCTGCGTTCGCAGGTCGTTGACGTGCTGCGTGCGGCGGTCTCGAACCGTGTCTTCGAGCGGGGCACCGAATGCGAGCTCGCCCGGCAGATCACCGCGATCGCCGAGATCGTCCGCTTCGTCGAGGCGCTCCTGATCGACGCGACCGGCGAGGTCATGCGGCGTTCGGAGAACGCCGTGCGCGACGAGCGGATGACCTCCCACCTCGGATGCCGCGACGTCACCGAACTGCTGCAGACGCTCACCCGGCTCGAACCGCGGTCGGCGGCCCGGCTGCAGCGGGCGGCGACGGCCGTCCGCCGCGCCGTGTCGCCCACGACCGGTGAGGCGCTCGACGCGCCGTTCCCGTCGGTGCGGGCCGCGATGGTCGACGGGGTGGTCGGTACCGACGGCATCCTCGCGATCACCGGACCGCTCCAGCAGACCGCGCCGCGCGTCTCCTCGGCCGCACGCCGGGAGGCCGCCGACATCGTCGTCGCCGAGGCGCGCGGCGAGGGGCCGGATGCCGCGCCGCCCGCCTGCGCCGAGCTGCTGCGCATCCACGCGCAGACGTGGGCGCTCGCGCTCGATCAGGACGGCGCCGAGCCGCGCGAGCGTATCGCGGAGCGGAAGCGCTCGGTCGTGCTCGGTGTGGCCACCGCGGGAGGAGTTCCGATCCGCGGAACGCTCCTGCCGGAGGTGGCCGCCCAGCTGCAGACGATCTTCGATGCGCAGCTGTCCCCTGCCGTCGCCTTCGACGACCCGATCACCGCCGCCGACGCCCCGCTCATCGTCCGGGACGAGCGCACTCGCCCGCAGAAGCAGCACGATGCGCTCGCGGCGGCACTCGGTGTCGCGGCATCCAGCGGGATCCTGCCCACGCTCGGCGGATACGCGCCCACCCTGGTGGTCTCCGTCGACGCCGACGATCTCGTCGCCGGCACGGGCTTCGCCCACGCGCAGGGCTGCGATCAGCCTGTCAGCACGCTGGTCGCCCGCCACGTCGCCTGCGCGGGTGCGATCCAGCGCGTCGTCACCGGCTCAGACGGTCGCATCGTCGCGATCGGCACCGAGGAGCGCGTGTTCAACCGGTACCAGCGTCGCGCCATCGCCCTTCGCGACGGCGGCTGCGTCATCCCCGGCTGCGGCGTGCCCGCCGGCTGGTGCGAGATCCACCATGTCACCGAGCATGCCCGAGGCGGCCCGACACACACCGACAACGGCGTCCTGCTGTGCTGGTACCACCACCGCTTCCTCGACCGCATCGGCTGGCAGCTGCGCATGAACAGCGGGGTGCCCGAGGTCAAAGCGCCGCCCTGGCACGGCACGGATCATCGGTGGCGGCCGGTGACGACGTCGCCCGTGCGACGGAAGAAACGCGTGAAACGTGTGCTGACGACGTGATCCGGCGGCGTCAGCGACGCGTCACGAGGTCTGCGCGGATGCCGTTTCGACGACCCGAGATGCACGGATGGGGTGCCCGGGCGCGGTGAGGCACTGCCCGCTCGCCAGATCCCACTTCCAGTCGTGCAGCGCGCAGGTGAGCACGCCGTCCTCGATCTTGCCGGTCTTGGTGAGGTCGGCGCGCAGGTGAGGGCAGCGACGCTGCACAGTCCACTCGCCGATCTCGGCATCCTCGGTCTGGTCCGACTGCTCCGCATACCAGTTCTCGACGTATTCGATGCGGTCGCGGGACAGGCACTTCAGGAAGGTCGTGAGGAACTCGTTGAACTTGCCGCTGCGGCCGACCTCGAACTGCATCGACAGGAAGATCGAGTTCGACCAGTCGATCTCGTGATCGCGGATGTTGGTGGAGACGAGATCGGCGGGGATCGTGTACCAGTAGATGCACTCCTCCCCCGCGTACTCCCGCACCTTCGCCTTGGGGAAGTCGACGAGCATGTCGAGCTCGCCGATGCGGAAGCGGACGTTGCCGCCGACGCCGGTGCGGATCGTGCGGGCGCGACGCAGCAGCGGCTCCCACCACTCCTGCAGCGCGGCGAGCATCTCATCCGGTGCCATCGGCTCGGCCCGCGTCTCGATCTCCGCGATGACCTCCGCCTGGCGGCTGTCGCGCTGCTCGGCGAGGTAGGCCCACTTGTCGTCGAAGACCCGGTCGATCTCATCCGGCGTGTAGAGGGTCTGCGTGATCTCGATCACGCCACCGTTGAGGTCGACCTGCGTGCCGGGCACGAACTCGTAGCCCTTCTGGTCCGGGCGCTCGGCGCGCATGTGCGCGAGGAACTGGCGCTGATCGGTGAAGATCGAGTCGTCCTCCAGCCCCCACCCGTTGAAGCGGAACAGGTCTTCGCGCAGGAACATGGGCGGTCCCGCCATCGGGAAGACGTGCTCGGCATCCACCTTCTCGATGTAGTACATCGCCCGCTTGTTCTGCGCGTCGCGCTTGAGCTTCGCGAAGTGCTGCTTCGAGTCCTGCGGCAGGTCGTAGACCATGGGCCACCAGATCGCGCCGGAGACCTGCGTGAAGTAGGCGTCGGGCTTGGAGAACGACAGCAGACGATCGAGGTCGAGGGGATGCGAGTCGTTCTGGTTCAGGATGCTGGCGGTGCCGTCGTCCACGCTCAGTGATGAGTCGCCGATGGGCCCGTCGCTGGGCGCCCGCAGCGGCGTCACCATGATCTTCAGACCACCCGGATACTCCAGAGTCTGCCCCGCCTGCGTGTAGACGATGTTGTCGTAGCCGAGGCGGCGGAGGTCCACCTCGAGGTCGTCCGTCGGGTACTCCGGGAGCAGGACGCGAATGTCCTTCGGCACGTACCGTTCCAGCAGCGCCGGGTCGAAGTGATCGCGGTGGCGGTGCGAGATGTAGAGGAAGTCGGCTTTCCCGAAGCGCTCCCAGTCCAGGCCGCGGTTGTCGGGGAACGGGAACCAGGAGCCGAAGAAGCTCGGACCCATCACGGGGTCGCAGAGGATGCTGCCGCCCGTCGTCTCGATGAACATTCCGGCGTGGCCGAGGCCTGTGATCCGCATGGGTCCTCCTGGTCGAACAGCTCCCGAGTCTACGCGTGGGAGCCTGAGCCGCCGCTCAGGCGGTGCGGGCGATTCAGGGTGCAGAGAGGCCGAGGCGGGGATACAGCCGGGCGAAGCCTTCGGCGAGCCCGCCCTCCAAGGCGTCGACCACATGACCGGCGCCGGGGACCACGTCGCTGTCGGCCTGCCAACCTGCCGAGAACGCGGCGGCCGCCCACAGGGGCCAGGGCGCGGGGCGGCGACGCAGCAGCAAGAACACGACGGCGGCCGCGCTCGCGGCACACAGGCTGACAATGAGCCAGGGGTCGACGATGCGGAGGGTGAGAACGGACATCACCCGCGCTCCCTCCTCGGCACAAGCCGGCTCAGGCGGTGCGGGCGATGCGCCCGAGGACTCCGTGCACGAACGAGCCGGAATCGTCGGTGGAGAACTCCTTCGCCAGCTCCACGGCCTCGTCGATCACGACCGCGGCGGGCACCTCATCGTTGAACATCAGCTCCCACACCGCCAGGCGCAGGATGGCGCGGTCGACCGCCGGCATCCGCTCGAGCTTCCAGTCCCGGGCGTGGGTGATGATCTGCTCGTCGATCTCGTCGCGGTTGTCGATGACACCGTCGACGATCTCGCGGGCGTACAGCCACGACGCCTCGCGAGCGGGCTCGTTCGCCGCGCGCTTCGCCTCCGCGGCGAGGGTGACCGCAAGCTCATCGCCGCGGACGTCGGACTGGAAGAGGATGTCGAGGGCGCGCTTACGCGCCTTGGACCGTGCGCTCATCGCTTCGAAGACCGGTCGTCAGTTGACGCGGCCGAGGTAGTCGCCCGTGCGGGTGTCGACCTTGACCTTCGTGCCGGTCTCCAGGAACAGCGGCACCTGGATCTCGTAGCCGGTCTCGACGGTGGCGGGCTTCGTGCCGGCCGACGAGCGGTCGCCCTGCAGGCCCGGCTCGGTGTAGGTGATCTCCAGCACGACGGATGCCGGCAGCTCGATGTAGAGCGGGTTGCCGTTGTTGAGCGCGATCTGCACCTGCTGGTTCTCCAGCAGGAAGTTCGCGGTGTCGCCGACGGTCGCGGCCCCGACCGTGATCTGGTCGTAGTCCGCCACGTCCATGAAGACGAAGCCCTCGCCGTCGTTGTAGAGGTAGGTGAAGTCGCGGCGGTCGACGTTCTCGATCTCGACCTTGGCGCCCGCGTTGAACGTCTTGTCGACCACCTTGCCGGTCATCACGTTCTTCAGCTTGGTGCGCACGAACGCGCCGCCCTTGCCGGGCTTGACGTGCTGGAACTCCACGACGCTCCAGAGCTGTCCGTCGATGCTGAGGACGACGCCGTTCTTGATGTCTGCGGTCGATGCCATGAGTGTGGAGTTTCCGTTCGTGAGTTCGAGGTGGCGCACGCGGTGGCGCGCGGCCGACAGTCGATCTTAGCCCACGGCCGCATTGCCGTCCGGGGCTCAGCCCTCGGCGGCGCCGGCGATGACGTCGATCAGCAGTGCGGTGGCGCGCGCGTAGCCGGCGACGCCCTCGCCGATGACGTGCACGGCGGCGACATCGGCCACGTACGAGTGATGGCGGAAGCTCTCGCGCTCGTACACATTCGAGATGTGCACTTCGGCGACCGGAAGGGACACTCCCGACAGTGCGTCGCGCAGCACGACGGAGGTGTGGGTGAGACCGCCGGGGTTGATCACGATCCCGGCGCAGGTGGTGCGGGCTTCGTGGATCGCGTCGATCAGCACGCCCTCGTGGTTGCTCTGGATCGCCTCGACGTCGAAGCCGCGAGCAGCCGCGGCATCCTGGACGATGCGCTCCACGTCGGCGAGGGTGTCGTGCCCGTAGACGTCGGGTTCGCGGATGCCGAGCAGGTTGAGGTTGGGTCCGTTCACCAGCAGGATGCGTCGAGGGGTCGTCACGCGCTCACCCTACCGGCACGCACCATGATCATCTCGGGGCCGATCACGCTCGTGAACGTCTCGCCCGTCGCAACGAAGCCGAGTTTGCGATAGGCGCCCTGCGCGCGATGGTTGTCGACGTGCACGTCGAGCGTGAGCTGGCCTGCGCCTCGATCCGCAGCCCATGCCGCCGCCGCGTCGACAAGGCGCCCGAGCACTCCCGACCCCCGCTGCGAGGGCGCCACGTACACGCCGACGACGTCCGCGCGCGCGTCGGCCACCGGCCGGCCCAGATGATCGGGTGTTCCCGCCGCCCTCAGCAGCACGGTCACGGTGCCGACCCAACGCCCCTCGTCGTCGGCGATGAACTGCGCGGCCTCATCCGACAGTGATGCGCCGGCCGCGCGCTCGCGCCAGAACTCCTCTTCGTGCGCACGCTCCTGGTCCACGGTCGACAGGAAGGCGATGGATGCCGCCGGGTCCCCGACCGCGTCGATACGCAGATCACGGATCTCCCGCCATTCCGCCGCGCGGACGCGTCGGACGACGGGAACGCTCACTCGGCGACCTCTTGATAGGCCGCGAACAGAAGGGACTCGTCCGGCGCCTGCAGGACGGTCGGCTTGCCGATGTCGTCGAGCACGATGAAACGCAGCATCGCACCGCGCGTCTTCTTGTCGCGCTGCATGGTCGCCAGCAGCTGCTTCCACGCGCCCGAGCGGTACGAGGTCGGCAGTCCCAGCAGTTCGAGGATGCGGCGGTGGCGCGCGGCGGCATCGTCGGACAGTCGGCCGGCCAGTCGTGAGAGCTCGGCGGCGAAGAGCATGCCGATCGAGATCGCTGCGCCGTGGCGCCACTGGTACCGCTCGGCGTGCTCGATCGCGTGGCCGAGCGTGTGCCCGTAGTTCAGTACTTCGCGCAGACCGGCTTCGCGCAGGTCCTCGCCGACGACGCGCGCCTTCATCTCGATGGCCAGTTCGATGCAGCGCCGGAACGCGGCTGACTGCGGGTCGACGGCAGCCTCGGGGTCGGCCTCGATGATGTCGAGGATCTCCGGGTACCAGATGAAGCCGGCCTTCACGACCTCGGCGAACCCGGCCACCCGCTCGTTGCGGCTGAGCGTGTCGAGCAGCGCCAGATCGCAGATCACGGCACGCGGCGGCCAGAACGCGCCGACGAGGTTCTTTCCCTCCGCCGTGTTGATGCCGGTCTTGCCGCCGACGGCAGCATCCACCATGCCGAGCACCGTCGTGGGCACCTGCACCACCGCGACGCCGCGCAGCCATGTCGCCGCGACGAAGCCCGCCAAGTCGGTGACCGCTCCGCCGCCGAAGCCGACGACCGCGTCGGTGCGCGTGAAGTCGGCTTGACCCATCACCTGCCAGCAGAAGGCCGCGACTTCGACACGCTTGCCCTGCTCGGCGTCCGGCACCTCGGCAAGCAGCACCTGCCGCTCCCCCGAGGCGAGCAGCGACGCGCGCAGCTCGGTGGCGGCGGCCGACAGCGTCGGCGGGTGCACGATGAGCACTTTCTGCGCGGCGGGCGGCACAGCGTCGCCCACCATGCCGAGGATGTCCCGTCCGATCGTGATGTCGTAAGGCTGGTCGCCGGCGACGCCGATGACGGTGGTGTCGGTCATTCGTGTGCTCCTCGGGCGTGATCGTCGCCGGCCAGCTCCGCCTCGATCCACGCCGCGAGGGCGTCGACCGCATCTTGCAGAGGACCGGCGGACGTGTCGAAGCTCACCTGGGCGAGCCGTTCGTACAGGGGGCGCCGTGCGGCGTAGATCTCATGCCAGCGCTCGACGGCGTCGCCCTCCTGCAGGAGGGGGCGCGCGCCGCCGCGGATGCGTGCGGCCACATTGTGCGGCGCGACGGTCAGCAGTGCGACGTGGTGATGGGCCAGCGCCGCCTGGGTGTCGGGGTGCAGCACCGCTCCCCCGCCGAGTGCGACGATGCCGCCCCTCGTGAGCGCGTCGGCCACAGCCTCGCGTTCCAGCTCGCGGAAGTGCGCCTCGCCGTGCGTGGCGAAGATGGTCTCGATCGGGCCGTGTTCACGAACGATCACGGCGTCGCTGTCGGTGAACGGCAGGCCCAGCCGTTTGGCCACACGTTTGCCGACGCTCGTCTTACCCGCCCCCATCGGGCCGATGAGGACGATCGCAGGACTCGTCATCCGAGGGCGTCGTCGCTGTCCGCGGCCGTCTGCAGCGTCTCGGGGATCGCGGAGAGATAGCTGCGGAGGTTACGGGCCGTCTCGCCGACGCTGTCGCCGCCGAACTTCTCGAGCACCGCTTCGGCCAGCACGATCGCGACCATCGCCTCGGCCACCACGCCCGCCGCGGGCACCGCGCACACGTCGGAGCGCTGGTGGTGCGCCGTGGCGGCCTCGCCCGTCGTGACGTCGATCGTGCGCAGCGCGTGCGGCACGGTCGCGATCGGCTTCATGCCCGCGCGCACGCGCAGCACCGTCCCGGTGGACATGCCGCCCTCCGTGCCGCCGGCCTTGTCCGAGGAGCGTGTGATGCCCTCGGATGCCGCGAACAGCTCGTCGTGCGCCGCCGAGCCGCGGCGACGCGTGGTCTCGAAGCCATCGCCGACCTCCACGCCCTTGATCGCCTGGATGCTCATGAGGGCCTGCGCGAGCTTGCCGTCGAGGCGGCGATCCCACTGCACGTGGGAGCCCAGCCCGGGCGGCAGGCCGTAGGCGAGAACCTCGACGATGCCGCCCAGCGTGTCGCCGTCCTTCTTCGCGGCATCCACTTCGGCGACCATCTCTTCCGAGGTGGCGGGATCGAAGCAGCGCAGCGGGTCCGCGTCGAGTGTGGCGACGTCGTCCGGAGTGGGAAGGGCCGCCCCTGACGGCACCTGAACGGGGCCGATCGACAGCGTGTGGCTGACGAGACGGATTCCGAGCTCACCGAGGAACGAGCGGGCGATCGCGCCCAGAGCAACGCGCGCCGCCGTCTCGCGAGCACTCGCGCGTTCGAGGATCGGACGCGCCTCGTCGAACCCGTACTTCTGCATGCCGACCAGGTCGGCGTGGCCCGGGCGGGGGCGGGTGAGCGCGGCGCCGCGGCCGCGAGACATCTCGGTCATCTCGACCGGCTCGGCACTCATGACCTCGGTCCACTTGGGCCACTCGGTGTTGCCGATGCGCAGCGCGATCGGGCTGCCCATGCTGAGGCCGTGCCGGACGCCGGCGGAGATCGTCAGTTCGTCCTCTTCGAACTTCATCCGTGAGCCGCGGCCGTAGCCGAGCTTGCGCCGCGCGAGATCCGCCTGGATCGCGGCGCGGGAGACGGGGACGCCGGCGGGCAGTCCCTCCATGAAGGCGACGAGTTCGGGGCCGTGCGATTCGCCGGCCGTGAGCACGCGGAGCATTCGCCTAGTCTCCCACGAGCGCACGGGCCATGATGTCCACGACGGCATCCTCATCGGGCAGTGGCTCGTCGACGTCGCCCGTTCGGAACGCGCGGATCTGCAGCACGGCCTGTCGCACGAGCATGCCGAGGCCGTTGACGGCGGGAGCACCCGCCGCCTGCCATGCGACGGCCAGCGGGGTCGGCCAGTGGCCGTACACGACGTCGTAGAGCAGCCCTCCGCCGGACGCGATCCGTCGGGCGGTGTCGTCCGGCAGCGCGGCGCCGCCGGGCAGGGTGGAGACGGTGAGCGGGACGGATGCCGGCGCCACCGTGTCCGGCGCCGCGATCGAGACGGCGACCGACAGAAGCTCCCCCAGCTCGGCAAGGGCGTGGGCCGCGTCGGGGCGTCGCGCGACCACCTCGACGGTGCGCGCGCCGAGCTGTGCGAGCGCGACGAGCGCCGACGTCGCCGTCGCCCCCGCGCCGACGATGCGGCCGGTCTCGATCGCCTCGAGACCATGGGCTCGCACGTCGCCGACGATTCCGCCGACATCAGTGTTGAAGCCCCGCCACTGTCCGTCCGCGCGAACGAGCGTGTTGACGGCGCCGGTGAGCTCGGCCGTGCGATCGCGGTGCGTCGCGGCGGCGAAGGCCTCGGTCTTCAGGGGGAACGTCAGCGAGAGGCCCCGAAACGCCGCGCCCAGGCCGCCCAGCTCGCGCGAGAAGTCCGCCGCTGCGACTCGTCGGCGTCCATAGCTCCAGTCCCATCCCAGTGCGGCGTACGCCGCGGCGTGGATCCGCGGCGAGAGGCTGTGAGCGATCGGGTCGCCCCACACCTCTAGGAGCGATCCGGTCGGGACCTCAGCAGTCGGCACTGTCATTGGCGGCGCACCACTGCTGCCACTGCGCCACGGCCTTCTCGTGCTCGGCATACGTGGTGCTGAAGATCGTCTCGCCGGTATCGAGGTTGACCGTCACGAAGTACAGCCACGGCCCGTCTGCCGGGTGCATCGCCGCGTCGATGGCCAGGTCGCCGGGGTTGGCGATCGGCCCGATCGGAAGACCCGGGTGCAGATACGTGTTCCACGGGTTGTCGTTGGCGAGGGCTTCTGCCGAGGAGCTGGCCGTGCCCTTGTTGATCTCGTTGTAGCCGTACTGCGCCGTCGAGTCCATCTGCAGCAGGCCGTGGGTCTCCTCGTTGTTGGGATCGAGGCGGTTCTCGATCACTCGGGACACCTTGTAGAAGTCGGCCGTGAACCGTGCCTCGCGCTGGATGATCGACGCGACGGTGAGGATGCGCTCGCGCTGGTCGGTCGGCACGCCTGCCTTGTCGAGAGAGGCCACCGTGCGATCGACCAGCGTCTTGATGACCTGCTGCGCCGTCGTCCCGGGATCGAACGTGTACGTCGCCGGGAACAGCCAGCCCTCGAGCGTCGTCGCGCTGACGCCGTACTGCGAGGGATCGGCGACCGCCGCCTGCAGATCGGCGAGCGGGATGCCGGTTCCGTCGGCGAGTCGCGTCAGGGTCGAGCCCATGGTCAAGCCCTCGGGCAGCTGCGCGGTGTTCTCGCGTCGGCTGCTGGGGTCTTCCAGGGCCTTCAGGGCCGCCGCGGACGACATCTTC
Organism: Microbacterium sp. AG790; assembly: GCF_003634765.1. Classification (NCBI taxonomy): domain Bacteria; kingdom Bacillati; phylum Actinomycetota; class Actinomycetes; order Micrococcales; family Microbacteriaceae; genus Microbacterium; species Microbacterium sp. AG790. The sequence goes on from NZ_RBWZ01000008.1 coordinate 260,280, forward strand.
TGCTTGAGCGTGTACACGCCCGGTTGGAAGTCCGGGTTCTGGCCGGTCTTGATCAGGTAGTCGTAGAAGGCGGTGTCCGTCTTCGTGACGCCCGCCTGGAACAGCGACGTCGAGATCGTCGATCCGGTGTCGCCCGTGACGATCGTCACCGTCGCGTCGCCCTCGGCGATGCCCTCCTCGTAGTCCTTGGGCTCTTCCCACCCCATGAACGCGCGGATCTTGTCCTCGTAGGTGTTCCAGACGTAGAAGCCACCCCCCACGATGCCGCCGAGGATTGCGAGGATCACCCCGAAGATCACCCAGCCCGCGATGCGGCTCTTTCGGCGATCGCGGTCGTGGCTCTTGCCGCGCCCGCGATCGGAGTGCGAGTCCCCGCTGAAGAGCGCATCGAGCTGCTGATGCACCGGAACGGCCTCGGCCTCTGGCGACGCCGGTGCCGGTGCCGCCGGCGCTGCCGCGGCGGTCTCGGGGCGGGGATCCGCGGTCTCGTCCGCGGCGCGCGCGGAGATCGGTGCTGCGATCGGTGCGCTCTGCGGCGACGACGGGGTCTCTGACGCGGCGTTCGCCGCTGCGGCCGCCTCCCGCGCGGCGCGGCGCGATGGCGGCACGGATGCCGCGCCACCGGATGACGGCGCCTGCGTGCGCGGCGTCGGCAGTTTGCTGAACAGGTCCGCGAACTCGTCGTCGTTCGGCGGGGTGTCAGACATCAGGCGGGCTCCTGCGGGTCGGGCAATGCGGCACCGGCGGGGGCACCGGTGCTCTTCTCGACGTCGATCGCCTGCTGCAGCAGGACGACGGCGGCGACTTGGTCGACAATCCTACGAGACGAACGCTGGGAGCGTCCGGCATCGCGCAGCGCCGCGTGCGCGCTCACCGTGCTGAGGCGCTCATCGACGAGGCGCACCTCCAGTCCGGATGCCGCGCGCACCTCCCTCGCGAAGGCGCGGGCATCGTCGGTGGAGGCGGTCTCTCCACCGGACAGGCTGATCGGCAGCCCGACGAGCAGTTCCATCGCGGAGTATTCCTCGGCGAGCCGGGCGATGTGCGCCGCCGCGGCATCCGTTCGCGCAACCGTCTCGACGGGAACGGCGAGCAGTCCGTCGCGATCGCACCGGGCGACCCCGATCCGCGCCTTGCCGACGTCGATCCCGAGGCGCACGCCCGGTCGGAAGCCGCTCACGCGCCGGGTGTCTCCAGTGCGCGCGTCACCGCTGCGAGCGCGTGCGGGAGGGCATCCGGATCGGTTCCGCCGCCCTGGGCCACGTCGTCACGTCCGCCTCCGCCGCCGCCGAGCACGGCTGCGGCGTTCTTCGCGAGCACGCCCGCCTTCGCTCCCGCCGCGCGCGCAGTGTCGTCGGTGGCGACTATGACGACGGGCCGGCCGCCGACGACGGCGCCGAGCGCGACGACGGCGCCGGCTCCCACGCGCTCGCGCACCTGCAAGGCCAGCGTGCGCACGTCGTCCGCCGAGGCCGCGACGCCCAACGACTGGGCGACGAGACGGAACGCCCCGGTCGCCTGGGCCGATCCGGCCAGTTCCGGCAGCCGGCTCTCCAGCGCCTTCGCCTCGAACTGCGCGATGCGCTTCTCGGCCGCCTTCAGGCTTGCGGCCAGATCCGCGACTCGGCTGGCCAGCTGGTCCTTCGGTGTCTTCAGCGAGGTCGACAGCTGCGAGACGATGGCGCGTTCGGCAGCGAGCTCCCGGAAGGCGTCGAGACCGACGAGGGCTTCCACCCGTCGCGTGGAGGCGCCCACCGACGACTCTCCGACGAGGTTGATGAGGCCGATCTCCGCGCTCGAGCCGACGTGGGTGCCGCCGCACAGTTCGCGCGACCAGGGCCCGCCGATGTCGACCATACGCACCGTGTCGCCGTACTTCTCCCCGAACAGCGCCATCGCGCCGGCTGCCTTGGCCTCGTCGAGGGGCAGCACGCGGGTGGTCACCTGCAGGTTGTCGCGGACCGCGTTGTTGGCGATCTCCTCGATCTCCGTCTTGGTCGCCTCCGACAGCGTCTGACCCCACGAGAAGTCGAACCGCATGTAGCCGGCGCGGTTGAGCGATCCGGCCTGCGTCGCGGACTTCCCGAGGGTGTCGCGGAGGGCGGCGTGCACGAGGTGGGTCGCGGAGTGCGCCTGCTGCGCGGCACGGCGGTTGACGGCATCCACGACGCTCGTCGCGGGCTGGCCGACGCCGACCTCGCCGGAGGTCACCTCGACCGTGTGGCTGACCAACCCCGGCACCGGACGCTGCACGTCCAGCACCTCGAGCTCGTAGCCGGGTCCCACGATCACACCCTTGTCGGCGACCTGGCCGCCGCTCTCCGCGTAGAGCGAGGTCTCGGCGAGGATCACTTCGGCGATCTGGCCCTGCAGCGCTCGCTGCGCGGGGGCGCCGTCGACGAGCAGTCCGAGGACGGTCGACTCGGTCTCCCAGTCGGTGTACCCGGTGAACACCGTCTCGCCCTTCGCGCGGAAGTCGCGGTAGATGCTCGTGTCGGCGAGTTGGCGCTTGCGGGAGCGGGCATCCGCCTTCGCTCGGGCCCGCTGTTCGTGCATCAGGGTGTCGAACGCGTCGCGGTCCACGGTGAGCCCCGCCTCTTCGACGATCTCCATCGTGAGATCGATCGGGAAGCCGTACGTGTCGTGGAGCAGGAACGCCTCCGCGCCGCCGATCGAGGTGGTCCCGGCATCCTTGGCCGCCGCGATGGACGCGTCGAGGTTCTCCGAGCCGGCAGCGAGCGTGCGCAGGAACGTGGCCTCCTCCGCGAGGGCATAGGTCACGAGACGGTCGTAGTCGGTGCCGACCACCGGGTAGGCGTCCTTCATGGCATCCCGCGACGCCGCGAACAGGGTCGCGAACGTCGCTCCGTCCACACCCAGCAGACGCATGGAGCGGATGACGCGGCGCATGAGGCGGCGGAGGATGTAGCCGCGACCTTCGTTCGCCGGGGTCACGCCGTCGCTCAGCAGCATGAGCGAGGAGCGCACGTGGTCGGCGACGACGCGGAAACGGACGTCGTCGTCGTGGTTCGCGCCGTAGGACTTTCCCGACAGGGCGACGGCCGCATCGAGCACGGGGCGCACCTGATCGGTCTCGTACATGTTGTCGACGCCCTGTTTGAGGAACGCGATGCGCTCCAGGCCCATGCCGGTGTCGATGTTCTTGTTGGGCAGCTCTCCGACGATCGTGAAGTCGTACTTGCTGCGCACATCCGTGATCTCGTACTGCATGAACACGAGGTTCCAGATCTCGACATAGCGGTCGTCGTCGGTTGCCGGTCCGCCGTCGATGCCGTACGCGGGGCCGCGGTCGAAGAAGATCTCCGAGCAGGGGCCCGCGGGGCCGGGCAGGCCCGTCGACCAGTAGTTCGTGTCCTTACCCAGGCGCTGGATGCGTTCCTCGGGAAGGTCGGTCAGACGCAGCCACAGGTCGTGCGCCTCGTCATCCTCTTCGTAGACCGTGACCCACAGGTCCTTCGGGTCGAAGCCGAGCCCGCCCTCCTCCTCTGAGGTGGTCAGCAGCTCCCAGGCGTAGCGGATGGCGCCTTCCTTGAAGTAGTCGCCGAACGACCAGTTGCCGAGCATCTGGAAGAAGGTGCCGTGCCGCGGGGTCTTGCCGACCTCTTCGATGTCGTTGGTGCGGATGCACTTCTGGTTGTCGGCCGCCCGCGGGTAGGGCGCCGGCACGTCGCCGGAGAGGTAGGGAATGAAGGGCACCATTCCGGCGACGGTGAACAGCAGTGCCGGGTCGTCGGTGACCAGGGACGCGGAGGGCACGATCGTGTGCCCGTTCTTCTCGAAGTAGTCCAGGTAGCGCTGGGCGATCTCGGCGGTCTTCATCTGTGGGTTCCTCGGCAGAGCACGGGCGTGCGGGATCGGGCGGTCCCGGACGGGACGGTGCGGGGGTGGGTCAGTCGGCGTTCTTGACGACGTCGTGCGCGGCGTCCACGGCGCTGGATGCCGCGTCCTTCGCGGCCTCGACGGCGTTCGCGGCGGCATCCTTGACGTCTTCGGCGATGCCGTCGATCTTCGCCTCTTGGGCGCGATATGCCTCGCCGATGCGGTCGGTGAACTCGGTGATGCGCGCATCGACCTCGGCGAGAACTTCGTGGCCGCGCGGATCCTTGTTCACGAAGTGGGCGGCGACGAAGCCTCCCGCGAGACCCACGACGAACCACAGCACCTTCTTCATGCGTTCCATGTTAGGTGCACGGCTCGTGTCGGTGGGTCTGCGAGAACGCCGAAGGGCGCCGGGGAGAACCCCGACGCCCTTCGGATGTGCACGCGCTCAGCGCGCGGCGTAGTACTCGACGACGAGCTGGACGTCACCGGTGACGGGGACCTCCGCACGCTTCGGACGACGCACGAGCTTGGCCTGCAGCTTGTCGAGCTCGACCTCGAGGTAGCCCGGGACGGGGGGCAGAACCTCAGCGTGGCCACCGAGGGCGGCGACCTGGAAGGGCTCCAGCGACTCGCTCTTGGGCTTGACGTGGATGGCCTGACCCGGCTTCACGCGGAACGACGGGCGGTCGACGAGCTGGCCGTCCACGAGGATGTGGCGGTGCACGACGAGCTGACGGGCCTGCGCCGTGGTGCGGGCGAAGCCGGCACGCAGCACGAGGGCGTCGAGGCGCATCTCGAGCAGCTCGACGAGGTTCTCACCCGTCAGGCCGTCCTGACGACGAGCCTCGTTGAACGTGTTGCGCATCTGCTTCTCGCGGATGCCGTACTGCTCGCGCAGACGCTGCTTCTCGCGGAGGCGGACGGCGAAGTCGCTGTCCTGCTTGCGCTTGGTGCGGCCGTGCTCGCCGGGAGCATACGGGCGCTTCTCGAGGTACTTGGCTGCCTTGGGGGTCAGCGCGACGCCGAGGGCGCGCGACAGACGCACCTTGCGGCGGTCCTGGGACTTCGTAGCCACGAAGTGTTCCTTTCGTTACGCGGACGCGACTGTCGCGCCTCGCGGACGTATCGCCTCTCCTCGCCCTGTCCGGACTGCACGCCGGGGCATGCCGGAAGGTCGGTGAAGAAAAGAGGGGATGCCCGAAAACCGGTTTCGAGCCACTCCACTGTATCAGAGGGCGTCCGCGCGCAACGCGGACCAGCCCAGCGCGAACAGCGGCACGTAGAGGATGGCGATGAGCAGTGCGTGGGTCAGGACGAAGCCGAACGCTTCCAGAGCCTTGCCCCGATGACGCAGATGGTCACGCAGCTTGCGGATCATGGATCCCGGATGCCGGATGTCCCAGCTGTTGAGCCGCAGGTAGCGCCCCAGATAGACGCCGATGGCACCGAGCAGGATCACGGTCGCGGCGAAGCCCCAGCTGGCGGCGGGGATGCGTCCGTCGGGGCGATCGATGAGAACGAGGCCCATCGTCTGCACGACGGCCAGGCTGAGGACCGCATTGGCGATGCCGGAAAGCGTCAGCGCCAGCGTCTGGACGATGTCGTACCACAGGGGTACCGGTGTGGTCTCGGCTCGATGGCTGAAGTTGAGCTCCGTGATCAGGTACACCGAGTTCGGGAAGAACACGAGCCACAGCAGCGTCGCGACGATCAGGTAGGCCCACACGGCGAACGTGCCCGCCCCGGCGATCGCCTCGGTCGCCTGCCCGATCAAGGGGGTCAGCAGAAGCAGGCCCGCGCCGAGCACGACCGCGAGCAGCACCGGAAGAAAAGAGAGTCCGATGTTCAGGAGCATCGGCCGGTACAGCTTCACGCCGTAGACCCGCGCGCGCAGCACGATCAGGACGGCCGCGTACAGGTTGAGCAGCGTGACGGCGATGACGCCGATGAGCAGAGCCGACATCCCGTCAGCTTGTCACAGTCGACACTCAGCGCAGCAGGTCGAGGACGCCGACCGGGTACACGGGCGGCGCATCCGCAACCCACAGCGCCGCGATCTCGTACCAGCCCACCGTCGTGTGGCTGTCCCGCACGGGCAGCCGTTCACCCACCGGCAGTGCGGCCAGCTGCGGCGAACGTCCCCGGAAGACATGCACGATCTCGTGCCCGCGACCGCTGCCGCTGTCGAAGATGCTCTCGGTGACGGCCGCGAGCACGGCGTCGTCGAACTCCGCCGCAAGCTCCTCGGCGAACTCCCGGACGACGGCGCGCGCCGCGGTCTCGCCGAACTCGATGCCGCCACCCGGAGCACGGAGGAACTCGCCGTGCCGGTCGGTCTCCGGGTACGACTCCAGCAGCACATGTCCGTCCTGGACCACCAGTCCGACGGCGATCGCGCGGATGCGGGCGAGGCTCGCCAGCTCCCCCGCGTACGCGTCGACGGCCCGGCGATACTGCGGCAGCATCGGCGCGAGCGTCTGTAGAGCCGTGCGCACCGCCGCGGTCGGCTTCTCGTCGTCGTGCAGCGCGAGGGCCAGGAAGGCGCGGGCGGGGGCGATCAGCGGGTCGTCGTCGCCGACCGTGTGCAGGAGCGCCATCGCGGCGGAGGCGTCGCCCACGTTGCGCAGCGAGCTCGCCAGCTGGATGACCGCCTGCGTGCGGTGCGCAGCGGCCAGGCCCCGATCGAGAGCCTGCCGGTACAGCGGGATCGCGGCTTCTTCCTCGCCGAGCGCGTCATGCAGCGACGCGCGCTCGAATGCGGCGCGCGCATCCTCCTGTCCACGCGCGTCGAGGAGGCGTCCCAGCTCTGCGTGCGCCGTCGCGGGGTCCGCCGGATCGAAGCGATCCCAGAACAGTGCGAGCTCATCGACGGGATCAGCGACCGGCGCCGATCGCAGCGCACGCTCCAGCGCGGAGCGCACACGCTCCTGTGCACGGCGGAGCGCGGGGTCGGTGACGGATGCCCGCGCGAACACGAGCAGCCCGCGCGCGGCCTCCCCCGCGTCGCTCAAACCGCCCGCCAGCAGATGCGCGACGAGCTCGTCGATCCCGGTCGTGCGGACGACACCCGTCTCGCCGTCTTCCCAGTGCGGATCTGCGACGCGGCGGCAGCCGGCGGCGACGACCACGTTCTTGCGTCGAGTGGAGTTGGCTCCCGACCACTCGCTCCCGGCGTGGAACAGGGCCGCGGCGCGATGGCCCGTCTCCTCGAGCAGCTCGCGCGCGCCGGCGGTGAGAGCATCCTCGCCCGTATCGATCAGCCCGCCGGGAAGCTCGCGCACCAGAGCGCGCGGACCGACGCGGTACTGCTCGAACAGGAGGGCGTCACCGGTGTCGGTGAAAGCGATGACGGCGACGGTGTCGCCCTGATCGAGCACGTCCCAGTCGGAGACCGAGCCGTCCGGAAGGCGGTACGTGTCGCGGCGTACCCGCGTATACCCGTCGTAGATCTCGGTCTCGGTGAGCAGCTCCCACGGCTGTGCGCTCTCGTCGTCCATCTCTCGATCCTCGCACCGGCAGGCGGCGCGCCGCGAGCTCGGGCCCATTCGGGCCCACACGGGCCCGCTCAGTCGCCGAGGATCTTGCGGATCTTCTCGACGCGTGCCGCGATGTCGCGCTCCATCCCGCGTCCGGTCGGCTCGTAGTAGTGGCGCCCCCGCAGCTCGTCCGGCAGGTACTGCTGCGTGGCGACACCCACCTCGAGATCGTGGGGGTAGACGTAGCCTTTGCCGTGACCGAGCCGCTTCGCGCCCGGGTAGTGCGCGTCGCGGAGGTGCGTGGGCACGCGTCCGAATCCCCCGGCACGCACGTCGGCGATCGCTGTGTCGATCGCGAGGTAGGCGGCGTTGGACTTGGCCGTCGTCGCGAGATAGGCGGTCGCCTCCGCGAGCGGGATACGGCCCTCGGGCATGCCGATGAAAGCGACCGCATCGGCGGCGGCGACCGCGATGACCAGCGCCTGCGGGTCGGCGAGGCCGATGTCCTCGGATGCCGAGATCACGAGACGCCGGGCGATGAAGCGCGGGTCCTCTCCCGCCTCGATCATCCGCGCCAGATAGTGCATGGCGGCATCGACGTCGGAGCCTCGGATCGACTTGATGAACGCACTGATGACGTCGTAGTGCTCATCCCCTTGGCGGTCGTAGCGCAGCAGCGCGCGGTCGACGGCGTCGGAGACGTGGGCCGCTGTGACGGCCGGGCGCCCGTCGCCGTCGGCATCGTCGTCGACGACCATCGCCGCCGCCGCTTCGAGCGAAGTGAGCGCGCGGCGTGCGTCGCCGGAAGCCAGCTGGACGAGCGCCGTGCGTGCCTCGGCATCCAGTACCACGGCCCCATTCAGCCCGCGAGCATCCGACACCGCGCGATCGAGCAGCAGGCCGAGGTCGTCGTCGGTGAGCGGCTTCAGGGTCAGCAGCAGCGACCGCGACAGCAGCGGCGAGATGACCGAGAAGGACGGGTTCTCGGTGGTCGCGGCGATCAAGATCACCCAACCGTTCTCCACGCCCGGCAGAAGAGCGTCCTGCTGGGCTTTGGTGAAGCGGTGGATCTCGTCGAGGAAGAGGATCGTCGAGATGCCGTAGAGGTCGCGCTGGGTCATCGCCTCCTGCATCACCTCGCGCACGTCTTTCACGCCGGCGGTGACCGCCGAGAGCTCCACGAACCGGCGTCCCGACGTACGCGCGATCGCCTGCGCCAGTGTTGTCTTGCCGGTGCCCGGCGGGCCCCACAGGATCACCGAGACGGCTGTCTTCGCGGCGCCTGCCGGGTCGGCGAGGGCGACCAACGGAGATCCGGGGCGCAACAGGTGCCCCTGGCCGGCCACCTCCTCCAGAGAGGTCGGTCGCATCCGGACGGCCAGAGGGGTCTGGCCTTGGAAGAGAGCGGATGCCGATGCCACCGGACCAGGCTATCCGTGAGCGCCGACGTCGGGGTCGTCCAGGTTTGTCGACAGCGTGCGCCGAGACGTAGTCTTCCCAGAGTGCTGCGCGGCCCGGATCACGGCGGCCGGGGCGCACCAACACGAAGGAGGTCCGGGTGGCTGCGGCGGGCAAGAAGCAATCGCGCGACGAGAAGGAACGCGCGCGCCTCTATCGGGCACGCCAGGAGTTCCACGCGAGCCTGATCGCACGCCGGCGCCGCGACAACGTCATCGCCGGCGTCGCGGGAGGCCTTCTGCTGCTCGCGGTGGTCGGCGGTCAGGTCGCGTACTACACCGCCGGACCAGGCGCGCCGACGCCCGCTCCGAGCGGCGCCGCCACACCCGCCCCGACGCCGCTGGAGTTGCCCGGCTCCTCCGAGATCCCGGCACCGACACCGTCGCCCACCGCGGCGCCCTGACAGTCGGCGGTGGAGCGGGCGCCGCGGGTGAGCGCTCCACGGACGGCGGGCACGCCCGTATAGGCTGTATGCCGACCGAACCCCCATGCGGCGTGCGCCGCGACGAGGTGCTATCCGTGACTGACGTCTCCCCTTCCCAGCCCGACCACGAGCCTGCCGAACAGGCCGCTGTCGAGGACACCGCCACCGTTGCCGCCGACGAGGCCGCGCCCGTCTCCGACGAGGCCGCAGCCACGGAGGCCACGCCCGCTTCGGCGCGACCGGCGCCGGCTCCGACTCCGCGGGCGATGCCGGTCCCGCGCCCTCCCGCGCGTCGCGCCGCCGTCGCCCCCCTCCCGGCAGCCGCGCCCGACTCGTTCGGTCGCGCGGATGACGACGGCACCGTTTCGGTGCGAGAGGGCGACGACTGGCGTGTCGTGGGTCAGTACCCCGACGGCACGCCCGCGGAAGCCCTCGCGTACTTCGAGCGCAAGTACGTCGATCTCGCCGGCGAGGTGACCCTGCTCGAGGTTCGTCACCGCAACGGCGGGGCATCGGCCTCCGATCTCCGCTCGACGCTGGCGACCGTGCGTGAGCGTGTCATCGGTGCGGCCGCCGTGGGCGACCTCGCGGCGCTGGAGGCGCGACTGAGCGCGCTGGATGCCGCTCTCAGCGAGGCATCGGCCGAAGAGGCGCAGGCTCAGCGCGAGGCGGTCGATGCCGCCATCGCAGAGCGGACCGCGCTCGTCGAGCGGATCGAGGCCCTGGCGGCCCGTGACCCCAAGTCGATCCAGTGGAAGCAGACCACCGCCGATATCGGCGAGCTCTTCGCGCAGTGGCAGGCTCACCAGGCGACGGGTCCGCGTCTGCCCAAGAGCACGGGCCAGCAGCTGTGGAAGCGCTTCCGCGATGCGCGCGCCACGCTCGACAAGCACCGTCGCGAGTTCTACTCGGGCATGGATGAACAGCACCGCGCCGCTCGCGATGCCAAGGCTCGCCTCGTCGAGCGCGCCGAGGCGCTGGCCAGCAAGGGCGAGGACGGCATCGGTGCCTACCGCACGCTGCTGGACGAGTGGAAGAGCGCGGGTCGCGCCGGCAAGAAGGCCGACGACGCGCTGTGGGCACGCTTCAAGGCGGCCGGCGACGCGTTGTACGCCGCGCGCAGCGAGCGTGAGCAGGCGGATGCCGAGGAGTCGCGCGAGAAGATCGAGGCGAAGCGCGCGCTCCTCGCGGAGGCCGCCGCGGTGCCGCAGGAGAAAGACCTCGTGAAGGCGCGGACGCTGCTGACCGGTATCCAGCGGCGCTGGGACGAGATCGGCCGCATCTTCCCGCGCGAGGCCGAACGGGGCCTCGACGACGAACTGCGCAAGATCGAGCACGGCGTCAAGGCTCGCGAGGATGCCGACTGGAAGAGCAACAACCCGGAGACCAAGGCGCGTCAGAACGACATGACGCAGCAGCTGCGCGATGCCATCGCCGCTCTCGAGGCCGATCTCGAGAAGGCGAAGGCGTCGAAGAACGCCGGGGCGATCGCGAAGGCCACCGAGGCCCTCGAGGCACGCAAGAGCTGGTTGAAGGCGCTCGGCGGCTGAGCACGCTTCCTCCCGGAGGACCCTTCGTCCTCGTCTGTCCACAGATCGTCGTCTCCCCGTCCGCGCGCAGCGTGCGGCGGGGAGACTGCCGTCATGGGTTGGCCTTTCCTCTACTTCGCCGGCGAGCGGCTGTCGACCGCTGAGCTCAGCGCGGCGCGACTGGACGGCGACCTCGTCGAAGTCGGTGAGGCGTACATGCCGACGGACGCCGTCGAAACCCGCGAGTTGCGGGCGGGATCGATGCGTCCGACGCTGTCCGCGGCGCTCGCGCTGACGCGAAGGTCAGCGGCCTGGGTGCATGGAGCTCTGGCGGAGCCGCCCGTTCGTCATGACGTGCAGCGTCTGTCCGTGAGGCGCATCCACTCGGTGGTCGACGCCAGGCTGGCGTACCGAGACGTGGCGCTACGTGGCGAGGACGTGATGATGATCTCGGGCGTGGCCGTGACCACACCGGCGAGAACACTCGGCGACCTCGTGAGGGATCAGTGCGGTGGCGCCGATACCGCGGCGGCGATCGCCGCCCTCCTGCGCTGGTCACCGGGCCTTGCCGCCGTGGCGGCGCAGGTCCTGGCGGACGGTCCGCCCTTGCACCACAAGCGCGCGGCCGTCGCGGTGCTGCGGGCCTGCGCTCAGGAGGAGGTCACGCGGTAGACGTCGTACACCGCGTCGATACGGCGGACGGCGTTGAGCACCCGGTCCAGATGCACGATGTCGCCCATCTCGAACACGTAGCGGCTGAGCGCGAGGCGGTCGTTGGTCGTCTGCACCGAGGCCGAGAGGATGTTCACGTGGTGCTCGCTCAGCACGCGCGTGATGTCGCTGAGCAGTCCCGAGCGATCCAGTGCCTCGACCTGGATGTGGACCAGGAACACACTTTTGGTCGTCGGCGCCCAGGCCACGTCGATCATGCGATCGGGATCGTCCTGAAGGGACCGCACGTTCGTGCAGTCCGCCCGGTGCACGGATACTCCGCTGCCACGGGTGACGAAGCCGACGATGTCGTCGCCCGGTACCGGCGTACAGCACTTGGCGAGCTTGACGAGGATGTCCGGCGCGCCGCGCACCAGGACACCCGAGTCGCCGCCGCGGGGTGCTTTCGAGCGGCCGATGTGCGGAATCTCGATCGGGCCTGTGGAGGTGTCCTCCTCCGAACTGACGAGCGCCGTGACCTTCTCGATCACCGACTGCGTCGACACGTGGCCTTCGCCGACGGCGGCGTACAGGGCGGTGACGTCCTCGTAGCGCAGTTGGTGGGCGACCTCGGTGAACGAGTCCTGGTTCATCAGGCGCTGCAGCGGCAGGTTCTGGCGGCGCATGGCCCGCGCGATGGCGTCCTTGCCCTGCTCCACCGCCTCTTCGCGGCGCTCCTTGGTGAACCATCCGCGGATCTTGTTGCGCGCCCGCGTGCTCTTGACGAAGCTCAGCCAGTCCTGGCTCGGGCCGGCATCCGGGTTCTTGGAGGTGAAGACCTCGACGACGTCGCCGGAGTGCAGTTCGGACTCCAGCGGAACGAGTCGGCCGTTGACCTTCGCGCCCATCGTGCGGTGACCGACCTCGGTGTGCACCGCATAGGCGAAGTCCACGGGCGTGCCGCCGGCGGGAAGCCCGATGACCCGGCCCTTCGGCGTGAAGACGTACACCTCTTTCGCGCCGATCTCGAACCGCAGCGAGTCGAGGAACTCCCCCGGATCCGCCGTCTCGGCCTGCCAGTCGGAGATGTGCGCGATCCAGGCCATATCGGTGTCGACGGCCTTCGTGTCGGACTTTCCGCCCGCCATCCGCTCCTTGTACTTCCAGTGCGCGGCGACACCGTACTCCGCCTGCTGGTGCATCTCGTTGGTGCGGATCTGGATCTCGACGGTGCGACCGCCGGGGCCGATCACCGTCGTGTGCAGCGACTGGTAGAGGTTGAACTTGGGTGTGGCGATGTAGTCCTTGAAGCGACCCGGAATCGGGGTCCAGCGCGCATGGATCGAGCCCAGCACGGCGTAGCAGTCGCGCACGGTCCCGACCAGCACCCGGATGCCGATGAGGTCGTAGATGTCGTCGAACTCGCGGCCGCGCACGACCATCTTCTGGTACACGGAGTAGAGCTGCTTCGGGCGGCCCATGACGCGGCCGCGGATGCGGAGGTCACGGAGGTCCGCCTCGACGGCGTCGATCACGTTGTGGACGTACTCTTCACGCTGTGGCGTGCGCTGCTTGACGAGGCTGTCGATCTCGGCGTACAGCTTCGGGTGCAGCACCGCGAAAGACAGGTCCTCCAGCTCGTTCTTGACGGCCTGGATGCCGAGTCGGTGGGCCAGCGGCGCGTAGATCTCGAGCGTCTCGGTCGCCTTCTTCGCGGCCTTCTCCGGAGGCACGAAGCCCCAGGTTCGCGCGTTGTGCAGGCGATCGGCCAGCTTGATGATCAGCACCCGGATGTCCTTGGACATCGCAACGATCATCTTGCGGACGGTCTCCGCCTGCGCGGCATCCCCGTACTTGACTTTGTCGAGCTTGGTCACGCCGTCGACGAGCATGGCGACCTCGTCGCCGAAATCCGCCGTCAGCTCGTCGAGACGGTAGTCGGTATCTTCGACGGTGTCGTGCAGGAGGGCGGCGGCGATCGCGCGCGGGCCGAGACCGAGATCGGCGAGGATCTGTGCCACTGCGAGCGGGTGGGTGATGTAGGGCTCGCCGCTCTGCCGCTTCTGGCTGGCGTGCGCCCGCGCCGCCACCTGATAGGCGCGCTCGATGATCGCGACGTCGCCCTTGGGGTGGTGCGTGCGCACCGTGCGGATCAGCTGCTCGACGCCGTTGCGCGAGGGCGCGCGGGAGAAGATCCTCGGGACGAGGCGACGCAGAGAGCTGGGCGGGGGCGCGACGTTTCCGGCACTGGCAGACGTGGGAACCGTCTCGGCCATCCGCTCACCTCCGCCTTGACTGATCCGTTTATCCTACGCCCGGGCGAAGCGCACCCTGCTCACGCGTCGACGCGGGCGCGCTCGCGAGCAGCGAGAACGCGCGCGTCGCGCGACTTGAGGTCCGACTCGTTCTCGCGCAACAGCGAGTACAGCGGGGCAGCGACGAACAGCGTCGAGTACGCGGCGACGATCGTTCCGACGAAGATCGACAACGAGATGTCGGTCAGCGTCTGCGCGCCGAGCCACAGCGCTCCGATGAACAGGATCGCACCCGTCGGCAGTGCGGCGACCACCGTCGTGTTGATCGATCGGATCAACGTCTGATTGACGGCGAGGTTGACGGACTCGCCGAACGTGCGTCCCGACTTCTCACCGTCTTCGCGTGTGTTCTCACGGATCTTGTCGAAGACGACCGTCGTGTCGTACAGCGAGTACGACAGGATCGTGAGGAAGCCGATGACGGCCGCCGGCGAGATCTCGAACCCGAAGAGGCCGTAGACGCCGACGGTGATGACGAGCACATCGACCAGGCCGATGATCGCGGCGACCGACATCTTCCAGGTGCGGAAGTAGATCGCGAGGATCACGAAGGTGAGGGCGAGGAAGATCGCGAGACCCCACAGCGACTGACGGGTGACGTCCTGACCCCAGCTCGGGCCGATGAAGGATGAGCTGACGTCGGACTCCTGCACCCCGAACTTCTGTGCCAGAGCCGCCGTCACTGCCTGCGTGTCGGTGTTGGTCATCTGGTCGGTCTGGATGCGCAGCGCGTCCGATCCGATGGTCGTGACCTTCGTCGTCGCTCCGGGAACCACAGACTGCACGGCTGCGGTCGCGGCGGTCTGATCGGGGTTCGCGACCTGGTTGACGGTGAACTGCGATCCGCCGGTGAACTCGATCGAGAACTGGATGGGACGAAACAGCGGTACGAGCGCTGCGGCGATGACGAGGGCTGCGGCGATGATGAACCACAGGCGGCGACGCCCGACGAAGGGGAAAGAGGTCTTGCCGGTGTAGAGGTCGTTACCGAACTCGTTCATGGAGCGCATCAGTCGTCTCCCTCCGTCGTCGAAGTCGGTCTGCCGGCGTTCTTCGCCGCGAGCTCCGCCTGCTTGCGCTCGGCGATGGTCTGACGGCGTTCCGCCTCACCGCGCGAGCGGCCCGCGCGTCGCGCAGCCGAGCCCTTCGCGCCATCGAGCACCGGGGCGCGGAACTGCGCGCGCCCGCGATAGACGGCGCCGAGGGCATCGGGATCGAGGCCCGACAGCGGGTGTCCCCCGCCGAAGAACCGCGTTCGTGCCAGCAGCTGCAGCACCGGGTGGGTGAACAGGATGAAGATCAGGATGTCGATCAACGTCGTGAGACCCAGGGTGAACGCGAAGCCCTTCACGGTTGCGTCGGCGAGGATGTAGAGCACCACGGCGGCGAGGATGTTGATCGACTTCGAGATGTAGATGGTGCGCTTCGCGCGACCCCACCCGTCTTCGACAGCGCCGGTGATCGACTTGCCGTCGCGCAGCTCGTCACGGATGCGTTCGAAGTAGACGATGAACGAGTCGGCGGTGAATCCGATCGTGACGATCAGACCCGCGACGCCGGCCAGCGACAGACGGAATCCCATGCGCCAGGCCAGGATGCAGAGCGTGATGTAGGTGAGCACCCCCATCACGCCGAGGGAGGCGATGATGACGAAGCCCAGCGCGCGATACACGATGAGCGAGTACAGGGCAACGAGCGCGAGACCGATGAGGCCCGCGATGAGGCCGATCTGCAGCTGCTGCGAGCCCAGAGTTGCCGAGATGGCGTTGTCGCTCACGATGCCGAAGCTGAGCGGCAGCGCGCCGTACTTCAGCTGGTCGGCGAGCGTCTTGGCGCTCTCCTGATTGAAGGAGCCGCTGATCTGCGGCTTGCCGTCGAGGATCACACCGTTCATGGAGGGAGCGGAGATGACCGCACCGTCCAGCACGAAGGCGAACTGGTTCTGCGGGCTCTTGCCCGCCTGGGTGAACGCGTACAGGCGCTGGCTGACCTCGCCGAAGGTCTTGGTGCCCTGATCGTCGAAGACGATGTTGACGACCCACTGACCGTTCTGGGTGTTCATGCCGCTGGTGGCGTCGCTGATGGACGAGCCGTCGAGTTCGACGGGACCGAGAAGATACTTCGCCGTGCCGGTCGAGTCGCACGCGATCAGCGGCTGGTTTGCGGGGCTGTTCGCCGGGTCGTTGTCCTTGTTCGCGCAGTCGTAGGCGAGGAACTTCGCCTGGAGCGCGGGGGTGATCCAGCTGGGGTCGCTGCCGTTGGTGGGCGATGCCGTGGGTGTGGAGGCCAGCGACGGGTCGGGCGTCGGGTACGGCGTGGAGTTGCCGTCCTGTCCGACGAACGACGTGCTCGCGGCGGTCGTGGCCAGAACCGCCCGCAGCTGCATCTGTGCGGAGGACTCGATGCGCTTGCGCGTCTCCTCGTCGGCCTGTCCCGGAATCTGCACGACGATCTGGTTGCCGGCCTGCGTGGTGATGTCGGCCTCGCCCACACCGGACGCGTCGACGCGCTGACGGATGATGGCTGCGGCCTGGTTCATCTGATCGGTCGTCGGCGCGGCGCCGTCTGGAGTCTTCGCCTCGAGGATGATCTGCGTGCCACCCTGCAGGTCGAGCGCGAGCTCAGGCGCCCAGGAGCTCTTGCCGAAGACGTAGACGCCCAGGGCGTTCACTCCGAACAGCAGTGCCGTGATGACGAGAAGTCCGGTCAGTGCGCGCCAAGCACGGCGCACCGGGGTGGGTGTGGCCACGGAGGGTCAGCTTTCTTCGGGAACGTGCAGCGAGATCAGGCGTGCGGCTTCGCGTCGCCGGAATCGGCCGACGTGTCGGCGACCTTCTCGGCGGCTTCTACGGCACGGTCGTTGCTCACCGACGAGATGACGCCGTTGGCGACATCGCCTTCGTACTCGGCCTGGTCGGCCTCGGCTTCGATGAACTCGTCCTCGGTGACGGTGCCGTCCTCGTCATCCACGACGCGCAGGATCGCCTGGCTGTGGACCTCGACGGCGACGCCGGGCGCGAGCTCGACGGTTGCCGCCTTGGACAGGTCCTCGCCGTCGTACGAGACGAGCACGCCATACAAGCCGCCCTGCAGCAGCACCTTGACGCCGGGGAGCATCGCCCGTGCCTTGGCCTCCTGCTCCGCCTTCATCTTGGCGGCGCGCTTGCGAGAGCTCCAGAACATGAAGCCGAGCAGCGCCACCATCGCGACGAGCAGAATCCAATCCATGCGGATACACCTTTCGGGAGCGCGCCGGATCGACGCTGAAGAGGGCGGCAGGAAGCCTTCTGTGATTATAGGTCATCGAATCTGAGCGCCCCGTCCGGACGAGGCACGCGCAGATGCGCGTAAGCCTCCGGCGTGGCAACCCGTCCTCGCGGCGTGCGCCCGAGGAATCCGATCCGCACCAGGTACGGCTCGACGACCGATTCGATCGTCTCCGCCTCCTCGCCGACAGTCACCGCGAGCGTGCTGAGGCCGACCGGTCCCCCGCGGAACCGCCGGACGACGGCATCCAGCACCGCACGGTCGAGGCGGTCGAGGCCGATCGCGTCGACGTCATAGAGCTCCAAGGCGGCCGCGACGTGCGCATCGGTCGCCGACGACGCGCTCTTTCCGTGCACGATGACGTAGTCGCGTACCCGCCGCAGGAGACGGTTGGCGATGCGGGGTGTGCCGCGCGAACGTCGGGCGATCTCGGCGCGAGCGGTGCCGGGCAGATCGACGCCGAGGACCGCTGCGGAGCGCGAGATCACCTGTTCGAGCTCGCCGGGTTCGTAATACTCCAGGTGCGCGGTGAATCCGAACCGGTCGCGGAGCGGGTTGGGCAGCAGGCCCGACCGGGTGGTCGCGCCGACGAGGGTGAACGGCGCCAGGTCGAGTGGGATGCTGGTCGCTCCCGCTCCCTTGCCGACCATGATGTCGATGCGGAAATCCTCCATCGCCAGATAGAGCATCTCTTCGGCGGAGCGCGCCATCCGGTGGATCTCGTCGATGAAGAGCACCTCGCCGGGCACCAGGCTCGACAGCAGTGCGGCGAGATCGCCGGCGTGCTGGATGGCCGGTCCGCTGGACAGACGCAGAGGCCGCTGGCTCTCGTGCGCCACGATCATGGCGAGCGTGGTCTTTCCGAGCCCCGGCGGACCGGACAGCAGGATGTGGTCCGGTGGTCGCTGTTGGATGCGCGCCGCATCGAGCAGCAGCTGGAGCTGTCCGCGCACCTTCTGCTGGCCGACGAACTCGGCGAGGGATGCCGGTCGCAGCGCGCCCTCGACGGCGAGCTCGGTCGCGTCTTCCGCCACGGCGGGGTCCTGGGAATCAGACACCGGCGCGCTCCGGACGGGCGGGACCCAGCTGGGCCAGAGCGAGCTTGAGCAGCACCGGCACCGACCGCCTGTCGGCATCGGTCGCGGCATCCAGCACCAGCGTCACCGCCTCGACGCTCGTGCGCTCGTTCCACCCGAGAGCTGTGAGTGCCGCGACGACCTGGCCGGCGATCTCGCCGGCGGCGGAGCCGGCAGCCGGCCGGCTTGTTGCGGAGGTCACGTGAAGTTTGCCGGCGAGCTGCACCACGATGAGCTTGGCCGTCTTGGGACCGATCCCGGAAACGCGCCGGAACGGGGCGTCATCCTCGTCGGCGACGGCGTGCGCGATCTGATCGACGCTGAGCGACGACAGCACGCCGAGGGCGGATTTGGGACCGACCCCCGACACGCTGAGCAGGTGATGGAACACGGTGAGCTCGTCGCGATCGGCGAAGCCGAACAGCGACAGGGCGTCCTCCCGCACGATGAGCGCGGTGTGCAGCGTCGTCTCGTCGCCTGCGTGGAGCGAGCGGGCCACGGAGGCGGGCACCGCGACACTGAAGCCCACGCCGCCGACCTCGACGATCGCCGACTCGGCGTCCAGATGCAGCACACGGCCGCGCAGCGAGGAGATCATGGCACCACCCTAGACAATCGTTCGCAGTTTTGTTCGATCGACACGCGTGTGGGGTGCGCAGCTGTCAGCGTCGCGTCGCTCTCTTCTCGGCATCCGCCCACGCCCGTTGCGCCGGCGTGAGCGCCCCGGTGGCGGCGCTGCCCGAGGGGGCACCTCTCCGCCACCCGTGGCACAGGGCGATGGCGAGGGCGTCCGCGGCGTCGGCAGGCTGCGGCAGGGCGTCCAGGCGCAATACCCGGGCGACCATCGTCTGCACCTGGAGCTTGTCGGCGGAGCCGTAGCCGGTGATCGCCGCCTTCACTTCGGAGGGGGTGTGTGTCGCGGCGGGAAGACCGTGTTCCGCAGCGAGCAGCAGTGCGATGCCGCTGGCCTGGGCGGTGCCCATCACCGTGCTGCGGTTCTGCTGCGCGAAGACGCGTTCCACGGCGACCACGTCGGGGCGGTGCGCCGCGAACACCTCACGCAGGCCCCGGGCGATGAGGGCGAGGCGTTCCGCGATGGGCAGATCGGCGCCGGAGCGGACGACCCCGACGTGAACGAGTGTCGCCGACCGGTCGGCGCGCACGTCGACGACACCGACGCCGCACCGGGTCAGGCCGGGGTCGATGCCGAGGATGCGCACAGCGGATGCCACTCCCCCACGCTAAGCGCTTGACGCGGACGGGGGCGTTTCGACTCGCGGCTGCGCCGCTCGCTCAACGACCGGTGCTCCCCCCGGTCGTTGGGCGAGCGGAGCGAGTCGAAACGCGTGCTCCCCCCGGTCGTTGAGCGAGCGGAGCGAGTCGAAACGCGTGCGCCCCCGGTCGTTGAGCGAGCGGAGCGAGTCGAAACGCGGCTTACTCGTCGTCTTCGAGCTCGGCCTGAACCTCGGCGGTGAGGTCGAAGTTGCTGAAGACGTTCTGCACGTCGTCGCTGTCTTCGAGCGCGTCGATCAGGCGGAAGATCTTGCGTGCCGTCTCGGCGTCGATCTCGACCTTGAGGTTCGGCACGAACTCGACGTCGGCCGATTCGTACTCGATGCCCGCGTCGGTCAATGCCGAGCGGACCGCAACGAGATCGGACGCCTCGGTGATGACCTCGAAGCCCTGCGCGTGCGGCTCGATCTCCTCGGCGCCGGCCTCGAGGGCGGCCAGCATGACGTCGTCTTCGCTGGTGTTCTCTTCGGACACGACGATGACACCCTTGCGGGAGAAGTTGTAGGCGACCGAACCGGGGTCGGCGAGCGTTCCGCCATTGCGGCTGAGGGCGGTGCGCACCTCGGCAGCGGCGCGGTTCTTGTTATCGGTCAGACACTCGATCATGAGGGCCACGCCGTTCGGTCCGTAGCCCTCGTACATGATCGACGAGTACTCGACCGACTCGCCGCCGATGCCGGCGCCGCGCTTGATGGCGCGGTCGATGTTGTCCTTGGGTACCGAGGTCTTCTTGGCCTTGAGGACCGCGTCGAACAGGGTCGGGTTCCCCTGCAGGTCCGGGCCGCCGAGCTTCGCGGCGACTTCGATGTTCTTGATGAGCTTCGCCCACGACTTCGCGCGGCGGGAGTCGATGACCGCCTTCTTGTGCTTGGTCGTGGCCCATTTGGAGTGTCCGGACATGATCTCCAGTTTACTCAGGCGACACTGGTGCTTTTCAGCCGAGGATCTTGACGAGTGTGCGCAGATTGCGCGTGGTCGTCGTCGGCTTGTACGCCGCGCGCCCGAGGAGCTTTCCGAACGGGGTGTCGATCGTCCTGCCGATCTCGGGGCTCCAGTACACCACCCCGATTCCGGGGTGCGTGGGGTCCTCCGCCGGGTCGAGGGATGCCGCGGCATCCGCCAGCGCATCGCGCACGGCCACGTCGGTGCAGAAGACGACGTACGGTTGCCGGCTCGGGTCTTCCGCATCGAAGGGGTAGGCGGTGACGGCCGCGGCGAGCTCGTCGAGTGTCACGAGGACGATCCACGCGTCGTAGTCGAAGCGGTCACGCAGGGCCGCCTCGATGCGAGTCTTCAGCTCCGCGCGCCGGGCGACGTCGACATCGACCGTGAAACGGGCGTTGCCGCTGGCGAGTACCGTCTTCACCTCTTCGAATCCGAGCCCGCGCAGCAACGCCGCCAGCTCCGTGCTGCGGATCGTGATGCCGTTGACGTTCACGCCGCGAAGCAACGCCACCCAGGTCGTCATGCCGCCACGTTAGCCCGCCGCGCCGACACCGCGCGCGAGTCGAGGATCAGTGTGGTGGGCGCAGATCGCTGAGTGCGGTCGTTCCGCGGCAGCCGAGCTCGCCCGGCTGCAGGTACACGCGCGGCGCATACACCCGCTCGGTGACGCCGTCCACACGGCGCACGAGCACGCACCTGCGCTCGGTGCCCATCGAGGCACCGATCGCGCCGTCGGCGGACCGCACGACCTCGAGGGGGGCGAGCTGTTCGTAGGGGCCGGTGGGCGCAGTGAGTCGGGCCAGGATCGCGCTCTCCAGCTCGCTCGTCGGGTCCGTCGCGGAGGCGTCGGCGACCACGGCGAGGATCGCGTCGGCCGCCTCCTCGGGGACCACGAAGACCGGAGAGGTGTCGGGCGGCGGCGTCACCGACCTCGCCCCGTCCGGGCAGTCGATCGTGCGAACCGAGGGGGGATCGCTCCACGGCCGATCCTGAGCGACCGGGCCGTATCTCGTGAAGTCGACGGCGTAGCACGACGTGCTCGACACGGTCTCGGCGGACCACATGCCGGTGCTGCGCGCGGTCATCTCAACGCGGAAGGACAGCGTGCCCAGTGGGTCGATCGGGTTCTGCGTGGTCTGCGGGGCGATGCCGATGAGGGTGATCGCGCTGCGGTCTCCGGCGGCCTCCGCGGCCAGCCGCGCCCATCCGTCGATGTCGGACGCCTGCCGGGGTGAGATCTCCCCGACGAGCCGCGCGACCGCGTCGCGTGCGGCCGCGTCCGCCGCGTTCTCGTGGGCCGCGCACCCCGTGAGGACGATGACCGCGATCGCACCGGCCACGGCGCTGCCGATCATCCGCGATGCACGTCGTGTCATGGCGCGATCCTACGCATCCGCAGATGCGGGTCGCGGCATCCGCTCAGCTCGCGCGTGCGGCGACGAGATCGAGGAACAGCTCGTGGAACCGCGTCTCCCCCGACACCTCGGGGTGGAATGCGGTGCCGAGCAGCGCTCCCTGCCGGACGGCGACGATCGCTCCGTCCGACAGGGAAGCCAGCACCTCGACGGCCGGTCCGGTCTCCACCACCCGCGGCGCGCGGATGAAGGTGGCGGACACCGGCTCATCGAACCCCGCGACCGTGAGCTGCGTCTCGAAGGAGTCGACCTGCGAGCCGAAGGCGTTGCGCTGCACGGTGATGTCGAGCCCCCCGAAGGTCTCTTGTCCGCGGATGCCGTCGGTAATGCGGTCCGCCAGGAGGATGAGCCCGGCGCACGTGCCGTACGCCGGCATCCCGCCTGCGAGGGCCTCACGGATCGGCTGCTGCATACCGAACGTCCGCGCCAGCTTGTCGATCACGCTGGACTCGCCGCCCGGGATCACGAGCCCCGAGACGGTTGCGAGCTCCTCAGGGCGGCGCACCGCGACGACCTCCGCGCCCAGCGTCTCCAGGCTCCGGACGTGCTCGCGGACGTCCCCCTGGAGGGCGAGGACGCCGACTCGCGGCATCCCCGTCGTCACCATCCGCGCTCGGCGAGCCGGTGCGGGGCCGGCAGGTCGGCGACGTTGATGCCGACCATGGCCTCGCCGAGGCCGCGCGAGACATCCGCGATGACCTTCGGATCGTCGAAGAACGTGGTCGCCTTCACGATCGCGGCGGCACGGGCCGCCGGGTCGCCGCTCTTGAAGATCCCTGAGCCGACGAAGACGCCGTCGGCGCCGAGCTGCATCATCATCGCGGCATCGGCGGGTGTGGCGACCCCGCCGGCGACGAACAGCACGACCGGGAGCGTGCCGGTCTCGGCGATTTCGGCGACGAGCTCGTACGGTGCCTGCAGCTCCTTGGCCGCGACATACAGCTCGTCGCGCGACAGCGCCCCGAGCGCGGCGATCTCGCCGCGGATCTTGCGGATGTGCTTCATGGCCTCCGACACGTCGCCGGTGCCCGCCTCGCCCTTGGAGCGGATCATCGCCGCCCCCTCGGTGATGCGCCGCAGCGCCTCTCCGAGGTTGGTCGCGCCGCAGACGAACGGGACGGTGAAGTGCCACTTGTCGATGTGGTTCACGTAGTCGGCCGGTGAGAGCACCTCGGACTCGTCGATGTAGTCCACGCCGAGCTCCTGGAGCACCTGCGCCTCCACGAAGTGGCCGATGCGCGCCTTCGCCATGACGGGGATCGATACCGCCTCGATGATGCCGTCGATCATGTCGGGATCGCTCATCCGTGACACGCCGCCCTGGGCGCGGATGTCGGCGGGCACGCGCTCGAGTGCCATGACCGCGACGGCGCCGGCGTCCTCGGCGATCTTCGCCTGATCGGGGGTGACGACGTCCATGATGACGCCGCCCTTGAGCATCTCGGCGAGTCCGCGCTTGACGCGGGACGATCCGGTGACGGGAGTGGACACGGGTTTCTCCTTCGGGTGTGGACGTCGCTCGGTGCGGCGGAGCGGGATGCCGCAGCTATTGGCCTAGGCCAAAACGTAGCATGTCCTGTCACATACACTGATCAGCGTGAACGCCGTCCCCGATGCCTCCTCCGTGCTGCGCATCGCCGGGGCCACCGCGACCAATATCGCCGACAGCGTGCGACAGAGGATCGAGCGCGGCGAGCTGGCGCCCGGCTCGGCGCTGCCTCCGGTGCGAACCCTCGCCGACGATCTGGGGGTCAATCGCAACACCGTCGTGTCCGCGTATCGTCTGCTGACGCAGGCCGGGCTGGTCGAAGCCCGCGGCCGCGCCGGCACGCGCGTCGCCGAACGCACCCCCGTGGCGCAAGAAGGCTTCGCACGCGGCACGGTGCTGCGCGACCTCGCGGCGGGTAACCCCGACCCGGCACTCATCCCCGATCTGCATCCAGCCCTCAGCCGCATCGCGGGTCGGCCGGTGCTGTACGGCGAACCCGTCATCGACCGCGACCTGGCAGCGTGGTCCGAAGAGTGGATGCGGGCCGCCGTCGGAGACGACCGCGCGCTGCGTCTCACGATCACGGGCGGCGCCTCCGACGCGATCGAACGTCTGCTCGCCCAGACGCTGACGCGCGACGATGCGGTGGCTCTCGAAGACCCGTGCTTCCTCGCGAGCCTGAACACGGTTCGCCTCGGCGGTTACCGCCCCGTCGCCGTCCCCGTCGACGATGAGGGCATGACCGTCGCCGGGCTCCAGGCGGCGTTGGATGCCGGGGTGCGCGCCGTGCTGCTCACTCCTCGCGCTCAGAACCCCACGGGGGCGAGCCTCAGTGCCGAGCGCGCTGCGGCGCTGCGCGCACTGCTGGCCGACCACCCGTATGTCCTCGTCATCGAAGACGACCATTTCTCGATGCTGTCGGCGCAGCCCTTTCACTCGGTGATCTCCGCGTCGCATCGGCGCTGGGCGCTCATCCGCTCCGTCTCGAAGTTCCTGGGGCCCGACATGTGCCTCGCCGTGGTCGCCTCAGACCCCGATACGGCCGAGCGGCTCGCTGAGCGCCTCAACCCGGGCGCGACGTGGGTCAGCCACCTCCTCCAGCGCGTGGCACTCGAACAGCTCACCGATCCGGACGCGGTCGCGGCGGTGGCCGCGGCATCCGCCCACTACGCCGCGCGCAACCGTGCGGCCGCCGCGGCGTTCACCGCGGCGGGCGTCCCGGTGGTCGCGGGCGACGGTCTGAGCCTCTGGGTGCCGTTGGCGGTGCCGGCGCGCGCGGCATCCGAGCAGCTCATGCGTCGCGGATGGCTCGTGCGTCCGGGCGACGAGTTCGTGCTCGAAGGCGCGCGCGCCACCCGCCATCTGCGCATCACCGTCCACGACCTCTCGGACGCCGATCTCGCGCGTCTGGCCACCGACCTGGCCGCGGCGATCCCCGCCGCAGCCGCGACCTCGAAAGCAGGATGATCGCCCGATGAAGATCCTCTCCATCCAGTCCGCCGTCGCGTACGGACACGTCGGCAACTCGGCCGCCGTGTTCCCGCTGCAGCGCATCGGCGTCGAGGTGCTCCCGGTGTACACCGTGAACTTCTCCAACCACACCGGTTACGGCGCCTGGCGCGGTCCGCTCATCTCCCCCGATGACGTCCGCGACGTCATCATGGGCATCGAGGAGCGGGGCGTGTTCGGGGAGATCGACGTCGTGCTCAGCGGCTATCAGGGCGGGGAGGGCATCGCAGACGTCATCCTTGACGCGGTGGCGCGCGTGAAAGCGGCCAATCCTGCGGCGGTGTACTCCTGCGATCCCGTGATGGGCAACGCCAAGAGCGGGTGCTTCGTCGCTCCGGCGATCCCCGTGCTGCTCCGCGATCGCGTCGTGCCGGCGGCCGACATCATCACGCCCAACCAGTTCGAGCTCGGCTTCCTCACGGAAACCGAGCCGACGGACCTCGCCTCGACGCTCGCGTCGGCGGATGCCGCGCGCGCGATGGGCCCGCGCACCGTGCTCGTCACGTCGGTCGAGCGTCCGGATGCACCCGAAGGCACGATCGAAATGCTTGCCGTGACCGACGACGGCGCGTGGATCGTGCAGACGCCGCGCATCCCCATGAAGGCGAACGGGTCGGGCGACGTCACGGCGGCGCTGTTCACGGCCCACTATCGTGCGAGCGGCGACGCCGCCGATGCGCTGGCAAAGACCGTGTCGAGTGTGTACGACCTGCTGCAGACGACGTTCGACGCGGGCGCGCGCGAGCTCCAGCTCGTGGAGGCGCAGGAGTTCTACGCCCATCCGCGGCTGCAATTCCCCGTGACGCAGGTGCGCTGAGGTTCGCCGTTTCGACTCGGCGCTGCGCGCCTCGCTCAACGACCGGGACTTCCCGCCCGCCGCCCCGCCCCGGTCGTTGAGCGAGCGCAGCGAGTCGAAACGCCCCCCCCGCCTTGCCGCGCCCGCCCCGCCCCGGTCGTTGAGCGAGCGCAGCGAGTCGAAACGCCCTGCTCCGTCAGAACAGCTCGTACGGCCAGCGCACACCGAGCTCGGGCGAGATCGCATCCAGTGCGGCGCGGGTGCGCTCCACGGTGGCATCACTCGCCTCGTCGAACTGCTCGAGCGCGTGCAGCACGTGCCCCACCATCAGCCACTGCGTGATCGAGAGGTGCATCGGCGCGAAGCGCGACACGGCCCGTTCGCCGTCGACGTGGTCGAAGAACCAGACGTCGCCACGCGGACCGAGCCACCACTCATCGCCCTGGCCGTTGTCGCCGACGAGCACCCATCCCCGGGGTACCTCGAGGTCGACCCAGTACAGCGGGTCCTGACGCTCGCGCGTCTCGGCCTCGGCGCGGCGAGCGTCGAACGCGGTGATGTCGCCGCACAGCTCCACGGTGGATGCCGGCAGCGTGCGCAGACGCCGCGCGTCGACCGTGAACGGTGCCGCGCTGTCGTCGGGACCGCCCGGGCTCACGCCGTCGGCCAGGCGGCGGCGACGGTCTCGCGGACCTCGCCGAGCAACTGGGGCAGGGCCTTCGTGCGTGCGATGATCGGGAAGAAGTTCGCGTCCGAGCTCCACCGCGGAACGATGTGTTGATGCAGGTGCTCGTCGACCCCTGCGCCGGCGACCGCGCCCTGGTTCATGCCGATGTTGAAGCCGTCGCAGCGCGAGACCGCGCGGAGCACCCGCATACCGGTCTGGGTGAGAGCGCCGATCTCGGCGACCTCCTCCGGCGTGGCCTGGTCGTACGTCGCGATGTGGCGGTACGGGCACACCAGCATGTGACCCGAGTTGTACGGGAACAGGTTCAGCAGCACGTAGGACGTGACACCGCGGTGCACGATGAGCCCCTCGGCATCCGACTTCTGCGGCGCGGCGCAGAACGGGCAGCCCGAGCCCCGGAGGGCATCGGCGCCCGTGTTGATGTAGGCCATGCGGTGCGGCGTCCACAGGCGCTGGAAGGCGTCGGGGACGGCCGCGAACGTCGCGGCGTCCTCGAGGGCGGCGTCGGCGTTTCGACTCGCCTCCGGCTCGCTCGACGGCCGAGTGGGCTCCGGCTCGCTCACCGACCGGGCCCTCTCACGCCAGGTCCTCGGCGGTGTTGACGAGCAGCTTGCCGGCGATCGCGGCGACGATCTTGTCGATCGCCTCGTCGACGGGGATGCCGTTGGTCTGCGACCCGTCGCGGAAGCGGAACGAGACCGTGCCCGCGGAGCGGTCCTGCTCCCCCGCGATGAGCTGCAGCGGCACCTTCTGGGTCGTGTGCGTGCGGATCTTCTTCGGCATGCGGTCGTCGGAGTGATCCACCTCGGCGCGCACGCCGGCGGCCCGGAGGCGCGCGACGATCTCATCGAGGTAGGGGGCGAAGTCGTCCGCGACGGGGATGCCGACCACCTGCACGGGAGCCAGCCACACGGGGAACGCGCCGGCGTAGTGCTCGAGCAGGATCGCGAAGAAGCGCTCCACCGAGCCGAACAGCGCACGGTGGATCATCACGGGGCGGTGCTTCTCGCCGTCGGGGCCGGTGTACTCGAGCTCGAAACGCTCGGGCTGGTTGAAGTCGAGCTGAATGGTCGACATCTGCCAGGTGCGGCCGATCGCGTCGCGCGCCTGCACCGAGATCTTCGGCCCGTAGAAGGCGGCGCCGCCCGGGTCGGGCACGAGCTCGAGCCCGGATGCCTCGGCCACCTCGCGCAGGGTCTCGGTCGCCTCCGTCCAGAGCTCGTCGGCGCCGATGAACTTCGGGTTGCCGTCTTCCTTCGTCGACAGCTCCAGGTAGAAGTCGTTCAGGCCGTAGTCGCGGAGGGTCTGCAGGACGAAGTCGAGGCTGTGGGTGAGCTCGCCCTTGACCTGGTCCGCCGTCACGTAGATGTGGGTGTCGTCCTGGGTCATACCGCGCACGCGCGTGAGGCCCGAGAGGGTGCCGCTCTTCTCGTAGCGGTACACCGACCCGAACTCGCTGAGGCGCAGCGGCAGCTCGCGGTACGAGCGGCCGCGCGAGCGGAAGATCAGGTTGTGGAACGGGCAGTTCATGGGCTTCAGGTAGTACTCCTGGCCCTCGCGGCTGACGTGACCGTCGGCATCCACGACCTCGTCGAGCACCATCGGCGGGTACATGCCGTCTGCGTACCACTGCAGGTGACCGCTCGTCATGAACAGGTCGCCCTTGGTGATGTGCGGTGTGTTCACGACCTCGTAGCCGCTGGCGAGCAGACGCTCGCGCATGTAGCGCTCGATCTCGTAGCGGATGATGCCGCCCTTGGGGTGGAAAACGCTGAGGCCGGGGCCGATCTCGTCGGGGAACGAGAAGAGGTCGAGCTCCTTGCCGAGCTTGCGGTGGTCGCGCTTGGCCGCCTCTTCCAGACGCTGCTGGTGCGCGCGCAGCTCGTCTTTCGTGGGCCACGCGGTGCCGTAGATGCGCTGCAGCTGCGGGTTCTTCTCGCTGCCGCGCCAGTAGGCGCCGGCGACGCGGGTGAGATCCCAGCCGTTGGCGACATAGCGCGTACCGGGAACGTGGGGTCCGCGGCAGAGGTCGCGCCAGACGACCTCGCCGTCGCGGTTGACGTTCTCGTAGACGGTGAGCTCGCCGGCGCCGATCTCCGCCGAGGCGCCTTCTGCGGCGTTCGCCCCGGAGCCCGGGCCGCCCGCGAGCGAGATCAGCTCGAGCTTGAACGGCTCGTCGGCCATGAGCTCTCGCGCCTCGGTCTCGTCGACGACGCGGCGGACGAAGCGCTGGTTCTCGCGGACGATGCGCTCCATCTCCTTCTTGATGGCCTTGAGGTCCTCGGGAGTGAACGGGTCGACGTTGCCGAAGTCGAAGTAGAAGCCGTCGGTGATCGGCGGGCCGATGCCCAGGTTCGACTGCGGCTTGATGCGCTGCACGGCCTGGGCCATCACGTGCGCGGTGGAGTGGCGCAGGATCGACAGGCCGTCGGCGCTGTCGACCAGAACGGGCTCGACCGCGTCATCGGCCGTGACGATGGTCGAGAGGTCTTTCAGGTCGCCGTTGACGCGCAGAGCGACGACGGAGCGGTCGGGGAACAGGGCGAAGCCGTCGGCGGGATAGGTCACGTCCGCCGCGGGTGAGACATCGGTCAAGGGAAGGTCTCCAGAAGAGGGATCGGATGGGGTGCTCAGCTTCGGGCGCCGTGCGCCCTGCCCGCTCAGGCCCAGATCGTTCGTACGCCGGGCGTGCGCGCGCCGGTCGCGAAGGCGGTGATCCGGCTCAGTTCCATATGTGCAGTCTATCGCCGCACGGGACGGGTCGATGAGGGTCCATGATGGATGCCGTGATGCTTGCCGTGATCGGAGCGGTGCTCCTGCTCCTGGGCGGCGCAGCCGTCGTGTTCGGAGTTCTTCCGCTGGATGCGGCGCTGGAGATCGGCGACCGCGTGTGGCCGATCCTCCTGTTCGTCGTCGCCGTGACGATCGTCGCCGAACTCGCCGCCCGGGCTGGCGTGTTCGACGCCGCCGCAGCGTGCCTGGCGCGCCTGTCGCGAGGTCGAGTGATCCTGCTGTGGCTCATGGTGGTGGCGTTCGCCGCCGTCGTGACGGCGTTCCTGTCGTTGGACACCACGGCCGTTCTCTTGACGCCGGTGGTCGTCGCGGTCGCCCGCGCCAATGGGCTCTCGCCGATGCCCTTCGCGTTCGCGACCGTGTGGCTGGCCAACACCGCGTCGCTGTTCCTGCCGGTGTCCAACCTCACCAACCTGCTCGCCGCGCATCGGCTCGGCGATCTCGACGCGCTCGGCTTCCTGGGCCTTCTGGGACCGTCGGCGATCATCGCGACGGTCATCACGGTGATCCTGCTGTGGCTCACGAACCGGCGTGACCTGCGGGGTCGCTTCACGCCCGCCCATCCGCCCCGGGTGTCCGACCCCGTGCTTCTGCGGATCTCCGCCGTCGTGCTCGTCGTCATGATGCCGCTGCTGGTCATCGGCATTCCCCCGTGGATGCCGGCGCTCGGCGCCGCCGTCGTGCTCGCCGCCGTCTTCGCCTGGCGCTCGCCGACGGCCCTGCGCTGGGCGCTCGTGCCGTGGCAGCTGGTGGTTTTCGCGTCCGGCTTGTTCCTCGCGGTCGGTGCGGCCGAGGCGCTCGGGTCGGGCGCCCTCCTTGCCGCGGCGACCGGTTCGGGAGAAGACCTCGTCTCGCTCTGGCAGGTCGCCGGGGTCGGCATGCTGGGCGCGAACGTGGTCAACAACCTGCCGGCCTACCTTGCTCTCGAATCCGCCGCCGGCTCGCCCGTGCGGCTCGCCGCTCTGCTCATCGGCGTCAACGCGGGTCCGCTGATCACGCCGTGGGCGTCACTGGCGACCCTGCTCTGGCACGAGCGTCTGCACGCCGTCGGGGTCGATGTGCCCTGGAAGCGCTACATCCTCCTGGGTCTGGTCGTCGCCCCGCTCACGGTGGCGCTCGCCGTCCTCCCGCTGGCGTTGCACTGACGACTGCTCACGCAGACGCCCGTTCGACTCAGGCGACGGTGAGGTCGACCTGGATCTCGCCGGCGAGGGCTTCGAGCGCGGCAGTGAGCGTCTCGGCATCCGCCGCCGCCGGCAGGCTGACGGTGACGGTCGCCTCGAACAGCGTGCCGCCGGCCATGGGGGCCTCGATGGTGCGGCTGCGGAAGGTGTCGATGCTGAGCGTGTGGGCGGCGATGGCGGCGGTCACGTCCCGGACGATGCCCGGGCGGTCGTTGCCCAGCACCGTGAACGAGACGGCATGGGGTGCGTCGGCGGATGCCGCGGCCGGAGCGTCGTGCGTCGTGACGCGCAACAGCCCGTCAAGGCTACCGAGGGCGGCGGTGAGGGCCTGCTGCTGGTCGTCGGGCACCGCGACGAGCACGATGCCGGCGAAGGCGCCGGCGAGTTCGGCGAGCTCGCTCTGCTCCCAGTTGCCGCCATGGTCGGCGATGGTGTGGGCGAGAGCGCTGACGAGTCCGGCACGATCGTCGCCGACGACAGTGAGCACGAGGTGGGCCATGCGGCGAGCCTAACGCTCAGGCTGCGGCGGGTGCGAGCGTTGCTGCACGCCGGCCCATCATCGCCACCAGCGCGACCATCAGAAGCGTCAACGCGAGGGCCACCCCACCGGAGCCCAGACCCGCGCCGCCGTCGGCGGCCGGCTTCGCGAGTGCGTCGGCGACGGAGGCACCCCACGGTCGTGTCAGGACGTACGCGGCCCAGAACGCCGGCACCGCGGGCCAGTGCAACCACCGAAAGCCCGCGGCGATCGCGGCGATCGCGAGCGTGAACAGGGCGATCGAACCGACGTACCCGATGCCGAGGCCCACCGCCGTCAGGTCTCCGACGGCGGTGCCGAGCGCGAAGGTTCCGACGACGGCGGCCCAGTAGAAGAGCTCGCGCCGTGTGGTCGTGATCGCGTGCACGGACACGGTCCCCTCCGCGCGGCGCCACGCCGCGAACACCACGGTCAGGCCCACCACGCCGACCAGCGCGGTGAGGGCGTACGGCACGCCCAGGGCGACATGGATCACATCGGCGGCCATGGTGCCGAACACGCCGACCGCGGCGACCGCCATCCAGTACGCTCCCGGGCGGTATCGCCGCCGCGTGAGCTGAAAGCCGACGGCGCCGACGAAGAAGGCGAAGCCGAGGAGAACGGCGAGTTCGGGAGCCATGATGCGAATGGAGTAGTCGGAGACGGCCTCCCCCAGCGCCGTCGAGGTGGCCTTCGCGACCCAGAAGATCAGGGTCGGTTCGGGCACGCGCGAGGGAGGTGCAGCGGGTGAAGGAGGCTGATCGGGCTCGTTGCGTAGGTCAGGCACTTTCAGATGATGGCGGCGTCGCTCCAAGACGGCGCCAAGAAAGCACGCCGAGAAGGGGCACGGCACGCCGAGCGAGCTGCGGCGCCGGGCGATGGCAGGTGGCTACGGTGAGAAGGTGAACGGTCTGGGGACCATCACATCGCAGAGTTGTCTCGCGACGATGAGCTGCGCAAGGCGGGACGTCAGATGCAAACGTCCCGCCTTTTTCGTTGCCTCGCGGCATCGCGACGCCCTATGGTGATCCTGATGGCCTGGGGGTCATCGAGTTCCACTTTCGATAGCTGATGCGAGCTATGGAGAGGCGGGTCGCAGTGCCGTGTCCCGCCTCTCTGCGTTTCCGGCGTTACCCATGGCGCCGGCGCAGTCTGCACACGTTGCACCACGCGTTTCGGGCACAAAAAAACCCCGGATGACCGGGGTTGTTCTTGTGCGCGATACTGGGATCGAAACTGTACCCACGCGACTGAGCGATTGACCCGTAATCGTGCCGAGAACCCCTGATTTCTTGCGGAATGTCGGGACCCAGTGTTAACGTCACAGGGACGCAAGAGAACGCATGCCGAGGCAAGAGATATTGCACGGTATTGCACGAACGGCAGGGGGCACCGTGGCGAAGAGGAAGCGCCGTGAGACCTTCGGTGCGCTGAGGAAGCTCCCGAGCGGTCGCTACCAGGCGTCCTACGTCGGCCCGGACGGTGTACGGCACAACGCTC
The DNA here is from genome assembly GCF_003634765.1 of Microbacterium sp. AG790. Classification (NCBI taxonomy): domain Bacteria; kingdom Bacillati; phylum Actinomycetota; class Actinomycetes; order Micrococcales; family Microbacteriaceae; genus Microbacterium; species Microbacterium sp. AG790. The sequence goes on from NZ_RBWZ01000008.1 coordinate 292,448, forward strand.
CGCAGACTTTCGACAACATGACCGACGCCCGCGGTTGGCTCGCGGGGCAGCAGACGAAGATCCTCAGCGAGTCCTGGTCACCCCAGGAGACCCGCGCTGTCGAGCAGGCTCGCTTGGGCCGCACCGAGACGTTCGCCGACTATGCGGAGACTTGGATCAGCACGCGTACGAACCGCTTCGGCGAGCACCTGCGCCCGCGTACCGCGACGGAGTACCGCCGACTCGTGAAAGGACCCCTCGGTCAGTTTGCGGGCGCTCGTCTGTCTGCGATTGCCTCGGAGGATGTTCGCAGTTGGTATTCGGCGCTCATCTCGGCTGGGACGAAGACTCAGGCCGCCCGCGCCTATGAGCTGTTGAAGTCGATCCTTGCGACAGCAGTCGCGGACGGGCGGATCAAGTTAAACCCGTGCCAGATTCGGGGCGCGGCGTCGGCGTCGACCGGAAAGAAGACGACTCCCCCGGTCGCTGCTGACTTGCAGAAGATGGCCGATGCGATGCCCGAGAACCTCAAGGCGGCGATCATGCTGGCGGCGTGGACGGGCGTGAGGTTCGGGGAGCTGACGGAGCTCCGACGAAAGGACATCGAAGTCGTCGGTGAGGGTGATGGGACGACGATCGTCGTCAACGTCTCGAGAGGCGTCACCCATGTGACGGGTCAGGGTTTCGTGGTAGGCCCGACGAAGTCTGAGGCGGGTGTCAGGTCGATCGTTCTGCCGCCGCACGTGAACGGCGTTGTCATCGGTCACCTGAAGGATCACGTCACGAGGTTCCCGGATTCGCTCTTGTTCCCCGCGGCGGACGGTCACACGCATCTCGCGTACTCCACCTTCTACCGGCACTGGGATGCGGCGCGGAGGGCGGCGAAGCGACCCGACCTCCCCCTCCACGGGCTGCGCCATTACGGGGCGACGAGGGCAGCGGTAGCTGGTGCGACGCTCAAGGAGTTGCAGACGCGTCTGGGACACTCCACGGTCGCGGCGGCGATGCGTTACCAGCACACCGCCGGGCGGGACGAAGAACTGGCGAGGCGGATGTCCGAACTCGCGTAGAGCGTGGCGGCACCCGCCGTCATGAAAGTGCCCCCGCCCGAGCGGCAACTCGGAACAGGGGCGGAGGTCACACAACTAGGAGTACGCATGACCGACACCATTATCACCGACCCGCGGGCTGAGGCCGATGAGGTCAGCCAACGGATCGCGGACGCCGCTGCGCACCTGAGCGGACCAGCCCTGGCAAAGATCATCGGGTGCAGCCCGACCACCGCCCGACGTCGGTTGCGCGGCAATGGCTGGACGGTTTCCGAGGTGTTCAGGCTGTGCATGGCCATCGGCGAGAAGCCGAGCGCCATGTTCGCCACCGACCCAGCGACGAGACGATGACCACGCCGCGCCCGCTCACGCTGTCTGTTGCGGGGAAAGTGAGGTACTGGCTAGTGGTGAGCGAGAGAGGGCAGGCTGAGCCGGGACGCGGGGCCGCGAAACTCGCACGACTGATGGGCTGGCCCTATTCCCGGGCGCGGGCTGTCTACAAGGGTACCCGCGACATAGCGATGGATGAAGTCGAGGAGATTGCCGCCAAACTCGATGTTGACGTCCTCTGCTTCTTCGACGATGGATCCCGCGCGCCTGCCACGAGTGACGGTCGCCCTGGATCGTCGCAAATGAGCGACGACGACCATGAACAGTGCCGCGCTTTCGGACGTCTCCTCGCGAAAGAAATCTGGATGTACGCCGGAGAGGACGACTTCATCGACAATTTCGTCCTCAACGAGGAGTTCAACCTGCGGGCGCCGAACTCGTTCTGGACCCGCGAGCGTCTGCTCTACGCCGCCCGGAGCGCCCTCTCGGACCTGGCGCTCGTGATCGGCAAGCGCTACCCGCTACGCGACCAGTTTCTCCTTAGGGACGTTCTTCCTCCCGAGAAGATGATCGGCGGCCCAGCATGAGACCCTTGGCGCCACGGGCCGGGGGTGTCCAAACTCTGCACGCCCCCGTGAAGCCCTTCCTCATCGTCGCGGTGGCGGCAATGGTACGTCGTGCAGAGCGTGCTCTGGGCGTGGCTATCCGCAAGGGCGAAGAGGCGGGCGAGATCTCACGGCGCGGACAAGACGGTGGTACCCGGTTCCCTCCGGGCGCAAACCGACCTCGCGCTGACTACGAGATGTCGGTCCCCAGCGACTTTGCCCGCAACGACGAGCTGAACAAATGCCGACATCAACCCAGACGGCCGTCTGAAGGGGGTAGCCATTCGCGACACCCTTCAGAGCTCAGTGGAAGCGCGACGGCCTTCTAATCCGTTGGTCGCAGGTACGAACCCGACCGGAGGGACCCACGCAAGAATGGATGGACTGTGAGTCGGTCAAAGAAGTGGAACAACCCCCGCCACGGAGGGTGGACGAACATCCTCCGGGGCGGTCCGGCGTACGTGTCAATCTTCTGCCGAGGCGACGACTCCGCACCCCACGACAAGTGGCGCATCGGCGCGCTGCAGCCGGCCGAGCATCATGGCGAGCACTACTGGACAGAGAGCGTTAGCGGGTACGCAGACCACGACAACCCGCACTACTTCCGCACACACCCAGCCATCACCCAATACCTCGTCGGCGATCGCTGGCTGACCGAGCCTGAGCAAACGTTCCACAGCGATGACCCAACCTTCCGCGCCAGATGGGCCATCAAGTGTCCCAAGTGCGGCTTCGGCAGAACGTTCGCTGATACCCGGCAATACTCTGGCGCGATCGACCAACTCGCTGCACTGCGTTCCGATGACGGCGTGTTCGAGGTATCGCTCCGCGGATTCGTTTCCCACCTCACCGGTAGTCGCTGACACGCCGCCCGCAGTAGCTCGCATAGGGACGCATAGCGCGCTACAGTGATAGGGCACGGCGACGGGCCCACATTGAGGCTCCCCGGTTGCACCAGCCTCCCAGCAGAGGAAAGTTCCTCATGCTCTGGAGGCTTTTCTCATGTCCCAGCACGATACGCCCTGGGTCCCCCTCGAAACCGCGGCCGCGCACTTCTGCCTCAGCCCCGACACCATCCGACGGATGATCACCCGCGGGGAGCTAGAAGCCAGGCGCTTCGGCCCGCGGCTGATCCGCGTGCGGATCGATGACGTCGTCGCTGCGGCGCGTCCGCTGCACTACGCAGCCGGTGGCGACGAGTGATCGAAAACGAAACCCCTCGACGGATCGAGGGGATCGAGAATCTTGCTGGCCGGCGAGATCGACACCAGGTTAACGCACTTGGGGAGGTCTGCGATGACTGACGCGCGCCTTCCTGGCCACTGGTTGAACGAGCTGCGGTTTGCGGACTTGGATGACCGAACGTGGCGGATCTTCACGAACGCCCTGATGTGGTCGGCGGAGCAGGGCACGGATGGTCTGATCCCGGCGAAGTATGTACGCAAGCTGCACGACGTCGACGTCACGATGGCTGATCTCGCTCCCCTAGTCGACGCGGGTGTGTTGCTCGTGACGGACGCGGGCGACGTCACGATGCCGGGGTGGTCCGATGATCGTGGTCTCAGACAGTCCTCGGCTGCGACTGTGGCTCAGTATCGGGAGCGGAAGAGGGGGAACCAGGCCGCGTATCGTCAGCGCGCCAGAGAGCGTTCGGAGAGCGGTCACGTGACCGGTCACGTTCCCGGCAACGTAGGCGAAGGCTCTACTGAAGAAATCTCTACTGGGGCCTCTGCCTACGTGAACGGCAACACAACCGGTCACGTGACCGGTCACGTGCTGCGACGTAACTGCGACGCTCATCCCGACGGGTGGAGCCAGCCATGCAGAGCCTGTGGCGAGGCTCGCAAGCGCGCCGACGCCGCGAACGCGGCTTCCAGCGCGCCCCGAATGCAGACGGTATCTCCGGGCAGTCGCTGCTCCCCCGGCAGGCATCGTCTCGTGGCAGACGGAACATGCATGAACTGCGATGTGCGAGCGGAGGACGTCGCATGATGCCCAACACGTGCCGGCGCGGTCTTGAGCATGACTTCGATCCCGTCTCCGGCTGGTGTCTCGGTGGTTGTGGTTGGCGCGATGACGGGCAATCGCAGTTCGGCCGTCGTTCTCGCCACGTAGATGTTCCCGATATCACTGCACCTCGACGCACGGCATATGACTCATGACCCGCGTAGTTACGGAAGCTTCGATCACTCTCACCGCTACCGAGGCTCGGATGCTGTGGTCGGCGGCTGATCTGAACAGGACGCGGATCAAGTTCCGGGTCGGCAACCAGAAGATGTACGACCTGCTGTGCGACATCTACCGCACCGCACTGACGACGGTTGCCGACGACGGCAACGAGCCGCGGCAATCGACGGCATCGGAGGAACGTGAGACGTGGACAGTCGCACAGGTGGCAACCGCCGCCGGACTATCCGAACGAACCGTACGACTCGACGCACAACAGGAACACCTCAAGGGGACCAAAGCCGGCCGCACATGGGTCTTCACCCGGGATGCGGCCCTGGACTACATCGAAGGAAGGAAATCATGAGCCTCGAAGCACTCGAATCTCAGATCGAGAACAACCGGGCACAGGCCACCGCGCTGATCGAAACCGCGAACCGGAATCTGGATGCGGTCAAGAACGATCCCCGACTGACGGAGGACGCCCGCTACCAGGACGTCAACCAGATCCGCAGCGACCTCCGCGGCAAACTCGCGGCCCTCCAGGAGAAGGAAGACACGATCGTCGCCGACAAGCTGCGCTCCCTTGAGCGCACCGTCCTCGGCACCGTCGGCTCCGACCCCACCGAGGTCATCTCCTACCGTGACGCAACCGAACGAGCCTCCGCCGTCGACGACCTCCGCACCGGTGAGGAGATGATGCGTCGCGCGCTCCTGTCAGGCGACACCGGGCTCGCGAAGGCGCTCCTCAATCGCGCGGTCGAGAGGGGATGGCCGACGGTCGCCGAAGCGTACAGCGCTGAGAATCCGGCGATCGGCACCGCTCTCGACGACCTGATGAAGCTGAAGCGGTGGAAGGACGATCCGCAAACGATGACCGGTCGGTGGATCTACGCGGCTGTCCGCTGATGAGCATTCAAGACGTGCTGCAGGAAGCGCGCCCGGAGGTGATCGTGTCGGAGTCGGAGCGTCGGTTCACGCAGTTGCTGGCGGAGGCGGAAGCGTCCCACGAGTTCGAGTCGGTGCCGCTCGAGCTCATGGTCGGCGAGCATCTGGTGTCGGTGGTGATCACGGAGCTGAACGGGGCGGAGTGGTGCGATGCCGCGAGTGTTCCGCCGCGCCCGTTCAACAGCAGCGATGCGCGTCTGGGGTGCAACGGGGATGCTCTGCTGCTGACGTACCCGGTCGATCACATCGTGATCGGCGATGAGCATCCGACTCGCGAGGAATGGGCGGAGCTCGTCGGGTACATCACCGCCCCTGACCGCATTGACATCACCGCGGCCCTCTGGTGGCTGCACATCGGCCGTCACGAGCAGGCGAAAGCTGAGCTCGTGCTCGCGCAAGCACGGAGGAGCAATCGTGGGTAACCGCGTCGTCAAGGTGACCATCGCGGCGGAGATCGGCGACTTCAAGAAGAAGTTCGCCGAAGCGTCGCAGCAGACCAAGCAGTTCGGCAGCGAGGCGGAGAAGCTCGCCCAGGCCCGTGAGTCGTTCAACCAGGTCGGCCGCGCCGGCGTCGCGATGGGCGCACTCCTCACCGCGGGGATCGGTCTGGCAGTATCCCGGTTCGCCGATTTCGACCAGGCGATGTCGAACGTGGAAGCCGCGACGCACGAGTCCGCAGCCGGGATGGCGCAGCTGCGGGATGCCGCTCTGGATGCGGGTGCGTCGACGGTGTTCTCCGCGACCGAAGCGGCTGGGGCGATCGAGGAGCTCTCCAAGGCTGGCGTGTCGACGGCCGACATTCTCTCCGGCGGGTTGTCGGCAGCGCTCGACCTTGCCGCGGCGGGCGGCCTCGCCGTGTCGGAGGCTGCGGGTATCGCGGCGACGTCGCTGAAGGTGTTCAACCTGCAGGGCTCCGACATGTCGCACGTCGCGGACCTCCTCGCGGCTGGCGCGGGCAAGGCGATGGGTGACGTATCGGATCTGTCCCAGGCACTCGCTCAGGGCGGCCAGGTGGCCGCTGCGACCGGCTTGTCGATCGAGGAGACCACCGCCACGCTCGCCGCGTTCGCCTCCCAGGGGCTTCTCGGCTCGGATGCCGGGACGGCGTTCAAGACGATGCTGCAGCGTCTCACCCCGCAGTCGAAGGAAGCGGCCGACAAGATGCTGGAGCTCGGGATCAGCGCCTACGACGCGCAGGGGAACTTCATCGGGATGGAGAAGTTCGCCGGCAACCTGCAGCACGCGATGGCCGGACTCACGCCTGAGGCCCGGAGTGCGGCGATGTCGATCATCTTCGGCTCCGACGCCGTCCGCGCCGCGAACGTTCTCTACACCGAGGGCGCGAAGGGCATCGCCGACTGGACCGACAAGGTCAACGATCAGGGCTACGCCGCCGAGACCGCACGGATGCGGCTCGACAATCTCAAGGGCGATCTCGAGGCGCTCAGCGGCGCGATGGACACCGCGTTCATCCAGACCGGCAGTGCCGCCAACGAATCGCTCCGCACCCTGGTGCAGGCGCTGACGGGCTTGGTTGACATGTACAACCAGCTCCCCGCCCCGGCCCAGGCGACCGTCCTCGCCGTCGGAGGTGCCGCGGCGGCGATCGCCCTGACCGGTGGGAGTGCCCTGCTCGCCGTTCCGAAGATCGCCGAGTTCAAGAACGCGCTCACCGTCACAGGTCTCAGCCTCAAGACGGTCGGGCTCGCAGCCGGCGGAACTGCCCTCGCGATCGGCGGGGTGTTCGCGATCGTGGGCGCTCTCGCTCAGGCGCAAGCCGACGCCCAGGCGAAGGCGCAGGCGTATGCGGACGCGCTGAAGGATGGGACGGAGGCGACCCGGAAGATGGTCGCGGAGAACCTCACCGCCGAGAAGTCGTGGCTGTGGGTGTCGCGCGGTTCCGCGGCGGACGCTGCGGAGAAGTTCGGCATCAGCCTCAGCACCCTCGCTGACGCTGCACAGGGCTCGAACGATGCGCTGCAGTCCATGTCCGAGGTCATCGCGGCAGGAAGCGGCGACCAGGACGCTGCGACCCGCCTGGCTGAGAAGTACGGCATGACGCTCGCGGACGTCTCCGCGGCGTCAACGCTCGTCGCGGAGGGTGCGCTCGGTGAAGCGTCGTCCCTCGAGGAGGCGATGCGGATCAATGAGCAGAAGAACAAGATCACCGAGAAGGGCGTCGAGGTCACGAAGTCCGCAGCGGACGCGTACGTCGACGCAGCGACCTCGGCGGATCAACTGACCAGCAAGCTCAACAGCCTCATCGACACGATCAACAAGGCCAACGGCGTCGGCCAGGACGCGGTCTCCTCCAACCTCAGCTATCAGGACGCGCTCGCGAAGGTTGACGAGACGATCACGAAAGCCGCCGAAGGGGTCGAGGGGTACAACGCGACCCTCGACCTGTCGACGCAGGCTGGTCGCGACAACATGGGCATGCTCGTCGACCTGTCGAAGAAAGCGCAGGACGCAGCCGACGCGCAGTTCGCTCTCGACGGCAACACCGGCAACTACAAAGCCACCCTCGAAGCCAGCCGGCAGGCACTCATCGACCGGGCGCAGCAGCTCGGCATGAACGCCGACCAAGCGCAGTCCCTCGCCGATCAGATCTTCCGCATCCCGTCGCAGACCGAGTGGAACATGATCGCAGACACCGCGGCCGCGCAGAAGCAGATCGACACGTTCATCCGGGACAACAACGGCCGCGTCATCGGCCTGCACGTTGCCGCGAACCCGTCTGTCGGAGCCACACCCTACGCTGACGGCGGCAGCATCAACCCGGAGGTCACCGAATGAGCTACCTACTCGTCACACTCCACGAGGACAGCGCGGTCATTGTCACCGACACACTGATCTCCGGCGAGGACGCCACCACCATCACCGGGTTCGGGTCGAAGACGCAGAGCATCCCGCACCTGAACCTCGCGATCGCATTCACGGGAACCATGGGAGTTCGGGACGAATGGCTGACCCTCGTGAGGGATCGCATCGGCTCGGTGCGCGACATCAAAGAACTCAACCTCTTCGCACCCACGCAGCTGCGGAAGATCCGCGACCGGATTGAAGAACAGCACGGTCCCGTCGGCGGCCAACGGGTCGTGCACGTCGGATTTCCCACCGACTCCGAGAAGCCCCTCATGTACATGTACGAGGCGGCGAACGACTTCGAGCCGGAACTGTTCGAAGCACCATGCTTCGTGCAGCCTTACCCGCGGACCTTCGCACCGTGGATACCCATGAACATCGAGTCGAACGTCGAACTGGTGACACGGATCCGTCTGGAGGATCCGAACCGTCACGGCATCGGCGGGGAACTGTTCGCGACCAGAGTGTCGAACTGGTCGCAAACGACGCAACGCCTCCACCGGTTCCCTGACTACGAGATCGCGCAGAAGATCATCTACCTGAACACGGTGCTTCACAACGCCGATGCCGGCGACCCCAACGATTCTCCGCACCGGACCAAAGCTTGATGTCCACACCATGCGACCGCTGACGATCGAACAAACCCCAGGGCAGGCCCCCCCACAGGGCACACCCGCCGGACCTCCGGGGTCAGGCGATCCCTCCCCCCGCCCCACGAAATGAACAGCCCTTTAGGACGGTGATCAGAAACCCATGTCAACGACGCGAGTACCAAGCAAGCTGGGATCTGCAGGGAAGAAGCTGTGGTCGGCGGTGACGAACGACTTTGAGCTGGCTGAGCATGAGCTTGCGCAGCTCGAGGAAGCGTGCCGTGTGCGAGACACGATCGGCGTCCTTCGTCGCCAGGTCGATGAAGACGGGACGATGATCTTGTCGTCGCAGGGTGCTCGGCTGCATCCGGGTATCGCGGAGATTCGCGCGCAACAGCTCACGCTTGCTCGGCTGTTGGCGACACTCGCTGTGCCTGGCCTCGAAGACGACGTCCTGCCGGCCTCTAGCGGTGTCAGAGGCGTGTACTCGCCTGCTGGGAGACGGCGATGAGGCGGCGCGTGCCGGTGGGCGCAGTTCCGCCTCAGATCTCCATCTCGGCCCTGCGGCCCTGTCCGACGATCGACTACTCAGTGCCGCTTGCGGAGCGTGTGAGAGTCTTCAACCGGTGGCTTGCTGACCGGGCGAGCTGGGTCGCTCTTCGCGAGGCGCATTCCGAGGCCTTCGGGTGGCCCGGTGGCGATATCGCGCGCGATCAAGAGGAGCGGGAGTTGCGACCGGTTCCGGACGGCCCCTTCGACCCGACTGGCATTTGAGTTCCCAGCAGTGGGCGGATCTGAACTAGTAGTGGGCGACCATGAATCATCTATATGCTCCGGACATGGATGCCACCCCGCTTCTCATCTCCGTCGTAGCCCTCGCTATCTCCCTCGCGATCATGTATCTCGTGATCCGGAACGCCGTTACCGCTGCGCTACGGCAGGCGCGACGGGAGCAGTTCACCGAGGACTTCTACCCGGAGAAGGCGATGTGGCTCACCATCAGGCAACGAGAGCAACTCACCGAGCACGTCGCAAGGCGAGACGCCGCCTAACATCGCGGCGTACCGCGCCCTCGATAGCTGGTTTGATCGCGACTGCCGCCGTGATGCTCCGTGTGTGAAAAGGCCCTATGCCTACGGGAGGGCCCTGGGCGGGCGGGGAGGGGGCGATGCCCTGCAGGGGTCGGCGGGTACCTGTACGGTTCCCACCATGAACACTGAAGACTTCCAAGACCGTGCTAACGCCATCCTGCAGCGCATGACACCACACAGTCAGGCGATGTGGTCGAACCTCTCGTTTGCGAGCGGTTTCGGGGACGCCAGCGCCGAGATGCTGTCTCGGTTGGTTCTTCTGACCGGTGCCGAGGAGCCAGTGGTGGTCGATGCAAAGGTGGAGGACGAGAACGGGCCAACGGGGTTTCTGCTCGTCGTTACTGCTACTTCGATCGTGAAGGCGACGTTCACTACCGTCGACGTGGGCGGTTTTCCCCGGCTGGAGACCGTTGTTGAGGGCATCCCCCGTTCATCCGTCGCCGGGGTCCGCGTTCACCGGGCTCTCGTGGGTCAACCACAGCGTGAGTGGCCACGGGCCGCGCAGATTGAGATCATGCTGGACCGAGCGCTTCTCGGCGAGAGCACTATCACTGTTCCGGCCTTCAGCAACAGCCAGGTCGATTTCGCGGCCATCCGAGACCTCGCGGCGACACTCATCCGCGGCTAACGTCACGTGTAGAGAACCCGAACCCTTGCCGAGCCTTACTGAAGCGTTTCTTCAGCTCGGCGCGCCGCTGGACAGTAGGAGACCTCAGCGCCCGGCTTGGTGAGAAGTCGCGGTCTCAGACGCCTTCGCGATCGACGTCATTCCGTTGGGTCTGCGTGCGGCTCAGCGCGTTGAAATAAGGGACAAAGGCAAGTCGGAACGCGAACCACCATGCGGTCAGCATGCCCTCGCCCTGAGACTCATCGCTCGACACGAGGCCGTGTGCAACGCGGTTGCGCAGATTCTGCCCCATCGGGTCGGCGAAGATTGCTCGGATATTCCAGGAAACGTCGACATCAAGCGCCTCGTCTGCTCCAGGCTGATCGAGGAGACCTGTGAGGCCGATTTCGGATTCCGTGTCGTCGTCTTTGATCAGGCTGGTTTCGATGCCGGCCTGCTGCAGGACTGACCGTACGCACGCCTCGATCGCTGGAGCGAGCAGATGCACGGACTCGGCATGGTGTCCGTAGTAGCCGTGGAAGAGCCCTCGTGCGTAGTTGTCGCGAATTTCGAGCGGGACGAATGGAGAGGTTTCAACCATCAATCGGAACTCCGCGAGCGTCGGTCTCCAACGTGTGCTCAACTTCCGGATCCCCGGGACGATGTGTGATTGGCACAGCAAGCCCGACGCGATCTGGTAGTTGCGAACCATAACCGACCAGACATCAGCCGGAACGCCCATGCGCCCAACCGCAGTTCTCGAGTCATAGACCTTTCGCCCCTTCTCGTCAATGGTTGAATGCCCGAAAAGAAACGCAATCGGGTGTTCTGCCATTTGCTCGCGAGCTTGCTCTTTAGCGTGCTCGAGAGTATCCAGAGGTGCCATGTCGATCCAACTCACGAGGGCGCTCATCAGGCTGTCCGCGTCAGCGATCGCTTCCACACCCTCGATCCATTCGCTGATATCGATGCCATCGGTCGTCGTCAAATGCATCTCATCGAGGGTGCGCTCACCTTCCTGCCGCACGATCGCAGGGAGCCTATTGATCCGGTCCACGGTCCGCGGGTCTCGAAGCCTCGCCGGCACTGCACGGTAGCTCCGAAGCGCGTTCGCGTAGTGGTCCCTCGCCACCATGTGCGAGTCAGCCTGACGAAGTTCGGCCTCGTCCCACCACAGGTCGCCGACCCGCGCTCGAAGGGCCGCCTTCTTCTTCTCATCTGAGGAGGGTGTCCATCGGATTGCCTCCTCAAGGAGCACATTCTGAAGGAAGACAGGTATGTCTCCTACAACGAGCGACTCCAATTGCTCCTCAAAGTGCTCGTTGTCGGGGACATAGCGGGCTTCGCGCATTGTCTGAGCCACTCGAAGAGCCCCCATCGCGTGAGCCTTGTTGAAAGCGTCCACGCCGACGTCTGTTAGTGCCCGTGCGAGGTCTACGAGACGAAAGCGTGCCGCAATGTTTGCGGCTCTGCTCCAACCAGCGAGCTGCTCCCACGACAGTGCATCGGTGATGCCAGCCTGAACCCATCGCTCAACAGCTAGCTTCGCCCATCGATACCGATCCGCACGGTCACGCGTTCTGAGATACACGATGTCCGCGAGACGCGCACTCAGTTGGCTACCTTCTGGCTGATCGGCGAGAAGCGAGAGGAACTCAACTTCCTCGTCGCTGAAGTCCTCCGGGACTAAGCTACGTTGCCCGTCCATCTGCCAGGCGGGGTGGTAGGGCCTGAACCAGTCGTCGCCGTGGAGGGCCATGCCGGCCACAGTGGCGATGAGCCCAAGACCACGCTTGGCTGCCTCGCTAGATACCTCCTGCGCCAGCGCGCCCAGCTCTTCCAACGGCAGGGGGCTTTCCACCGTTACCAGCGCATGCCAACCAGTTGCGGTGGTGTCTCTGAACATCTCTCGCGCAGCGTCGCTCACAGCCGGACACTACCGCGCCATGCGCTTGGTTCTGGCAGCGTCCAGCATTCCCGCGGGCCGAGCGCCCGACGGCCGCGGACGGGTTCTCCCGCATCCGCGATGGCCGATGTCGGAGATTCCGTCCTATCCTGATCTTCTCGGCCGGAGAACAGGAGCATCCGGGTGGCCACGTCGAAGCGATACTCCGAGTACTGCGATCGGGTCGCAGCGGAGAAGGTCGCGGACACTCCCCAGATCCCGTGTGCGTTCCCTCAGCAGGCGTACGAGTTGAAAGTCTGGCTCGACACGGTTACGAACCGTGGAACCGAGTTCACTTGACCTGGAGAGAAATCGGTATCCCTGCAGGGGGGATGACAGGGCCTCTCTGCATCAGGGAAACAGCGTGCATGATCCCGATGCGAACGTAGGGATAGACGGCTTGAGCCGCGAGGTGCGCCAACACCTCGTCACTGCAGTTCTCGTTCTCGCTGACATCGAACTTCACCAGGTAGTCGAAGCTCCAGGTTGGATCCTCTTCATCTTCCACGTAGCCCTTGAAGCCAATGTCGACCAGACGCCTCCCGTATGGAACCTCAGGTTCGTCCACCTCGACAGTGATCTGTGCGTTCGAGGAACGGACGCTACTCTCAGACGCTCGGTCAAACTCACGATCCTCGACCGAGAAACGTCTCAGTGTGATCTGCGCTACGTCAGGCACGGAGGCTCTCCTCAAGCGTGAACGAAATTTGCCGAGAAGCAAGCTCGCGCTCCAGCGGCTTTTCTAGCGGGAAATCGACTGGCCGGCCAGTCGGGCGCTTACGCACATAACTCTCGACGTTCCGCACGCCACCGTCGGTCGTCTCGAAGGCAAGTGAGAAGTGCGCGCTCCGCGGCTTGCGCCGCGCGCGTCGCGGAACGATCTTTACCTCTCGGTCTTCTCCGTCATAGACCTTGAGTTCGGTGTCATAACCCAGCGCGGCAAAGACACGCGCAACTGTCGCTAGATGGAAGTTGCCGTCACCTCTCAGGATCTGCGAGACCCTTGCCTCACCAACGCCGAGACGCTCCGCCAGCTGCCGCTGAGTTAGCTCGGACCTAGCCATGGTGAGTCGGATAAGCTCCGCGACTCTCACAGCAAGGCGCGCCCCAGCCATCTCGACACGATCATGATCGATCATGCTGCAAGTCCTCCTCCCGAACCCTTATGGTCTCAGCTAAGTCGTCTTCCTCGGTCTTCTGGCTGTTCTTACCGAAGCAGTGCCCGAGGCGTAGTTGGTCATCGAAGAGCGGTATCCACCAGTAGTCATCATCCTCCGGGAAGTCTGCATCACGTCTATCGAGCACTCGATGTTTCGGGACAAAGCCTCCGAGACCGTCCGTGTCGAAGAATGAGATGCGTACTCTACCTAGCTTGAACTCCCAGATCCCATCGTTGAGTGCATTGACATTGCAATATGACGCTTGGGGGAAGCCGTATTCAGCGAAGAACTCGATGCCAGCTCGTAGTTTTGCTGACTGGCGGATCTGCTCGTCATCCGGCGCAGCCTCGAAGTTTGGATCCTCGGCCCACTCTCCCGCAGTCATCTCACACCATGCTTCGAATGACGGTGAGGACAGGTCTGAGATCAACGCATGATGCACTGTGTGCGTCTGCTCCTGACAGAACAGTCTACGTTCAACTTTAGGCAAATGTAAAGCCCCCCAACCCGCGATGGTCTCGCGCCAACGTCAGTTTGCCACGGGGGGAGTCCGAACGGCAGGATCCTTTGGATGTGCCCGCTTCTGGCGTGATCCGCAGCAGGCTCGGTCTACCGAGGTGGCGGCACGGGGGCGAACCCAGCTTGCGGTGAACCGATCTGCAGTTTGAGGAGCGTCTCTCCCCCGCGGTACGCGTTCCAGGTGCGGAACAGGTAGAACAGCGCTTGTCCGGGCAGGATGCGTCGGGAGGCGCCGGCCTGTAGGTCGGATGCCACGCGGCGGGATAGTGTCAGGAAGGGGTCTCCAGGGCCCGTCTGGATGCCGTCGCGTATGCGGTTGAAGAACTCCGCGGTGTCGTCCACGTCTATCGCGGAGAACTCGAGGAATGCGACCCCGAGAGCGCTGACGGGCAGGCGAATATACCGGTAGACGTTGCGGGCAAACCGGGCCGCGAAGTCGATGTCCGGGATCGACATGACCGCCTCGGCCATCTCCGTCTTGGTGAGCTGTGCGCTCCCCCCGATGTGGGAAGCCGCGTGCTTCACGTCACCCTTCTTCCACGCGACGTGCAGTCGTGCGATCGCGCCCACGTCCTTCGCATCCGCACGCTCCGCCAGACCGGTGATGACGAGCATGTCCCCCGTGTTCCTCGCCGACCCCGAGTCAAGCACGACGAGCGCTTCTTGGCTGATCCCTCGAACGACGAGCACCCACGCGCCGCAGCCGGCGGACACGATCGCGTGGCACCGGTTCTGCCCGTCGATGAGCCGACCGTCGGTGTCGAACTTGATCGCCTCCCCCGTGAGCACCCAGTTGTCGGACTGGATGTCCCTCACGTACCCGCTGATCCGGCTCTTCTTCACGTTGCGGTTGCGGTCGATGTTGCGGGCCAGCCACTCCGCCGCCATCTCGGGCGTGACGAAGACGTACTCCGCGGTCTCTCCCCCGGGGCCGACGGCGATCGACGAGGTTTCTGCGGAGAGCTCGAGATCCTGTGTTGTTTCGGCCGAAGCCGTGGACTTTTCCCTGGTCATACTGTGGTTCTAGTCACACAGCGGAGCAGCTGCACTGTTGCACGAGGTCGCGGAGCGATGTTGCACGCATGTTGCACGACGCCTCAGTGGGCACAAAAAAACCCCGCATGACCGGGGTTGTTCTTGTGCGCGATACTGGGATCGAACCAGTGACCTCTTCCGTGTCAGGGAAGCGCGCTACCGCTGCGCCAATCGCGCCTGTACAGGCGTGTTCAGTTATCAGGCGAGGTGGCGACGGGATTCGAACCCGTGTAAACGGCTTTGCAGGCCGGTGCCTAGCCGCTCGGCCACGCCACCGTGTGGATTAACCGTGTGGTTTGACCCCACGTGCCGTGATCGCTTCGAAAAACGATCCCTGCACTCGAGCGGATGACGAGACTCGAACTCGCGACCCTCACCTTGGCAAGGTGATGCGCTACCAACTGCGCTACATCCGCATGCTCCCTGGTTGCCCCGGGAACTTGATCGACTTTAGCCGACTATTTCGCCATCGCAAAACCGAGCGCCGCCCGCGCGTGTCTCGCGGTCTGGGCGGCCGCAGGATTCGTGTCAGCGCCCGGCATCCGGTAGCATCGAGTCTCGGCCCGCACGGGTCTTGGGCGATTGGCGCAGTTGGTAGCGCGCTTCCTTCACACGGAAGAGGTCATCAGTTCGAGTCTGGTATCGCCCACCATGAAACCCCCGGCCCCGCCGGGGGTTTCGCTATTCACGGCGAACAGTCGAACACCCGGCGGCGCTGACGCGTAGCGTCACGATCGTGAGCGTCTCCCCCGGCATCCGCGTGACGCTGGCGGTCGTCGCCCTCTTCAATCTGGCATCGGCCGTCGCCGGGTGCGTGCTCCTTGTGCTCGTGGGCGGCGACCGTGTCGGGATGCCGCCCGAGTGGCTCGAGCGCACGCCCTTCTCTTCGTGGGTGTGGCCGGGACTCATCCTCGGTGTCATCGTCGGCGGCTCTCAGCTGCTGGCGATCATCGCACAGCGAGAGCGGTGCGCCGTCGCATGGGGACTGCACGCGGCATCCGGGCTCGTGATGATGATCTGGATCTTCGTCGAGATCGCCCTGCTGCTGGTCTGGTCGCCGCTGCACGGCATCTACTTCGCCACCGGGCTCCTGCAGACCGTGCTCGCCGTTCTCGCCCTCGGGGCCTGGCCACGGCCGTTCCTCGCCCGGATGCCGAGACGATCCCGCATCGGCAGGGGAAACACGGCCGATACGTCCGCCTGACACACTGGCGTGATGACCACCGCGCGGATCATCATCCTCTTCGTCCTCGCGGCGATCGCCGAGATCGGCGGGGCCTGGCTCATCTGGCAGTCGGTCCGCGAGAACCGGGGGTGGCTGTTCGCCGTGCTCGGCGTGATCGCCCTCGGCGCCTACGGGTTCGTCGCGGCTCTCCAGCCCGACGCGCACTTCGGGCGTGTGCTGGCCGCGTACGGGGGCGTGTTCGTCGCCGGCTCCCTTGCCTGGGGAATCGTCATCGACGGCTTCAAACCCACGCTCTGGGACTACGTCGGCTCGGCTGTGGCGCTCCTCGGCGCCGCGATCATCATCTTCGCCCCCGCGCTCCAGCGCGGGGCGGAATAGTCGGCACCGGGTGCACCGGGCCGCTCACACCTCGCTCAGCCAGCCGTAGCGCCCCTGAAGAGCCGCAGCGACCCCGGCGAACCGTCGACGGTCCAGGGCTGCGGCCTCGCGCCGCATCCCGCGCACGTGCACGCTGTAGAGCTGCTCGATGTCGACCCACGACGGCCGGCCCTGCGAGTCCCACGCCCCGGTGCCGATAGCGAGGTAATCACGGTCGCCGTCGTGGGCCTTGCTGGTCAAACGCACCGCGAACACCCGGTCGGCGCCGTCATGGCCGATCACGAGAACGGGGCGGTCCTTGCCGCGCCCGTCATTCTCCTCGTACGGCACCCAGGTCCACACGACCTCCCCGGCATCCGGAGCCCCGTCACGCTGCGGTGCGTATCTGATCGTCAGACCGCCCCGCGCCGGCGGACGGACCTCGCGTGTCGCCGTCTGCCCGCCCTGACCGGGGCTGAGCGCGGTGGGGGCGGTGGGCCGCGACGACCCCGGCGTCCTCGCCGTCGCCGAGGGGCGGGAGCGGCCGCTGAAGAGGCCGAGGATCCCCCGGACGAGCGATGTCAGGGTGCCGCGGCCGTCGCGAGATGCCATGGCTTCACGCTACCAATCGCTGTCGGGGTTCCTCGCACACGCCGAAGGGGCGCCGGACCGTGAGATCCGACGCCCCTTCGATGGGAGTGTGTCAGTCGACGAGCGCGTAGCCCTCTTCACCGTGCACGACGGTGTCGATGCCGGCGATCTCGTCCTCGTTCTTGACGCGGAAGCCGATCGTCTTCTCGATGATGAAGCCGAGCACGTAGGCGACCACGAAGGAGAACACCAGCACGGTGACGGCGGCGATCGCCTGCAGGATCAGCTGGTCGGCGTTGCCGCCGAGGAACAGGCCCGTTCCGGTGGCGAAGAAGCCGAGGTAGAGCGTTCCGATCAGACCGCCGACGAGGTGGACGCCCACCACGTCGAGCGAGTCGTCGAAGCCGAGACGCCACTTGAGCTCGACCGCGAGGGCGCAGACCGCACCGGCGATGACACCGAGCAGCAGCGACCAGCCCGGTGCCAGGTTGGCGCAGGAGGGCGTGATGGCGACGAGACCCGCGACGGCACCCGAGGCGGCGCCAACGGCGGTCGGCTTGCCGTCCTTGAGCTTCTCGACGATCGCCCAGCCGAGGATGGCCGCGGCGGTGGCGCCGAGCGTGTTCAGGACGATGAGGCCAGCAGGCGATCCGACCGCGGCGATGCCGGAGAGGATCTCGCCCGAGGTGCCCTCGGGGGCGGCGTAGAACGCGGCCGCGCCGGCGTTGAAGCCGAACCAGCCGAACCACAGGATCGCAGCGCCGAGCATCACCAGCGGCACGTTGTGGGGCTTCTGGATGCCCTTCTGGAAGCCGACACGCTTGCCGAGCACGAGGGCGAGAGCGAGAGCGGCCGCACCGGCGTTGATGTGGACAGCGGTGCCACCGGCGTAGTCGATCACCTCGGTCGAGAAGCCGAGCGTGGTGCCGAGGTTGAAGATCCAGCCGTTGGCGTTCCACACCCAGCCGGCGACGGCGAAGTAGTCGATGGTCGCGAAGAAGAACGCGAAGATCATCCACGAGCCGAAGCGGGCGCGGTCGGCGATGGCGCCGGAGATGAGGGCCACGGTGATGATGGCGAAGGTGGCGCCGTAGGCGACGGCCGTGAGGTTCACGGTCGCGTTCTCACCCGTCGCCATCGCGCCGAGGCCGAAGTCGGAGAAGGGGTTGCCCAGGATGCCGCCCCACCAGTCGGCGGTCTGCATGTTGTATCCGTAGAGGATCCAGAGCACCGCGACGAGACCCATCGCGCCGAAGCTCATCATCATCATGCTGATGACGCTCTTCGCCTTGACGAGGCCGCCGTAGAAGAAAGCCACGCCCGGCGTCATAAAGAGCACGAGAGCCGTAGCGGCGATATACCAAGCGAGATTTCCGCTGTCCATGAAGGTCCTCACTGATGTGTTGTGTAACTCGGACCGGGGCGTCGCGGATTCGGGGTCGGGACGTCCCAGCGCACTCAGTGTTGCGGTACGCGGTTACCGCCGGTACCCGCGTCGTGTTTCGCGCTCGTTACGGCCGACGTGCCCAGGTAAACATCACGTTTCGGCGCGGCATCCGTCGCCCGTGAGAGCGGTCAGGAATGCGTGAGTGCATTCAAGCGGGAGATCGCTCGCAGATACTTCTTGCGGTAGCCGCCCGCGAGCATCTCCTCGCCGAAGACCTCGTCGAGCGGTCGACCGGTCGCGCGCACGGGAATCTGCGCGTCGTACGCCCGGTCCACGAAGGCGACGAATCGCAGCGCCGCGGACTGGTCCTGCAGCGTGATGACGTCGCGCAGGCCGATCGTCGACAGGTTCTCGATCAGCCGCACGTAGCGCGACGGGTGCACCGTCGCGAGATGGCGGATCAGGTCGGCGAAGGCGTCGTCCGAGACGACGCCGGATGCCGCGGCGGCATCGATCGCCGCACGATAGGCATCGTCGTCCCACACCTCGGCGTGCCCGTCGAGGGCGCGCTGACGGTAATCCGTGCCGTCGATGCGGATGGTCTCGAAGCTCGACGCCATGGCGTGGATCTCGCGAAGGAAGTCCTGCGCGGCGAATCGCCCTTCGCCGAGCGCATTGGGCGGAGTGTTCGACGTCGCCGCGAGCCGCGTGCCGGTCGGCACCAGCTCCCCCAGCAACCGCGTCATCACCATCGTGTCGCCCGGGTCGTCGAGCTCGAACTCGTCGATGCACAGCAGGTCCGCGCCGCGGAAGAGCTCGACCGTCTTCTGGTACCCGAGTGCTCCGACCAGTGCGGTGTACTCGATGAACGACCCGAAGTACTTCCGCCGCGCCGGCATCGCATGGTAGATCGCCGCCAGGAGGTGGGTCTTGCCGACGCCGAAACCGCCGTCGAGATACACGCCCGGTTTCATCTCCGGGACCTTCTTCGCACGACGGAAGAGTCCTCCGCGTTCTGCCGGTCCTCCGCCCAGGCTGAACGAGATGAGTCGCTCCTTCGCCTCCTGCTGCGAAGGAAACGCCGGGTCGGCGCGATACGTGTCGAAGGTGGCGCCGTCGAACTGCGGCGGCGGTACCAGCGCGGCGACCATCTCGGCACCGGACACCGCCGGCTGGCGATCGACGAGGCGGATCGTGCCGGAGCCGGTGGTTGTCATCGTTCTCCCTCGTCGACCGGCGCCGGCGCGGGCACCAGATCGTGTGTGCGCAGCCAGTCGCCGATCGCGTCTGTCCAGCGCTGCTGGTCGTAGTTCCAGAGCTTCGTGTGGCGCGCCGTGCGGAACACCTGCAACTCGACGAGGTCGGGTCGGGCATCGGCCAGGCGGTGCGAGGCGCTGGAGGGGACGAACCCGTCGTCATCGCTGTGCAGGATGAGCACGGGATGGCGCAGTTCTGCGGCACGCGCCACGATGTCGAGCCGGTCGAGCGGAATCGCGCCGTCGGCGCCGATCGCGGGCGCAGCCCATCCCGTGCGCAGTGCTCCCATCGCCAGATCGGTCACGGGTGTGGGCACGTGCAACGCCTTGGCCTGGTAGGAGAGGACGGTGCGCCAGTCCACCACCGGCGAATCGAGGATGACGCCGACGATCTGCTCGCGGTGTGCTGAGCCGAGCGATGTCTGCAGTGCGATGGCGCCGCCCATCGACCAGCCCATGAGCAGGATGCGGCGGGCGCCGTGTCGCAGAGCCCAGCTGACGGCGGCATCCACATCGCGCCACTCGGTCGCGCCGAGCGCATAGGCGCCGGCACGGCTGCGCGGAGCGTCGCCGTCGTTGCGGTACGAGACGACGAGCGACGTGATGCCCAGGGCATGGAACACGGGCACGGCACGCAGACATTCGGCACGCGTCGTGCCGCGTCCGTGGATCTGGATGACCCAGGTCTCGTGGTCGAGGTCACGGGGCGGCTCTGCCGGGAACAGCCATGCCGGGCAGGCGCCGATCGCCGCCGGCACGTGCTCGCGCGTGAACGGCAGGTGCAGCTCCTCCGGGCGCTGGTAGTACCAGCCGCTGAAAGCCGCGTCGGCGTCGAGGCTCGACTGGCCGCCGACCTGCGTGAGCAGCTTCCGCTTGACGGTGTCGCCGTCGCTGGCCAGCACCGAGCCCACCTTGAGATAGTCGGCGGAGCCGGTCGTGAACAGGCCGTAGCGTCCGGGCAGCACCGTGTCGGGCGTGCGCGCCAGCGTGATCGTCTGCGCGGGCACGTCGATGTCGACGATGCGCGTGTCGGGGACGCGCCGTGACGGGGTGACCACTCGCCGTGCCATGCGCAGTGCGACGGCGAAAGCCATCGCGGCTGTCGCGAACAGGGCTGCAGCGAGGGAGAGGGCTAGCATCCGCAGGGTGGCCGGAGCGCCGATTCGTGAGGCGCCGAGGGCGGCGCGCCTGGGTGCCTTCATCGTGGGCCCATCCTAGTCTGTGACCGTGGATGACACCCGTCCCGCCGCTGAGACCCCGGCCTTCGCACGCGCCGCAGAGCAGCTGCGGTCCCTGACTTTCCGGTCTGACTTCTCCGTGCGCGAGATCGCCGCTCCGACGAGCCTTGCCCCGGAGGCGATCGCCTTCGCGGGTGACGTCCGTCCGGATGCGGACGGGCTGGATTCGCCGTACGGCACCGGGCGCTTCGTCCTCATGCACGACCCGGCCGAACCGGATGCCTGGGGTGGGCCGTGGCGTATCGTGTGTTTTGCGCAAGCTCCGCTCGAAGCTGAGATCGGCGTCGACCCGCTGCTCGCGGACGTCGCCTGGTCGTGGCTCGTCGATGCGCTCGAGGCGCGCGGCGCGGACTTCCACTCGGAGTCCGGCACGGCGACCAAGACCCTGTCCAAGGGGTTCGGCTCGCTCGCCGCCGAGGGCGACGGGGCGCAGATCGAGTTGCGGTCGTCCTGGACGCCCGCCGGTGACCTGACGGCCCACATCGAGGCGTGGGCGGAGCTCGTGTGCATGTTGGCGGGATTGCCGCCGGGATCAGAGGGCATCGCCGTGTTCGGCTCGCAGCGGGGTGCATCAGGAAGGGGAACGCGTGGCTGAGTACGACGTCATCACGGATGCCGCCGGCCTCGCCGCCGCCGCCGACGCGCTCGCCGCGGGCACCGGCCCGGTGGCTGTCGACGTGGAGCGCGCCTCCGGCTTCCGATACTCCCAGCGGGCGTATCTCATCCAGGTGTACCGGCGCGGCGCCGGCGTCTTCCTCGTCGACCCTCCTGCGGTGGGCGATCTGTCGCCGCTGCAAGAGGCGATCGGAGACATCACCTGGATCCTCCACGCCGCCAGCCAGGACCTGCCCTCCCTTCGGGAGGAGAACCTCGAGCCGCCGCACATCTTCGACACCGAACTCGCTGCCCGTCTTCTCGGGCACGAGCGCGTGGGACTCGGCGCGGTCGTCGAGGACACGTTGGGAATCACGCTCGCGAAGGCTCATTCCGCGGCGGATTGGTCGACGCGTCCGCTGCCTCAGCCCTGGCTCGAGTACGCCGCGCTCGACGTGCTGCACCTCGTGGATGTCTTCGAGGTGCTGCGCGACGAGCTCGAGGAGCAGGGAAAGACCGGCATCGCGGCTCAGGAGTTCGAGACGGTGCGCACGCGGCCCGTGAAGCCCGCTCGCGAGGAGCCCTGGCGGCGCCTCAGCGGTCTGCACACCGTCCGCGGTCGCCGAGCCCTGGCCATCGCGCGAGCCCTCTGGATCGCCCGCGAGGAGTACGCGCGTGAGCAGGACACCTCGCCCGGTCGACTCGTTCCCGACCGCGCACTGGTGGCGGTCGTCATCGCCGATCCCAAGACGAAGCAGGATCTGGCGCGTGTCAAGGACTTCACCGGCCGCGCGAGCCGCAGCCAGCTCGACCGGTGGTGGGCCGCGATCGAGGCCGGCCGCGCCGATCCCGCGCTGCCCGCCGAGCGTGCCTCCGGTGACGGAATGCCGCCTCCCCGCGCGTGGGCAGAGCGCAACCCTGCGGCGGACCTCCGGCTGAAGGCGGCGCGCCCGCTCGTGGAACAGCTTGCCGCCGACCTGCGGATGCCGACCGAGAACCTCCTGACTCCCGACACCCTGCGGCGGGTCGCGTGGGCTCCCCCGGCCGAGATCGATGCGGCATCCATCGGCGAAGCGCTCGCGTCCCACGGTGCGCGTCCGTGGCAGATCGAGACGACGGCGGGGGTCATCGCCGGTGCGTTTGTCGAATCCGTGCAGAGCGCCGAGGCTGCCTCCGACCTCGCGTCGTAGAATCGTTCCAAGCGTTTCCGTGAGACTGAGTTTCATCGTACGCTGGACTGAATCTCAACCCTTGGAGGCAGTGTGGCCGAGCTCTCGGACGTCTACTTCGTCGATGGAATGCGCACCCCGTTTGGTCGCGCCGGCGAGAAGGGCATGTACTGGAACACCCGCGCGGATGACCTCGCGGTCAAGGCGACGATCGGACTCATGGCGCGGAACACCGCCGTTCCCGCCGATCGCGTCGACGAGGTCGCCATCGCCGCGACCAGCCAGACGGGAGAGCAGGGGCTGACGCTCGGGCGCTCCGTGGCCATCCTCGCCGGCCTTCCGCAGACCGTGCCGGGCTTCGCGATCGACCGGATGTGCGCCGGCGCCATGACGAGCGTCGCCATGATGGGTGCCTCGATCAGCGCCGGCATGTACGACGTCGCCCTCGCAGGCGGCGTCGAGCACATGAGTCACTATCCCATCGGCGGAAACGCCGACCCCAACCCGCGGTTCGTGGCCGAGAGGATGGTCGACCCGGGCGCACTGAACATGGGCGTGACGGCCGAGCGCATCTTCGACCGGTTCCCGCAGCTCACCAAGGAGCGCTCCGACCGCTTCGGCATGCTCAGCCAGCACAAGGCGCAGGCCGCGTACGAGGCCGGCAAGTTCCAGCCCGATCTGGTCCCCGTCGCCGTGAAGGATGCCGAGGGCAGCTGGGGCCTGGCGACGGAGGATGAGGGCCGTCGTCCGCAGACCACGATGGAAGACCTTGCGGCGTTGAAGACGCCGTTCCGTCCGCACGGGCGGGTCACCGCCGGCACGTCCTCACCGCTCACGGACGGGGCAACGATGTCGCTGCTCGCCGGCGGCGGCGCGGTCAAGGAGCTGGGACTCACGCCCAAGATGCGCATGGTCTCGTTCGCCTTCGCCGGCGTGCAGCCCGAGATCATGGGTATCGGTCCGATCCCGTCGACGGAGAAGGCGCTGAAGAAGGCCGGGCTCACGATCGCCGACATCGGTCTGTTCGAGCTGAACGAGGCGTTCGCGGTGCAGGTGCTGTCCCTGCTCGATCACTTCGGCATCGCCGACGACGACCCCCGCGTCAACCAGTGGGGCGGGGCGATCGCCCTCGGCCACCCGCTGGCCGCATCGGGCGTGCGCCTAATGATCCAGCTCGCCGCGCAGTTCGCTGAGCGCCCCGACGTCCGCTACGGCCTCACCGCCATGTGCGTGGGTCTCGGTCAGGGCGGGTCGGTCATCTGGGAGAACCCGCACTACAACGGTCGCAAGCGCTGAGAGGACGACGGACATGACGAACTACGACGAGATCGACTTCTCCCCCCTCACCGCCCTCGCAGACGGTGAGGTCGTGACCCACTCGCGCGTGCGCGACATCACGTTGCCCTCGGGCAAAGTGCTCGCACTGATCACGCTCGACAACGGTCGCGATCACACGCGCCCCAACACCCTCGGGCCGGCGACCCTCACCCAGCTCGGAGAGACGCTGGCGGCACTCAAGGCCCGCGCCGCCGCCGGCGAGATCCAGGCCGTCGGAATCACGGGCAAGCAGTACATCCTCGCCGCCGGCGCGGATCTCTCCGACATCACCAGTGTCGGCTCGAAGGACAACGCGCGCCTGGTCGCGCAGCTCGGTCACAAAGTGCTCGGCTCGCTCGGCGATCTCGGGGTGCCCTCCTTCGCCTTCGTGAACGGCCTCGCTCTCGGAGGGGGCCTGGAGATCGCGCTGAACTCGACGTACCGCACGGTCGATGCCTCGGCAGCCGCGATCGCGCTGCCCGAGGTGTTCCTGGGCATCATCCCCGGCTGGGGCGGCGCGTACCTGCTGCCCAATCTGATCGGCATCGAGAACGCGCTCGAGGTCGTCATCAGCAACCCGCTCAAGCAGAACCGCATGCTGAAGCCGCAGCAGGCGTTCGACTACGGGATCGTCGACGCGATCTTCCCCGCGGCGACCTACCTCGAGAGCTCCCTGGCCTGGGCCGACGCGGTGCTCACGGGCGCCGTCAAGGTCGAGCGCAAGAACGAGCCGGGCAAGATCGAGCGCCTCACCAAGTGGCCCATCGCCATCAAGATGGCCCGCGGCATGCTCGAATCCAAGATCGGCACCGTCCCCCGCTCCCCCTACGCCGCGCTCGAACTGCTCGACAAGGCCAAGAGCGGCACGAAGGCCGAAGGCTTCGCGCGGGAAGACGAGGCGCTGGCCGATCTCGTCACCGGCGATCAGTTCGCGGCATCCATGTACGCCTTCGACCTTGTGCAGAAGCGGGCGAAGCGACCCGTCGGCGCCCCCGACAAGGCGCTCGCGAAGAAGGTCACGAAGGTCGGCATCATCGGCGCCGGACTCATGGCCAGCCAGTTCGCCCTGCTGTTCGTGCGCAAGCTCCAGGTGCCGGTGCTCATCACCGACCTGGATCAGGCGCGCGTCGACAAAGGCGTCGCCTACATACACGACGAGATCGGAAAGCTCGAGGCCAAGGGCCGCCTCGACGCGGATGCGGCGAACAAGCTGCGCGCGCTCGTGACCGGGACGACCGACAAGAGCCTGTACGCCGATTGCGACTTCGTCATCGAGGCCGTCTTCGAGGAGGTCGGCGTCAAGCAGGCCGTCTTCGGCGAGATCGAGAAGATCGTCGCCGAGGATGCGATTCTCGCGACCAACACCTCGTCGCTGTCGGTCGCGGAGATCGGTTCGAAGCTCGCGCACCCCGAGCGGCTCGTCGGCTTCCACTTCTTCAACCCGGTCGCGGTCATGCCGCTGATCGAGATCGTCAAGACGTCGGACACGACGGATGCCGCGCTGTCGACCGCTTTCGTGGTCGCGAAGGGCCTCGGCAAGAACGCGGTGCTGACCGCCGATGCCCCGGGCTTCGTCGTCAACCGTCTTCTGGCCAAGGTCATGGGCGAGGCGGCCCGCGCCGTCTATGAGGGCACTCCCGTCGCGGATGTCGAGAAGGCGTTCGCGCCGCTCGGTCTGCCGATGGGGCCGTTCCAGCTGATCGACCTCGTCGGCTGGAAGGTCGCGGCGCACGTCCAGGACACGATGGTCCGCGCGTTCCCCGAGCGCTTCTACGCGAACGAGAACTTCCACCAGCTCGCAGAGCTGCCGGAGGTCGTCGAGAAGGACAAGGGCGGACGGGTCACCGGTTTCACCAAGGCCGCCGAGAAGGCGCTGAAGGGGCATGTCGGGTCGGCCCCGGCATCCGCCGACACGATCCTGCGCCGCGTGCAGGACGGCTTGGCCACCGAGATCAAGCTGATGCTCGACGAGGGTGTCGTGCCCGAGGTCGAAGACATCGACCTATGCCTCATCCTGGGCGCCGGCTGGCCGTTCATCGACGGTGGCGCCTCACCGTACCTCGACCGCGAGGGCGCGTCCGAGCGGGCGTTCGGCGGCTCGTTCCACACGCCGCAGATTCGCGGCATCGGCGGCTGATACTGCCGAATCCGTCGTCACGGATTCGGAGGAACGCAACGGAATCGGATGCCGCACCTCGCGGCATCCGATTCCGTTCTTCATGTCCGCGTCCGGTGGCGACGCCGGGGCAGGCTCAGCGCGAGGGCTGCGCCGCCCGCACGCGCAGATCGCGGGCGAGACCGTCGCGCTGCTCGATCACGAGACGACGGAGGGCCCCCGGCGCGTCCGGGTGATCTCGCAACCAGGCGTCGGCGGCGTCGAGCGACGGGGATGCCGGGAACAGGCCGATCACCAGGCGACGGGCGATCTCGATCGACCGTGACTGCCAGGTGGGCAGGATACGTGCGAAGTAGTCGTCGTCGAAGTCGGCGACCAGGTCACGGCGTCCGCCCGCGCGCACGCCGGCGATCGTGGCATCGAGGTGATCGTTGGTCAGCGTGTCGTCGCTCCATGCCGCCTGCCACGCTGCGGCGCGGACGGATGCCGCGGGGTGAGCCGTCCGCGCGGTCCGCGCGGCCACGCGTCCCGACGCAGTGTCATCGGTGCGCAGCTCGCGTGCGATGTCAGCCTCGTCGGCGTCTCCGCTCGTCGCGAGGGCGATGAGCCACGCCCAGCGGAGCTCGGGGTCCAGCGGCAGACCCGCCGGCGCCGGGGTGGTTCCGGACAGCACTGCCCGCAGGTCGGCGGCGCGGTCGCCGCAGACCGATGCCGCGGTGCCGACCGTACGTGCCCAGATGAGCTGAGCGTCAGAGCCCGGTGTCGCCTGGCTCAGCGCGTTCCACGCCGTGTCCAGCCACTGCGCGGCCAGCGGGGTGCGGTCATCATCCGCGGCGAAGTGGCCGACCGTGAACGCGGCGCGCACCGTCGCATCCGTCAGCAGCGCCGCATCCGTCTCCTCCGGCGCATGTCGCGCGACGATGTCGATGTAGCGCCGGGCGGGCAGGATGCCGTCGCGCGTCGCATTCCACAGTGCCGCCCAGATCACGGCGCGCGCGAGCGCGTCGTCGATCGTCGACAGACCGCGGGCGACGGCCGCGGTGGACGCGGCATCCAGACGGACCTTCGCATAGGTGCGATCGTCGTCGTTGGGGACGACGAGGACGACGTCATCGTGCCGGGCCCCCTCGAGCGGCGTGCGCGGCGCGACGACATCGGTCGCGATCTCGCCGCGGCGCACGAGACGCCCGCCCGCGTCGCCGTACAGCCCCACGGTCACCCGGTCGGGGCGTACCGTCGAGACGGCCAGCTCCAGGCCGTCCGACGTGCGCTCGGCACTGAGTTCGGTGACGCCGGTCGTCTGCAGCCACGCCGCGCTCCACGCCGCCAGATCACGCCCCGATGCCTCCTCGAGAGCCGTGAGAAGGTCGGGGAGGGTGGTGTTGCCGAAGGCGTGTCGGGCGAAGTAGCGCTGCGCTCCGCGGAAGAAGGCCTCCTCCCCCACGAAGCCGACGAGCTGCTTGAGCACCGACGCGCCCTTTGCGTACGTGATGCCGTCGAAGTTGAGCTTGGCGGCTTCCAGATCAGGGATATCGGCGACGATCGGGTGCGTGGTGGGCAGCTGGTCCTGCGTGTATGCCCATCCCTTGCGCCGGGTGGCGAAGCTGACCCACGCGTCCGGGAAGCCTCCCACGGCCGCGGCAGCGTGCGTGCCCATGTAGTCGGCGAACGATTCCTTCAGCCACAGGTCATCCCACCACCGCATCGTCGCCAGATCGCCGAACCACATGTGCGCCATCTCGTGCAGGATCGTGTTCGCTCGGGCTTCGCGCTGCGCGGTCGTCGACGCACCGCGGAACACGTACGCCTCGGTGAAGGTCACCAGTCCGGGGTTCTCCATGGCCCCGAGGTTGTACTCGGGGACGAAGATCTCGTCGTACTTCCCCCAGGGGTACGGGAAGTCGAACGCGTTCTCGAAGAACGACAAGCCCCGGCGGGTGATGTCGAGGATCTCGTCGGCGTCCAAGTGAGCGGCCAGCGACGCGCGGCAGAGCGCACCGAGAGCGATGGGGGCCTGCGCGCCGCGATGCGTGCCGTCGACGCGATGGTAGGGACCCGCGGCGACGGCGGTGATGTAGCTCGACAGCGGCAGCGTCTCGGTGAAGTGCACGCGTACTCCCCCGGCGACCTCGTCGCGCGAGGTCTCGGCGCCGTTGGACAGCACCTCCCAGCCCGTCGGGGCGGCGACGGTGAAGCGCCAGCGCGCCTTCATGTCCGGCTGCTCGAAGCACGGGTAGACGCGACGGCAGTCGGCAGGCTCGTACTGGGTGTACAGATAGGTGGCGTCATCGACGGGGTCGCGGAAGCGGTGCAGACCCTCGCCGGACGTGCTGTACCGCGCCGCCGCATCAATGCGCACCACATTCGGCGTCGCCCCATCGGCCACCAGCCCTCGCAGACGGATGCGCGCACCGTCCCACTCGACCGGTTGCGCATGGTCGTTGACGACCACCTCGATGACGCTCTCACCGATGAAGTCGACCCACGTGGTGTCGGTCACGGCCGTGAACGCGAACGTCGAACGCGTGGGAAATGTCGTCGCCGCGGCATCCGGGGCTGAACGCAGGTCGAGGTCGACCTCGACGGTGTGCAGTCGGATGCCGGCGGCGCGAGCCGCCGTCTCTTCGCGAGTGAGGTTGGCGGAACTCATTGCTCCATGCTGTCACGCCGGACGTTGTGATATTTTCCGAACATGTTCACTTCTAAAGGGCCGGCGTCCACGAAAAGCGAACGCACGCGTGCCCGGCTTCGCGAGGTGGCGCTCGCCTCGTTTCGCGAGCGCGGATACGAAGCGACGACCATGCGCCTCATCGCGCAGGAGGCGGGCGTGTCGGTGGGTAACGCCTA
Source organism: Microbacterium sp. AG790 (assembly GCF_003634765.1). Classification (NCBI taxonomy): domain Bacteria; kingdom Bacillati; phylum Actinomycetota; class Actinomycetes; order Micrococcales; family Microbacteriaceae; genus Microbacterium; species Microbacterium sp. AG790. The sequence goes on from NZ_RBWZ01000008.1 coordinate 321,395, forward strand.
CTACCACTTCGCCACCAAGAACGACCTGGTCCAGGAGCTGTACCTCGACGTGCAACGCCGCCATCGGGCGGCGGCCGAACCGACCCTCGCTGACACGGACGATCTCGTCGAACGCATCGCCATCGTCTACCGCACCGGGCTCGACGAGCTCACGGCGTACCACGAGCATGCGGCCCAGTTCCTCTCTGCCGCCGTCTCCCCACGCTCGGAGATCAACCCGCTCGCCGAGGCATCCGGCGAGGCGCGCGCCATCACGGAAGCACTCTTCGGGGAGGCGGTGGACGGCGCACGTTCCGGAACCGTCCCGAGCGATCTCCGTCAGGCGCTGCCCACGGTGCTCTTCCTCGGGCATCTCCTGCTGGCGCTCTTCTGGGTCTACGACCGCTCCGAGGGGCAGGAGCGCACACGACGACTCCTCGATCGCGGACTCGCACTGCTGCGGACCACGCTGCCGCTTGCGCGACTGCCCATCGTGCGTGGCGTCGTCCGCGAGCTTCTGGAGCTCATCGCCGAGGCCGGGCGGTGAACCCTCCGTCGGCAGCGGGCGCGTTCACGCGCGACCAGCTGTGGCGCGGTGCGCTGCACGCCTGGCTCGGGTTCGTGACGCTGCTCACGATCGCTGCTTTCGTGTGGGCAGCGTTTGCCAGCATGAGGCCCTTCACCCCGCCAAGCGTCGGCGCGGCGGTCTACGCTGCCGGCTGGGTCGCCGCTGTCGGCGGCGTCGTCTCGATCTTCGTGACCGTCCTGGGACTGCCCGTCGCCGCGCTTGTCGGCTATGCGCTTCGCGGCGTGCGTCGCCGATGGGTTCATCTCAGTGCGTTCGCTGCCTTCGGTATCGCCATCGGTGCGGCGGTGGTGAGCATCTTCACTGCGATGTCGCGACCGGCGATGCTCGATCCTGTGATGGTCGGCGTTGTCATCGCGGTGTGCGCGGGCGCGACGGTCTACGGCCGATGGCAGGCCGACCGAACGCCGAATCGACGTGATCCCCCGATCGAGGAGGAGGAGGATCGCCCGCGCCGCGGCTGACTCCGGCTCAGCCGCGTCCATCGCCGTGGTCGGCGTGCTCCGAGTTGTCGGCGCCGCCACGCACGGTCCAGATTGCGCCCGTTTCGGTCGAGGGGCGGGCGATCGGAATGCGGGTGCCGAGCACCTGCGCGACGACGTCCTGCGCGATCTTCGCCGCCGACAGACCGGCATCCTCGAGGATCTGCTCCCGGCTCGCGTGATCGATGAAGGCATCGGGCAGGCCGAGCTCGTCGACCGCCGTGTCCACGCCCGCCTCACGCAGCACCTGACGCACGCGCGTTCCGACACCACCCACGCGGATGCCGTCCTCGATCGTGATCACCAGGCGATGGGCGGCAGCGAGCTTCACGATCGAGGGCTGCACGGGCACGACCCAGCGCGGGTCGACGACGGTCGCTCCGATCCCCTGGGCACGGAGGCGCTCGGCGACCTCGACCGCGAGCTGCGTCATCGGGCCGATGCCGACGAGCAGGACATCCTCGGCGCCGTCCTGCCACAGCACGTCGACGCCGTCGGAGAGGCGTTTGAGGGCCGGCTGATCCACCGCGACGGCGCCCTTCGGGAAGCGGATCACCGTGGGCGCGTCATCGACGGCGATCGCCTCGTCGAACTCCTCCCGCAACCGCGCCTCGTCGCGGGGCGCGGCGATGCGGATGCCGGGCACCAGCTGCAGCATCGCGAGATCCCACACACCGTGGTGGCTGGGGCCGTCGGGGCCGGTCACACCGGAGCGATCGAGAACGAACGTCACGCCCGCGCGATGCAGGGCCACATCCATCAGCACCTGGTCGAAGGCGCGGTTCATGAACGTCGCATAGATCGCGACCACCGGGTGCAGTCCGCCGAAGGCGAGGCCCGCCGCCGAGGCCACCGCGTGCTGCTCGGCGATGCCCACGTCGTAGACGCGGTCGGGGAAGCGCTGCGCGAACGGCTGCAGGCCCGTCGGACGCAGCATCGCCGCCGTGATCGCGATGACATCGTCGCGGCGCTCCCCCGCCGCCACGAGTGCGTCAGCGAAAGCGTCGGTCCAGGCGACGGCATCCGAGGAGCCCAGCGGCTCGCCCGTCGCCGGGTCGATCTTGCCGACGGCGTGGAACTGATCGGCCTCGTCGTTGCGCGCGGGCTCGTAGCCGCGGCCCTTCTCGGTGATGACGTGCACGATCACCGGGGCGCCGTAGTCCTTGGCCAGCTGCAACGTCTCCTGCAGTGCGACGAGATCATGCCCGTCGATCGGACCGAGGTACTTGATGTCGAGGTTCGAGTACAGCGCCTCGTTGTTCGAGAAGCGCGAGAGGAATCCATGCGTGCCGCCGCGTACACCGCGGTAGACGGCGCGCCCCATCGGCCCGAGGCGGCGGAAGAAGGATGCCGAGCTCTTGCGCAGGCTCTCATACCCCTCGGTGGTGCGCACGCGGTTCAGGTAGCGCGCCATGCCGCCGATCGTGGGCGCATAGGAGCGCCCGTTGTCGTTGACGATGATGACGAGGTTGCGATCGTTGTCGTCGGAGATGTTGTTCAGCGCCTCCCAGGTCATCCCGCCGGTGAGCGCGCCGTCTCCGACGACCGCGACGACGTGGTGATCCTTGCGTCCGGTGCGCGTCAGGGCTCGCGAGATGCCGTCAGCCCAGCTGAGGGAACTCGAGGCGTGCGAGGACTCGACGACGTCGTGCACGCTCTCCGCCCGCTGCGGGTAGCCGGCGAGGCCTCCGCGCGAGCGCAGCCCGCGAAAGTCCTGGCGCCCGGTCAGCAGCTTGTGCACGTACGACTGGTGACCCGTGTCGAACACGAAGGGATCATTGGGTGAGTCGAAGACGCGGTGCAGAGCGATGGTCAACTCCACCACACCGAGATTCGGTCCGAGATGGCCTCCCGTGCGCGCGACGTTCTCGACGAGGAAGTCACGGATCTCCTGCGCGAGCTGCTCGAGCTGCTCGGCGGTCAGGGAGTCCAGGTCGCGCGGACCCGTGATCGAAGCGAGCAGACTCATCCTCCGAGTCTACGTCTCGCCAACGCCGACGCCCCGGCATCGGCGTCCCCTTGCGGGGACCGATGCCGGGGCGTTATAACCGGCGCTCAGACGAGCGAACGCAGCACGTACTGCAGGATGCCGCCGTTGCGGTAGTAGTCGGCTTCACCGGGGGTGTCGATGCGCACCTTGGCGTCGAAGACGATCGTCTCCTTGCCCTCCGGCGAGAACTCGCTGGGTGCCGCGGTGACCTTCACCGTCTTCGGGGTGACCCCTTCGTTCAGCTGCTCCAGGCCCTCGATCGAGACGATCTCGGTACCGTCGAGACCGAGCGAGGCCCAGCTCTGGCCCTCGGGGAACTGCAGCGGGACGACGCCCATGCCGATGAGGTTGGAGCGGTGGATGCGCTCGAAGCTCTCGGTGATGACGGCCTTGACGCCCAGCAGCGACGTGCCCTTCGCGGCCCAGTCGCGCGACGATCCCGAGCCGTACTCCTTGCCGCCGAAGACGACGAGCGGGGTGCCCTCGGCGCGATAGTTCTCGCAGGCGTCGAAGATGTAGGACTGCGGGCCGCCCTCCTGCGTGAAGTCGCGGGTGAAGCCGCCTTCGACGATCTGACCGTCGTTGACCGCGGCGACCAGCTCGTTCTTCAGGCGGATGTTCGCGAAGGTGCCGCGGATCATGACCTCGTGGTTGCCGCGGCGCGATCCGTAGGAGTTGAAGTCCTTCTGCGCGACGCCGTGCTCGGTGAGGTACTGGGCGGCGGGGGTTCCGGCCTTGATGTTTCCCGCGGGCGAGATGTGGTCGGTGGTGACCGAGTCGCCGAGGGTCGCCATCACCCGTGCGCCGTGGATGTCGCTCACCGGGGTGAGGTCCATCGACATGCCCTCGAAGTACGGCGCCTTGCGGACATAGGTCGAATCGGCATCCCACTCGAAGATGGGGCCCTCGGGGGTGGGCAGGCTCGTCCAGCGCTCGTCACCGTCGAACACGGTGGCGTACTGCTTGATGAACTGGTCGCGCGAGATCGACGAGTCGATGACCTCCTGGACCTCGTCCGGCGAGGGCCAGATGTCCTTGAGGAACACGTCGTTGCCCTCGGCATCCTTCCCGAGCGGATCGGTCTCGAAGTCGAAGTGCATCGATCCGGCGAGGGCATATGCGACGACGAGGGGCGGCGAGGCGAGGTAGTTCATCTTCACGTCGGGGCTGATGCGGCCCTCGAAGTTGCGGTTGCCCGAGAGCACCGCCGTGACGGCGAGATCGTTCTCGTTGATCGCCGCCGAGACCTCTTCGATGAGGGGTCCCGAGTTGCCGATGCAGATGGTGCAGCCGTAGCCGACCGTGTAGAAGCCGAGACCTTCGAGGTCCTTGTCGAGGCCGGACTTCTCGTAGTAGTCGGTGACGACCTTCGAACCGGGGCCGAGCGTCGTCTTGACCCACGGCTTCTGCTTGAGGCCCTTGTTGCGCGCCTTGCGGGCGAGCAGGCCGGCGGCGATCATCACCGACGGGTTCGACGTGTTGGTGCACGAGGTGATCGCGGCGAGCGTCACGGCGCCGTTATCGAGCAGGTAGGAGTCGCCCGCGGGCGACGTGACCGGCACCGGGTTGGATGCCGTGGCCGGCGCACCGCTGGAGATGTGCACGTCGCGCGTCTCGGGCTCCTCCTCGCCCGGGGTGGAGCCGGGGTCGGAGGCGGGGAACGAGTGCTTCGAGTCGAGGTCGACGATCGAGTTCGAGACCGACGGCGTCGTGTAGTTGACGATGTCCTTCTCGAACTGGGTCTTCGCCTCGCTGAGCAGGATGCGGTCCTGGGGACGCTTCGGGCCGGCGATCGACGGCACGACCGTCGAGAGGTCGAGCTCCATGTACTCGCTGAAGACCGGCTCGCTGTCGGCGTCGTGCCAGAGCTTCTGCTCCTTGGCGTACGCCTCGACGAGGGCCACCGCCTGCTCGTCGCGACCCGTGAGGCGCAGGTACTCCAGCGTGACGTCGTCGATGGGGAAGATCGCCGCGGTCGAGCCGAACTCGGGGCTCATGTTTCCGATGGTGGCGCGGTTGGCAAGCGGGACGGAGGCCACGCCGGCGCCGTAGAACTCGACGAACTTGCCGACGACGCCGTGCTTGCGGAGCATGTCGGTGATGGTGAGCACGACGTCCGTCGCCGTCACGCCGGCGGGGATGTCGCCGGTCAGCTTGAAGCCGACGACGCGCGGGATGAGCATCGAGACGGGCTGGCCGAGCATCGCGGCCTCGGCCTCGATGCCGCCGACGCCCCAGCCGAGCACGCCGAGGCCGTTGACCATGGTGGTGTGCGAGTCGGTGCCGACGCAGGTGTCGGGGTAGGCGCGCAGCACCCCGTCGCGGCCGGTGCGGTCGTAGATGACCTTCGCGAGGTGCTCGATGTTCACCTGGTGCACGATGCCGGTTCCCGGCGGGACGACCTTGAAGTCGTCGAACGCGGTCTGACCCCAGCGCAGGAACTGGTAACGCTCGCCGTTGCGCTCGTACTCGATCTCGACGTTGCGCTCGAGTGCGTTCTCGGTGCCGAAAAGGTCGGCGATGACGGAGTGGTCGATCACCATCTCCGCCGGCGACAGCGGGTTGATCTTCGCCGGGTCGCCGCCGAGGGCCGTGACGGCCTCACGCATGGTGGCGAGGTCGACGATGCAGGGCACGCCGGTGAAGTCCTGCATGACGACGCGCGCCGGGGTGAACTGGATCTCGGTGTCGGGCTCGGCGTCGGCATCCCAGTTGCCGAGGGCCTCGATCTGCGACTTCGTGACGTTCGCGCCGTCCTCGGTGCGAAGCAGGTTCTCGAGGAGCACCTTCAGGCTGAACGGGAGCTTCTCGTAACCGGCGACGGTGTCGATCCGATAGATCTCGTAGTCGGTGCCACCGACCGTGAGGGTGCTCTTGGCTCCGAAGCTGTCAACAGTGGACACGTCTGCTCTCCTTCGTTGGGAGTTCCTGAGGCCGCGGGCTCAGTCGGTCGGCGGGGTCAGGGTCGGGCATGGACGGCCGTCGCCTGACTCTCCATCTTCCCCGCCGCCGCGGCGGCGGGCTAGTGAGGTTGTCCTTACCCGACGATGTCGACATGGGCGCATCGAGGGCGGAGGAATTTATCTTGATATCAAGATAAATCTATCACGCCGCGGATGCCGAGTCGGTCTCGTGCGGGCGGGGGTAGACAGCCCGAACGGCGAGCCAGGTGACGGCGACGAGCGGGGCGAACAACGGCAGGCCCATCACGAGCTTGAGAGTGCCGAGGGTCGTCACATCGCCGGCGAAGTAGAAGGGCAGCTGCACCGCGAGGCGCAGGTAGAACAGTGCGGCCCAAGCGATCGCGAGCCAGAAGAACACACGGCGCTTGCGCGGATCGACGCGCCACCGCGTGCCTTCGTTCATGAGGAAACCCACGGCCAGCCCGATCAGGGACCAACCGACCAGCGCCGAGACGAGGAATGCGGTCCCATAGGCCGCGTTGGTGATCAGGCCGGGAACGAAGTTGTCCTGTCCTCGCCCGGTCCACAGGGCCAGGACCGCGGCCGCACCGGTCGCAATGAGTCCTCCCAGTGCGGCACTGACGGGCGAGCGCTGGAGGAGGCGGACGATCGTGAAGATCGCCGCTGCGCCCACGGAGATCGCGAGCGAGAGCGCGAGGTCGGCCGTGGTCGTGAACAGCACGACGAACGCGAGTCCGGGAAGCACGCTCTCCAGCACGCCCCGCCAGCCGCCCATGGCGGCCCAGACGACGTGTCCGGTGTGCGACTGTCGGGACGGATCGAGGCCGGCCCGTCGCGCCGCATTGCCCAGTGCGCTTCCGAGAAGATCCGACGCCGACGGTGGTGGCGGCGTGAGCGGATCGGATGCCGCGTCCTCGGGCTCCTGCGCGGGCGAGCTCATGCGGTGCCGGGGGCAGCGGGCATCTTCAGCGGGATGAGATCGCGCGGCGGCATGGGGCTACCGCCGCGCACCACGACGATCGAGCGGAAGAGATCCTCCACGCGCGCAGCCGCCTCGACGTCGGTCGTGGCCGCTCCCCCGATCACACCGCGCAGGAACCAGCGGGGTCCGTCGACGCCGACGAACCGTGCCAGGCGCTTGCCGGCCACCGCGTCGGGCCCGCTCACCACGGGAACCTCCGCGAGCAGTTCGGCGCCGAGCGGGCCGTGGCGCTCCTCCACGCGCCCTCCCTGCTGGCGGATCTGCTGGCGGATCTGGTCGCGGGTCTCCTCCCACAGTCCGCTGGAGCGCGGGGCGGCGAACGGCTGCACCTGCAGGGTCGAATCGGCGTAGTCGAGCCCGACCGCGACGATGCGCTTCGTCTGCTCCTCGACTTCGAGGCGAAGGTTCAGTCCCTCGCGCGGAAGCACCTTGATGCCACCGAGATCGATGTAGGGGCGAACGGGGTTCGCCTCCGCCTCGTCGAAGGGACCCGTCGACGCGCGGTCGCCCGTGCCGGTGGGCTGCAGTTCATCGCTCATGCGGTGACTCCTGTCTGATAGCCCGTCGAGCCGAACCCGCCCTCGCCGCGTGCGGTGTCGGGCAAGTCGTCGACGGGGAGGAAGCGGACGCGCGGGACGGGCATGACGATGAGCTGTGCGATGCGGTCGCCCACGGCGATGTCGTACGCCTCGCGCGTATCGGTGTTCAGGAGCGCGACCTTGATCTCACCGCGGTACCCCGCGTCGATCGTTCCGGGCGCATTGACGATGGTGATGCCGTGCTTCGCGGCCAGACCGCTGCGCGGCACGACGAAAGCGGCGTATCCGTCCGGCAGGGCGATGCGCACGCCCGTGCCCACCAGTGCGCGGGCGCCCGGTTCGAGTCTCACGCTCTCGGAGGAGACCAGATCTGCGCCGGCGTCGCCGGGATGTGCGTAGACGGGAACCTGCGGCGCGATAATGGGAACGTCCACGGATTCGATCACTCCACGAGGGTAATGCACATCGCCGCTCCAGCCGCTCCCGTTTCCGACGTCCGCTACCGCGAACGGCTCAGTCCGTCGCTGTGGACGCTGCTCAGCTCGGCGGTGGTGGCGCCGATGGTCGCGCTCGTGTTCGTCCCGCTGGATCCGACCATCGCCCTCGCCGCGGGGATCGCCGTGGGTGCCGTCCTGATCTGCCTGCTCGTCTTCGCGTCTCCGGTCGTGGAGGTGCGAGGCGGCGAGCTGCGAGTCGGTCGCGCGCATATCCCGGTCGATCAGCTGGGCACCGCCGAGCCGTTGTGGGCGGACGAGGCGCGTGCTGCGCGTGGTCCTCAGCTGTCCGCGACGGCATGGCACATGTTCCGCGGCGGGATCGACCCCGTGGTCCGCGTTCCCGTCCTCGATCCCGGCGACCCCGTCACCGAGTGGGTGTTCGCGACGCGCACGCCTGCCCGGGTGGTCGCCGCGATCACGCGTGCGCAGTCGCGCTGAGATCAGCTCGACAGCGGGATCGGCTCTGCGGGGCCGAGGGTTCTCAGGCGCACTCGATACAGACGGCGCCGCCCGCGATCTCGTGGTCGATCTGGGTGCGGTGCTTCACGAGGAAGCACTCGACGCAGGTGAATTCGTCTTCCTGCGGCGGCAGGACAACCACGTCCAGCTCCAGGTCGGAGAGGTCGGCGCCGGGCAGCTCGAAGCCGGAGGGGTTGTCGGCATCCTCGACGTCGACGGCCCCAGACATCTTGTCGGGAACGCGCTCCTTCAGAGCCTCGATCGACTCGCTGTCGTCGTCGGTCTTACGGGGGGCGTCGTAATCGGTCGCCATGCTCTCAACTTCCAGGTGTGTTGCCAAAGTGCCGACTCGCGGCCGGGGGGACCGACGTGGGGCGGCGATAGTTTGCACGACGGGTTCGGATTTCGCAAATGATCGTCGTGTGCGTGCCCGCTTCCGGCGGGTGCGTCGCATGGAACTCGCGGCGCGCCCGCGATATTCCCGAGTGCGGCGAAGTGCTGTGACAGCATGGCCCCGGCAATCGAATCGTGCCCGAACAGGGAACGGGAGGGTGTTTCGCATGGAACAGCTCAAGGTGATCGGAACCGAGGAAGGTGTCCTCGTTCTCGCCACGGAGTCCGGCGAACGGTACGCGCTGCCGATCGACGAGACGCTGCGCAGTCAGCTGCGCCGCGCACAGCGCGACAACGAGCCGCGTGCGGCGCGACCGAGCCCTCGCGACATCCAGGCGCATATCCGTTCCGGTCTGTCGGCGCAGGAGGTCGCGGAGCTGCTCGGCGCTCGTCTGGAGGACGTGCAGCGCTTCGAGCGTCCCGTTCTCGCCGAGCGCGAGCACATCGTGGGCCAGGCGCTGGCCGTCCCGGTGCTGATCGCGGGTGAGCTCGATGCCGCAGCGCAGCCGACGTTCGGCGTCGCGGTGCGGGCGAAGCTCGCCGAAGCGGGCGCGAGCGGTGAACGGTGGACCAGCTGGAAGGACGAGGACGGCTGGGTCGTCAAGCTCGAGTTCACGGCGAACGAGGTCGACCACGACGCACGGTGGGGCTTCGACCCGCGCCGCAGCAGTCTCGCTCCGCTCAACGCCGATGCGACCCAGCTCTCTCGTCAGGGGTCGCTCCCCGAAGGACTGATCCCCCGCCTGCGCGCGCTCGATGCGTCGCCGCTGAAAGATGCGTCGCGGTTCGACTCCGGTGCGTTCGGCCCGCGGCGTCTGGACGCCGATTCCCTCGCTCCCGATGCGGACATCACGCGGCCGGACGTGCGCGTGCCCGTCGCGCCCGCGGTTCAGGATGCCGCGATCAAGCGCGCTCCCGACCACGCGGTCACATCGGCCGAGACAGCCGACCTCCTCGAGGCGCTGCGCCGCCGTCGCGGCCAGCGTGAGCCCATGCCCGCCGAGGAGTCGGCCACGGAGCGTCCGCACTCCCCCGTGGCCCTGTTCGACGCACTCGAGCCCGGCTACGACGAATCGGCGACGGATGCCGAGGACTCGGCATCCACGATGGAAGACACCGTCATCAGCGATTCGTCTCGCCGCAAGGGGCGCACCTCGATGCCGTCGTGGGACGAGATCGTCTTCGGAGCGCGCACCGAAGACGGGTGAGTCGCGTCGAGGTCGGCGCGGGACGGATGCTCAGCCCTTCGCGAGCGCGCCGAGTCTGATCAGCGGGACGATGCGTTCCTGATCTGTCAACGATCCGTGCTGGCCGATCATCCGCTGTGGCTTCTTGTCGGCCAGGCGGTCGTCGTAGTAGGCCACCGCGCCGCGGGCCGCGACGAGCACGTCGCCGATACGGGGACGGACGTCGGGGTGCACCGCGGCGCCGTACAGGCCGAGATCGATCGCTTCGTCGCGCGTCATCACCCACGAGCGCGACTGCTCGGCCTCACGCCAGCGCTCCGCGACGGCGTGCGACTCGCCGTCCTCCGTGTAGAGCTGCAGCATTCGAGGCTCCCCCGCCACCAGCCGCACACCCTGGAGCAGCGGATCGCCGTCCCGCAGCAGCACCTGCCGATGAGCCGGCACGTCGACCATGCCGTGGTCGGCCGTGACGAGGGCGCCGACACCCGGGGCGAGCAGAGCGTCGAACCGGCGAAGGTCCGCGTCGAGCTCCTCCAGTCCTTGCAGCCACTGCGCGGACTCCCACCCGTAGGCGTGTCCGAGGGTGTCGAGCTCCGGGATGTACACGTAGACCAGCGCGCCGGGGTGCGCGGCCGCGCGCGCCGCGGCAGCGGCGAGACGCTCGGACGGCGTCGCGGCGGCGACGAACTCCGCCCCGCGCTGGATCGCCCGCGTGAAGCCGCTGTCGCGATACAGCCCCTTGGTCACCACGAAGGTGGGTCGTCCGGCGTGGGCTTCCCGTTCGAGCAGGGGCGCCGAGCGCTGCCAGGTCATCGGGTCGAGTCCGTCGCTCTCCCACCCCTTGAGCTGGTTGGGCGCGATGTCGGTCCCCGGGATACGGGCGCGGTATCCGACGATTCCGTGGGCGCCGGCGTCGGTCGCCGTGAGAAGCCCGGTGAGGGCCGTGGCCGTCGTCGAGGGAAAAGTGCTGCGCGCGGCATCCTTCTTCGTCATCGCGCCCGTCAGAAACCGGGCGTGTCCGGCCCGGGCAGTGAGGTTCCCGCGACCGAGACCGTCGACGAGGATCAGGATCGCCGATCGGGCCGGCGCGAACCAGTCACCGTCGCCCGTCAGCGACGCAAGCAATTGCGGCACGATGGCGGTGAGGCTCCGGGCTGTGGGCGGGTCCGCGGGTAGGCTGAACGACATCGGGGCCAGTCTCGCACATGGCGCGCGGCCCCACTTCCCGGCCCACCCGAGCACCGAGGGAACCGCAGATCCATGGCAGCTTCGCGCACCGCGTCCATTCCTGAAGACCACGGCCGCATCGAGGATGTCGATGTCTCCGCCGAGATGCAGGACTCGTTCCTGGAGTACGCGTACTCGGTCATCTACTCGCGCGCTCTCCCCGATGCCCGTGACGGTCTCAAGCCGGTGCAGCGGCGCATCCTCTTCCAGATGGCGGACATGGGGCTGCGACCCGACCGGGGGCACGTCAAGAGCGCCCGCGTCGTCGGCGAGGTCATGGGAAAGCTGCACCCGCACGGCGACTCGGCGATCTACGACGCCCTCGTGCGCCTTGCCCAGCCCTTCGCGCTGCGCGTGCCCCTGGTCGACGGCCACGGCAACTTCGGCTCGCTCGACGACGGGCCCGCGGCGGCCCGTTACACGGAGGCGCGCCTCGCCCCCGCAGCCCTCGCCCTCACGGAGAACCTCGACGAGGACGTCGTGGACTTCGTTCCGAACTACGACGGGCAGTTCCAGCAGCCGGCGGTGCTGCCGGCGGCCTTCCCGAACCTCCTCGTCAACGGCGCCTCCGGTATCGCGGTGGGTATGGCGACCAACATGGCTCCGCACAACCTCAACGAGGTCGTCGCCGCTGCGATCCATCTGCTCGAGAATCCCGACGCCACGACGGCTGAGCTGATGGAGTTCGTCCCCGGACCGGACCTCCCCGGCGGCGGCATCATCGTCGGACTCGACGGCATCACCGAGGCGTACGAGACCGGACGCGGAACCTTCCGCACGCGGGCGAAGACATCGATCGAGTCGCTCGGCCCCCGCCGCACCGGCATCGTCGTGACGGAGCTGCCGTACATGGTGGGCGCCGAGCGCGTCATCGAGAAGATCAAAGACGCGGTCAACGCCAAGAAGCTCACGGGCATCGCGGACGTCAACGATCTCACCGACCGCAACCACGGCCTGCGCCTCGTCATCGGCATCAAGACCGGCTTCGATCCCGCGGCCGTCCTCGAGCAGCTCTACCGGCTCACCCCGCTCGAGGACTCCTTCGGCATCAACAACGTCGCCCTCGTGGACGGGCAGCCGCAGACCCTCGGTCTCAAGCCGCTGCTGCGGGTGTACCTCGATCACCGTATCCAGGTCGTGACGCGTCGCAGCCGCTACCGCCTCGCGCGCAAGCAGGAACGCCTCCACCTCGTCGAGGGTCTTCTCATCGCGATCCTCGACATCGACGAGGTCATCCAGGTCATCCGCGCCTCCGACGACACCGAGCAGGCGCGAGCGAAGCTCATGAGCGTCTTCGACCTGTCGCAGGTGCAGGCCGAGTACATCCTGGAGTTGCGCCTGCGGCGTCTCACGCGTTTCTCCCGCATCGAGCTGGAGTCCGAGCAGGACACGCTCAAGAAGGAGATCGCCGACCTCCAGGCTCTGCTGGCCAGCGATGTGCTCCTCCGGCAGCAGGTCGCCCGAGAGCTGGATGCCGCGGCCGAGACCTTCGGCACACCCCGTCGCACCCTTCTGCTCAACGGCGGACCCGTCGCGGCGCGCTCACGCAGCGCCGCAGCGGCAGACCTGCAGATCGCCGACTCCCCCTGCCGCGTGCTCTTGTCCGCGACCGGGCGGATGGTGCGCGCCGAACTCGGCGAGTCCGGCGAGATCGTCGCTCCGACGCGGCGGGCGAAGCACGACGGCATCCTGTCCGCTGTCGACACGACGACGAGGGGCGAGCTCGGCGCGGTGACGACGCGCGGCCGGCTGGTGCGCTTCTCGCCCGTCGATCTGCCGTCGGTGCCGGCCAATGCCGTCCAGCTCGCAGCGGGCACCCGCGCCGACCAGTACCTCGGTCTGGGATCGGGTGAGCACGTCGTGGCCGTCGTGCCGTTGGGTGAGGTCGTCATCGCGCTGGGCACCGCACAGGGAGTCGTCAAACGCGTCGCGACCTCGGAGCTCGCGCCCGGAAAGCACGAGGCCGAGATCATCGCGCTGAAGGACGGCGACCTCGTTGTGGGTGCGGCCGTGGCCCCCGACGGCGCTGAACTCGTCTTCGTGGCCTCCGACGCCCAGCTCCTGCGCTTCGAGGCCGCGAGCGTGCGGCCGCAGGGGCGCGCGGCGGGGGGCATGGCCGGAGTCCGCCTGAGCGCGGGAGCCTCCGTCGTGGCCTTCAACGTGGTGACCGAACCGGCCGATGCCGTGGTCGTCACGATCGCCGGTTCATCCCAGGCGATCGCCGGAACCGACGCGGGCAGCGCGAAGGTGTCGCTGTTCGAGGAGTTCCCGCCCAAGGGCCGCGCCACCGGCGGTGTACGCGCCCAGCGCTTCCTGAAGGGTGAGGACGTCCTCACCCTCGCCTGGGTCGGTACAGAGCCCCGTGGGCTGGCTGCAGACGGTGCTGTGCGCACGCTGCCGGACGCGGGGGCGAAGCGGGATGCATCCGGTCACCCTCTGGATGCCGTCGTCGCTGCCGTGGGCACGGCGATCGCCTGACGAGCGCGTCAGCCCAGGGACACGAGACCGTACTGGGTTGCACGGATCAGCACTTGGATGCGATCGCGCACACCCCACTTCGCCGTGATGCGACCGAGGTGTGACTTGACGGTCGCCTCTGACACGAACATCGCGGCGGCGATCTCGGCGTTCGACATTCCCTGGGCAAGAAGGGTGACCACTTCGAGCTCCCGTTCGGTGAGCTCCTCCTCTCGGCCCAGCTGGCGCGGCGCGGGAGGTTCGTTCTGCTGCACCGAGCTGACGAGTTCTTTCGCGACGCGTGGCGACAGCACGTAGCCGCCCTCGTGAGCCAGGCGCGCGGCGTCGAGGATGCGGTCGGGCGACGTGTCCTTCACCAGGAAGCCCGCGGCGCCGGCACTGAGCATCGGGACGATGACCCGCTCCGAGGAGAACGTGGTCAGCGCCACGATCTTGATCCCGGGAAACTCCCGCGTGAGGCGCTGGGTCGCCTCGATGCCATCCATCTTGGGCATCTGCACGTCCATGAGCACGACATCTGGGTGCGTGCTGCGTACCAGCGCGATGGCGTCGATGCCGTTGTCGGCCTCGCCGACGAGATCGAACCCGTCCGAAGAGTCCAGGAAGACGCGCAGTGCAGCGCGCACCAGCGACTCGTCGTCGACGATGATCACGCGAATCGGTTGGGTCACAGCACCATCTTACGAACCGCGCGATGTGCACTCTTTAGATCGATGTCGACGAAAGTCGCTATTGATGTAGCCATACGTCGGTCGTGCGCGATGACCTCTGTTTGAAGAATCGATTCGAGAGATTGCAGGAGGTGAAACACATGTGGTACTGGCTCGGACAGCTCATCGGCATCTGGAAGTGAGAGTTTCTCGCGAGATAATCGCGTTGTGACCTCCTTCCGCTCGGACATCGCGCGCTATGCGCGAACGCCCTTCTTGGACTATCTTGCCCTGAGCCCTTTGGCGAAGCGGATCCTGATCATCCTGGTCGCGGTGACCCTTATTCTTGACTCCCTCTTCCGTGCGACAAACGGTGGAAGCACCAGCGTCGTATCGGCGGTAGTGACCACGACAATCACACTGTCGGTTGCACTCTTTGTTTGGCGTCCGCCGATCGGAACATCAGTTCTCATCCTTGCGGCGGCAGCTGCGAGTGTGACTGGGGTGGCTGACAGTCTGCTGACAGCAGCAGTCATCCTCGGTTTGGTTGCCTTCACGTGCAGCCCCTTGTTGACGACCACGTACTTGTTGGCGTGGATCGCTTGGCTCGTGGCGATTGTGAGTAGACCCGGCTCAGGGTTTCAACCGCTCGGCGCGGTCATCATCGCGTTCCTCAGCCTCGTCAGTTTGATGATCGGGCTGGCTATTCGGCAGCAGTACGAAAGGGCGCGAACTTTGGCATTGCAACTCGAAGTGAGCGAGCGAGAGGTCGCGGAGCAGCTCAAACACGAACGAGACCTCATCGCCGACGAGCTGCACGACATCGTCGCGCACGAGATCACCATCGTCGCTCTGCACGCCGCGGTCTTGGACCGCACCGAAGACATGCAGACGCGGTCGCAGTCGCAGACGGCGATCCGCGAAGCGGCGGTTCAGGCGCTCACCGACATCCGTCGCGTGCTCGGGATGGTTCGCGGTGAAGAGAACCTCTCCCCCGAACGTGTGTCTTCGCCGGACGGGATCACGGGCACCATCGCTGCCGTCACGAAAGAACTCGGACAGGCGGGTATTGCGGTGACCGCGGATGTCCCCTCTGACCTGCGGCTGCCGAGTGCATCCCTGGTCGCTCTCACCCGCGTGATCCGCGAGAGTGCGACGAACGTGCTCAAGCACGCCACCGGCGCCCGCACCGTCTCCATCGTCCTTCGGGTCGAGCGTGGTTGGGTGCACCTCACCTTTACCGACGACTCGCCGCCTGCACGCACGGCGGGTCTGCCCGCGTCGGGTTACGGCATCATGCGTCTTCGTGAGCGCTTCCGACTTTTCGGTGGCACTTTCGAATCGGAACGAAAGTCCCAGGGCTGGGTCGTCAGCGCCTCACTTCCGCTCTCGGGCTGATCAGCACGACATTTCTGCGCACAGCGTCAAAGTAGACGAAAGTCGCAGTCGAATCCGCCGATGGTTCACGTTGGCGGCGCCTATGCGCGCCTAACCTTTTGCTAGCCGAAGAACTGATCCCCAGTCGGTTCTTCACAGGGCACGGCGCGAGACGTCCGTGATTTCGGGGACGAAGAGACCGTTCGGGGCTCGACGTCATCCGGATGTCCCCCGTAGCCGCGGCGATGGCCCGAGACCGAATCCCCCCAGATCGGTCTCGGGCCCCGCGTCTTTTTCGGCTCTGCGAGAGCGGGCCCGGATGAGGCCGGCGGTCAGGCGTCGATGGCCTCACGGTCGAGTCGGTCGCTGGAGGTGACGATGAAGTCGCGTCGCGGTGCCACATCGCTGCCCATGAGCAGTTCGAACACTCCCGAGACCGCCTCGGCATCCTGAACGCGTACGCGCCGCAGCAGTCGCCCCGCACGGTCCATCGTGGTCTCGGCGAGCTGATCGGCATCCATCTCGCCGAGTCCCTTGTAGCGCTGCACCGGCTCCTGCCAGCGCCGTCCCGACTTCTGCACCTTCGCGAGGAGAGTATGCAGCTCCTGCTCCGAGTACGTGTAGATCGTCTCGTTCGGCTTCGAGCCCGGATTGACCACGATGACGCGGTGCAGCGGCGGGACAGCCGCATACACCCGCCCCGCTTCGATGAGGGGGCGCATGTAGCGGAAGAACAGCGTCAGCAGGAGCGTGCGGATATGCGCGCCGTCGACGTCGGCGTCGCTCATCAGGATGATCTTGCCGTAGCGCGCCGCATCGAGGTCGAAGCTCCGACCGGACCCCGCCCCGATCGTCTGAATGATCGCCGCGCATTCCGCGTTGGAGAGCATGTCGCTGATCGAGGCCTTCTGGACGTTGAGGATCTTGCCGCGAATGGGCAGCAGTGCCTGATACTCACTGTTGCGCGCGAGCTTCGCCGTGCCGAGGGCCGAGTCGCCCTCGACGATGAACAACTCCGACTGCTCGACGTCCGAGGTCCGACAGTCGGCGAGCTTCGCGGGCAATGACGACGACTCGAGGGCGTTCTTGCGACGCTGGGTCTCTTTGTGCGTGCGGGCCGAGATTCGCGCCTTCATCTCGGACACGACCTTGTCGAGCAGCAGCGCGGTCTGCGCCTTGTCGTCGCGCTTGCTCGACGAGAATCGCTCGGCGAGCTCCTTGGCGACCACATTCGCGACGATGGCGCGAACAGCGGGCGTGCCCAGGATCTCCTTCGTCTGGCCCTCGAACTGGGGTTCGGGCAGTCGCACAGTGAGAACGGCCGTCAGACCGGCGGTGATGTCGTCCTTCTCGAGCTTCTCCCCCGCGCCGACCTTGAGGCGTCGAGCATTCTGCTCGACCTGGCCGCGGACGACCTTCATCAGCCCCTGCTCGAAGCCGGTCTGATGGGTTCCGCCCTTCGGCGTGGAGATGATGTTCACGAACGAGCGGCTGACGGTCTCGTACCCCGTCCCCCAACGCAACGCGATGTCGACCTCGCACTCGCGTTCGACCTCGGTCGGCACCATCGCCCCGCCGGCCTGCAGCACGGGAACGGTCTCGGTGAACGTCCCGGCCCCGGTCAGTCGCCAGGTATCGGTGATCGCGGCATCCGGCGCGAGGAAATCGGCGAACTCGGAGATGCCGCCGTCGTAGCGGTGCGTCGTCTCGATCGTCTCCTCGCCGCGCTGATCGACGATCGCGATCTCGAGGCCGGGGATGAGGAAGGCTGTCTGACGCGCCCGCTGCTCCAGCTCCTCGGCGTGGAACGTCGCGTCCTTCGTGAAGATCTGACGGTCGGCCCAGTAGCGGATGCGCGTTCCGGTGACGCCCTTGGGTGCCGTGCCGATGACGCGCAACTGCGAGGCCTTCTCGAACGGGGTGAACGGCGACTCCGGACCGGGGCCTGCGAACAGGCCGGGCTCTCCCCGACGGAACGACATCGCATAGGTCTTGCCGCCCCGGTCGACTTCGACATCCAGACGCTCGGACAATGCGTTGACGACGGAGGCGCCCACACCGTGCAGACCGCCGGATGCCGCGTAGGAGCCGCCGCCGAACTTGCCGCCGGCGTGCAGCTTGGTGAACACGACCTCCACACCGCTGAGCCCGGTTCGCGGCTCGATGTCGACAGGGATGCCGCGTGCGCGGTCGCGGACCTCGACGCTGCCGTCGGAGTGCAGGACGATGTCGATTCGCGAGCCGTAGCCGGCGAGGGCTTCGTCGACCGAGTTGTCGATGATCTCCCACACGCAGTGCATGAGCCCGCGGGAGTCGGTCGAGCCGATATACATGCCGGGACGCTTGCGGACAGCCTCCAGGCCCTCAAGCACCTGGAGGTGGTGGGCGGAATACTCGGCGGTCACAATCCTCAAGCGTATCCAGCCCCACGGACACCCCCGCCGCGACACACAGAAGCACCTCCTACCGCGGGCGATGGCGACGGGGGCGGGGTACGCGCACAGCGAAATGTGACCGGATCGCGGCATTGCTGAGCTCGCGGCGTGGTTGTATGTCATGACACCGCACCGCAACTCATGTACCGAGGAGGAACCGAAATGAGCATGTCGACCACCGCTGAGCCTGACGTCCTCGAGTACCGACTGACCGCGACGGATCGTTGCGACTCGTGCGGAGCCCAGGCCTACATCGCGGCCGAAGTCAACGGCAGCGAACTGCTGTTCTGCGCGCACCACGGACGCAAGTACGAAGAGAAGCTGCGCGCAATCGCGACGTCGTGGCACGACGAGACGGCTCGTCTGGCCGACGCGCGCTGAGCCCTCACACGTAGACTGGCGGAGTTCCCCTTTTCCGTCCGTCCCCGGAAGGACTCTGTCATGGCGCCTCGAGGCCTTCCTCTCCTGCACCGTTTCGAAGTGCTCTTCGAGCGTGCCCGCGGGCTCGATCTCGCATCGGTGCGTGAGAGGGCGCGTTTCACTGCGCGTGTGCACGGGAAGAGCTATCCGCTGGTGTTCGTCGACATGCTCTGGTCGGCGGCGCGCCATCGCGTCGGATTCAACGACTACATGGAGTTCGATTTCGCCATCCTGACGCGCGCCGAGCGGGCCACGTGGGTCACCAGTCCCCTGGCACTGGAGCTCTCGAACCGCTACGACGATCCGGCCCAGGTGCATCGCTTCCACAACAAGGTGGACTTCAATCGCGATTTCGATCGTTTCCTGGGCCGTGAGTGGCTCGAGCTCGTCGCCGGCAATGCTGACCAGCTCGCGGCCTTCGCCGAGCGGCATCCCGTGTTCATCGCCAAGGTCCCCGTCAGCAAGTCCGGACTCGGGGTGCGCCGCTACGACGCGAGCGCCGTCGCCGATTGGGAGGCGTTCCACGCTGAGCTGCTGGCGAAGGGCGAGGTCCTGATCGAAGAGCGCATCGTTCAGCATCCGGACCTCGAAGCCATCGCTCCCGGCACGGCCAACACGACCCGCGTCACGACCTTCGTCAAGGATGACGGAACGGTCGAGATCATCAACATGGCGCAGAAGTTCGGGCGCGGTCAGGTCAGCGACCAGGCGTCGTTCGGCGGGTTCTACACCGCCCTCCACGAAGACGGGCGCGCCATGGGGATGGGCTACTCGACGTCGGGCGAGCTCTTCGAGACCCACCCGGACACCGGCTTCCGCATCGCCGACTACCGGCTGCCGATGATGGACGAGGTGCGTGCGCTCATCACCGACGTGGCGCTGGTGATCCCCGAGGTGCGCTACGTCGGCTGGGACGTCGTCGTCACTCCGACCGGCCCGGTCCTGGTCGAGGGCAACTGGGGTGCGGGCGTGTTCGAGAACAAGCCCTCCGCGACGGGGATCCGCCACGGGCATCTTCCCCGCTACCGCGCTGCAATGGGTTTCTGATCACCGACGCGAAACGCCGGCGCCTCTCACGGAGGTCGCCGGCGTTTCGCACTTTTCAGCGCGGTGTCACGCTGCCCGGATGATCCCGAGGGGGGTGGACTCACGGCCCTGGCCCAGCGGGTTGTCCGCAAGGATGCGGACGAGCTGACGCTCCCCCGCCTTGTCGAGCGTCGAGCCGAGAATGTTCCCACCGATGTCGTTGATGTCGACGACGGCGACCTGCACGTTGCCGCCGAGCAGCGTCCGAACGCGCGCGGCAACCTCAGCCGGGCGCGTCGGGCCCAGAACGACGGCGCGGTCGTACGGCGGGATGGTGCCGTTGGTCGGACCGTCGATCGCGCGCGCCTTGTCGCCGGCGATGCGGTAGAAGTCGCCGCGGCGTCCGAACGCCTTCGTCACTGCGCTGATCGCCGCAGCGAAGAGGATCCGCGGGGTGCCGCACTCCCGGAGGGCCATCTCCATCGTCTCGGGCATGCCGAGCCCGATGCCGTAGGAGGTCTTCGTCACGTACTTCGACAGGAAGTGCGCCAGGCGGCGTGGGCGGATCTCGTCGAGCGTGTAGGAACGGCCCTGCGTGATCGCGACGATCTTCTCCGTGATGAACAGCAGGTCGCCGTCCGTCACCTGGTCGGCGGCGTACTCGGTGACCACCTCGTCGAGATCGTCACCGGGCATGACTACGCGCGTGCGGATCGGAATCCGTGCGAACGTCGTCCCCTCGATGGTGACGGTGAGCGCCTTGCCGTCGTTGGGAAGCTCCCCGCTCATTCGAGGTAGTCCCGCAGCGACTGCGATCGCGAGGGGTGTCGGAGCTTCGCCATGGTCTTCGACTCGATCTGACGAATGCGCTCGCGCGTGACGCCGAAGGTATCGCCGATCTGGTCGAGCGTCTTGGGCTGTCCATCACCGAGGCCGAAGCGCATGCGGATCACACCCGCCTCGCGCTCGCTCAGTGAGTCCAGGAGCGACTCGAGCTGTCGCTGCAGCATGGTGAAGCCGACGGCATCCGCCGGGACGACCGCCTCGGTGTCCTCGATGAGGTCACCGAACTCGCTGTCGCCATCCTCACCCAGGGGGGTGTGCAGCGAGATCGGCTCGCGCCCGTACTTCTGCACCTCGATGACCTTTTCGGGGGTCATGTCGAGTTCGCGGCTGAGCTCTTCGGGCGTGGGTTCGCGACCCAGGTCCTGAAGCATCTGGCGCTGCACGCGGGCGAGTTTGTTGATGACCTCGACCATGTGAACAGGGATACGGATCGTGCGGGCCTGGTCGGCCATGGCGCGCGTGATCGCCTGACGGATCCACCAGGTGGCATACGTCGAGAACTTGAAGCCCTTGGTGTAGTCGAACTTCTCGACCGCGCGGATGAGGCCCAGGTTGCCCTCCTGGATCAGATCCAGGAACTGCATGCCGCGGCCGGTGTAGCGCTTGGCGAGGGAGACGACCAGGCGCAGGTTGGCGCCGAGCAGGTGGCTCTTGGCGCGCTGGCCGTCGCGAGCGACCCACTGGAGGTCCAGCCCGAGCTGGCTCGACTTCTCCGACGCCGACATGTGCGAGAGCTTCTCTTCGGCGAACAGACCCGCCTCGATCCGCATCGCGAGCTCGACCTCTTCGGCCGCGTTCAGCAGCGGGACCTTACCGATCTGCTTCAGGTAGTCCTTGACCGGGTCGGCCGTCGCGCCGGTGATCTGCGTCGAGTAGACGGGAACATCGTCCTCGTCGCTCGAGGAAATGACAATGGCGCCCGTGGGGAGCGGCTCGGAGAAGGCAGGCTTCCTCGTGCCGTCCTCGTCCTCGTCGTCGTCCTCGCCCTTCTTGCCGGCGGCTCCGGTCGACGCCTCGGCAGCATCATCGCCCGACTCGTCGTCCGCGGCATCCTCGATGTCGGTGTCATCGAGCTCGACGTCGTCGTCGATCTCCTCGTCGTCGTCCGCGGTCTTCTTCGACGCCTTCTTGGGCGCCGCCTTCGCCTTGGCCGGAGCCTTCGACGTCGCCTTCTTGGCGGCGGTCGTGGTCGTCGCCTGTTCCGTGGCGGACTCCGTGGCTTCCTCCTCCTCGACCTTGCGGGAGCGGGTGGTCTTCGTGCCTGAGGTCACGTCTTGCCTTTCACCGACGCACGCGCCGGGTTTTCGGACAGGAGTAAGACCCTTGTCAAGTCCGCAGTCGCCTCGTCACGAGCCGACCCCGGTTCGACAACGGGTCAGGTTTCCATTGTCGCATACATCATCGGACAGACCGTGCGCAACAGTCCGTCAGGATCCCCACAGCATCCATAACATCGCGGGGACGCTGCGCATTCCGCTCAGCGTCGACCGCGGCGGTCGTCGCCGCGCCAGTCGTCGCCTCGGCGGTCGTCGTCCCGGCGGTGGTCGTCGGTGCGACGGTCGGCGAGGAAGCGCTCCAGTTCCGCGGCGAGCTCGTCTGCGCTGGGCAGATCACCGGGGTGGATGATCGGCTGACCGAGGTTCGATCCGGCCATGTACGAGTCATACCGCTCTTCGAGAGCGTGCAGCATCGAGGTCAGCTCGGCGTTGCCCTCCACCTGGTCGTCCACCTTCGCGACGTATTCCCGGTTCTCCTCGCGCACATCGTCAACGTTGAAGACGAGACCACTGGCCACCGAGAGGCTGTCCAATCCCGCCAGTGCGGCGGCCGGGTAGTCAGTGTCGGCGAGGTAATGGGGCACCAGAAGGACGAATCCCGCGACGGACGCTCCGCTCTGCGCGAAGCGGTGCTCCAGGAGATGACCGACCGTCGCCGGCACCTGCGTGTGAGGCTGCCACACCGAGTGCGCCTGTGTCAGGTCGGCGCGCGTCCCGCTCACCGTCGTGCCGATCGGGCGCGTGTGCGGCACAGGCATGGGAATGGCGTGCACCCACGTCACCGACGACACCTGCAATCCTTCGGCCAAGCCCACGACCGTCTCGGTGAATGCTTCCCAGGCGAAGTCCGGCTCGTACCCCGCCAGCAGAACGAAGGGCTGACCGAGCGCGTCATGCGCGAGCGAGAGCTCCAGGCGCGGCGGGCGGTAGTCGGCGAGATGGTCGGCGTCGAAGGTGATCGTCGGGCGGCGCGCGCGGTAATCCAACAGCACGTCGGCAGAGAAGGTCACGATCGGCGCCGGCTCGAGGTCGTCGCGGAACATCTCCACCATCTGCGAGACGGCGCCCCCGGCATCCGTGAACCCGGTCAGCACGATCACCAGCGGAACGTCGGCAGGGACCGGCGGGGACGACGCCACACGCTCGTACAGGGGACCGCTCAAGGGCATGAGTCCACTGTACGAGCCTTCCCCGGGCGCAGGTCCGCGTGCCGCTGACAGCGAACACGCGGGGTGCGGCTCGCCGCCCTCGGGCGTCGCCGACCCCGGACGACGCAAACCTAGGATGGAGGTCATGGCGTTTCCCGAGCTGTCGTACACGACCGATCCGCTGCGTGAGGCGAAGGCCGATGCCCTCGTGCTCGCCCTCCCTCCCCTCGATCACGATGCGGGTGCTCTCGACCAGTGGCCGGGGCTGGCCTCGGCTTTGAACGCCGTGGGCTTCTCGGGCGCGCTCGGCGCAACGGTGCGCGCCTACGCGCCGGAGGCGACGTCGCTGCCCCTGATCGTCGTCGGCACCGGGCCCGCGCCCGACACCGCGGCGCTGCGTGAAGCGGTCGGCGCCGCTCTGAGAACGACGACCGGCTTCGACACCGTGGCCGTCGAAGCCCCGGCAGTCGATGACGACGGGTGGCGAGCCGTGGCGGAGGGCGCCGTGCTCGGCGCGTATCGCTTCGATGGATACAAGTCGGTTGCCGCTGCTGCTCGCGCGTCACACGTGGTCATTCGCGGTGAGCGGCCCCCCGCCGCCTCGGCGCTGGCGCGAGCGCAGGCCGTCGGCGACGCCGCCGCGCTCGTCAAGGATCTCGTCCACACCCCGGCCGAGTGGCTGGGGCCGCAGGACGTCGCGGATGCCGCTCGGGAGGCGCTGGCGGAGCTTCCCGTGGACGTCGTCGTCCTCGATGAGAAGCAGCTCGCCGCCGACGGCTACGGGGGCATCCTCGGCGTGGGGCAGGGCTCGGACCGACCGCCCCGTCTCGTGCGACTCGACTACGCCCCTGCGGATGCCGAGCGCCATGTCGCGATCGTCGGCAAGGGCATCACCTTCGACACCGGTGGGCTCTCGCTCAAGCCGCCCGCGGGAATGGTGGGCATGAAGTACGACATGGCCGGCGCGGCGACGGTGCTGGCCGTGGTCCGTGCGGCCGCGCAGCTGCGTCTGCCGGTGCGCGTGTCGGGATGGCTCTGTCTCGCCGACAACATGCCGTCGGGACGAGCAACGCGTCCCGGAGACGTGCTGCGGATTCTGGGCGGCACCACTGTCGAGGTGCTGAACACCGACGCCGAGGGACGGCTCGTCCTTGCCGACGGTCTCGTCGCGGCCAGTCGCACGCACCCGGACGTGATCGTCGACGTCGCCACTCTCACCGGAGCCATCTCGGTGGCGCTGGGCTCTCGCCACACCGGCGTCATGGGCTCGGAGGAAGCGGTTGCCGAGTACCTGGATGCGGCGGAGTCCGCGGACGAGCTGGCCTGGCCGCTCCCGCTGCCGGCGCATATGGAAGAGGAGCTGGACTCCCCCATCGCCGACCTCGTCAACGCGAAGATCGGCGACCCGACGGGCGGTTCGCTGTTCGCCGGACTCTTCCTCCAGCGGTTCGTCGGGCGTGTCTCCGACGACGCGGACGCGCCTCGCATCCCCTGGGTGCACCTCGACATCGCCGGCAGCGGGAGCACCAAATCCGCGACCGGTGCCACGGACAAGGGCCCCACCGCGGCCACCGTTCGATCCCTGCTCGCATTCGTCGAAGGAGACGCACGATGACCGCACACCACTCCGATCTCGTCGTCCTGGGCGGCGGATCGGCCGGATACGCAGCGGCGATCCGCGCGGCCGAGCTCGGTCGCTCGGTCACCCTCGTCGAGAAGGACAAGCTCGGCGGCACGTGCCTTCATCGCGGCTGTATCCCGACCAAGGCGATCCTGCATGCGGCAGAGATCGCTGATGCCGTCCGTGACGCGTCGAGCGTCGGCGTGGCGGCGACGTTCGAGGGCATCGACGTGGCGGGGGTCACCGCATTCCGCGAGGGCATCGTCGCCAAGAAGTTCGCGGGGCTCACCGGCCTCATCAAGGCGCGCGGGATCACGGTGGTCACCGGAGAGGGACGGTTGGTCGTCGACGACGACGGCCCCGCCGTCGCGGTCGGCGAGGACACCTATCGCGGTACCGACGTCCTTCTCGCCACCGGCTCGCACACGCGCACCCTCCCCGGCATCGAGATCGGCGGCCGGGTCCTCTCCAGCGAAGAGGCCCTCGCGCTCGCAGAGGTGCCCGCGTCGGTCATCGTCCTCGGCGGCGGGGTCATCGGCGTCGAGTTCGCGAGCGCGTGGCGATCGATGGGTGCGGAGGTCACGATCGTCGAGGCGCTCGACCACCTCCTGCCCGCGGAGGACATCTCCTCGAGCAAAGCCCTGGAGCGCGCCTTCCGCAAGCGCGGCATCGTCTCTCGACTCGGTTCCCGCTTCGCCTCCGTCTCGCAGACGGATGCCGGGGTCACGATCGTCCTGGCCGACGGCAGCGAGCTGAGCGCGGACTACCTCCTCGTGGCCGTCGGACGCGGTCCGTCGACGGCCGGGATGGGATTCGATGAGGCGGGGGTGGCTCTGGAGCGCGGCTTCGTGAGCGTGGACGAGCGCCTGCGGACATCGGTCCCGCACGTCTGGGCGGCGGGCGACATCGTCCCCGGCTTGCAACTGGCCCACCGTGGCTTTCAGCAGGGGATCTTCGTGGCTGAGCAGATCGCGGGCCTCGGCCCCGTCATGGTCGCGGAGCACACCATCCCGCGGGTCACGTACTCGCACCCCGAGGTGGCCTCCGTCGGCATCACCGAGGCAGCCGCGCGTGCCGCCCACGGTGACGCGGTCGCCGTCTCTGAGTACAACCTGGCCGGCAACGGCCGTAGCGAGATCATCGGCACGGGCGGCATCGTCAAGATCGTCCGCCTGGTCGACGGGCCCGTGATCGGCGTCCATCTGGTCGGCGATCGCGTCGGCGAACTCATCAGCGAGGGCCAGCTGGCCGTCGCCTGGGAAGCGCACCCGGAAGACATCGCGCCGTACGTGCACGCGCACCCGACGCAGAGCGAGGCGCTCGGCGAGGCGTTCCTCGCCCTCGCGGGCAAGCCTCTGCACGCCCTCTGAAAACCCCCGCCATTCCTCCCCCGTCCGACACGTCACCGCTTCGGCCCCGTGAGGGTCACTAAGCTAGTTGTCGGACATCGAACTTCTGAAGGAGACACAGTCATGAGCACATCCGTGGTCCTCCCCGCGCTCGGAGAGAGCGTCACCGAGGGAACGGTCACCCGTTGGCTCAAGAAGGTCGGTGACACGATCCAGGCCGACGAAGGGCTGCTCGAGATCTCGACCGACAAGGTCGACACCGAAATCCCTTCTCCCGTCAGCGGTGTGATCGAGGAGATCCTGGTCGCTGAGGACGAGACCGTCGAGGTCGGCGCCGTTCTCGCGAAGATCGGAGACGGCTCGGCTGCCGCACCGTCCGACGATGCGCCCGCCGCGGAGCAGCCCGCCGCTGAGCAGGCTCCGGCCGAAGCGGCTCCCGCCCCCGAACAGGCTCCCGCGGCTCCTGAGGCCAACGCTGCGCCGTCCGGCGATGCGAAAGACGTCGTTCTTCCCGAGCTGGGTGAGAGCGTCACCGAAGGAACGGTGACGCGTTGGCTCAAGCAGGTCGGCGAAGAGGTCGCCGTCGACGAGCCGCTCCTCGAGATCTCGACCGACAAGGTCGACACCGAGATCCCCTCTCCGATCGCCGGCACGATGCAGGAGATCCTCGTCGCCGAGGATGAGACGGTCGCCGTCGGCGCTGTGCTCGCGCGCATCGGTTCGGGTGCTCCTGCAGCCGCTGCTCCGGCGGCAGCTGCGCCTGCTCCTGCTGCCGAAGCGCCGGCCGCTCCGGCTGCCGAAGCGCCGGCCGCTCCTGCTCCCGCTGCGGCGCCTGCACCCGCTGCGGCGCCTGCACCGGCCGCTGCTCCTGCTCCCGCTGCCGCGCCTGCGGACGACGCGGCGACCTACGTCACTCCCCTCGTGCGCCGACTCGCGCAGCAGCAGGGTGTGGACCTGGCGTCCGTCACCGGGACCGGTGTCGGTGGTCGCATCCGCAAGGAAGACGTGCTCAAGGCGGCCGAGGCTGCCCAGGCCGCTCCTGCGGCCGCGGCTGTCACGCCCGCTCCGGCGGCGGCGGCCCCGCTCGAGGTTTCGCCGTTGCGCGGCACGACCCAGCCGATGTCCCGTCTTCGCAAGGTGCTCGCCGAGCGCGCGGTTGCCTCGATGCAGCAGACGGCCCAGCTCACCACGGTCGTGAAGGTGGACGTCACGAAGGTCGCGTCCTACCGCACGGCGGTCCAGAAGGACTTCGTCGCGAAGACGGGCGGCAAGCTGTCGTTCCTGCCGTTCTTCGTCCTCGCTGCCGCAGAGGCGCTGCAGGCGTTCCCGGTGATCAACGCCACGGTGGACGGCACCGACATCGTCTACCCCGCCACCGAGAACATCTCGATCGCGGTCGACACCGAGCGCGGCCTGCTGACCCCCGTTCTCCGTGACGCGGGCGCCAAGACGCTGGCGGGGATCTCGTCCGAGATCGCCGACCTCGCCGCTCGCACGCGCGACAACAAGCTGAAGCCCGACGAGCTCGCCGGTGGCACGTTCACCGTGACCAACACCGGCTCCCGCGGCGCCCTCTTCGACACCCCGGTCGTCTTCCTTCCGCAGTCCGCGATCCTCGGCACCGGCGCGGTCGTCAAGGAGCCCGGTGTGGTCAAGGTCGACGGCGTCGAGGCGATCGCCGTGCGCTCCTACGTCTATCTGGCACTGTCGTACGATCACCGCATCGTCGACGGCGCCGACGCGGCCCGCTTCCTGGGTGCGGTCAAGACCCGCCTGGAGACGGCGGACTTCGAGGCCAACCTGGGAATCTGAGCGCGCGCCCGGCCAACGGGCTCGCATGTCATGGCTGATCCGCGACGTCGTACACGTCGCGGATCAGCCATTTTCCGTCGACCTGCACGAGAACGAGCACCTGGCTGGGCTGCTCTCCGCCGGAGACACGGTAGGCGGCCACGCCGCCGTACTCGTCGAGGAGGGTGACCTCGCGCAGTTCAGCGTCCTCGACGACGACGCTGTCAGGAACGCCGGCGCTCGGATCCTCCAGAATGTCGGAGCAGTCGGCGGCCTGCTCCCGGGCGCATGACGCGAGATCGGCAAGCAGGCGGCGCGCGATGTCGCCTTCGTCGGCGCTCTGCGACGGCGCAGGCGCTGCGGCATCCGACGCGCGGGAGTCGGGGGTCGCTGCCGGGGTGGACACGGCCCCGCTGTCCAGCGACGGTGTGGATGCCGCGGGCGTCGCGGATGAAGCGCTCTCGTCTACCGGCCACGCGAGACCCACGGCGATGATGATCGCGGCCGCGGCAGCGGCCACGAGCAGCGGGGATCGCCGGCGGCGGCGTGGCG
Organism: Microbacterium sp. AG790; assembly: GCF_003634765.1. Lineage (NCBI taxonomy): Bacteria > Bacillati > Actinomycetota > Actinomycetes > Micrococcales > Microbacteriaceae > Microbacterium > Microbacterium sp. AG790. Next base: position 349,610 of record NZ_RBWZ01000008.1, read on the forward strand.
CACGATCCTTGTGCGCCCGTGTCGTCGTCGCCGACAGGGCGCGGCGTCCGGCCCGGTCTCGTACCGCCGTCAGCCCGTGCCTGCGCGTTGCGCTCATCGTGCGCCTCAGCGCGGAGCGAACATCGCCCAGGACGTTCAGCGCACGAGCGGCAAGGTCGCGCTCGACGAGCGGCGCGACCCAGCTCGACGCATCCGAGGCGAGGTCGTCGCCGGTCCAACCGCGGTGTACTGCCCGACGCGGCGCCGGGATGGCCGCGACCCCCCTGTTCGCGTCGGCGGTCGGCAGAGGAGCCGGTTCAGCGGCGGCGAACAGCTCATCTTCCGCACGCTCGCGCCGCCCCGGCGTGATGCGACCCTCGCTGATCAGTGCCGCGGCGTCGAGCACCGTCTGCCGCAGACCCGGCGCGGCAGCCTCGGCGAGCTCCTTCAGCAGTGCGACGGAATCGTCCCGCCAGGCCGGTCCGGTCGCAGCCAGGAGTGGACACCCGTCGGCATCCACCCACCAGGAGCCGACGGTGAAGCCGCAGCGCTCTGCCTCGGCGGCGCCACGCAGCACACTGACGGCGGCGGTGACGAGCGCTCCCGCCTCCCACACACGCCCGGCGACGAGAGTGATGAGTCGGTGCGGGCAGTGCGGGAGCAGGGCAGCGTGACCGTCCGGAGTGCGCGCCAGGTCGACGGGGGCGAGCACATGCTCGCCGGCCCGTACCCGCCAGATCTCGCTCGGCAGATCCTGCAGGGGCACCCACACCCTCGGAGGCGTGCCCGCGCGCAGGTCGCCGGGAAACGGGGCGTCGGCGGCGCCCAGCGTCCTCAGCAGCGGCGGCGGGGCGAGCAGACCGGAATCGATGCTCATATCGTGAGTGTCGCCGCTCGTGGACCGGGCCGGCCGCCGCGCGGGTCAACTGTGCAGTCGCCAAGGGTTCGCCACGCTGGGGAGGAGTTCTCGTCGCACCGCGTGCGCGTGCGCCGTGTCGCCGCGACGGTAGGCTGTGTGCCATGGTATCCCGCAGTTCCGCACCCGACAAGGGCCCTGGCTTCTTCTCCCAGATCCGCTCGCTCTACACCTTCACGAAGGCCGAATTCTCGTGGCTGCCGTGGGTGCTGGCGGCTGTCGTGGTCGTCGGAATCGGCATCGGCGTCCTCATCGGGTTCCTCATCCCGCCTGCGGCCATCTGGAGCGTCATCCTGTGGGGTGTCACCGGCCTGCTGTTCGGTCTCTTGGGCGCCATGATCGTGCTCACACGTCTGTCCACCCGCGCGATGTACATCAAGCTCGACGGGATGCCGGGAGCCGCCGGTCACGTGCTGTCGACCTCGCTCGGCCGCAGCTGGGTGGCCTCGGAGATGCCCGTCGGGGTCAACCCGAAGACGCAGGACGCGGTCTACCGCGTGATCGGCCGCGGTGGCGTCGTGATCGTGGGCGAGGGTGCGCGCGGGCGGCTCACTCGACTCGTCAATGACGAGAAGATGAAGGTCCAGCGCGTGGCCTCGGGCGTGCCGATCAATGTGCTGTACATCGGCCACGGCGAGGGTGACGTGCCCATCTCGAAGCTCTCGGCGACCATCAAGTCGTTCCCCAAGAAGGTCGATCGTACGACGATGGCGGCTGTCGTCAAGCGCGTGGACTCGGTCTCGCAGTCCGTCACCTCGCTGCCGATCCCGAAGGGCATCGATCCGATGCGAGCCCGCGCGCCGCGCCCACGCTGAGCCTCAACCGCGAACGAGGACCGTTCCGGCGATCTTGTCGTGAAGGCCGCGGTGATCGCCATCCCAGATCACGGCGGGGATGATCACGGCGAGCAGCAGCGTGCGCACCATCGGACGCCAGAGGCCGCTCCAGCCGCCGTCGACACGGACGATCCGCATGCCGAACAGCCGATGTCCCGGGCTTCCCCCGAGCGTCGGGATGAACAGCACCTGCACAGCGAGGAAGATCAGGTTCGACGCGACCGGATTGGCGTACCGAAACCCCGTGACCTCGTCCAGGACCGGGAAGAATGCGTAGGCGATCAGTGTCGCTGTTGCCAGATCGACGGCGAGAGCGCCGATGCGTCGACCGAGTCGTGCGATGCTGCCCGGGCCCCAAGGGGGCATCCCGAGCCGCTCTCCGGGATAGGTGCTGTCGTGATGTCCCGTATTGTCGGAAGTACCTGCCGTCACCGGGTCAGCTTATCCGCGTCGCTGTAACATCCCCGAAACACGGGGGATACTGCCGGGCAACCGGTCATCGATAGCGTCGAGGCGGGCCTGATCCCGTTCAGGCGTGTTCCACACCCGATCTTGGAGACTCCATGTTCAAAGATTCATCCGAGGTTCTGAAGTTCATCAAGGACGAGGACGTCAAGTTCCTCGACATCCGGTTCACGGATCTGCCTGGTGTGCAGCAGCACTTCAACATCCCGGCCTCGACCGTCGACGAGGAGTTCTTCACGGTCGGCCAGCTGTTCGACGGCTCGTCGATCCGCGGTTTCGCGAACATCCACGAGTCGGACATGCAGCTCATCCCCGACGTCTCGACGGCCTACATCGATCCGTTCCGCGAAGCGAAGACGCTGATCATGCTCTTCGACATCTACAACCCGCGCAACGGCGAGATCTACAGCAAGGACCCGCGTCAGGTCGCCAAGAAGGCCGAGAAGTACCTCGCGTCGACGGGCATCGCCGACACCGCGTTCTTCGCCCCGGAGGCGGAGTTCTACATCTTCGACGACGTCCGCTATGAAGTGAAGCAGAACGCCTCCTTCTACAGCGTCGATTCCGAAGAGGGCGCCTGGAACACGGGTCGCGCCGAAGAAGGCGGCAACCTCGCCAACAAGACGGCCTACAAGGGCGGCTACTTCCCCGTCTCCCCCGTCGACAAGACGGCCGATCTCCGCGACGACATCAGCCTGCACCTCATCGACGCGGGCCTGATCCTCGAGCGTGCGCACCACGAGGTGGGCACCGGTGGTCAGCAGGAGATCAACTACCGCTTCGACACGATGGTGCACGCGGCCGACGACATCCTGAAGTTCAAGTACATCGTCAAGAACGTCGCCGAGCAGTGGGGCAAGGTCGCGACCTTCATGCCGAAGCCGCTCTTCGGTGACAACGGCTCGGGTATGCACACCCACCAGTCGCTGTGGCTCGAGGGCAAGCCCCTCTTCTACGACGAGAAGGGCTACGGCGGGCTGTCCGACCTCGCCCGCTGGTACATCGGCGGCCTGCTGGCGCACGCCCCGGCTGTCCTCGCCTTCACCAACCCGACGCTGAACTCCTACAAGCGTCTCGTGAAGGGCTACGAGGCTCCGGTCAACCTGGTCTACTCGGCCGGTAACCGCTCGGCGGCGATCCGCATCCCGATCACGGGCAGCAACCCGAAGGCCAAGCGCATCGAGTTCCGCGCGCCCGACGCCTCGGGTAACCCCTACCTCGCGTTCGCCGCGCAGATGATGGCGGGCCTCGACGGCATCAAGAACCGCATCGAGCCGCACGAGCCGGTCGACAAGGACCTCTACGAGCTGCCGCCCGAGGAGGCCAAGAACATCCCGCAGGTGCCGAACTCGCTGCTCGACTCGCTCGAGGCGCTGCGTGCAGACCACGAGTTCCTCCTCGCCGGCGGTGTGTTCACGCCCGAGCTGATCGAGACCTGGATCGAGTACAAGATCGAGAACGAGATCAAGCCGCTCGCCGCGCGCCCGCACCCGTTCGAGTACGAGCTGTACTTCGGCGTCTAGCGAGAAGTCGCATGATTCCGGGCCGAGTCGGGCGTCTGGTCCGCATTTAGTCCGCAGAATCTTCGGGAGAGCCCCCAGAGTCCGCACTCCGGGGGCTCTTCCGCACTATGATCACAAGTGAGGAACAGCTCCTCACGATCAGCCGGTACCAAGGCAAGGAAACTAAGGTTGAGCCATGACACCGACGACACGAGCAACTATGAGGGGTCTTTCCCACGGGACGTTCGTGGGTCTGACGGGGAACCGAGCACGTCTGTCGCAAATGGTGGAGACGTTGAACGGTCCGAAGTCGACGCGCTCGAAGCCGAGCTCGAAGAAGAGCTCGAACGAGGGAACCCGCTAAACGCTGTAGCCAGCTTCAAGGGCCCGTTGCCCCCAGCGAGCATTCTCCGCGGTTACGAGGAACTCGTCCCTGGAAGCGCGGGGAACATAATCAATGCCTACGTCGGCAACCAGAATGCTAGGTCAGGGGCACTTACTCGGCTAACTCGAGCCGAGTCCTTTGGCGTGATCGTCGGGACGATCGGCGCTCAGCTTGTCGCCGTTGGCGGGCTCGCCGCCGGCACGACGCTCATCATTCTTGGGTTCTCCGCGGAGTCGTTGTTCGGATTCGTGCCCGCGGCTCTGAGTAGCGTCGCGCTAGTTGTGTCCGCTGTCAGAGGGAACCGCGGGGACTGACTCTCGCGCGCCCAAGACGGCGGCGACGGCGGCGCGCGAGGTGTCGTCAGTGTCGGGCCACAGGTGCCCGTACGTCCGGAGCGTGACAACCGGAGAGGCGTGGCGCATCCGCGTCTGCACGACCTTGATGTCGAGGCCCGCAGCGATTAGGAGTGACGCGAAGTAGTGCCGCAGGTCGTGGATGCGGAACCCCTCGGGTAGGCCGTCCACGCTTCCCCGCGTGTCGGCCCAGACTCTGTTGAGTTGCCAGGCCGTGACACCGCGACCGAACACTCCGGGGACGATCATCCGCACGCCGGCGTCTTCCCTGAGCATTTCAGTGAGCTCTGCAGGAACCGGGATCGTCCCGGCTGATGCGTCCGACTTCAGGTCCGCGTTGTCGTGCTGCGCGGAAACGGTGATGGTGTGGCGTTCCCAGCCGATGTCGTCACGGGTGAGCGCGGCCATCTCCCCCGCACGTAGGCCTGCGAAAGCGCCGAGCAGCACGATCGACCGGTACTCCTTCGGCAGTGCATCGTAGAGCGCCCACACCTGCGCGGTCGTCGCGACGTACGGGCGCTGTGCTGGCGTCGGCGGGCTTGTGCGCCTCGAGACCGGGTTGCGGGTCAGCACCCCGTCGTGGACTGCGTCCTCGAACACCTGATGCAGGCGCCTGTGGATCGAGTACACGTATGAGCGGGCGTACTTCTGCGACAGCTCCGCCATCCACTCCTTCACGTCCGACGCACGGATCGTCCGCAGCTGCCGGGTCCCGAACTTCGCCCGGATGAGCTTCACATGCACGGACGCGGACTTCACCGTCCCCGGCTTGTTTACCGCATAGCCGGCCTCCCACTTCGTGAGCCACTCCCCAACCGTCATCTTCGACGTCGACGGGTCAACCCACGTTCCGGCCTTCATCGCCGCCGTGGCGTCATCTAGCCATGCCTGAGCATCCCGCTTCAGCTTCGCGTGCTTCGAGTACTCCCGACCGTCCGGGCCCCGGTAGCGGGCGCGCCAGACCCCGTCAGGCCTCTGCTTGACGCTCGCCATGACCGTGCGCTAGCTGTGCTGCCCAGGGACGTTGGTCAATCTGCTGATGGGTGGGTGGCCGCCGATCGCGGTGTGGGGCCTGTGGTGATTGTAGGAGTGCAGC